>DATIZQ010000116.1:0-93537 GCA_035517015.1 Candidatus Acidiferrum sp. | reverse complement strand
CCTCAGAGGAACGCGCCGCGCATCTTCCGCGCTGGCTCCATGACTACAACTGGCACCGTCCTCATGCTAGCCTCGGCGGTGCTCCACCCATCTCCCGTTCCGGTCTGGATCGGAACAACGTGTTGATACATGACATCTAGTCACTCGCCACTCATCACTCGCTTGCCCCGAGGAGGGCCGAGGGGCCACTGCAGTTCTAATATACAGTTACGCGATTAGAAATCGCCCTAAGTCATTGAAAACACAGGGCCGAGACCATGTCTAATATATAGTTCCGCGGTGCGCAGCACGCGAGGAGAACGCGATGAAGCTGGCGATGGATGCGATCGGGCGGGTGAAGTCGAAGGTGGTTGAGGGCAGGGACGAGGGCTGGGGCGAGGTGACGTCGGAGCTCGAGATCGATGACAGGTTTGCAGCCGGGCTGCGAGGGATCGAGGATTTCTCGCACGTGGTGGTTGTGTTCTGGATGCATCAGGCGTCATTCGATCCGGCGACGAATCTGGTGCGGTGTCCGCGCGGACGCCAGGACATGCCCGAGGTGGGAATCTTCGCGCAGCGCGCGAAGCATCGGCCGAACCCAATTGGAATCACGGCCGTGCGTTTGGTCGAGCGGCGAGGGAACGTTCTGGTGGTGCGAGGGCTCGATGCGATTGACGGTTCGCCGATCGTCGACATCAAGCCGTACGTCGCCGCGTTCGACCGAGTGGAGAACCCGATGGCGCCGGAATGGATGGCGCGATTGATGCACGATTATTTCTGATGTCAGCGCGAAGATGCTGACCTGAAGGGCAGCGCACATGCGGAACGCCAACTCAATTCGCCAGCTTGATCGCGGCAAGTTTTCGAATCGCGGCCAAGTCCGACGCCGACTTCACCACGAGGCGGATTCCCGTGCCTTCCGTGTATCTCGGGGCACCCTCGATCAGGTTGGCGACGTGCTTCGGAAGATCGCTTTGCCGGGCGGCTTTCACGGCCCTGTCGCCGAGAATAAACACCACGCGGAAACACCCCTTGCACGGAGAGAGGTGGACGATAGTTCGCTTCTTCAATTTCAGGCGCAGAGCCCATCCGTACTTGGGCGAGATCGATTTCCACTCCTCGGTGGCGACACCATGCTCGTCCGCGAGCCAATCGACAAACTGGTTCCATGGTTTCGCGCTCGAGCCCAGCGCAGCGGAAACTTCCGCCGGCGTGGGCACCTCGAGCTTGCCGATAAATGCGTTGGGAACGTCCATGTGGGTCCTGCGTGGACGATAGTCGATATCCGGACGCGGCGCAACAAGGAGGCCAGTTGCGGCCGCTTTCATCTGTTGTTGTTTTCTTGCGATCGAAAAGTGGATTTGACATGCGGGCGAGTTGTGGACATAATGCGTAGTACGCCGATTCTCCCGGAGGAAGTCGAGCGCCTTGCGGACCGGCCCGAAGTACATCTTTGTTACGGGCGGCGTAGTTTCCTCTCTCGGAAAAGGCGTTGCGGCGGCTTCGGTCGGATGCCTGCTCGAAAGCCGCGGCCTGAAAGTCACCCTCCAGAAGTGCGATCCCTACTTGAACGTCGATCCCGGGACAATGTCGCCCTATCAGCACGGCGAAGTGTTTGTGACGGACGACGGCGCGGAGACGGATCTCGATCTGGGGCATTACGAGCGGTTCACGTCCGCGCGGCTGACGCGCGACCACAACTGGACCACCGGACGAATCTACGAATCCATCATCGCGAAGGAGCGGCGCGGGGATTACCTGGGAAAGACGGTGCAGGTGATTCCGCACGTGACCGACGAAATCAAGGCGGCGTTCCGGAAGGTGGCGGACGACGTGGATGTGGTGATCGTCGAAATCGGCGGCACGGTGGGAGACATCGAGTCGCTGCCTTTTATGGAAGCGATCCGGCAGATGCGGCTCGAGCTGGGCGCGGAGAATGTGGTGTTCGCGCACCTGACCCTGGTGCCGTTCATCGCCACGGCGGGCGAGCTGAAAACGAAGCCGACGCAGCACAGCGTGAAAGAGCTGCTGAGCATCGGAATCCAGCCGGACCTTCTGATTTGCCGGAGCGACCGGCCGCTGGGCGCGGATTTGAAGGCAAAGATCGCGCTTTTCTGCAACGTGGCCGAATCGTGCGTCATTTCGGCGCCCGACGTAGCGAACATCTACGAAGTGCCGATGTCGCTGGCTGCGGAAGGGCTCGACGAACAGATTTTGCGGTTGCTGCACGTCGAGGCGCCGCCGCGCGACCTGAGCCGATGGCTTGCGATGCTCGAAACGCTGGAGCATCCGCAGGGCGAGGTGCACATCGGCGTGGTGGGGAAGTACGTGCAGCTCGAGGATGCTTACAAGAGTTTGCGCGAGGCGCTGATGCACGGCGGCCTGGCGAACCGGCAGCGGACCGTGATTGAGTGGATCGAAGCGGAAGAGATCGATTCGCCGGCGACGGCGGAGCGGCGGCTGCGGCACGTCGACGGGATTCTGGTTCCTGGCGGATTCGGGAAGCGCGGAATCGCGGGGATGGTTCACGCGATTACGTACGCGCGCGAGAAGAAAGTGCCGTTTTTCGGGATCTGCCTCGGGATGCAGTGCGCGACGATCGAATACGCGCGGCAGGTGACGAAGCTCGACCGCGCGGATAGCACGGAATTCGATCCTTCCACGCCGAATCGCGTGATTTACAAGCTGCGCGAATTGCTGGGCGTCGACGAGATGGGTGGCACGATGCGGCTGGGCGCGTGGCCATGCCGGCTCGAGCCGGATTCGTTTGCAGCGAAGGCGTACGGCGCGACGGAAATTTCCGAGCGGCATCGGCATCGGTACGAATTCAATTGCGAATACGAGAATACGTTGACGCGCGCGGGATTCCGCATCACCGGGCGGACACCGGACGGCGTGTACGTGGAAATCGTGGAAGTGCCGGATCACCCGTGGTTCGTCGGGTGCCAGTTCCATCCGGAGTTCAAATCGAAGCCGTTGGCGCCGCACCCGCTATTTGCTGCGTTCATACGCGCGAGCCTGGCGAACCGGCGCGAGCGGCTGGGCGTTTCCACAACGGAGACGCGTGCGCGGGCGGCGGATCCATCGGCGGACTAGGCAAGCCTGCGTGCGATTTTCGGCTCCATCAAGTCCTGATGTCTCATCCGGATGTTTCGATTAGCCCCCCGATGCGTCCGGGCACACGAATGCGCAGGCGTGGATTGCGTGATTTGAAATGGGGAACGCGGCGCCGTCAGGCAGCCGTGAGGTATTGCCAGGCGCTTCCGGTCAACTTCACCTGGAAGACTCCACCCTCGTCCGCGTGAAGGAAATATTCGCCCTGCGGAATTCGGTGGGCATGCGCCGACCGCACCGAGCACTTCGCCCAGCGCACCGGAGGCGCGCCTCTACCATGCCGCTTGAGCTCCGGGACCAACTGGAGCCCGTAGTTCACCCGGTATTCGACCCCCGTCGCCCGGGTGGGCACTAACCGCCCTGTTCCCTGTCGCTTACGCGCTTGTCTGCTCATATTAACTTCGATGCAAAAGGCCTCTCAAAAGATTCCCGGCGCCGGATGCCCCGCATACCGGGTTTTATAAGCTATTGAAAATGCAAATGTTATCATAAATCGTGCCGCTTGGATAGCCCTAAATTGCGGCCAGTTTCGCTTCTGGAAGGGTGCCGCCCCGATCCCATCGCCTGCGCTCGGCATTGCAAAAGCGACAGAACCTGCATAGGCTTGAGCGTTTGGCGGGGGTCGCAGAGGCGGCGTGGCGCTTTCACACAGCTTCATGATCGGCAAGATACGCGTCGGCGGGGATGCACCGCTCTTCGTGATTGCGGGGCCATGCGTGATCGAGAGCGAGGCGCACGCAATGAATACCGCCGAGCATCTGCGCGCCGCGGCAGAAGAGCTCGGATTCCCGCTGATCTTCAAGGCTTCGTACGACAAGGCGAACCGATCGTCGGTGTCGTCGTACCGAGGGCCGGGGCTTGAAGAGGGGTTGCGCATCCTCGCGAAAATCAAGCAGCGCACCGGGCTCCCGATTCTGACGGACGTGCACGAAGTGTCGCACGTGACGCGCGCGGCGGAAGTGTGCGACGTATTGCAGGTACCGGCGTTTCTCTCGCGGCAGACGGACTTGCTGATGGCGATCGGGCGGTCCGGACGCGTGGCGAACATCAAGAAGGGGCAGTTTCTCTCGCCGAAGGAAATTGGCAACGCGGCGGAAAAGGTGGCGAGCACGGGGAACGAGAAGATTATTCTGACGGAGCGCGGGAGCTCGTTCGGGTATCAGAACCTGGTGGTGGACATGCGGTCGTTTCCGATCATGCGAAAATTTGGCTATCCGGTGGTTTTCGACGTGACGCACTCGGTGCAATTGCCGGGCGGCGAAGGAAAGTCGAGCGGCGGGCAGCCGGAGTTCATCGAGCCGCTGGCGCGTGCTGGAACGGCGGCGGGCATCGACGGCGTGTTCCTCGAGGTGCACGAGAATCCGGCGAAGGCGCTTTCCGACGGCACGAATGCGCTGCCGCTGGACCACTTCCGTCCGCTGATGCGAAAGCTGATGCGCCTTTCGACGATGGTCCGTGAGTGGGAGAGTTCATGAGCGCACCGAACCAGGGAAAAGCGCGCGCCGGGGCGACGGCGAGCCACGCGCTTGCAACCGCGAAGCGCGTGCTGCAGATCGAAGCGGATGCGGTGGCGGGCCTGATCGACCGGCTCGATGAACGCTTCGAGCGAGCGGTTGAGCTGCTATTCGTGTGCAAGGGGCGGGTAGTGGTGACCGGTCTGGGAAAATCGGGGCTGATCGGGCGGAAGATTTCGGCGACGCTGGCGAGCACGGGAACGCCGTCGCTGTTCCTGCATGCGGCGGAAGCGTTGCACGGCGATTTGGGAATGCTGACGGGCGACGACGTGCTGCTGGCGATATCGCAGAGCGGCGAGACGGAGGAGTTGGTCGAGCTGCTCGAATCGGTGAAGCGCCTCGGGATTCACTTGATCACGCTTACGGCGCAGGGGCGGTCGACGCTGGCATCGGCGAGCGAAGTGGTGCTGGATATCGCGGTGAAGGAAGAGGCATGCTCGCTGAATTTGGCGCCGACGGCGTCGACCGCGGCGGCGCTGGCGATGGGCGACGCGCTGGCGATTTCGCTGCTCGAGCGGCGCGGTTTCAAGGAGGAGGATTTTGCGGCGCTGCATCCCGGCGGCCGGCTGGGGAAGAAGCTGCGGCGCGTGGAGTCGTTGATGCACGCGGGAGAGGACGTGCCGCGGGTGCTGGCGTCAACGAACATGCCCGATGTGATCTACGAGATGAGCCGCAAGGGCCTGGGCTTGACGGCCGTGACCGAAGCCGACGGGCGGCTGCTGGGGATCATCACGGACGGCGACCTTCGCCGCGTGATGCAGAATCGCAGGCAGAACGTGCTGGATCTCTCGGCGGCGGATTGCATGACGCGCAATCCAGTGACGCTGCCTCGCAGCGAACTGGCCGCGAGCGCGCTGCGGTTGATGGAGGAGAAGAAGATTACTTCGGTGCTCGTGGTCGACGAGGACGGACGGCTGGAAGGCGTGGTTCACATCCACGATTTGTGGACGTTGCAACTCTTCTGACATAGCACATGGGTGCAGTCAGCGAGAAGATGAATCTGGAGTGCAGCCTGGATGGCGATACGTGAACTGAAATTTCCGGCGGTGGCGATGCGGCGCGCGCGCAAGGTCCGCGTGCTGCTGATGGACGTAGACGGGACGATGACGCCGGGCGTCGTGTGCCTGCAGGGATTTCCGGACGGCAGCGTGGTGGAAATGAAGGTGTTCAATGCGCACGACGGGGCGGGAATCAAGCTTGCGGGCATCATGGGCATTCGGACCGGACTGATCACGGGGCGCGATTCGCTGGCGACAGCGCGCCGCGCGCGGGAAGCTTCGATGGAGTTCGTGATTCAGGGGCAGCCGAAGAAGCTCGAGGCGTATAAGGCGACGCTGGTGCGAGCGGGTGTGACGGACGAAGAAGTCGCCTACGTGGGCGACGATCTACCGGACCTGCCGCTTCTCGAGCGGGCCGGGCTCGCGGTCGCGGTGGCCAACGCAGTTTACGACGTGAAGCGCGCCGCGCACTACGTTACGGTGGCGAAGGGCGGGGAAGGCGCCATCCGCGAAGTCGTGGAGCTGATCCTCAAGTCGCAAGGGAAGTGGAAGAAGGCCATTCCGAAGGCGCTCGCGTAAGCCCGGAAATGCCGAGAAAGTGAATGTCAAGCGCAGTCGCGGACCTTGAGGACGGTTTTGCCAGGGGCGCGGCCGACGGGGCTGCGCTCGAATGCGGTCCTGGCCTGCGCGAGCGGGATGATTCGAGAGACGACGGATTTCAGTGCGCCCGCGTCCACTAACTTCGCGAGTTCGATCAAGTCATTGCGATTCGGTTCGACGATGAAGAAGACGCCGCGAACGCCGAATTCGGCAAGCTTGGCGGCCGGCAGCGGCGCACGCAAATTGATCATGACGCCGCCCCTGCGAAGCACCTTCCACGAACGGTCCTGAGTGTCTCCGCCGATCGTATCGAGAACGAGGTCCTGATTCGCCAGATGCTCATCGAAACGCTCGGATGCGTAGTCGATGACTCTGTCTGCGCCCAGGCCACGCAGGAATTCCGCGTCCTTCTTCTGAGCCGTGACGGAAACGTGAGCGCCGCGCCAGCGAGCCAGTTGAACGGCGAAGACGCCGACGCCTCCGGCGGCGCCGTGGATCAGTACGTTCTGGCCGCGCGTCAGATTGCCGTGCGTTAAAAAGGCTTGCCAGGCGGTGAGTCCGGATAGCGCCATGGCCGCGGTATGGCAATAATCGATGGTCGAGGGTTTCGGAGCGAGGTTCGCGGCGCGAACCGCGATGTATTCCGCTGCGGCGCCGTCACGAGGAAAATCCGTGAGACCGTAGACCGCATCTCCCACGCGAACGTCCTTAACTTCCGAAGCGACTGTTTCCACGACGCCGGCAACCTCGTGCCCCGGGATGCTTGGGATTCGGCGCGAGCCATCGGCGTTCGTGTAGGTTTCGTCCCATTCGAGTTCGGTCGGAGTGATGCCCGTGGCGCAGACGCGCACGATCGCGTCGCCCGGGAGTTGCCTGGGAAAAGGCGCGTCCTCGTATTGGATTTGCGCAGGGCCGCCGCGCCCCTGGATGCGGGCCGCTTTCATGACCGAAGGCAGGGGACTTCTGCTGGTTGCTGCTGCGGAGTCAGCTCGGTTCGTCATAGGTCACCTGAGTCTGCGGGCCGGGGCAGAGAACCGTCAGATTACCAAATTATTCGAACCGAAGGAATTCTCCACCACAAAGGCGAAATCGAGGCTGCGATTCGCGGCGAAGATCTCAGGAGGGCAACTGCGCGGATTCTTCCTTGACGCTGGAGCCGCTGCGCTGCAGAGCCTTCATACGGGAGGCGAGATTCACGATGCGGACGGCGGCATCCTCAACGCGAGCGCCGCGCGCGTGAATATTCGAGATCAGGTTGCGGTGTGCGTCCGTGTGCCCGGAAGCGGGACGATACGCCATGTAGGCGGAAAGGCTCTCGGCGGTCGCGAGACCAGGGCGCTCCCCGATCAATAGCACAAGGACTTTCGGCGCGAGCAGATCGCCGATGGCGTTCATGATGCCGACGCGGCAATAACGCACGGCGAAAGAACGACCGATCGACCATCCGCGAGCGAGAACTTGCTGATGCAGAAGCGGGAACAGCGCGGGCACCTGCGCCGCGACAGCCGCGACGGATAGACCGTCTCCGATGACTACCTGGAAGTCGGGCGCTTTCGGGCAGTTTTCGGCGATGAGGTTCGCGGCGGCATCGGCGAGACTGCGGCCGAGATCGGGACGAAGCAAGAACTGCGATTTCGATTCGGCACGACTCGAAACCTGGAACAGAGTCCACTGCTCAACGAAGGCGGGCGGAAAATCCTTGTGCAAGTCGAACTCGTCCCAGACCGCGTCCACAGCGCTTGCGTGCGCGGCGCGAAGCTCCAATTCCATTTGCGTGGTGTAGGCGGCGCCGCGGTCGACAAAGATGCGCGCGGGAGTGCGGGCACGGATTTTCTGGACGATGACAGGCCATGAGGAGGGTGATACGAGATTGTGATCGTCGTCCATTTTGCCGTCAGGCCGGCGACGCTGGGGCCGACAGCACGCCTTCGAGGCCGTGCAAGAGTTTTTGGCGCTTGCCGGCATCGAGCGCCATGGGTTGACCCTCGCGATAGATGCCGGCTTGCTCGAGCCAGACGAGAAACTCCGGCGCCGGGCGCAAGCCGAAGATCTTGCGGACGGCGAGCGCGTCATGAAAACTGGTGGACTGGTAATTCAGCATCACGTCGTCGGCGCAGGGCACTCCCATGAAGTAATTGCAGCCGGCGGCGGCGAGCAGGAGCATGAGATTGTCCGCGGAATTCTGATCGGCGGCGGCGTGATTCGTGTAGCAGACATCGCATCCCATCGGCAGGCCGAGCAACTTTCCTATGAAATGATCTTCGAGACCGGCGCGAATGATCTGGCGCTCGTCGTAGAGATACTCGGGGCCGATGAAGCCGACCACGCTGTTGACAAGGAATGGATCGAAGGCGCGCGCGACGCCGTAAGCGCGGGCTTCGAGCGTCAACTGATCGACGCCGTGATGGGCCTCGGCGGAAAGAGCGCTGCCCTGGCCGGTTTCGAAGTACATGACCTTTTCGCCGGCCCACGAAACGCTGCGCGTGCGGTGATGTTCGAGGACGCGGTCGCGGCCTTCGCGGAGCATGGCGAGATTGATGCCGAAGCTGGTGTTAGCGGCCTGAGTGCCGGCGACCGACTGAAAGAGCAGATCGACGGGCGCGCCTCGATCGAGGCACGCGAGCTGAGTTGTGATGTGCGCGAGGCAGCAGGCTTGCGTCGGTATGTCGAACGCGGTGATCAAGCGATCGAGGGCGCGCAGAATCGCCGCGACGTCGTCTACGGAATCCGCGGCGGGATTCACACCGATGACGGCGTCACCGCAACCGTAGAGGAGGCCGTCAAACGCGGAAAGCAGGATACCGCCGACATCATCGGATGGGTGATTCGGTTGCAAGCGAATACCGAGGACGCCGCGCTCCCCCATCGTGTTCCGGCAGCGCGTGACATTGCGAATCTTGGAAGCTGCGAGGACAAGATCTTTGTTGCTCATGAGCTTCGCCGCGGCCGCGGCCATCTCCGGCGTGATGGCCCATTTCAAGGACTTCAATTGCGCCTCGGTGGTGTCGCTTGCGAGGATGAACTCGCGAAAGTCGCCGACGGTCATGCTGCGGATGGGAGCGAAGGCCGAGGAGTCGTGCGAATCGAGAATGAGGCGAGAGACCTCGTCCGTTTCAGGCGGAATGACCGGGTGATTCAGCAGATCGAGCAGCGGCAGGTCCGCCAGGGCGCGCTTTGCGGTGACGCGCTCGCGTTCCGAAGCGGCCGCGATTCCGGCGAGCTGATCGCCGGATTTTTCCTCATTCGCTTTCGCGAGCAGTTCGCGCAGATCGGAGAAGCGGAAGGTTTCGCTCATGGCCGATGCCGGTAGTATCGCCGGGACTGCGTTCGAAGGAAAGCGGGGCGAAGGGGCGATTAGCCGCGCTGATTGCGCCGGCTGGCAGCGGCGAGTTGCGCCGTAGCGGAGGAGCGACGATCGGACGTTGAAGCGCCACGAGCGGCTGCCGCTGCGGCATTTTGCTCCAGGTGGAGGAGGTAATCGGAGTAAGGACCCTTGAAATCCTCCACGCGGCCCTTTTCGACGTGCCAGATGCGCGTGGCCACTTCGTCGATCACGTCATAGTCGTGCGTCACGAACAGGACCGTGCCGTCGTAGCGCTGCAACGCTATGTTCAGGGCGTTGATCGACTCGAGGTCCAGGTGGTTGGTGGGCTCGTCGAGCACCAGGACGTTCGGCTTTTGAAGCATGAGACGGCAGAAAATCAGGCGCGCGGCCTCGCCGCCGGAGAGCGTTTGCGTCATCTTCATGGCATCGTCGCCGCTGAAGAGCATCTGGCCGAGGACGCCGCGCAATTCTTCCTGCGACGCCATCGGCTTGAACTGGTGCAGCCACTCGATGGCGACGGCGCCCCTGGCGATCGTCTCGGAATGATCCTGCGCGAAGTAACCGACCGCGACGTTGTGGCCCCAGATGACCTGTCCGGCGTCGACGGGGAATTGATGATCCGAGTCGTCGATGAATCCGGGCGCGTTGCGGATGAGCGATTTAAGGAGCGTGGTCTTGCCCGCGCCGTTGCGTCCCATGACAGCGATCTTTTCGCCGCGGGCCACGCTCGCCGTGAACGGCAAAATCACCTTCACGCCGTCGTACGATTTCGTCACGCTCTTGGTCTCGAGCGGATGCTTTCCGGAATGCTGATCCATCTGGAAGCGAATGAACGGCCGCGCGATATTGGATTTCGCGAGCTCGGTGGTCTTCAGGCGTTCGACTTCCTTCTTGCGTGAGGTGGCCTGCGCCGAACGCGTGCCGGCAGAAAAGCGCGCGATAAATTCATTCAGCTGCGCGATTTTCTTTTCGCGCTGCGCGTTCTCCGATTCGATGCGCGCGCGGATCGACGTCTTCGCGACGACCATGTCGTCGTAGCCGCCGTTGTACATGATGACGGTTTCGTAGTCGATGTCGGCGGTGTGTGTGCAGACGCTGTTGAGGAAGTGGCGGTCGTGCGAGATAACGATGAGGACGCCCTCGTAGTCGCAAAGGTAATCTTGGAGCCAGTGGACTGAATCGAGGTCGAGGTGATTCGTGGGCTCGTCGAGCAGCAGGGCCGGCGGGTTACCGAAAAGCGCTTGCGCTAGCAGGACGCGAACCTTCTGGCCGCCCTGCAATTCGCGCATCTTGCGCTCGTACAGATTTTCTTCGAGGCCGAGGCCGTCGAGGAGGACGGCGGCGTCCGCTTCGGCTGAATAGCCGCCCTCTTCGCCGACGATTCCTTCGAGCTCGGCGAGGCGGATACCATCCTTGTCCGTGAGTGACTCATGCGGCTTGGCGTGCAGAGCCTCGCGCTCGACGAGCGCCTTCCAGAGCGCGGCGTTGCCCATGATGACGGTGTCGATGACGCGAAAATCGTCGAAGGCGAACTGGTCCTGGCGCAAGACGCCGAGTCTTTTCGGCCGCGTGACGGTGCCCTGCGAAGGCTCCATCTCGTCGCAAAGAATTTTCATGAGCGTGGACTTGCCGGCGCCGTTGGGCCCGGTGATGCCGTAGCGGCGTCCCGAGACGAACGTGCAGGTGACGTCCTCGAAGAGGACGCGTTCGCCGAAGCGCATAGAGATGTTGTTGAGCGAAAGCACAGCCGTCCATTGTACTTCATCCAGCACGGTTGCGCAGGCGGCGTGGCGCTATTGCGGCGGGATGTTCGGGACGCGAAGTTCGTCCAGGATGGGCTTGGGGAGGCTTCTCACGGTGCTATTTGGGCGGCCTTGGAGATCGAAGACGATGATTTCGTTCTCGCCCGTTCGAAGCCATGGGCCGGGGACGTAGAGCGTTTGCTGTGGGCCGATGCTCCAGAATCTGCCGAGCGGATGGCCATTTACCCACGCCGCGCCCTTGGCCAAGGTGCGGGTGTCGAGGAACGTGTCGCCAATCTTGCTGAGGTTGAACGTGCCGCGGTAGAAGGCTGGACCGCTCATGGGCTGCTTGCGGAAGCGCACGCTTTGCAGGGAGCGCATCGGCAACGAATAGATTTCCCATCCGTGGACCTCGCGGCCGTCGAGCGAGACGGATTCGGTGATGCCCTTGCGGTCGGTGCGGAGGGCCTTCGTGAAATTGATGCGACCGGTGTTCTCGACGAGGATGTCGAGCGTAACCTCCGACGCACCGGCGTGGATCCGGAGCGAATCCTGGCTGAGGCGTCGATCGAGCACGCCGGCCAGCTTCTGATCTACGAACACCTCCGCGTAGTCGTGCAGCTCATGGATGCTGAGCTCGCCCTGAATGGGCCCCGTCACACGCGCGCGGTACAAGATGTAGCCGTAGGACTGGCCGAGGGCCTCCATGGGCTTGGGGCTGTCCGACATGACTGGAGGACCGAGGTTCTCCCAGAGCGGGCTCGCTTCCTTTAGCTGGATGGGTGGAACGGAAATCGTCGGCGCGCTTGCGGGTACGGGCGACAGGACCATGCCGGGGCGATGCTTCGCGATGATTTCTCGAAACGCGAAATACTTCTTTGTCGGGCGTCCCGACTCGTCGAGGGGCGCGTCGTAGTCGTAGCTCGTCGTCTGCGGCAGGTAGGCTTTGTCGAGGTTGGCGCCGTTCATGAAGCCGAAGCTGGTCCCGCCGTGGAACATGTAGAGGTTGATCGAATAACCCTGGTCGAGAATCCAATCGAGTTCCTTTTCCTGCTGCACGGCGTCCGTAGCTGCGTGTTTGCGGCCCCACTGGTCGAACCAGCCGTCCCAGTATTCGCCGGCCATCAGGGGCTGGTCAGGGCGGAAGTTCGCGAGGGTCTTGAATGCTTGAGGAGCTTCGCCCGGCCCGAAATTCACGACGGCGGAAAGATCGGGGAGTGTTCCATCGGGAAGTTCCTCGGGGCCGTCGGCCGTATAGAGCATCGCTTCACCGAGCCCGGCGTTCACGAGCGCGTCGCGAACCCCGGCGAGATATTGCTTGTCTTTGTCGAACGAGCCGTACTCGTTCTCGACTTGCACAGCGATAATCGGACCGCCGCGAGTGATCTGCAGGGGAGCCAACTCCTCGCCGAGGCGCTTGAGCCAACGCGTGGCTGGGACCATGAATTTCGGGTCGCCGCTGCGCAGAACGATGTCCGGGTCCGCAAGCAGCCACGCAGGGAATCCACCCAAATCCCATTCGGCGCAGGAATACGGTCCGGGCCGCAGGATCACGTAGAGACCTTCTTCCTGCGCGTCACGGATGAACGCGGCGACGTCATACTGGCCGCTGAAATTGTATGTTCCCGGCTTGAGTTCGTGGATGTTCCAGAAGACGTACGTGGATATCGTGTTTAGGCCCATGGCGCGCGCTTTCTTCAAGCGGTCGCGCCAATATTCGGGCGGGATGCGTTCGTAGTGCATTTCGCCCGAGATGATTTGAAAGGGCTTACCGTCCAGAACGAACTTCCTGTCTTCGATGCCGAACGTGTGTTTTGGAGCGATCTGCGGCACGCGGGCGAAAAGGAACAGCGGGAAAGCCAACGCGGCGGTAAGAAGAGGGCGAACGCCGAATTGTCGCAGCGCTCGCATCAATTGCCCACGGGCTCGGCTTCGAGAACTTTCACTTCGAACGGCTCCAACTGAAATTCGTGCGGCTGGCCTGCGTGTGCCGTCATAGCCGGCGTCGCACTGTCTTCTTTCCACGGACTTCGAAGGCGGAACTCGTGGGCTGCCCCGGCGGGCAGCTCGAACGCTTTCGCGACATCAATCGAAATGCTCTGGGGCCGATCCGAAGGATTTCGCAGAACAAGGATTCCTTCCCGCGGCGCCCACGAAGCCCAGCCGTAGACTTCGAGCTGCGCGGGATCACCACCTATCCAGTGGGTATCGACCAGAATGTCGGCGTTCGCCCGCGACCAATTGGCGGCCTCGGCCAAATCGTCCCAATCGTCTGAGGAGAGCAGCGACGGCGTGATGTACATCTCCTGAAGCTGCGTGCCCGTGCCGAAGTAATCGCGCACTTCGTTCTTGAAATCGTGCGTTGGATCGGAATCGAGATTCCGGGCGTGCTTCGCGAAGATCAAGCCGTGCAGCATGAGCGAATTCAGCGGATAGAGCGGGCCATCCATCACGACATGTTCGTAGGTGTCCGCGTCGCGATAGGTGATCCAACGCTCGCGATTCGGGCCCACGCCGAGAAAATCATGGTCGTCGCCACCGCGCCAGATCGAGTCGGCGTAGAGAAGCCAGAAAGGCGACGGGTAAGTGCCGGTGGTGAGATTGACGTAGAGATCGCGCTTTTGCGCGCGCAGCTCCGTGATCAGATTGATGGCGGCATCGAAGTCGCTGTCGAAATCGCTTCCGGGGAAGACGCGGTTTGCGTTGCCGGTGCCGTCGAATTTGAATTGATTCACGCCGAAGTCGCGCATCATGCGCAGGCAGGTATCGCGAAACAGTGCGTAGTATTTCGGGCCCGAAAGGGCCAGGCCGTTGTCGACGATCTCGTAGCCGGCGGCGCGCGCGGCCGCAACGCGTTCCTTTTTCGGCTCGCCGTAGCCGCCCCACGGCGACATCCAGATGCCCGGCTCGGCGCCATACTTTTCGGCTTCGGCACGAACCGCCGTCAGCCTATTGGGAAAGCCGGAATTGAACTGCCAAAGCGTCGCGGGATCGTCCCAGCCGTCGTCGAAGAGAAAAGACGAGAGTTTCACGCCGCGTTTCTGAGTGAGCTCCGTGTCGAACGCGCGAACCACATCGAGCGCCTGCTTTTCGTCATACCGATTGAAGTAGCCGAGGTCATACCAGGAGTTGTAGTGGAGGAATGTGCGGTAGGGGTGCGCGCGTTCGCGTTCGACATATCGCAGAAAGCCGCGGCGGAGTTGTCCATTCGCGGTGACGCCGATGACGCTGGAGTAGGTAACTGCATGTCCTTTTTTCAGCGGCAACTCGCGCTCGAGTTTGCAGCGGGCGCGGCCGAGCGCGACCCCGCATTCGGATAGAGGATGTTCGAAGCCTAGGAATATGGAGCCGTCCGCGACAGGCGATCCGCGAACCGCTCCTTCGACGTGCGCGTTCGGAAGCGCCCAATCGATCATGCGAATTTCGGCGATCGGAACATCGCGGTCCTTTGCCGAGAGCGTGACTTCGTTGCGAACGTAATTTGATGCGTCGCGGAGAATCACGCGCCACGTGACGTTCAACATTCCCGGCGGATCGCGAAATTGCATCACGACCGATTTTCCGGGCAGCCGCTCCGACAGCCGCGCAGCTTCCGGATTCGGCGTGAGGTCAACCGCCGTGGGGCCGGACGTCAAGGTCATATTCGACGGCATCAGCGCGCGGCCCTCGCCAACGATGAGGGCGAAGGGGTTCGGCGAAGCCGGGAGCGATCGATTGGCAAGCAAATCCTGAAATTGGCCGCCGCGCACGGTTCTGTTTGATAGCTGCCAGCTTGCGGCCAGGACTGTGTTCGAAAGCGAGAAGCCGTCGGGTGTAATTTGAACCTGCGCACGTCCCGGATTCGGCTCGAAAAAGACAGGAGTCTTTTCCTGCGCAGCAACCGCGACCGCCGCAGCAAGCCCCAAAGCGAGGCAGAGGACCACTCGATGAACGTAGTTTGCTTGCAAGGCCGTCATAGGGATGGAGACTCCGTCGCCACGGTCATCGTTGGGGGCGAAGGCTTCGCCACGAGCGACCCTATCAGCATGCCGGCCCCCGCAAGCACAAACGCGCCCAGCCCCGCATAGCTCGCCGGCGTCTTGAAGAAGAAAAAGCCGATGGTCGCGATTGCGCCGCCAGCCATTGCGAGGTATCCGCCCAGCGTCGATGCGCGTTTCCAGAAAAGTCCGGCGATCACGGTCACGAGCGTACCCGAAAGATAGATGGACGCGGTGATGTTCAAATAAAAATAGGTCGGGCCGGGCAACGTATACCACAGCCCCCAAACCATCACGAAGATGCTTACGAATAAGTTCGCGACGCGATTGAGCACCACCTGTTGCGTTGAAGTCATTGGCTTGCGCCGCAGCGGCAGAATAATGTCCTGAGCGAGAATGGAGCTCCAGCCCAACAGGTACGAACTGTTGACGGACATCGTCGCCGCAAGCATTCCGGCAACCACGAGGCCGAGGACGCCAGAGGGAAGCACGGTGGCTAGCATGCGAGGCATCGCCTCGAGCGAATTCTGGTTGGGACCGAGCAAGGCCAGCGCCGCGATTCCCCACATCATCGGCATCATGCCGCGGCCCAGAAATATGAAACCCGCCCAGGAGAAGACCTTCTTGCTGATCTCGGGGCTCTTGGTCGAAAACGTGCGCATGGCCGTGGTCTGCCAGCAGGTGTGGACCGCGAGCCAAACCAGGACCTGAAACATGATGTAGGCCCAGCCGTAATCATGATTCGCGATCGGACTGAAGCCGCCCGCGCCCATGGTGTGCTGGACGGCGTCGTACATGTGTTGGAGGCCGGCGGCGCGCACCGACCAGATCGTCACAAGAATCGTGCCAATGCTCAGCGCGACAAATTGAATGAAATCCGTGATGACGATCGAGACCATGCCGCCAAGCACGGTGTAAACCAGTTCGAGCAGCAGGATACCGGTCATCACGGCCTTGATGTGCGTCAGCGGAATGCCGGAGATGATCGCGAGGAACGTGCCTTCGACTTTCAGAAACACGCCCATGTTCAGAATGCCGCCCGTCGCGACCAGGATTCCCGTGAAGATCCGCAGTCTTCGGCTGAACTTCACTTCGAAGAATTCCGGCACGGTCATCAAGCGCATGGCGCGCAGGCGGCGGACGATGAATCCCGTTCGCCCTATGAAAATCATCACGAGTCCGGCGATAAGACCGTTGATGAACGAGGCATAGCCAGTCTTGTAGCCAAGCTCCGCATAGTACATGAACGTGATGGTGCCGATTTCGGTGGCTGCCAGCGTGGCGATTCCGATGAAGGTCCCCAACTCCCGTCCGGCAACGAGAAAATCCGCAATTCCGCCGACGAACTTTCGTCCGTACAGGCCGGTTGCGAAAGTGGCCACGACGTAGAGCACGACGATGGCCCAATCAAGCGTGGAGAAGTGTGTGGCCATCATCGGCGGTTCGCCTCAGCGCGAAGACCCGCGAACATGTCGCGCAGATCCTTCACGCCGCGAACCAGCACGATGACCGCAATCACGGCGAACGCCGATCCGGCGATCACGAAGTTCGCCATCCAGAAGATGTACCAGGCATTCATCGAAAGGTGGCGATTCTAGCCGAAAGGCGCGCGGTTGGCCCCTGATTTCCGCGCCTGCGCTACACTAAGCGGCCCATGCCGGACGGCAACTGGATCGACAAAGCAGTTATCCTGGCTCGAGGCGCCGGCTCTCGGATGAGAGCCAGTGCGGAAATTCGCCTTGATCCTGGCCAGTCTGCGATGGCGGACGTCGGTCTGAAGGCGATGATTCCCTTTGGGCGGCCATTTCTCGATTTCGTGTTGAGCGGCCTGGCGGACGAGGGCTTCCGTCAAGCATGCATCGTCATCGGACCTGAACACGACGTTGTGAGGGACTACTATCGGCGAGCTCAGCCGCGCCGCATGGACCTCCATTTTGCGATTCAGCAGAAGCCGCTGGGTACCGCGGACGCCGTCCTGGCCGCCGAAGAATTTGCCGGTGGGGACGAGTTCATCGTCATCAACTCCGACAACCTATATCCTTCGGAGGTTCTCGCTGCGTTGCGCGGGTTGGGCCAACCGGGAGCCGTGATGTTCGGCGAGAATTCGCTGATCGAGAACAGCAACATCCCGCGCGAGCGCGTGCGGTCCTTCGCGTACGCGAAAGTCGACGCTGCCGGTTTCCTGACTGATCTGATCGAGAAGCCTGACGAGCGGGCGATGGCCGATCTGAGCGGCGTCGCGCTTGTCAGCATGAACTGCTGGCGCTTCCCGACGCAGATTTTCGAAGCTTGCCGCCGCGTGCCGATTTCGCCGCGCGGCGAATACGAACTGCCTGCGGCGGTCCGCGAGGCGATGAACAGCGGAGTGCGCTTCAAGATCGTCCGCAGCACGGCGGGCGTTCTCGATATGTCGCGCCGCTCGGACATTGCGGCCGTGGCTGAACGGCTGAAGAATTTAGAGGTCTCGCTGTGAACCCCTCGATTTCGGAACTCCTTGTGCACGCGGGGATGAGCGGCGTGGAAGCGGCGCGAAAGCAGCAACTCTTTGCGGCGGCAGAGGGCGCGCTCCTCTCTCGAGGCGTGCCCTGTGCTTACCGGTGGTTCGTGCCCGGGCGCATCGAAGTTCTCGGCAAGCACACGGACTATGCCGGAGGCCGCAGCTTGCTGTGCGCGGCGGAGCGCGGCATGTGCGTCGCGGCCAGTCCTCGTGACGACTCGACCGTTCGCATCAACGACGCCATTGATGGGCGTGGCGTTGAGTTCGAGTTGGCCGTCGACCTGCCAATTTCCGAATCGAAATGGAACATCTACACAACGAGCGTCGGGCGCCGCATCGTGCGCAATTTTGGCGGCGAGCTGCGTGGCGCCGACATCGTTATCGCGAACGATCTTCCTCGCTCGGCGGGGATGAGCAGCTCGAGTGTACTGGTAACCGCGATCTTTTCGGTTTTGAGCAAGGTCAATCGCTTCGACGAGCGGCCGGAGTACAAGTCGAACATTCGAAACCAGGAGGAACTCGCCGGCTACGTGAGCTGCATTGAAAATGGCCGGAGCTTCGGCTCGTTAACCGGAGACCAAGGTGTAGGGACGTTCGGCGGAAGCGAGGACCACACAGCGATTCTGTGTTCGCAGCCGGGGCTGTTGCGGCAGTACAGCTTCCGCCCCGTGCGTCCGGAGCGAGCCATCAAGCTGCCCGGCGAATGTACGTTCGTCATCGCAGCGAGCGGAGTGAAGGCGTCGAAGACCGGGGCGGCGCGGGATCAATACAACCGGGTGTCCAGAGCAGCCGAAGCGGTCCTGGCCGTGTGGCGCAGCCATTCGGGCGAGAGTGTTTCGACGCTTCGCGAGGCGGTCATAAAATCCATTGGCGCGCGCGAGCGCATTCGCGAGGCGCTCGGGCAATCGTCGGTTGCAGGCTTCTCGCCGGAGGAGCTTGTGAACCGTTTCGACCAGTTTGTCCTCGAATCCGAGGAGATTGTTCCGGCCGCCGGCGACGCGCTGGAGCAGGTCCATTTGGAGTCCTTTGGTGAGTTGGTGGATCGGTCGCAGGACGCCGCCGAACGCTGGCTCGGCAACCAGATCCCGGAAACCATCGAACTTGCGCGCGGGGCTCGCCGGCTTGGCGCCCACGCGGCATCAAGCTTCGGAGCCGGCTTTGGCGGCAGCGTGTGGGTGCTCGTTTCGAGCGCGGACGTTCGCGAATTTTGCGCTGCGTGGAAGACGGAGTATGCGCGAGCCTTCCCGGAGGCCGCCGAGCGCAGCCAGTTCTTCGTCACGGCGCCGGGACCCGCGTGCATGGCGCTGTGACAGACCGAGCCGCCACCAGCCCTAGCGAAAAAGTCGGGCCGCGTCGTTCAGCCCGGTCTCGTATGCCGCGATCACTTTGTCCCAGGCCGCGTTGGCGGCGGAGTCGACTTGTTTGCGGGAGGGGTCGGCGGCGAACCAGTCCAACGATCGTCGAATGCCTTGAGCGAACGTTGTGGTCGCGCAGTAGGAAGGCACGAAGCGCTTGATCTTGCTGTTATCGAAGACGACGCTCACTGCTTTGTCGCCGAGGAGCCTCCCGCGCTGATCCGGCAGGCAAGCGATGATGAAGTCGGAAGGTATGTGCACGAGCTTCGGCTCGACACCCACCGCCGCGCCGACGGTCTGGTAGTGAGCGGACCGGCGATCGTTTCGGTTTCGCCGAATTCAGAGTTGCCGTCACAGTCAATCTTGGTGACGATCACGGCTCAGAACACACATTTCCAGAACGGCGTGACGCAGGCGAACTTTGGGCCGGGCGTGGCAGTCGGAACTGGAGCGGCGGGAGGCATGGGACCGGTTACGGTGACCAGCGCGACAACCGCCACTGCGCAGATCAGCGCGGCGGCGAGCGCGGCCCTGGGTGGAAGAACCGTTTTGGTGCAAACGGGCACCGAGCTGGCATCGTTGATCAACGGGTTTTTCGTCAATGGTAATCCCGCTATTTCTTCGATCAGCCCGAACCAGGGTCAAAAGGGCAGGACGCTGAGCGTCACGATCACGGGCAGCTTCACGAACTTCGCCGCTGGCGTGACCCAGGCCAACTTTGGCGCGGGGATCTCGGTTGGTGGTGCGGCGGAAGGCGCGTTCGGCCCGGTGTCGGTCACGAGTCCGACGACTGCCACCGCGTCGATCACGATCGACGCGGCCGCAGCCACGGGACTGCGATCGCCGATCGCCGCGCAAACCGGCGCCGAATCGGCGACGCTCGCGAACGGCGGATTCCTGGTCTTGGGTCCGGTGACCGGCGGACCGCCAACGGTGACAATCACGAGTCCGGCGGAAGGCTCCGAGCTGACTTCTGTAACGACGGTGACGGGGACCGTCACAAGCCCGAACCTTGCTTCGTGGACGTTGGCGTACGAGGCAAGCGGGTCGACCGTGTTCACGACGTTCGCGACTGGCACAACTTCCACAGTCAGCGGCACGCTGGATCCGACGATGCTTCTGAACGGCATCGCATCCATCCAGCTGACTGGCGTGGATCAATCGGGTCAGACGTCCAGCACGACTGTGCACGTGTCCATCACGCGAAACGTGAAGATCGGCAATTTCACGCTCTCGTTCATCGACTTGAAGGTTCCAGTGGCGGGCATCCCGATCCAGATCATCCGCAAGTACGACAGCCGGATGAAGGGGAACGATGATTTCGGCTTCGGATGGACGCTCGCAGTGAAGTCAACCCAGGTTTCTGTGAGTGACGTCCTCGGGAACAACTGGCAAGGCACGATGAGCGGCGGATTCCTTCCCACTTATTGCGTCGTGCCTGGCCAGAGCTATGTCGTGAGCGTCACGCTGCAAGATGGGACGGTGTACCAGTTCTCGGCCGGCCTTTCCTCCGACACGCAGTGCCAGGTCCTCGAGCCTCCCGAGACGGTCGACATGATATTCACTCCGATCGGATCGACTCCCGCAGGCGCCACCCTGACGCAACCTAACGGCAGCGGTCTATTTGTCAACGGTTCATTCCCTGGTCCGATTCAGCTCCTGGACTTCGATACTTTCGAGACGTACGGCACGGGAGGTGATGACGACGGCTGGACCCTCACGTTGCCAAACGGACAGCGGTTGCAGGTCAGCATCACCTTCGGGATACAGTCACTCACCGACACGCACGGCAACACGCTCACGTTCGGAGCTGGCGGCATTACCTCGTCAGCAGGCAGAGGAGTGACCTTCGCTCGAGACGCGCAGAACCGGATTCAGACAATCACGGACCCGAACGGGAATGTTTTGAAATATGCGTACTCGGCAGGAGGCGATCTTTCAACCTATACGGACGCGGCGAGCGACGTCTCGACGTTTAATTACGACGGCGCGCACGACTTGATTTCGTACAAAGATCCGAGCGGCGTGCAGCCGATCCGGAACATCTATGACGACTCCGGCCGGCTGATCCAGCAAATCGACGCGTTCGGGAACGTGATCAACTTCACGAACAACGTGGCCTCGAACACCGAGACATACACGGATGCCCTGGGGAATTCGACGGCCTACAACTACGATTCGCACGGCAACGTGCTCTCGAAGACGGACGCCCTGGGAGAAATCACTCAGTCGACGTTCGACGCGAACGACGATCAACTGACGTTGACGGATCCGCTGGGTCACACGACTACTTACACCTATGACGCCAACAAGAATAAGCTTTCGGAAACAGATCCGCTTGGCCACGTCATTAGGTACACCTACAACTCGCTGAACGAGCCGTTGACGATCACGGATGCTAACGGCAAGGTCACGACCAATACCTACGACTCCACCGGGAACCTCTTGACCTCGACCGACGGAAGCGGCGCCGTCCGAACCTACACTTACAATTCGCAAGGGCTCTTGACTCAATTCAAGGATCCGCTCGGGAACATCACGAACTACACGTACGACTCATTCGGCGACGTCACCCAGATGACGGATCCCCTGGGACATGTAACCACCTACACGTATGACGGCGACGGGAACAAGCTCACGGAAACCACGACGCGCACGACTTCAGGCGGGCCGCAGACGCTGGTCACCGGCTATCAGTACGACAGCATGAACCGGCTCATCAAGACGACTTACGCGGACGGTTCAACCGTTCAGACTCAATACGCACCCAACGGTCAGAAGAGCGCGGACATCGATCAGCTGGGGCACGACACCACGTATCAATACGATGCGGAAGGCCGGCTGGTTCTGACGACCTATCCGGACGGGACGACGGCGAGCAGCACGTACGACGCGATGGGGAATCAATCGTCTACGACCGACCAAGAGGGCCGCGTAACCACCTACGTGTATGACGACGTCTACCGAATGGTTCAAACGTCGTATCCCGACGGTTCGACGGCATCGATTGGGTACGACGCGGCCGGAAGGAAGACCTCAGACACGGACCAACTCGGAAATGTGACGCAATATGCGTATGACGCAGCCGGAAGAATGACGCAGACGACCGACGCGCTGCACAACACAACCACGTTCGGGTATGACGCGGGCGGCAATCGAACGTCACTGACGGATGCAAACGGGCATACCATCGCCTACCAGTTTGACGGCGTCAACCGGTTGACGAAGACAACGTATCCCGATACCACTTCCAGCATCACAGCATACGATGCAGTTGGCCGCACGATCAGCAAGACGGATCAGGCCGGACGCGTGACGCAATTCACCTACGATTCGCTCGGACGCCTGACGCAGGTTACGGATGCCCTGAGCAATGTAACGAAGTACGGCTACGACGAGGTCGGCAACCGCATCTCCCAAACGGACGCTAACAGTCATGTGACGGCCCTCCAGTACGACAAGGTCGGCCATATGACCAGCCGAACGCTTCCGGCCGGGCAAACCGAGTCGTTCACGTACGACGCAGCGGGCAACCGACTCAGCGACACGGATTTCAACGGGAAGACCACGACATATACCTACGACTCGATGAACCGGCTGCTTTCCAAGACTCCGGACGCGAGTTTCGGTGCCCCCACCGTCAGCTTCACGTACACGCTCACCGGCAAGCGCGCTTCCATGACGGACGTGACCGGCACAACGAACTACGGGTATGACCAGCTCGATCGCCTCACGGCCAAGACGACGCCGGAGGGAAATCTCACTTACGGGCGCGACGCGGCGGGGAATCTGACGCAAATCCAAACCGGGACGGGCTTGACGACCGATTATTCGTACGACGGCGACAACCGGTTGGAGACGGTCACGGAAGCGAGTACGGGTGCGACGTCCTACGTATGATGCGGCGGGCAACCTCTCGACCGCCACATACCCCAACGGAGTCACGCACAACTACACCTACGACACGTTGAATCGCCTCACCAATCTGGCAGTTAACAAGGCGGCGACTCACGTAGCAAGCTACGCCTACACGCTCGAGGCGGCTGGACATCGCACCGGCGTCACAGAATTGAGCGGCCGCCGTGTCGCGTACACCTACGACAATATCTACCGCCTGATGAGCGAGACGGTTTCTGGGGCGACCGTGGGCCCGAACGGCGCCGTCGGTTACACCTACGACGCAGTCGGCAATCGGTTGCAAACGACATCCACGCTGGCCGGAGTGAGTGCGGGTTCGTTCACCTACAACTCCGACGATCGCCTCAGTACGGACACCTACGATGCGAACGGCAACACCACCGCGTCCGGGGGCGTAACCAATGGCTACGATTTTGAAAACCACCTGGTCCAGAATAGCGCCGGTGTGACCATCGTCTACGACGGCGATGGCAACCGCGTAGCGAAGACCGCCGGCGGCGTTACGACCACGTACTTTGTGGACGATCAAAACCCGACAGGCTACGCGCAGGTGATCAGCTGGTCGTCCTCGAACGGCAATACGGGCAAGTACGTGTTCGGTCTTGAGCGGATCAGCCAGGTTGAATTCGTTTCGAGCTCGAGCACGACGTTCACGAACTTCTACGTGTACGACGGTCAGGGCTCCGTTCGCGCACTGACCGACACATCGGGCGCAGTTACGGACACGTACGATTACGACGCTTTCGGCAATCTGCTTCACTCAAGCGGCGCTACGCCGAACAACTACCTCTATACCGGCGAGGAATTCGATCCCGATCTCCATACCTACTATCTGCGGGCTCGTTATCTCAACCCGGTTACGGGCCGTTTCCTGACCATCGATCCCTATCTCGGCGATTTGATGGACCCGGTAAGTCTGCACAGATATCTGTATGCGGGAGTCGATCCTGTCAATCACAAGGATCCTACCGGTCAGCAGTTCGACATGATTTCGATCTCGATCAGCATCGACATCGACATCGACATCGACTTCACCTACAACCAGAACGTCATCAAGTTCGGCATCACGGCGGCGAAATGCATCTTCTGCCTGATCAATCCGGGATATCAGTTGCAGGATGTCGCCCTGGACCTGATTGGCGCGGATGAGTTTGGCGGGGCGATGGCGCTGTATAACCTGGGCAACGACATGATCATCAAGGGCTTCCAGGAGATGGGCCGGGCGGCCGCGCAGGTCTATGTCGATACGCTCAACGACGTGATCCCGAAGCTGAAGTTTGATATCGGTCTGGCGGACCTCCAAATCGGAAAACTGCTCTCGTCCGCTCAGTTCAAGCAGATCAAGTCGTACTACAAGCTCTACAAGAAGTTGAAAGGATATGTGGATAAAGCCACGAAGTTCGTGGATGCATTTGCGAGCGCGGACGGCGACACCAACTGCAAGCTCTTCTCCGCGATCGAGACGCTTTTCTGAAATGTGCCGGAGCAGGTCGGCTCACAGCCGATGAGGGCAGGTGCCAGGCTTTGCTGCGGGAATCGGCCTTACGATAGCCGGTAAGGCCAGGTAAGGCTTCGCGCCCCCTACCGCACTGACCCCAGTGCGCCCACTCGTTGTTTGAATGCTGCGTAGACTCCGTTGGGGAAACGCTGGGACTTCAGCTCGTCGACATACCAGTTAGGCCCCCGCCTCTTGAGTTCGATGGTGCAAGTAGAAGCCACCCAGTCCTGACTGTTATCTGGGAAGATTTGGACTGAAACATTCACGGTTGCGGAATCGCCGTTGGGGGTGCTGCCTGTTATCGTCGCCGATTTGGTCAGTTGAGCTCTGACATAGTCATAGACGGCCGCGCTGCGCTGATTGTCCCAGAATAGACCAGCGAACCTTGCCTCGTCCGGCGTCATATTCTTTCCTTCAAGCAGGTGCGCATCATTGAGGCGATCGTCCAGCGCCTCCTTTGGGTTGTCCCCCACATCCCCTTGATCCGTCATCTGGAACACGGCGTTAACAGTCGCTTCGGGACTGCTCTGCTCTGGCCGTGCCGGTTCTGAGGCACTGGGCGACGAGGGCATCCAGTATTTGATTCTGGGAATCACTATGCCGGCGACCGCGATAAGGGTCAGCCCCAGGACAATCCAAGACAATTTGATCTTCATGGACGAATCTTATCCCCCGGTTCTGTGTGAGCGGAATCCGACCAAGGGCCAGTTGTGACTTAAGTGGCACGAACCCATGTAGGGTCATGCCAGCAGTCGTTTCTTCCCGGACGGAATTCCGACTCCGACTGTGTGAGGCATTCCCGGAACGGGCAGGCTACCGCAGACCTGCCATGATGCCGTGTCGCAGATCACGTTGCCGCGCGAGGGGGGGGCGGCTCTGTGGAGATGGCACACGCGCAGGAGTGGCCCGCGGGGGCTGCCAGCACAAGGCATTGTGACGGACCGCACAGCCGTTGGGCCCAGCGTGCGGGAAAAATAGGGCAGAGAAGGTCGAAGGATGCCGGAAATCACAAACCCGGCGGGAAAGGATCACCGCAGCGTTAATCCTTGGGTCGTCACATTCTCAGTGATGCTGGCGACTTTCATGGAGATTCTCGACACCACAGTCGTTAACGTCTCCATCCCCCACATCGCCGGCAACCTCTCCGCCACCGTGGAAGAAGGGACATGGGTGGTCACATCCTACCTTGTCTCGAACGCTGTCATTCTGCCCATGTCCGGATGGCTGGCCAATTACATGGGTCGCAAAAGGCTCCTGCTGACCTGTGTGGCCGGGTTCACGATCACGTCGCTGTGCTGCGGATTCGCCACGAGCCTGCAAATGTTGATCTTCTTCCGTGTCCTCCAGGGGCTCACCGGTGGGGGGTTGCAGCCACTTGCCCAAGCGATCCTGCTTGAGACTTTCCCGAGGGAACGCCATGGCCAGGCCATGGCTGCGTTCGGAATCGGCATACTGCTGGCGCCGATCCTGGGGCCGACACTCGGCGGCTGGATAACGGACAACTATACGTGGCGATGGATTTTCTATCTCAATCTCCCGGTTGGCGTCCTGTCGTTGTTGATGATGAATCGGTTCGTCTTCGATCCGCCATACATCCGGCGCGCCGCAGGCCGGGTCGATCTCTGGGGCATCGGTTTTCTCGCGCTTGGAGTCGGCACGCTTCAGGTTGTCCTCGATACGGGACAGCGCAAAGACTGGTTCTCCTCTCACTACATCCGCTTTTTCGCGACGCTATGTGTGGCCGGGCTCGTGCTGTTTGTGATTCGCGAATTGACCACGTCTCACCCGGTGGTCGATTTGCGCGCGTTGCGCGAACGTGCATTCAGTACCGGGGTCTTTCTGATCAGTCTTCTGGGATTTCTCCTTTATGCCAGTCTCGTCTTGCTCCCGATTTATCTTCAGACACTGTTGGGTTACCCGGCTTACCAAGCAGGGCTCGCGCTCTCGCCCCGCGGCATCGGATCTCTTGCCACCACTCCGTTGGCGGGCTACTTGACCAGTAAAACCGATCCGCGGCGATTGCTCGTCATCGGTCTCGTGCTGGGCTCCGTCACCATGTTTGATTTTTCGCATCTCAACCTGAACGCTGGGTACCAGGACATTCTCTGGCCTCAAGTGGTGCAAGGAATGGCGCTCAGCTTTCTTTTCATTCCGCTCATGGCGTGCAGCATGTCTCGTATCTCGAAAGAGAACATGGGAAATGCCACCAGCATCTTCAACCTGATGCGGAACATTGGCGGCAGCCTCGGCATCGCCATCATGACGACGTTTCTTGTGCGTCGCACGCAGATGCACCAGAGCCATCTGGCGGAGAAGATCAGCACGGGCAATGTCCAAACGAGGCAGATGCTGCAACAGATGCAGGTCTGGTTTCACGTTCAAGGAGCCGATACCTACACTGCGTCCCGCCGAGCGTTAGCCGCCATCTATGGCGTCGTCCAGCAGCACGCCTCCATGCTGGCCTTCGTAGAGGCGTTCTGGATCATGGGTATCATGTTTCTTGTTATGGTGCCCTTCGTCTTTGGCCTTAGAAATCCCAGGGCGAAGCCGAGGATTCCCGCGCCAGCACCGGAGATTGAGGCTGTCGAACTGCCGGTCGAGCAACACGTAGAGGAAGAGCCGGTTCTAGTCCACTGACGCTCAGCCGAATCGGCAGGAATATTGGCGATAGATGGAGCGGGCGATGGGAATCGAACCCACGTCCGAAGCTTGGGAAGCTTCTATTCTGCCATTGAACTACGCCCGCTTGTGATGAGCCGAACGAAGGATAGCATTGCCACGACTGCGGGGCAAGAAGCGGCGTCGCAGGTATTTTGGGCAGGGGCAAGGCCAAGAGAATGATCGGCGACCTTAGTGGGCCGTCGTTGCCAAACGGCGATCGAGCGTGACCGCCGCAAAGTACGAGCAGCGCGCGAGCTCGCGGTCGAACCACTGGGACGCGCTTCGCGAGAACGGAGACACCAGCTTCGAGGCGAGGCACGTCAAGCAGCGATAGGCTCTGACAATGCGGATCTCGGTCGCGTCGTCTCGCAACTCGGGCGCGAGACGCACCAGCTCCATCAGGCCGTTGAAGTCGGCTGCGGTGCAAGTGCCGGAAGCGAGACCTGTGACCTCGCAGGTAGTCTCCGACAACTCGACCTTGCCGTAGGCCGAAAGAAGAGTCCGACAGTACGCGACCGCGAACTGTCCGAGAGCTCCGATGCTGAGTACGAAGATAATGCTTGCGATCATCGGTTCCAATCCCGCGCCGTGCGTTTCAACGGCCGGCGCCATTTGGTTCGCCGAAAGAGACCCCAACGGGCTGTGCCGGTAGACACTGCCTTGAGGTGCGGTCTCGCAGGGGGTAGTGCAATTTGCCGCCCGAATAGACCTGTTGACATGCCGCAAGCGGTTGAGCGGGGGCAACCTATCGGATTAGCAGGACTTAATGAACGATCTTAATGTTCCGCGCAGGGCAGAGCACGGAAGCCGTTGAGCGGGCATGTGTGCCGTTTCGGAAAAAGCAGTGTCTTACCGGGGCATTCTAACTGGCATGTAGCAGCTTGGCGGTTAACTCGCGATGCCGATGGCTCCGTGTTAGAGTTGGGCGGCTCAAGAACGATTACGGCCGTCCTTGGACTGGGAGGGGTAGTGGCGTATCGCGACCTGCGGGATTTTCTGCGCAAGCTCGAAAAGAACGACGAACTGCGGCGGGTTTCAGTTGAGGTCGACCCGGTGCTCGAAATCACGGAGATTACGAACCGAGCCGTGAAGGCGGGCGGGCCGGCTTTGCTTTTCGAGAAGCCTCGCGGCTCGCGCATTCCCGCTGTTACGAATCTTGTTGCGAGTGAGCGCCGCATGAATCTGGCGCTCGAAGTCGATTCACTGGACCAAGTGGCGGATCGCGTTCGCTCCTTCCTTGACATGCAGTCGCCGCAGGGCCTTCTCGAAAAGGTGAAGATGCTGCCGAAACTCGCGGAGCTTGGCTCATTCTTCCCGAAGAGCGTCCACAGCGGCGATTGCCAGGGAGTGGTAAAGACGGAGGGGTTCTCGCTCTTCGATTTTCCCATCCTGCAGTGCTGGCCGCAGGACGGCGGGCGCTACATTACTTGGCCGATGGTGATCACGAAGAATCCGGAAACAGGGAAGCGTAACGTGGGCTGCTACCGGATGCAGGTGTTCGACGAACGCACGACCGGGATGCATTGGCAGACCCAGAAGCACGGCGCGGAGCATTTCCGAAGCGCTCGGTTGAAAAATCCCAAGGGCACTCTGGAGGTGGCGGTTGCCATCGGGTCCGATCCCGCGACGTGTCTTGCAGGAATTCTTCCGGTGCCGCCGGACTTGGACGAGTTCCTCTTCTCGGGATTCCTGCGGCGTGAGCCCGTCGAACTCGTTACGTGCAAGACCGTT
Organism: Candidatus Acidiferrum sp.; assembly: GCA_035517015.1. Lineage (GTDB taxonomy): Bacteria > Acidobacteriota > Terriglobia > Acidiferrales > UBA7541 > Palsa-295. The sequence goes on along the minus strand of DATIZQ010000116.1, from coordinate 64,628 downwards.
GATCTCGAGGTTCCGGCAAACGCGGAAATCGTACTCGAGGGCTATGTGGAATTGGGAGAGCTTCGCACTGAGGGACCCTTCGGCGACCACACTGGTTTTTACTCACTCGAGGGTCAGTATCCCGTCTTCCACGTACAGTGCATCACCCACCGCAAGGACCCGCTCTACCTCACGACCATCGTTGGCCCACCGCCGCAGGAGGATTACTTCATCGGCCACGCCATCGAGCGCGTTTTTCTGCCCGTGATGAAGATGCAGCACCCGGAAATCGTGGACGTGGCGATGCCCGCCGAAGGTATCTTCCAGAACTTGATGATCGTGGCGATCAAGAAGAGCTATCCCGGCCATGCCCGGAAGACGATGAATGCGATTTGGTCTCTCGGCCAGGCTATGTTCACGAAGGTCATCGTAGTCGTGGACCACGACGTCGACGTGCAGAATCCCAACGAAGTCGTCTGGAAAGCGCTCTGTGCGATTGACCCGGAGCGCGACATCCAATTCGTGCTGGGGCCTGTCGATACGCTTGACCATGCGGCTCGCCGGCAAGATTTTGGCTCGAAGATGGGCATCGACGCCACGCGCAAATGGCCGGAGGAGGGCTACTCCGGGCGTTGGCCCGACGAAATCAAGATGGACGCGACGACCAAGGAACGCATCGATGCACTCTGGCGCCAGCTCAAGATCGACGGGGAAAAGTAAGGAATGAATGTTAGAGGAGGAGCCATGAAGCGAGGTCTGGTGGTCGCGGCGGTGTCGATTGTGGCCCTGATTTCGGTGGTTCGTTCCGCCCCGGCACAATCAGGCCGGACACTCTCACCCGAGGTGCAACGCTTCGTGCGCGTTTCCGCACCGGTTGTGGCCTTGACGCATGTGCGCGTGCTCGACGGCACCGGCGCGGCGGCGAAGGAAAACCAGACCGTCATCATCGCGGGCGAAAAGATTCAGTGGCTGGGCGACGCCAACGCGGCGAATGTCCCGTCTGATGCGCAAACGCTGGATCTGGCTGGCTACACGCTGATCCCCGGACTCGTTGGCATGCACGAGCACATCTTCTATCCCTCCGGCCGCGTTCCGATCTACAACGAAATGGCGTTCAGCTTTCCGAAGCTCTATCTCGCAGCCGGCGTAACGACGATTCGGACAGGTGGAAGCCTCGAACCCTACACCGACCTCGAATTGAAGCACCTGATTGACGCAGGGAAGATAGCAGGACCGGAGATGTACGTGACGGGGCCCTACCTAGAGGGCGAGGGCGCCTTCACTCCCCAGATGCATGTGCTGAAAGATGCGAATGACGCGCGAAAAACCGTGAACTACTGGGCCGACGAGGGCGTCACATCGTTTAAGGCGTACATGAACATCACGCGCGCCGAGCTGACGGCGGCAGTCGAGGCGGCCCACAAGCGCGGTCTGAAGGTAACGGGACATCTCTGCTCGGTCGGTTTTCGCGAGGCGGCGACGATCGGAATTGACAATCTGGAGCACGGGCTCATGGTGGACACGGAGTTTGTGCCCGGAAAGAAACCGGATGTTTGCCCTTCGCAACGCGAGACGGCCACAACCATGGCCGGGCTCGACCTTGATAGTGCTCCGGTGCAAGCTATGATTCACGATCTTGTCGAGCATCACGTGGCGATCACGTCGACGCTCCCGGTTTTCGAGCCTATGGTCCCCAACCGGCCGCCGCTCGACCAGCGAGTCTTAGACGCAATGCTCCCCGAGGCGCAAGTTGATTACCTGCGGAATCGAATCAGGAGCGCGTCAAATCCAGCGTTGATTGCGATGGGAGCCACCGTTTTCAAGAAGGAGATGGACTTCGAGCGTATGTTCGTGAGGGCCGGTGGCACTTTGCTGGCGGGGGAGGACCCCACAGGCGGCGGCGGGATTCTGGCCGGATTTGGAGACCAGCGCGAGGCAGAGCTGCTCGTTGAAGCGGGGTTCACACCTATCGAGGCCCTCCGAATCTATAGCTACAACGGAGCGGAGTTCCTTGGCCAAGCGGACCGCCTCGGGACAATCGAGCCGGGGAAGGCGGCCGACCTCGTTGTGGTTCACGGCGACCCCTCAGAGAACATAGCGGACGTCGAGAAGGTCGAAATCGTGTTCAAGAACGGCATCGGATACGACTCGGGGAAGCTGATCGAAGCAGTGCACGGGTCCGTTGGGCTGCACTAATCGGCGAGCCGCTGCCGCCCGTGTGCAATCTCGCTCGTCGAATTTGCTGGCAAGGTCGGTGACAATTTTTGTAAGTCAACGTGTCAGGGCGGCTCGGTTTCTGCCTTGATCCATCTTCGCCATAGGGCTCTTCCCCTATTCTTCGTTGTCCAGGCGGTAAACGCGAAGGCCCTTCGAGACCAGGAATCCGTTCACTTTTTCGTCGCAAAGTAAAGACAAGGCGAAGCTTTGTGCGTTACGCCCCGCACGCCGCCGTGCCTCGAAAGTCTTTGCTACTGTACTTTTACCTGTACTTTTGGCCCGCCTGTCCTTTGGGACTGGGTTTTTACCAACAGCACACAAAAAAACAACGCTGCTTGACAGGCGGTGTTGCGGATGTAATAAACGGTGAAAGCGGAGCGTACCGGGCGTAGCAGTACTACCGGAACGCGCCTCTGGCGAACTGCCCCGATGGGGTTCGGGGGAGAGCGGCGACAGAAGCTTTACCGGGTGTTCGGGAATTAACCAGCAGCTTTGTATAACGGGAACCGTCCTGCGAAGTGGGGCGGGGTGAGGAGTGAGGGGCCGCGCGATGCTTAATCTGGGCAAGACAAAATCCCTGATCGGCCTTGATATTGGCTCGAGCTCGGTCAAGGCCGTTGAGCTGAAGAAGACGAAGTCGGGTTACGAACTCGTGAGCTTCGGCCTCGAGCCGTTGGCCCAGGACACAGTCGTTGACGGCGCCATCATGGACGCTCCTTCCGTCGCTGAAAAGATCATCTCGATATTCGACGCGCAGAAGATCAAGTCGAAGGATGTGGCGACATCGGTTTCCGGGCATTCGGTGATCGTCAAGCGAGTCAGTATGCCGCTGATGACCGAGGAAGAGCTGTACGACCGGGTCCAGGCCGAAGCGAGCCAGCATATCCCGTTCGACATTGCCGACGTCAATCTGAGCCATCAGCTTCTGGAAGCCACCGAGAACCAGATGGATGTCCTGCTGGTGGCTGTAAAAAAGGACAAGATTCTCAACCACACGAACGTGCTGGCGCAGGCCGGCAAGACGCCGATGGTGGTTGACATCGATGCCTTCGCTCTGCAGAACAGCTTCGAGATGAACTACGAGCCGGACCCTTCGCAGGTCGTCGCCCTGCTGAACGTGGGTGCGAGCGTGATGAACATCAATATCGTTCGCGGATGGACCCCGCTCTTCACGCGCGACGTGTCGGTGGGAGGAAATCAGTATACGGACGCGCTCCAGAAAGAGCTGGATCTGAGCTTCGAGGACGCCGAAAAACTCAAGATGGGCGGCACCCTGGCGGGAGTCAGCGAAGAGCAGAGAACGGCCATCCTGCGCTCCGTCTCGGACATCCTGATTCTCGAAATTCAGAAAACGTTCGACTTCTTCCGCGCAACGGCCAGTGGCGAAAACATCCGCCGCATCTACGTTGCCGGAGGCACGGCGCGCGTTCCTGGCCTCATTGAACTGCTGAAGGAAGAGTTCGCCATGCCGGTTGAGGAGTTGTACCCCTTCCGGAAAATCTCGATTAACCCCGGGCGTCACGACGAAAGCATGCTTCGCGAGTTGGCGCCGCGCCTGGCCATTGCCGTCGGTTTGGCGCTGAGGAGTTTTGACACGCCATGATTCGGATCAACTTACTGGGTCAAGCTCGGCCGAAAGCTGCTAAGAAGGCGGTGCCGCTCGAGGCGACCGTTCAGATCATTTTCCTGGTGGCTGCCCTGGGTCTAGCCGTTGTCGTGCTGGGGATCACCTACTTCCAGCAGAAAAAGCAGCTCGACGATACCAACGCCCGTATCTCCGCCCTGCGAGCCGAGAAGGCCAGCCTTGAGCAAATCAAGAGCGAGGTCGAGCAGTTCGAGCGCGAGAAGGCTGTGCTCCAGCAGCGGATCGACGTTATCGAGACGCTGCAGCGGAATCGCACCGGCGGCCAGGAACTTCTTCAGATGGTTGCCAACACGGTGGTCCGCGTCGACAGCCTGTGGCTCACCTCCTTGGAACGCAAGCAGGATGCCCTGAACTTCGAAGGCGAGGCGGGTTCGATCAACGCCGTCGCGAATTTCATCACACAGCTCAAGCGATCGGGCTACTTCGACAAGGTCGAGATCACCGAGGCCAAGGAAGACGACATCGTCAAGTCGGTGCAGACCTTCGACTTCAAAATGACGGCTACCATTAATGCCACTGCGGCGCCCGCGTCGGCGCCTCCGAAAGCTCAGCCGACCGGCTCGTCTCAGACACCGCAATCCGGCGCCAAGGGGAGGAGCTAATCATGGGAACTAGCTTCCGAGATTGGCCCTGGCCCCTGCAGGCGGTTTTCTATGTGGCGCTCGCGTTCGTGATCGTGGTCGCCGGCTTTTACGTTCCGGGTTCGCCAGTGCGAAATGTCCGCACGGACCTCGAGAACGCTCAGGCGGATTTGAAGCCCCTCGAGCAGGATGTTGCGAAGCTCCGGCTCTACAAACAGCGGCGGGCTGAGCTGCAATCGGACATGGATGCGCTGCAAAAGCAGCTCGCCACGCTCCAGACCATCGTTCCGGAAGAGAAGCAAACGGATCAGTTCATCCTGATGGTCCAGCGCGCGGCGGTGACGTCCGGCGTTTCGATTCGTCACCTCACTGCCAAGCCCATCGCCAGCAAACAGTACTACTTCGAGATGCCCTTCGAGATTGAGGCGGATGGCCCGTATTACGCCGTCCTGGACTTTTTCGCGCAGTTGGGTCGGCTCTCCCGCATCATCAATGTGGGCGATCTCAAGCTGGCTGCTGTCAACACGAATACGGTTGGCAGATTCCATATGGCGCCCGGTACTTCTGTGACCGGGACCTTCACAATTACGACGTTCTTTACGAAGTCAACTGAAACGGCTCCGACGCCGACGAGCGGTCCGGCAAGGCGGTAGGCGAAGACCATGACACTGGCAAAGAGATGCGTGAATTTGGCTCTGTTGGCGCTCGCGCTGGGCATAGCACCGGGTTTGAATGCCCAGGGCACGCCCCCGCAGAAACCCGCCAAGAAAGCGGCAAAGAAGGCGGCCAAGGCCGCAAAACCGGCAGCGCCCGCGCCAGCACCTGCCAGCGCGCCGGCCGGTGCGCCGGCAGAGTCGGCAGCTCCCTCTGGGGATCAGGCCGAGCCGGTCGCAAACAGGCGTGACCCGTTCCTGCCTCTGATCAACGTCCCGAAGGCGGGAGGGGGCGAGCATTTGCCGCCAGGCAAGGCGGGCTTGGTGATCTCCACCGTTCGCGTCGACGGCGCCGTGCAGTCGCCGAACGGCATGATCGCGGTGGTCTCGAATCCGGAGCAGCGCGTCTATTTCGTTCGTGAAGGTGACCATCTGTATGACGGGGATGTGGAAAAGATCGGCCTGGACGGCGTGACGTTCAAGGAAAATTCCAAAGATGCCTTCGGGAAGCCAGTCGAGCGGTTGGTGACGAAGCGAATCTACCCGAGTGCAGGAGAGCAGCAATGAGGATCATGTGGCGCACGTGGGGCTTGACTGCGCTGGTCGCGGCAGGCCTGGTTTTTGCGAACGGAACTCTGTCGGCGAGCGATGTGCCGGTAGTGCATGTCAAGGCCGTGGTGCACGACGGCGTCGTCCGCTTGGAAGCTCAGGCCAACGCTCCGTTCGAGTACACCACTTATCGCCCCAGCGAGAGCCTCTACGTGCTCGACCTGAGCGGCGTTTCGGCCGGGGATCCGGCAGGGGACCAGACGGTCGCGTCCGACCTGGTGAAGGGCTACCGCGAAACCACATACTCGGCCGGGGAGAAGCCCATCGTCCGTCTCGAAATTCTGTTGAGCCGCGGCATTGAGCCGCGCATTGAGAGGGCCGATTCTCAGACCTTGGCCCTGCTCGTTTCGCCGGCGTCCAATGGCAGCACCGCTGCAACTCTCAAGCCCATATCGGCCAAGTCTTCGGACGCGCCGGTGGCGGTCGCGGGCGTTCAAGCCATCCAACAGGTCACACTTTCACAGGCGGGAGACAAGACCGAGGTTAACGTCACTGGGTCCGGGCCTCTGAATTACCACGCGAGCCGTTTGCAGAACCCCGAGCGTCTGGTCCTGGACTTCCAGTCGTCGCACTTGAAGACCTCTACAAAGCACATAGCGAGCAACCTTGAGCCCGTGCGTGAGATTCGATTGGCCCAGTTCGCGCCGGAGGTTTCTCGCGTCGTGATCGATCTCCGCGAGCCGGCGCGCTACAACATCAGTGCCAAAGGCAACGATGTGACCGTGGCTTTCGCGCCCGGAACCGGGGCGGTAAAGTCAGCCCCTGTCGAGGCGCCCGCAAACGTGGTGACGACGAAGACGGAAGCTCCCAAACCGGCGCCAGTCGAAACCGCATCTGTCCAGGCTCCCATTCCGGCTCCGCCGGCAGCTCTTCCGGCGGCGCTGACGCACACGTCGTCGGCCCTGGCTGCTCCGGCACCTGACAAGCCTCAGCAACAGGAAGGTGCGGCTGCCACGCAGGCGGCGTCCCAGGCGGCTGCTGCTTCCAGCAGCGCAAGCAATCCCCCGCAGGAGACTCCCGCGGCTCCTTCCGCGAACCCGCTGACGCAGCCGGCAGCTAGCCCGGCTCCTCGGCAGGCCGAAGCGCAGGCACCCGCTCCGGCGGCGTCGCGCTATTCCGGTGAACCGATTTCGGTGAACCTGAAAGACGTCGATCTCCGCGACTTTTTCCGCCTAATCCATGAGATTAGCGGTCTGAACGTCGTACTCGACCCCAATGTGAAGGGGACGCTCACGATCGTTCTCGATGATGTGCCGTGGGATCAGGCGCTCGACATTGTTCTCCACAACAATGACCTGGACAAGCAGCTCGACGGCAACGTTCTCCGGATCGCCACCAAGGAGACGGTGAAGAAGGAAGCCGAAGAAACCCGTGACCTGGCCAAGGCGCAGGCTGAGGCAGCCGACGTGGTTACCACCACGCGCGTCCTGAGCTATGCCAAGGCTGCGGACATGGCCTCAACGCTCAAGAAATTCCTGTCGTCGCGCGGCGATATTCTCTCGGATGATCGCTCCAACACTCTGATCATTCGCGACGTCCCGACCGTCTTTCCGGTGATCGACAACCTGCTTCGCCAATTGGACCGCAAATCGCAGCAGGTCGAGATCGAAGCCCGCGTTGTGGCTGCCAACCGCTCGTTTGACCGCGAAATCGGCAACATTCTTGGTATTTCAACCTCTTCGGGAAACAGCTCGTTCGGCGGCACGGGCAGCGTAGGCCAGTCTGAGACGACATTCTCGCCATCTCCGCGATATTTCGTCGGCAGTGGTTCCAGCAGCGGCTCGAGCAGCGGAAACAAGCTGCCATTGATCACGAACCTTGGAAGCAGCGTTCCGACGAGCGGCGTGGCCTACCTGTTCGCGTCCACCAACTTCGCGCTCGACTACGTCATCAACGCGCTTGAGGAAAAGGGCGTCGGCAAGCTGCTCTCGAAGCCGAAGATCATCACGCAGAACAACCAGAAGGCGACGGTCAAGCAAGGCACGAAGATTCCGGTGCAGACCATCGTCAACAACACGGTTTCGGTGCAGTTCGTCGATGCGGTGCTCGAACTCGACGTCACGCCGCAAATTACGAAGGACGGCACGATCTACATGGACGTGACTGTCGAGAACGACCAGATCGACCAGTCCATTCCGCGCGTCCAGGGCATCCCGGCTATCGACACGCAGTCGGCCCAGACACGCGTGACCGTCAACGACGGCGCGACCGTCGTCGTCGGCGGAATCATCGTTTCGTCACAGCGAACCGACATTCAGGCGGTGCCGGTGCTGGGTAGCGTGCCGGTCATCGGCAATCTGTTCAAACACTCAACCGTGAACTCCACGGCGCAGGAACTGCTCTTCTTCTTGACGCCGCGCATCCTGCCGGGCTAACTTGACGCTGGCATTTGGAGAAGGCGTCAGTTAGCTTAGCCGCGAAATCGGAACTCGTAAGCCGGAGCCGGATGGATCGGCTCCGGCTTTGTTTTTCAGACCTCCGCGCAGACGCGATTCTCGTCACCCATCTTCCGAATATTCTCTATCTCACCGGCTTTAGCGGCAGCGCCGCCCTCCTGCTGGTCCAGCCCGGCCGGAGCGTCCTATTCACCGACAGCCGCTACACATTCCAGGCCAGGGATGAAGTCCAGGGGGCGCGAGTCCAGATTGCCAAGGGGCCGCTCCTTGTCTCTGCGGCTGCCGCGATATCTACAATCAGCCGTCGGGGCCGCATTTCCGTGGCGTACTCGCCCACCCAGATGACCGTCGCCCAGCAGCAATCGCTCGCGCGCCTGGTGGGCCGGCGGCTCCACTGGGTACCGGCCGCCGGCCTCGTCGAGAAGCTCCGGGCAATCAAGGACTCAGGCGAGCTCTCTCTCATGAGGGGGGCCGCCGAACTCATCAGCAAGGTCTTCTGCGACTCCGTCCGTACCATCAAGCCCGGTGTCACAGAACTCGACGTCGCGGCCGAGATCGAGTACCGCATGAAAGGTCTTGGAGCCTCCGGTCCCTCGTTCGAAACGATCGTCGCCTCTGGCGCCCGCTCGGCTTGGGCGCACGCCTGCCCCACCTCCAAGCTGCTCAGGAAAAACGACTTGGTGGTCCTTGACCAGGGTGCTATACTCCGCGCCTATTGCAGTGATATGACTCGCACTGTCTTCCTGGGACGGGCCTCTGCCGAAGTGCGGCGCATGTATCGCGCCGTCCTACAAGCCCAGGAAGCTGCGAAGAGTGCCATCCGCCCGGGCGTGCTGGCGCAAGCTGTGGACGCCGCTGCTCGGCAGGTCCTGAAGAAGAGCGGCTTGGCTCGCATCTTTACGCATAGCACCGGCCACGGGCTTGGCCTTGAGGTTCACGAGGCCCCCCGGCTCGGCCGCGGCGACCAAACGGTGCTGGAAGAGGGCATGGTCGTCACCGTCGAACCCGGCGTTTATGTCGAGGGCTTTGGTGGTATTAGAATCGAGGACGACGTCGTTGTAACATCAAAGGGTGCCGACGACTTGACTTCCGCTCCCAGGGAACTTCTCGAACTGTAGATGGCAAAAAACCCCAAGACTCAGCCCGAATCGGAAGCCCGCACCAAGGGTGTGGACCTTCCCGAGGTGGAACGAGTCCTCGACTTCATGCACAAGCACGGCCTCGAGGAGTTCGAGTACGAGCGCAATGGCCTCCGGATCCGCCTGAAGAAGCCCTCAGCGTCGACGCAGGCCGCGTTCCGCCCCGTCCCGGCTTCCGACATCGTGGTCGCAGCGCCGCCGTCCCCTGCGTCCTCTGAAGGCGCCTCCGCCCCCCCAAGGGAGGCCGCTCTGGAGGCGGCGCGCCTGGAGGACCTGCACGTGGTCAAGTCGCCGATTGTCGGCACCTTTTACGCCTCGCCGAGTCCCGATGCCAAGTCCTTCGTCTCCGTGGGCGCTCACGTGGAGGCGGGTGACGTGCTGTGCATCATCGAGGCGATGAAACTGATGAACGAAATCGAGTCGGATGTGGCGGGCGATGTGGTGCGAGTCTTCGTCGAGAACGGGCATCCGGTCGAGTACGGCGAGCCCCTCTTTGGCATTCACCCGCACCGTCGGAAATAGTCGACCCCCTGGCCAAAATGTTCCGGAAAATCCTGATTGCCAACCGCGGTGAAATCGCGCTGCGCATTCTCAGCGCCTGCCGGGAACTCGGCGTCCAGACGGTAGCCGTCTATTCCGAGGCCGACCGCAATTCGTTGCACGTTCGCTTCGCCGATGAAGCGATCTGCATCGGGCCGCCGCGCTCGAGCGACAGCTATCTCAATATTCCCCAGGTGATCAGCGCCGCCGAAATCGCCAATGTTGACGCGATCCATCCCGGCTACGGTTTCCTCTCCGAAAACGCCAATTTTGCCGAGGTTTGCGAAGCCTCGCACATCACCTTTATCGGGCCTTCGCCTTCGGTGATCCGGCTCATGGGCGAGAAGGACCGCGCCCGTCAGGAGATGGCCGGCGCCGGCCTCTCCATCATTCCCGGAAGCGCCGGTGTTGTCCCGGACGAGGAAGCCGCCAAGAAAGCCGCCGCGGAGATCGGTCTGCCGCTGATGATCAAGGCTGCGGAAGGCGGCGGCGGTCGCGGAATGCGCATCGTTCGCAACAAACGCGAGCTGATTCCTGCTTTTCAAACCGCCCGTGCCGAGGCCGAGCAAGCCTTCGGCAGCCCGAACGTCTACATGGAGAAGCTGATCGAACGTCCGCGGCACATCGAGTTTCAGGTGCTGGGCGACAGCCATGGCAACGTGATTCATCTGGGTGAGCGCGAATGTTCGCTGCAGCGCAGGCACCAGAAGGTGCTCGAGGAATCGCCCTCTGTCGCCCTCGACGCCGCCACACGCCAGCGAGTCGGAAAACAGGTCGTCGATGCCCTGCGAAAGATCGGCTATTCGAGTGCCGGCACCGTCGAATTCCTCCGCGACGAGGACGGAAAGCTCTACTTCATCGAAATGAATGCGCGAATCCAGGTGGAACATCCCGTGACGGAGATGGTCACGGACCTCGACTTGCTGAAGTCGCAAATACGTCTCGCGGCTGGAGAAACGATTCACAATGTTGTCGGTGATTTTCAGTTCCGCGGGCACGCCATCGAATGCCGGATCAACGCCGAAGACCCGGACACCTTCAAGCCCTCGGCTGGCCGGATCACCGCCTTTCGAGTTCCCGGCGGCCCGGGGATCCGCGTTGACACCGCCGTTTACGCCGACGCCGTGATTCCGCCTTACTATGACTCTCTCATCGCCAAGCTGATTGCCTACGGTCACAACCGTGCCGAAGCGATTGCGCGCATGAATCGGGGCCTCGACGGTTTCGTCGTGGAGGGAATCAAGACGACCATCCCCCTGCAGAAGCGCATCCTGACTGACCCGGACTTCATCGCCGGCAAGTTCGATACCCACTTCCTCGATCGAGCTGCTGCCGTGGAAGCGAAATAGCGGAGGCTGCAGCTTGTTTCCTTCGTTGTACGCCATTCTCGACCCCGCTCTGATCGAGGTGCCGCTGGCCGAATTCGCAGCGAAGCTGGCTGCAGCTGGCGTCGGCCTGATTCAGCTCCGTGACAAGCGTGCCTCCGCTCGACGCCTGCTCGAGGAAACCCGCGGCCTGATCGTGCTGTTCACGTCCACGAGCGTTCGCCTCGTCGTCAACGATCGCCCGGACGTTGCTGCAATGGCTGGCGCTGGCGGTGTCCATGTCGGCCAGGAAGATCTGCCCGTCGAAGCGGCTCGCGCGATCTGCGGAACCGGCCGTTGGGTGGGCATTTCGACACACAACCTCGCTCAATTGCGCGAGGCGGCCGGAACTTCGGCAGACTATATAGCAGTGGGGCCCATCTTCCCGACGGCTACAAAGCAGAATCCCGACCCGGTTGTTGGAATCGATTTCTTGCGCGAGGCGCGCAAATTGACGCGAAAACCCCTTGTGGCAATCGGCGGAATCACTATAGAGTCTGCCGCAGACATCTTTCGCGCTGGGGCGGATTCGGTTGCTGTGATTCGGGACTTGGCTGCGGCGCCCGACCCCGCCCAGCGCGCGCGCGACTACTTGGCGGTCGCGAAGGTGTCACGCTCGGGGCCAGCATAGGCGCATCCGGCAGGCGCACCAAACCCAATAGGAGGCACGAATGGCGAGTCCGCTGTTAGCGACGAAGCCGTTGAACCTGATCCTGGACGAGTCGATGGAGACGGGGGAGCACTCCCTCCGCCGGGCTTTGGGGCCGACGAACCTCATCTCGCTCGGAATCGGCGCCATCATCGGCACCGGCATTTTCGTGCTCACGGGAACCGCTGCTGCGAACCATGCCGGCCCTGCGATTGTGCTCTCATTCACGTTGGCGGCCGTTGCGTGCGTGTTCGCGGGTCTTTGCTACGCTGAGTTTGCCTCCATGATTCCCGTTGCTGGCTCGGCCTACACCTACGGCTACGCGACCCTCGGGGAATTCATCGCCTGGATCATCGGATGGGACTTGATTCTCGAATATGCCTTGGGCGCCGCAACCGTTGCCAGTGGATGGAGCGGCTACGTGCTCAGCTTTCTCGGCGACTTCGGCATCCGTCTTTCGCCCAAGTGGGCCGGTGCGCCCGGAACCGTATTCCTGTTCTACAACGGCCATTGGGAACGCCTCACCGCGCAATTCCAGAAAATGCTCGACCTGAACCACATCGACCCCGGGACCCTCCCGCATCAGTATTCTTCCTTCAACCTCTTCGGGTTCCTCGGCATTCTGATGGTCACCGCAATTCTGGTCATCGGCATCAAGGAATCCGCGAATTTCAACTCCTTCATCGTCATCGTCAAAGTCTGCGTCTTGCTCATATTCCTCGGTTTGGGCATGAATTACCTCATGGGGCATCATGCGGAAGCGATGGCGAACTGGACCCCGTTCTTGCCCGCCAACACGGGGCACTACGGGAATTTTGGCTGGTCTGGAATCGCCACTGCCGCCGGCATCATCTTCTTCGCCTACATCGGTTTCGACGCGGTCTCCACAGCGGCCCAGGAATCGAAGAATCCCAGGCGCGACATGCCAATCGGCATTCTCGGCTCTCTGGTTATCTGCACGATTTTGTACATTCTGGTGGCGGTCGTGCTCACGGGCTTGGTCAAGTACACCTCCCTCGACGTGCCGGACCCCATCGCGATCGGCATCGACATGACGGGCGTTGCGTGGGGCAGCCGTCTCGTCAAGCTCGGAGCGATCTGCGGCCTCAGCAGCACCATGGTGGTCATGTTGCTCGGGCAGTCTCGCGTGTTTTTCTCGATGTCGAAGGACGGCCTCCTGCCGCAGTGGGCCAGCAAGGTGCATCCGAAATTCCGCACACCGTACATCTCGACGATCCTGGTCGGCGTTTGCGTCGCTACCGTCGCCGCTCTCACCCCCATCAACGTTCTCGGCGAACTGGTCTCGATCGGCACGCTGCTCGCCTTCGTAATCGTCTGCGCCGGCGTGTGGGTTCTCCGCAGGCGCGGCACGGACGTGCCCCGCGCCTTCGTTGCTCCGTGGGTTCCGTTTACGCCGATTGCCGGCATCGCGGTCTCACTCCTGATGATGTTTAGCCTCGGCAAGGAAACGTGGGCCCGCCTGATCATCTGGTTGGTCATCGGCCTCGTGATTTACTTCACCTATAGCCGTCATCACAGCCGCGTGCAGAAAGCCCGCGCCTCGAAGTAGCAGGACCGGAGCAGATAGTTCCCGCGCTCCGTGGTAAATTGGTCCGGGCGTTTCGGTAGCCAGTCGCTGGCCCTCGACGCCCGCTTTCCTCGAGATCAAATTCCGTGACCCGAATTTCCTCGCGCCGTTTCGGAGTGATGCTGCGGCGGCTCTCGCCGCTCGACTGGATTTCGCTCGCCGTTCTGCTGCTCTACATTCTCCTCCGCGTCCTCGCCGCTCTGGGCCGCCCGATTCCGTTCACGTCCTTCGTCGGCTTCCTGGTTTTTCTCGCGGTTCTTTATTTCGCGATTCGCATCCTGCCCTGGGTTCGGACGCAGCTTCTTTGGCGTCTGCGAAGTCGCCTGATCGTCGCCTACCTGTTCATTGCTGTCGTTCCCGTCGTCCTGTTGCTTGCCATGGCCGCTGTCGGCGGCTACCTCCTCTACCTGCAGTTTGGGGCGCATCTTCTCAGTGACCAGTTGAACGACCGCATCAGCACCATTGCCACGGACACGGACGCAATCTCGGACGCGATCGAAGCGACCGGGGCCAAGGGTGGCGCCTCTATCGGCGAAGGGGTTCTGACCCACCCTGGAATCTCGGGCCTGCTCTCGGCTGCTCGTGATAGGGGTATGGACCTGCAGGTCTTCTTGGATCGCGGCCAGCAGCTACTCAAGCCCGGCACCGACCGTTTCTCGGGCCTTGTCGAGTTCGAAGGGAAACTCTGGCTCGCCGCCGCCGAACGGAGGCGGGGCAAGAATGGTCCGGTTTTCGTGATGACGGGCATGCCCCTGACGCCCGCGGTCCTTGACAGCGTTGGCTCTGAAATTGGTCCCGTCCAGTTGATCCTCCTCGAGCCGGCCGCAGGAAGGCCCGCTTCGGGCCTGTCGCTCGAAATCGACAACCGCCTCTACGTTCCCGGCCAGCAGATTATCAGCAATCGCACCCTCGGCCCTCCCGCGAACTGGTTCGATCGCCGCGTCAACGGGGCTTCCACGCTCGAAGCCGTTCATGTCGAACCCGGCGCAGATTCTTCGCCGTTGCCTGTGCTCGCCTCGTTTTCGCTTCGTCCTATGACGATCAATCGGCAGCTCTTCACTTCCGTCGGCGCGGTAGGCCCCCTGCTCTCGAACCTGCTTGTTCTTGCAGGGATCGTTTTCCTGGTTCTCGAAATTGCCGCCTTGATCACCGGCGTGGTCCTCACGCGGACGATCACTCGCGCCGTCGGCGACCTTTACGAGGCCACGCTCCACGTTCGGCGGGGCGACTTCAGCTACCGCGTTCGAGTCCACCAGCGCGACCAGCTCGGCGCGCTCGGCGATTCGTTTAACGAGATGACCAGTTCCGTCTCCGACCTGATCGCCGAGCAGCGGCAGCGCCAGCGCCTCGAGAACGAAATCTCGATCGCCCGCGAAGTGCAGGAGCATCTCTTCCCGCGATCTCTGCCTCAGGCCCCCGGCCTGCAGCTCGCCGCGATTTGCCGCCCGGCTCGCACGGTCAGCGGTGACTATTACGATTTCATTCGTCTCAGCCCGACGCGCATCGGAATCGCCGTAGCGGACATCAGCGGGAAGGGCATCTTTGCCGCGCTCCTGATGGCCAGCCTCCAGGCCGCGCTTCGCAGCATGGCGGCGCTCGATGGACGCGGAGGCACCGCCACGCTCGTCTCGCGTTTGAACGATCACTTGTTCAAGAATACTGCCGACGATCGCTACGCCACGTTCTTCTACGCAGTCTACGATGCGGAATCCAGCACGCTTACCTACACGAATGCCGGACACCTCGCGCCCTTTTTCGTCAACGACGCCGGTGTGCAGCAGCTCGACGAAGGCGGCACCGTTGTCGGCCTCTTTGAGGATGCTCCTTACACGCAAGGCACTCTCAAGGTCTTGCCTGGCAGCGTGCTCGTCGCCTTCAGCGACGGCCTGACGGAGCCCGAAAACGTCTACGGAGAGGAATTCGGCATGCATCGGCTGAAGGAAGAAATTCTGCGCCAGCGCAACATCGCGCCGCAGCGTCTCGCCGAAAACCTCATCACCGCGGCCGAGCAGTGGGCCGGAACGCCTGAGCAGGCCGATGACATCACCGTTGTCGTCGCCCGCATGGGCTGAACCTGCTCGATTCGCGCGCCCGCCTGTTACACTTACGCGAGTGAATTTCTCGTACAACCGGGTTGCCGGGAACAGCGTGGAACGTCTCGCCGCTTTGAGCGACGGCATATTCGCCGTGGCCATGACCCTGCTCGTTTTGGATCTTCGCGTGCCCGTAATCCAGGCCATCCACACCGAGCGCGATCTCGTGGACGCTCTCCTCGCCGCCTCGCCACACGTCCTCGTCTACCTCATGAGTTTCATGACTCTCGGAATCTTCTGGGTCGGCCAGCAGACTCAGCTCAACCACGTCGCTCGCTCCGACCGCCACCTCACCTGGATTCACCTCGCGTTTCTGTTTGCAGTCACGCTCATGCCCGTCTCGACCAGGTTCCTCACGGAATTCGCCACGTATCGGACCGCTTTGCTCGCGTATTGGTTCAACATCGTTCTTCTCGGGGCTGTGTTGTATGGAAGTTGGGGCTACGTCACGAGGGCCGGTTTGCTGAAGCCTGATACTCCTCCGGACGTTGCCCCGGCGGTTTGCCGGCGCATCGTGATCGCTCAATCGTTCTACGCCTTCGGCGGATTACTCTGCATTTTCAGCACGTACTTGAGCATCGCCTTCATCGTCGTGGTCCAACTCAACTACGCCATCGCCCCGCGATTCACTTCGCGTTCCCCCCGCTGACGGTCGCTCCGTGGCCGCCTCGGGCACTGCGGCGCCAGGCCGCGCTTGGGCATCGCGCACGATTTCACTATACTGACGCTCTCGAAATGATGACGGCCAAGGCCATCGCCTCTTGCACCCTCCTGTTTCTCCTGACGACGAATTTCATTCACGCTCAAGGAACGAAGGAAGGCCCGCCGGATCCCGAAGCTTCCTGCAAGACCTTCGTCCAGGAGTTTTACGATTGGTACTCCGCGAAAGCCATGGACGAAACCAAGATTCAAGCCGCCGTGGATATCGCCCTGAAAAATCGCAGTTCCCAATTGAGTCCTGAGCTCGTGCGCGCCCTGAAGGAAAACGCCGCAGCTGAAGCAAAGGGTGGCGGGCAAACGCAAGCGATGGACTTCGATCCCTTTCTCAACTCGCAGGACATTGCCGACCGCTACGTGATCGGGGACATCGCGCAAAAGGACAAAACCTACTGGGTCGAGGTCTACGGCATATGGTCGGGCAGGAAGCGCTTGCGCCCGGACGTTGTCCCCGAGCTGGAATTCAGGCACGGGCAATGGATTTTCGTGAACTTCCACTACGGACAACGCAAGGGAGAAGATCTGCTGAATCTGCTGAAAAGCCTTCGCGACGATCGCCGAGAGCACTCTCCGTGAGCGGCAGCCGGAGCTACTCCCGCGATCCGAGCCCTCATTACATTCGCCGGCATCCTCCTCTAGGGCTTCGCGTCCGGTTTCATTATACTGGCGTGTCCTGAAGGGGGGACGCGGGTGTCGCTTCGCAACCGGGCCGTTCTGATTACCGGCGGCAGCAGAGGAATCGGGAAAGGCATCGCTTTCGGCCTCGCGGCCGAAGGCGCCCGCGTCGCCATCTCGTATCGCTCGAACAAAGCGGCGGCGCAGAACACACTCCGCCAATTGCAAGGCCGCGGCGCCGATTGCCTGTGCGTCGAAGCGGACGCCACGAATCCGGAAATCGTCGATTCGCTCGTGAGCCACGTGATCGAGCGCTTCGGCCGTCTCGACGTCCTCGTGAACAACGTCGGCGAATTTAACTGGAAGCCCGTGATCGAGACTTCGATCGGCGAATGGGAAGCGATTCTGAAATCGAACCTGCTCAGCGTCTTCTACGCGTCGAAGGCCGTGCTGCCGACGATGCGCCGCCAGCGTTGGGGGCGCATCATCAATCTCGGCGCGGTTGGCGCGGAACGTGCGTTCGGCCAGGCCACGATTTCGGCGTACGCCGCTTCGAAGGCCGCCGTCGTTTCCTTCTCGCGCTCGCTTGCGGTGGAGGAAGCGAAGCACGGCATCACCGTCAACGTCATCAACCCTTCCAACATCGACGAGAAGGATTTGACCGTCGACGAGGCGCGCCGCATGCGCGATTCCCGTTTCCCGATCGGCCGCCCGCCTTCCACCGAAGACGTTTCCGCCGCCGTCAAGTTTTTCGCTTCCGATGCCGCCGACTACATCACCGGCCAGGTTCTCAACGTCTCCGGCGGCTGGATGCTCTAGGAGTTCCTCATGCCTCCGACGCTCGCAAACGGCAAAATCTGCTACATCGAAATGCCCGCCACGGATGTCGCGCGCTCCGCCGAGTTTTACCGCAAGGTCTTCGGCTGGAACATCCGAAAGCGCGGCGACGGCACCACCGCCTTCGACGATACGACCGGCCAGGTCAGCGGCGCCTGGGTTCTCAAGCGTCCGCCCGCTGCGACGCCCGGCCTTCTCGTCTACATCATGGTTGACAGCGTCGCCGCAACCGTCGAAGCCGTCATCGTCAATGGCGGTGAGATTGTTCAGGCCATCGGCGCCGACGCGCCGGAAATCACGGCCAGGTTCCGCGATCCGGGCGGAAACATCATCGGTCTCTACCAGCAACCTGCTTGATGCCCGTATGAAAATTCTCACCACTGCCGAGATGCGCGAGGTCGACCGCCTCACCACCGAGCGCCACGGCATCCCCAGCCTGACGCTGATGGAGAATGCCGGCCGCAGCGTCGCGGAATTCATCGCGCATCGCTTTCCGCACCTTGAACGGCGCCGCATCGTCGTCCTCTGCGGCAAAGGCAACAACGGCGGCGACGGATTCGTCGCTGCGCGGCATCTGCGCGAAAAAGGCGCGAACGTTTCCGCATATTTGTTCGCCGAGCCGCAAGAAGTGAAGGGCGATGCCGCGGCGAACCTCGATCGCTGGCGGCAACTCTCCGGCGAAATGCATGTGATTCGCGCTGCGAGCGAGTGGCGGACGTCGAAGCAAGTTATCGCCTCCGCCGGCGTCATCGTCGACGCGCTCCTCGGAACCGGCGCGCGCGGCGAAGTCGAAGGCCTCCTCGCCGAAGTGATTGCGGACATCAACGCCCACAGCGCGGCGCAGACCGTCGTCGCGGTCGACATTCCCTCGGGGCTCAATGCCGATTCGGGCGAAGTCTCCCGAAGCTGCGTCGTCGCCGATTTCACCGTCACGCTCACGGCGCCGAAAATCGGCATGTTCCGCGGGAACGCCCCGTCCGTCGTGGGCCAGCTTCTCGTTCGCGAAATCGGTTCGCCGCGCGAGCTGATTGCCGAACTCGGCAAGGGCAAACTGTGGTGGGGCGACGCGAACCAGTTTGCGGACTTCGCGGTTCGCCGCCGCCCCGAAGGCCACAAAGGCGATTTCGGCCACGCGCTCATCGTCGCCGGCTCCGTCGGCAAGACGGGCGCTGCCGTTCTCGCCTCCTGGGCCGCGCTGCGCGCCGGCGCAGGACTCGTCACCGTGGCGACGCCCGAACCCGCGCTGCCCATCATCGCGGGCCACACGCCCGAAGTGATGACCGAGCCGCTGCCCGCCACGCGCGCCGGCACAATCTCATTGCGCGGCCTCGAAGGCGGCTTTGACGCAATCGTGAAAGGGAAGCGCGCGCTCGCAATCGGCCCCGGTCTATCGGCAAACGAAGAAACGCAGCAGTTCGTGCGCACGGTCGTCGCGCAGCGAGTGGCGCCGATCATCCTCGACGCCGACGGCCTCAACGCCTTCGCCGGCCGTGCCGCTGAATTGAAGAGCGCGAACGGCCTTCTCGGTGTCACGCCGCATCCGGGCGAGATGGCGCGCCTCGTTGGCTGCGAAACCAAGGACGTCCAATCGCGCCGCGTCGAACTCGCGCTGAAATCCGCAGCAGACTGGAACGCCTGCGTGGTCCTGAAGGGCCACCAGACTGTCATCGCGTCGCCCACCGGCGAGGCGTACATCAACTCGACCGGGAATCCCGGAATGGGCACGGGCGGCACTGGCGATGTTCTCACCGGCATGCTCGCAGGGCTTGTCGCGCAGCATGGGCAAGGCCTGAACTATTCCGGCTACGCGCATCTTCTTGCGTTCGGTGCCTATCTCCACGGGCTTGCGGGCGACATTGCCTACGCCGACCACAACGAAGCGCCCCTGATGGCGTCCGACCTGATTCGCTCGATTCCGCGTGCGTATCGCCGATTTTTTGACGAGTGCGGTCGTGGCTAAGCGGGAATTCGAAACGCACTCGACCGAAGAAACAATCGAGCGTGGCCGCGAAATCGGCGCAATTGTGAAACCGCGCACGCTGATTCTGCTCGAGGGAGAACTCGGGGCGGGGAAGACCACGCTGGCGAAAGGCATCGTCAGCGGCCTCGGCGCGGCCCGCGAGGAAGAAGTCACCAGCCCCACGTTCACGCTTGTCCACAAGTACGAGGGCCGAGCGCGCGTCTACCACGTCGATCTCTACCGCGTCGGCGATTTCCACGATCTCGAAACGCTCGGCCTCGAGGACGTCTTCTCCGAAGACGCCGTCATCATCGTCGAGTGGCCCGACCGTCTCACCCTGCGCACCGACTGGCCGATCCTCCGCATCGCCCTCGAACACGTCGCCGAAGACACTCGCCGCATCACCCTCGATGCCGACTCGGAGTCGTCCGCGCAGGCTCGGTGAGACGTTCGGAATCGTCATCCGAGACCTACCAAAAGTGTACCGATTGAAAATTTTCATGTGGTTGAGTCGCAAGGAGTTGCGGCGATTTCCGTTTGCAGAGTGTACCGATTGAGGCTCGCCTGATGAGCGTTGTTTCGCCCGGGACGGGGACGCCTCGCCGGATTCTCGTTTTTTGGCGATTAGGCTGAGTGCCGGTCCTTTGTTTTCTATGAGTTAGGGTGGTTTCTAATATTCGAATTTGGCGATTAGGATTTGCCATAGAGACACAGAGCGCGCAGAGTTGGGCGAACCCGAAATCCCGGACGGCTTCCGCGTGCAACTGTATATTAGACATGGTGTCGGCCCTGTGTTTTCAACGAGTTAGGCCGATTTCTAATCGCGGAACTGTATATTAGAAAGAGGTGGTCTGCGACCCGCGGCCGGCGACCTGCGAAGCGCGGGCTCGTGGCTCCCCGATGCATCGAGCTACCAATCCTTCGCTCCCTCTGCACGGCTTTAGCCCTCCTCTCTAGCGCTCATTTTGCCGAGCGCGAAAACGGCCCACGGTAGCATGGGAACGTGGAAAAGGGTAGGTTCAAAATTCGAGTAGTAGTCCTATAACTCCTAGAACCTTGGCCGCCCGGGTCAAAGAGGGCGTCGGCTATGCATCGATTCACTATCGCAATAATGCGATATTGAGCGCAGAATAGGCGGCTATGAAGCGCGATAGACACAGCGAAATTGTCGAGCGGCGAGGACGCAAGAGCGCGAGATATCGAAAGGCGTTCGCGCGTACATTGCATCAGATCGATTTGGCGATGCTTGTCCGCGAAATGCGCGAGGACGCAGGTTTAACGCAGGCAGAGTTGGCTAGAAAGGCGGGCACAACGCAATCCGTAATCGCCCGGCTGGAGGACGCAGAGTATACCGGGCACTCGTTGACAATGCTGGAGCGAATCGCGACCGTCTGCGGCGTGGCCTTGAGACTCCACGCGGAAAAGAAGCCAAACTTCGACCGGGAAGTGGCGCTAGTTTAGCGCCTTTCGTCATGGTCGATCGCGGTGCGGTTGCTGATGTTGGACGCGCAAGGAGTTGCGGCGTCCCTGGACCGAGGCCCTGCCAGCCGCCGTGCCGTTCCGCGAACCAGGTCGAGACGAAAACGCAAAGGAGCCGGCAAGATGCCGGCGCTACAAAAGCCGCCCCGAAATGCGTGGGGCGATTCGGAAAACGGCCAAGCGAAGAATCGCGCGCTGAGGACTGCCTTCGCTTCGCCTCGCGGGGTTAGCACTGCCGGAGCGGGCACAGCATGCTGTGCCCCAATAGAGAAACTGCCAAACGCCGACGAAAAGGGACGCGCCAACATAGCTGCCGTCAGATGCTAGCCGAGGGCCATGATGTGGAAGCCGGCGTCGACGAAGATGACGTTGCCGGTGACGCCGCGGCCGAGATCGCTGCCGAGGAAGACGGCGGTATCGGCGACTTCGGCGATGTCGGTGTTGCGGCGAAGGGGCGAGTGCTGCGGAACGAAATCGAGGATCTTGGAGAAGTCCTTGATGCCGCGGGCGGAGATGGTTTTGATGGGGCCGGCGGAGATGGCGTTGACGCGGATTTTGTTCGGGCCGAGTTCGCTGGCGAGATATTTGACTTCGGCTTCGAGGGCGGCCTTCGCAACGCCCATAACGTTGTAATTGGTGACGACGCGCGTGGAGCCGAGATAGGTGAGGGTCATGATGGAGCCGCCGTTCGTCATGAGCGGGGCGAGGGCTTTCGAGACGGCGACGAGCGAATAGGCGCTGACTTCGAGCGCGAGCTTGAAACCGTCGCGCGAGGTGTTGACGAACGGCTGGCCCAGATCGTCGCGATTCGCGAACGCGAGGCTGTGGACCATCACGTCGAGCTTGCCGGCTTTGGCCTTCAGCGATTCCGCGAGTCCGTCGATGTCCGATTGCTGCTGCACGTCGCAGGGGAAAAGCGCCGCCGCGCCAAGCTGCTGGCCGAGTTCCTCGACGGTGGGCTTGGCACGCTCGTTCTGGTAGGAGAGCAAGAGAGTGGCGCCCTCACGAACAAAGGCCTGCGCGATCGCGTAGGCGATGCTCCACTGGTTCCAGACGCCGAGAACGATGGCCGTTTTGCCTTCCATGAGCTTGGACATGGCGGACATTCTAACCGGAAATGCGGGTTTCGTGAATGCGAGAGGGGCGCCAACAAGGAGATTTGCGGTCCCAGAGAAGGCTGAAATCTCAGACTTGAGATTTCGAGATTTCAACAGGGACGAAAGTCAAAAGCGGACCACGGAGAACACTGAGAAAATCCGGAGGAGACCGAGCCGGGTAAGGATGTCGCCCCGGGGGAGTCTGTGTTAGCGCAGCAGGCGGAGGAGTGCGCGGACAAGGTCAACGATAAACGGCCAGAGGACCGCAACGACACCCGCAACGGCGATGGCTCGCTTGATGAGGGCGCCTTCGGACGGCCCTTCGGCGTCGGGTACTCCGTGCTTCGAGCAGAAGTCGCCCCGCACGGCCGGGCGGCTACACCTTTCGCCCGAAGTGCCGATGTAAAGACAGGGGTGCCGGGCAGCGGGATTCGAGGCGTTCAGCAGGCTCGGCGGCGTTTGGGGCGTGCCGGGGAGCGGTTCACCCGGGTCGCCGGGCCAAGGTTCCCGCTCGATGACTTCGGCCGCAGAGGTAACCCTTACGCGGCGGTCCATTGCGCCTCACTTTCGCGGTCGGCTAGAGTAAAAGTTCGTCGCCAGCAGGTCTGGGGAATGCCCGAAACTCGCACCGCGCCATCGTCTGCCCATCCCGCCAGGATGAAGCTGGAGCCGTACTCCGCTGAAATCCGGCTGGAGAAGCTGACTCTCGGCGTCGACAACATCCATTATGACGTCTACCTGAGCCCCAAGTTCCTCGAATTCAGCCGAAAATACCTTCTCGACCTGGTTCGGCAGACGATCAACCTCCCGCTGGCCTGGAGCAAGGACCGGAAGCAGCCGACGGGGTCTCCCGAGCACGGCGGCTTCCGACGGATTCTAACCGAAATCCTGCAGGAATCGCTGACGCGCGCGAAATATCAGCAGTCGATCGACACGGATATTCTGCACCAGCTCGCGCTGCTGAAATACGTCAGCCAGGAAGTGAGCAACCAGTTTTCCAGCATCCTCGTGGAATGCAAGGACTGGATTCGCGGGCGCGGCGAGCTCTTCGAGCACAGCGAGCAGGCCCACGTGATGCGGTCGAAGATCGCGGAGACGCAGGCCGACCGGAAGAAAATCATCCGCCAGGTGGGCGACACGGTTTGCCGGATCTGGCGCGAGGTGGAAGAAGGAACGATCGCGAAATCGCGCCGCGCCCTTTTCGGCGACGGTTTCCACGAAACGTACGACCTTCTGCAGAACCGCTTCCTTTTTGTCGACGGCGGCAACGACGACCACATGTTCCTCGAGCACTACGTGTTGCTCGGGAACTTCATGAACGACCCGGACCGCTTCGACGTCTTCGACGCGCTGCTGCTCGATTTCGTGCGCGAGTTCGTGCTGGCGGACGATAACGCGGAGGACCTGAGCAAGGCGAAGAAGGCCCACGAACGGCTGCTCGAACAGGCGAAATCGCTGCGTTCGGAGCTCGCGCGCCTCGAGC
This sequence comes from Candidatus Acidiferrum sp., assembly GCA_035517015.1. Lineage (GTDB taxonomy): Bacteria > Acidobacteriota > Terriglobia > Acidiferrales > UBA7541 > Palsa-295. Next base: position 40,987 of record DATIZQ010000116.1, on the reverse strand, counting down.
AGGAAATGGAGGAAGTTGCCGCGAACAAAAGCGACAGCGGCGACAGCTTTCCGTGGCTCTTCCGGCGCAAGAGCGGAGGGCAGGCGGAAAGCGGCGAGGTTGCCGACTTGCGCCGGAAGACGGCGTCGCTCGAAAAGAACCTCGAAGAGTTGGCTCCGCAGATCGAGACGGCGAAGCAGCGGATGGACTTTCTCGCTTCGGAATACCAGAGCCGGCTGGGCGATTATTTGAACCAGCCGCAGAACGCGCGGCGCCTTTTCGACGCGCAAGCCCCGGAAGTGGAAGGCGAAGCCCCGCCCGAAACGCGGGCGCAACTGCTGGAGGAATGGGTCCACCGTCTCGAGGAGCGGGACCTGCTGTTTCACGTGCTGGCGGGATACGAGCTACGGCGAATTTATGGGGATTACTGCCCGCCGATCCACTTGCAGCAACTGAAGAAGGCGATGGTCAACCGCGATGAAGCGCGGCGGGTGGAGCAGATTCTGGAGCAGTTCCCGGCGCGGAAAATTTCGACGAAGAAGCTGGACGATGCGTCGCGAGCCATCCGGCGGCGGTCGCACGAGGAGACGCTTGTTTACTGCCTGCAATTTGCGGAAGACTTCATGCGGCTGCGGCGCGACCGCAGGAATTACCAGCACGTGGCGGCGTGGATGGAACGCATCAATCTGGTGCGTTCGGAGCGGTCGCGAGAACTCTCGCGCGTCAACAACAGCCTGTACGAGTTCCTGCATCCGGATGAAGGGCGTCCGGCGGAAGATCCGGTCGTCAACCACACGGTGATCAAGGCGGACGTGCGGGGATCGACGGGGATCACGAAGGATTTGCTGTCGCGCGGCATGAACCCGGCGTCGCACTTCAGCATGAACCTGCACGAGCCCGTGAAGCGAATGCTGGAACGCTACGGCGCCGCGACGGTGTTCATCGAAGGCGACGCGATTATCCTGGCGATTTACGAGACGGAGTCGACGCGCGCCACGCGGCGGGCGGTGGCGCGGGCATGTGTGCTGGCGCGCGAGATTCTGGCGGTGTCGTCGGCATACAACGGGCGGGCGAAGGCGGCGGACCTGCCGCCGCTCGAATTGGGAGTCGGAGTCGCGTTCCAGGACTCCGCGCCGTCTCTGTGGATGGAAGGTGATTCGAAGATCATGATTTCTCGCGCGCTCAATCTTTCCGACCGGCTTTCGAGCTGCGCGAAGATGGCGAAGCGGCTCTTTCAGACGAACGCGTCGCCGTTCAATCTGTTCGTGTTGCAGACGCTGATGGAAGACGCCGTGGCGGACGAAGGCGAGGAGCTCCTGATTCGTTACAACCTGAACGGGATCGAGCTGAACGAAGAGGGATTCCAAAAGCTGAGCGCGGAGATTTCCATGGCTCCGATGGGCGGAAATTTTCCGCTGCCGTGGGGCAAGGAGCGCGTCCAGCTTTTCTTCGGCGAAGTGCCGCTCGGCGAAACGCTGGAGCCGATCGTGATTCGCAAGGGTTTCGTCCGCCAACTGCAGCCCGGCGGGAAAATCGGCGCGCAGGGGAATCGCGCCTACTACGAAGTCTGCACCGATCCGAAATTGTTGGAGCTCGCCCGCAAGAAAGTCGGGTCCACCACGCCGAAGAGTTGAAGTCGCTTCCGCTTCTATCCCGTCCCATGCCTCGCGCGAGCCGTTCCGCGCATCGCCCTGCTATAATCCATCGCTCGCAGAATCGGAGGCGAAAGGGTCCGGCTTGCCCTGAGTCCGAAGGACGAAGGGTGATCGGCCGGGCGCCTCGCCCAAAACGGAGGCGAAAGGGGTCCGGTGATCCTCGTGGCCTTCAAAGCCATTGATCCGGCTCTTCGCGAGTCGGGTGGTGGGTTCGACTCCCACACGCTTCCGCCAAGCGTTCAGAAACTCTGCGGGACAGCTGCAAGCGGCCTAGAGCCTGCAACCATCCCGCAGTTTCTTGGGGGCTTCGCTAATCAGCAGGAACGCGCTCTCCGCTCACTTCGCCGGAAATGCGAACCGACACGGCGTTTCTGTGTGAGGGATGTACCTGTTTTTCCCGAGAGCGTTAATCGACGGTGATACGAGTACCCGCCGTTGTCCCCTTGACCTCGGCCACCATAGTGCCGCTCGTGTCGAAGAGTTTGAAATCGAAAGTGCCTTCGTACGTTTTGCCGTTGCGTGCGACTCTGTCAATTTCGTCTATGGTGAAAGTGTTCGAGGGGGTGCCGTCCGGGCCAAACATCAAACCGATATGGTGCAGCTTGACGCTACCGTGGCCTAAATCCTTCCAGACGCCATAGCAAATATTGTTGCCGGACGGTGGCACAAACGCATTCTCAAATTCAGTTCCATCCCCGTGCCAAGTCTTGAACGATTCGAGGAACTTGGAACCATCGTCGGCGGTGTAAATGAGATGCCACAGACCGACGATGGTAGCAGGCTCATCGGATGGGTTGCCCTCTTGATGGCCCAGGAAGGGCATCGAGGGAGCGGCTCCCGGTTTGTAAGGATCGGCGCAACCAGCCTTGGCGCTGGTAGCGGCAAACAACAGCCCGAAGACCAGCAATGCGGCTAAAGCGGAGGACCGGCCGCTCGAAAGGATCCGGAAAATGTTGGCTCGATTCATGTTTCTCTCCTACCTTTCTGTCAATGTTCGCGGACGGGGTTCTCCGAACTCAAGAACGAACCTGGCGATCGCGAGACTCGCGCACTCTCCGCGAGGAAGCGAAAACGATCAATGCACCGGGTTTCAATTGCGGATCAATTGTCTTTCAAGAGCTAACTTGCTGATTAGCTGATGGTTGGCGCGCCTCTCGCGGAGAGGTTCAGATTGATGTCATATGCCGAATTTGTTAGTCTCAACCATCCGTAAAGGCAGGGACACGGAATGGAGTTCGCTGCCAAGACCCTCCGTATCGCATTCGACCGTTTTGAGGTGGACCTGCGTTCGGGTGAACTTCTAAAAGACGGGCGAAGGGTACGTCTTCAGGCACAGCCGTTCGGATTGCTGGCTCTGTTGCTCGAGCATCCCGGCGAAGTGGTGACGCGAGAAGAAATTTGCGACAGGCTCTGGCAGGCCGACACGTTTGTGGATTTCGACCACAGCGTGGGCACAGCGATCAACAAGATCCGCGAGGCTCTGGGCGAATCGGCCGAGAAGCCGCGGTTCGTGGAGACCTTGCCGCGCCGGGGTTATCGGTTCATTGGGAAGATTGAAAGGTGGAGTGAAAGTCCGCCGATCGAAGGACGGCCAGCGCCGGCCGAACCGAACGCAAGCGTCGCCATCGCCCCGACCGCAAGCGAAGCAGGGGTCGGTAGCGAGCCCACCGCGCGCGGAAGCGGGCCATCCCGCGGCGGGAGGTTTGCGCTGATCGCTGCTATTTCGTTGGGAATTCTGCTCGCGTCGGTTGTTCTGTTGCGCAAGTCCCGTGATTCGCGCCTGGCAACTCGCGCTGCGAGTATTCAATCCGTTGCGGTTTTGCCTCTGGAGAACCTTTCAGGCGATCCTGCCAAAGAATACTTTGCCGATGGCATGACGGACGAATTGATTACCGAGCTCGCAAGGACCAAAGGCCTGCGCGTGGTTTCGAGAACATCCGTGATGCAGTATAAAGGGGCGCATCGCCCGCTGAAAGACATCGCCCGTGAACTGGGCGCGGACGCAATCCTCGGAGGGTCGGTCGTGGTTGACGGCCGCCGCGTGCGAGTCACCGTACAACTGGTCAATGCTGCGTCCGACACTCATATCTGGGCACAAAGCTACGTTCGCGACTTGGACGACGTTCTCCTGTTACAACAGGAAATCGCGGAGAACGTCGCGAAAGAAGTGAACGGGGCCGCGCTCCCTTCGAATACGTCTCGCCCACGGATCGCACCCGAAGCCCATGACGCTTACCTGCGTGGGCGATACAACTGGTTCGCAGACAATTATGAAATCGCCCGCGAGTCCTTCGAGAAGGCCATTCGGCTCCAACCCGATTACGCCGCCGCGTACAGCGGCCTTGCCGATTACTACCTCGCAGGGGCTACGTCAGGGTTCCTGGTCCCAAAGGACGCGTTGCCCAAGGGCGAGGCGGCGGCCGAAAAAGCACTACAGTTGGACGACTCTGTCGCGGAAGGGCATGGCTCCATGGCAGCCGCGTATCTCCTTTACCGATGGAACTGGGAGGCGGCGGAAAAGGAAACGCAAAGGGAGCTCGAACTCAATCCAAACCTCGCGGACGCCTACCATCTTCGCACTTATCTGCTGCTGGCCCTGAACCGAAGAGACGAGGCTGTAGAATCCGAGCGAAAGTGCCTGGAGCTCGATCCCTTCGCTCGGCCCTGGGGGCTGGGATGGGCCCTGGACTCCGTGGGAAGATATCAGGAGGCAGAAACTGAAATTCGCAACCGAATTGAAGCTTCGCCAAAATACGCCTACCTGCATTATGAGCTGGCCCAGACCTACTTGAAGGAGGGAAGAGAGAAAGAGTCGATGGAGGAATATGCGGAAGATCTTCGCCTGGAAGGCCATCAAGAACTGGCCGCGGAAGTGCGAGCCGCCTTTGCAAAGGGCGGCAACAAGGGCGTGCAGAAATGGAGGCTCGCTCGTCTGAATCAGATGGCCAAGAAGAGCTATGTTTCCCCGCTTGAATTCGCTTCTGCGTATCTCCGACTGGGTCAGGATGACGAAGCAATGCAATGGTTGAACAAAGCGTACGAAGAGCGCGTGCCCCTTATCATATTGATTCAACAGGGTGAGCGCCTGAAGCGGTTACGCGGCGACCCTCGCTATCAAGCTCTCGTCAAACGGATCGGGCTACCACCGGCGTTTTGATTTGCCCTATCACGACGAGACAACTTCCTGCCTCGCGCGAAATCGACCCAGCGCTCAGTTTTCGTGGGCTGTGGCGGCAGTGGGCCATTTCTGTCCTTTGGGACAGTTTCTATCGGCGGGCGGACGATGTAGGCTAGCGGGACCCCAGCAACGTCATGCTCAAACGAAGCCGGAAGTCTATCCCCGCGATGCTGATGACGGCGGCACTGGTGTGCGCGGCGAGCTGCACGGGCGGGTCGTACGGCGGAGGCGGCGGAAACGGGGGTGGCGGAGGAGGCGGAGGAACGTCGATTCCCACGGCACCTTCCGGGTTGACCGCGACGGCGGGAAACGCGCAAGTGAGCCTATCGTGGAGCGCGAGCACCGGCGCGACCGGCTACTACGTGAAGCGCGGAACGGCAAGCGGCGGTCCTTACACGCAAGTGGCGGCGACGGCGAGCACTAGCTCCATGGACATGGGCCTGACGAACGGGACGACGTACTACTATGTGGTGACTGCGTACAACGGCGCGGGCGAAAGCGGAAATTCGAATCAGGCAAGCGCGACTCCGAGCGCACCGGCGCAGACCCCATCTGCGCCGACGGCCCTCGCGGCGACGGCCGGAAACGCGCAGGTAAGCCTGACGTGGAATGCGAGCACGGGCGCGACGAGCTATCACGTGAAGCGCGCGACGACGAGCGGCGGCCCGTACACGCAGGTGGCGGCGCCGACGGGCACCAGCGATACGGACTCGGGATTGACGAACGGCACGACCTATTACTACGTCGTGTCGGCGGTGAACAGCGCGGGCGAGAGCGGAAACTCGAGCCAGGCGAGTGCGACTCCTTCGGGCGGCTCTTCGGCGGCAATCCAGGTGACCGTGGATGCGCTGAGCGACCGGCACGCGATCAGCCCGTATGTGTACGGCGTGAATTTCCCGTCCGATGCGGGATACATCACGGACAGCGGCACGACGCTGGTGCGCTGGGGTGGGAACGCAAGCACGCGGTACAACTGGAAGAATTTCGACACGAACGCGGCGAACGACTACTACTACATCAACCGTCCCATGGGCAACGCGCCGCTCTACAGCGACTCGACCCAATTCGTCACGAACGTCGCGGCGGCAGGCGGAAGCCCTTTGATGACCATTGGCATGCTGCCGTGGGCCGCGAAAGACTCGACGAGTTACAGCTTCTCCGTGACGAAGTATGGGGCGCAGTGCGCAACCGATCCGTATAACGCGGATGCAGGAAACGGCGTCAAGAGCGACTGCTCGACCAATGTGACGGGCAACGATCCGCACGACGCGGATATCGCTCTGCTCGACGGGCCTCCGGCGGGAGGCGATCCCGCGGGAAGCGTCTACCGCAATCAATGGGTTGCCGCGCTCGCGACGGCTTTCGGCAATAGCACGCCGCATTTCTACGACATGGACAACGAGATCGACATTTGGGGCGGCACGCATCGCGACGTCCATCCGAATCCGAGCGGGTACAACGAGATGCGCGACACATACCTCGATGTGGCACGCGGCGTGAAGACGTGGGACCCGCAGGCGGTTCGATTCGGTCCTGTGAGCTGCTGCTGGTGGTTCTATTGGAACGGCGCGAACGGAAACGACAAGAACGCCCACGGCGGCGTGGATTTTCTGCCGTGGTGGCTGAACGAAGTCTACTGGTCGGATCTGATCGCAGGGACACGATCGGTGGACGTGCTCGACATTCACGCGTACCCGGACTCGCCGGACAATCTTTCGAGCATGACCACGGCGCAGAAGCAGGCGGCGGCGCTGCGAATCTTCCGCGATTACTGGGATCCGACATATGTGAGCGAATCTGGCTCGATCAACCAGCAGTGGGCAACGCAGATTCAGCCGCTGAAGACGATTCCGTTCCGCATCCCGCGTATTCGCGCGATGCTGAACATGATTTATCCGGGCACGCCGCTGAGCGTGACGGAGTGGAACGCGGCGTTCGCAGGCGAATCGGATTTCTCAACAGCGCTGGCCGACGCGGACGCGTTCGGCATCTTCGGGCGCGAGCGCGTGACGTACGCGGCGCGATGGACAGCGGCCGATTCGACGGCTCCGGCGTATCAGACGCTGAAGCTATTCCGGAACTACGACGGGCAGCACAGCACGTTCGGGAGTACATCGATTTCGGCGACGCACAACGCCGACCCGAGCCTTTTCAGCGTGTATGCGGCGCTGTCGCCGGCGGGCACGACGATGACGCTGCTGGTCGTGAACAAGGACCCGTCCAACGCGGCGCAAGTGGGCTTCACTCTGAGCAATTTCACGCCGAGCACGTTCAAGACGTACACGCTGTCGAAGACTTCGCCGACGTCGATCGTGGCGGGGTCGAGCCAGACGTGGAGCGCGACGCAGACGTTCGCGGCGTACTCCGCCGCTCTGCTCGTAATCAGCGGGACGCTGCCAAAGACTCCGGCGGCGGAATGGGACTTGAATCCGGACGCGATTCAAGCGGCACAGAACGCGACGGTGCTGCTTGCGCCGAAGATTGTTTCCGGCTCTGGCGCCGTGACGCTGCAGACAGCGCAATTCGACGCCGGCTACAGCGCGGGCGGCACCATCGCGATCAACACGGTGCAGGTGACCACGAGCGCAACCGGCGAGATCACGATCACCACCGGAACGACGCCGGGGTTCTTCCATTTCACGGTCACGGGACAGGACGGCTCGGGAGTCACGCAGAAGCAGGGCGGCTGGCTGATTGTCGGCAATCCCGCGACCACAATGACGAAAACCGGGGACAATCAGAGCGGAGCAACCGGCACGACTCTGAGTTTGAGTGTCGCGCTCAATCCAGGATCGTCTGGCGGGACGAATTCGGGCGCGAGCATTCTGTTCACGACGGACGGCGGCAGCTTTGGCGGGGCTTCACGGAAGATTGTCACGACCAACGGCTCGGGCGTTGCGTCCATCACGCTGACCTTGCCGGCGACGAGCGGCACGGCACACGTCACAGCCGAAGGCCCGTACGGGCTGGGACATCCCATCGCAACGTTCACCGAAACCGCACAGTAGATCCGGGCGAAATCTCAGACTCCAGGGTGTTTCAGGCAGGGTGATTAACCAGCACCGTGCTTGCGTCGAGCTTCGCCCTCTTGCGCGCCATTGCATCGATGGCGAGCACGGTGAGCAGCATGACGACCGGGTCGATGGGGAGCCGATAGCGAGGCTCAACCACCGTCAGGTAGTACGCCCATGGAAAGACAATCACGAAAACAACGAGCGGGAACCAGTAAGCATGGCGTCTTCGAACGAGAAGGATTGTGCCCGCAAGCGCGCCCAATGAGACAAAGACGTTAAACAGCAGGACGAAGCGGAACCACACGGATCTGGCGCGAAAGAAGTCACGGACGGGATTCGGTGTTCCCCCCGACCAAAAGGCGAGAAAGCGGTGCCAGGTAAGATCGGCCACGCGGGCGGGATGCGCCAGCATATAGTCGATGGCGTCGTGCTGCTTCTCGGCCATGTAGGGCACTTCGCCGAGGTCGATATACCTTTCACGCTCCGCGCTGTCATGAATCGGATGCTGCGTGCCGAGCCACCGATCCCCAGCGTCAGGATTGTTTCCTACCCACAATTGCAGGCCGAGAATCGAGCGCAGCGGGACAAACACATGGAAGACTTCATAGTTGCGCACCGTCCAGGGAATGCAGCACAGCGCAGCGAGAACGGCAGCGAGCGCGGGCCTCACGACCCAGGCCAGTCCCTGTTTGTGCAGCCGATAGGCGAGCCAGCCAAGCAATAGAGGAAACACGGACAGGAGGGTCGCGGTGGTCATCAACGTGAGGCCCCACAGAAGGCCGTAGGCGATCCACGCGCCAATGCGGCGGGAGCCGGGGAGCTCCAGCGTCATCCAGAGGATGGTTGCGCCGAGCAGCGCGCCGATGGACGCGTCCCACATGCTCTCGGCGGGAATCTGGAATGCGTTCGGAAAGATGGCCCAGAGCCACGCGGCGGCCGCGCCCACTCCCACGCCGGCGATTCGCCTGCCCGCCAAATAGATTGGGATACACGCGAGGGTGGTGGCAACGATGTTGATCAATACAGCCACGACGTACGATGCAAACGTGTAGACGCCGAAGATCCGAAAGATGCCGGCCAGGAGCAGAGGATAGACAGGGGTCATCCAGGCAGTGGGTCCGGTGTCGACGCGAAAGGGAGAACTGAAGCCGTGGCCCGTGGCGAGCGAGTGCGCGATGTTTCCGGACTCGAAAAGGAACGGGATTGTGGCGAGCGCCTGCTTCGGGTTGTGGCTCTCGTAATTCCAGAAGAAGGCCAGGCGCACGCCCAGAGCAACCAAGAGGATCAGCGTCAGGGATGTGGACGCCGCGCGGAGTCTGCTAGTCATCGCGGCAAGTGTGACACAGGTTCGCGAGGTTTCGACATCCTACGGGGAAAACGCTGGAAGCCGTGGCGGCATTCAAGGCCAGTCTCGCAGGGCCGCGAGAGCGGCGAAATGGCCGCAGAGGCCATGAACGCCGCCGCCTGGGGGCGTCGACGCAGAGCAAAGATAAATGCGTTTGGCGGGGGTGCGATAGAGCCGCCACGTCGGGCGGAGGAAGAACTGACTGAGGTCGGCGCCGCCTCCACTGATGTCGCCGCCGACGAGATTGGGATTGTGAGATTCGAGGTCGGGGGTGAGCATCACGCTGCGTTTCAGAATCAGGCGGCAAAAGCCGGGCGCGAATCTTTCGACCTGCTGCTCGATGCGCTGGGACATGTCGGTGGTTGAGCCGTTAGGGACGTGGCAATAGGCCCAGGCCGTGTGTTTTCCCGCAGGCGCGCGCGTGGAGTCGAAGAGGGTCGGCTGCGCGAGCAAGACAAAAGGCCGCTCGGCACGTTCCCCGCGCCAGGGCGCTCGTTCCGAGGCCGCAATCTCGTCGAGCGTGCCACCAATGTGAATTGTGCCGGCGCGAGCGCAGGCTTCCGCCTTCCACGGAATCGGGGCGTCGAGCGCCCAATCGACCTTGCAGACGCCGGGGCCGTAGCGATAGCGCGCAAGTTGACGGCGAAATCCGCCGCGGAGAAGCGGTCCCGCGATCCGCAAGAGTTGACGTGGAGTGACGTCGCAAAGGATGACTCCGGAAGAGGGCAGCTCGTCCACCGAATTCACCATTTGGCCAGTGGTGATTTCTCCGCCGAACGAGCGAAGAAGGGAAGCGAGCGCGTTGGCGAGATTCTGCGAGCCGCCGCGGACGATGGGCCAGCCAGCGACGTGAGCGACGGCTCCGAGCACAAGGCCGAACGCCGCGCTGGGCACGCGTTCGAGGGGAAGAATCGAATGCGCTGCGAGGCCGGCGAAGAGGGCGCGTGCGCGTTCGCCACGGAAGAGGCTTCGGGCCAGCGCCGACGCGGAACGCATTCCGCGCAGTCCGAAGAGCGCGGCGGCGATTGGATGATGCGGAAGTCCCAACGGGCCGAGGAGAAACGGTTCGAGCTTCGGCCAGTTCGCTGAGAGGCCGCCAAACAGTTTCGCGTATGCCGCGCCGTCTGGGCCGAGGCTCTGCGCTGTTTCCTCCAAGGAGCGGTCGAGAACGACGGCCGATCCATCATCGAGGGGATGCGCGAGCGGCGCAGCCGGTTGAATCCATTCGAGGCCGTGTCTTTCGAGCGGCAGCGTGCGAAAGAACGGCGACGCAATTCCCATCGGATGGACAGCCGAGCAGATGTCGTGCGTGAACCCGGGCAGCGTCAGCTCGCTTGAGCGTGTTCCACCACCGATGGTCTCTTGGCCCTCCACCACCAGCACGGAGCGGCCGGCTTGAGCGAAAGTGATTGCGGCGGCAAGGCCGTTCGGGCCGGAGCCGATCACCACAGCGTCGTATTGTGGCCTTATCGCCATCAGGACTGAGACCGCGAGATGATAGCGCCGGAAGCGTTCGCGGCGGAAAGAATTGCGCGAAAAGAAATGGGATGAAATGCTAAGACACAGCGACGGTTGCGCGGTCGGGAATGAGGGCGGGTTCGTTCGCGTGCAGGAACCAGTTCTCGACCACCACGTGCCGAGCGAACCACGGTGTTGCGAGCAACAAACGGCCCAAAGAACTCATGACGCGCGGCGGAAGCTTTCTGCCGATGCGGGTCGACCATTCTTCCTTACTTCCGAACCGCTCGGCCAAGCGGTGGCGATAACTCTCGAGGCTTTCGGCATTGTATTTGCCCGCCGCTTCGACGATTGATTTGGCCGCAAGCAAGCCTGACTCGATCGCCGGGCGAATTCCCTCGCCGCTCTGCGAGTAGGCCAGCCCGGCGGCATCGCCGATCAACAAAACGCCGTCGCCAACTACGTTGCGATTCGTTCGTCCGTAGAGAAGATAAGCGTGGCCAAGAAGCTTCGATCGCAAATCGAACGCAATTCTTCGCTTCTGCCGCAGGAAATCGACGAAACTGGCGACGTGCGCGCCGAGATGATGAGGGTCCAGCCGGCCGAGTCCGATGTTGAGGTAGTTGTTCTTGCGGAAGCACCAGCCGTAGCCGCGGAGGTCGCGGCAAAAATAGAGCTCGGGAACGTCTCCGCGAATGGCGCATCTACTTTGCTCGCTGGATGTCATTTCGAATTCGGTCTCTTGCGCGGCTACGACGACGTCGTCGCGGATGCCCGGATTCAGGTGCCGGGCAACGGGACAGAAGTGTCCTCCGGCGCCGACGAGGACGCGTGCTCGGATATGCCCATTGACCAACCAAGCCCCGCCCGTTCTCTCAAGTGACTCGACCGGCTCGCCTTCGAAAACGCGCGCTTCCGAACGCCGGAGCAGGTAATCGTCGAATTCGAAGCGACGAATGCCGTAGCTTACGGGCGCGGGGTAAAGCGCCTCAACGACGCGACCACCGATGCTGCCTGTCCGAAAGCCTGCGATTGGTTGGAGCGTTCGCGCGTGCGAGTAATCCTCGAGATCGATCTCCAGCGATTGAATCACCTGAGGCGTGATCCATCCGCCGCAGACTTTGTCGCGTGGAAATGCAGACTTGTCGAGGACTGCCGCGCGCACACCGGCTCGCTCGAGGGCCCCGGCGCATGCGGAGCCCGCAGGTCCGCCGCCCACGATCAGGGCGTCGCAGTCATCCATTTGAGCTCTTTCGCGGCGGAGGTCTTGTAGAGGTGGTCGCGCGTGACGGGAATCGAGCGGCACTCGGAGCGCGCGAAGAGGACTTGAAAAAGCTGCATCGTTCCAGCCCGAAACCCTGCGAGGGAGCCTGACAAGTAAAACCGCCACAGTCTGACGAACTCGGGCCCGTACATCTCGGCCACACGGTCCACGGACTTCTCGTATCGTGCGAGCCAATGTTCCAAGGTCCAAGCATAGTGCATTCGCAGGTTCTCGACGTCGAGCACGGAAACATCGAGCGGCTCGAGGAAAGCCAGCGTCTCGAGAAGCGAGGGAGGATACCCGCCAGGGAAGACGCGCTTCCGAATGAAGGCATTCAAGGGCTGCGGTTGGTTTCTGCCAATGAAATGAAGCAAGCCGCGGCCCGATTGCTTCAGCGAGCGGTCGATGACGGCTTCGAGATCGACATAGTGTTTCTTGCCAACGTGTTCGAGCATGCCTATGGATACGAACACGTCGTATTGGCCCGAAAGATTTCGGTAATCATCCTCGATGAATTCGACCTGATCCTCGAGGCCCGCGAGTTTCGCCTGTCTGCGCGCGTAGGCAATCTGCTCCGCCGAAATATTGAAGGCTCTCACGCGGACGCCGTACTCGCGCGCCATGTGCAGCGCGAACGCTCCCCACCCACAGCCCACCTCGGCAACCGTCTCGCCGGGCTGCAGATGGAGCTTCCGGCAGACATGGTCCATCTTTGCGAGTTGCGCGTCTTCGAGTGTCGCTGATGGATCCGGAAAGTAGGCGCAGGTGTACAACAGCCGGGAGTCAAGCCAGAGCTTGTAGAAGTCGACGTTCAGGTCGTAGTGCCGGTGGATGTTCGCGCGCGAACCTTTCAGCGTGTTTTCGTGGATGCGGTCGAGCCGGTGCGAGACGAAATCGGCATAGCGCGAGCCCCTCTTTTGGGGTAGCGAAAGAAAGACGGACTCGAACAGCTCAACCAGGTTGCCCCCCTGGATTTCGACTCGTCCCGACGTGTACGCTTCTCCGAATTCCAGGTCCGGGTTGAGGATCAACCCAAGCAGCGTGCGCGTGTCGCGAACAGTCACGGTGGCAACCGGCGCGCTGCCGGTGAAGCCGCCCTCGGTGCCGTCGGTGAGGCGCACTCGTATCCGCGCAGGGGCAAGATAGTCCCCCAGCTTCTGAAGGAGCCAGTGCTGCAGCGGGCGAAATCTGGAAACGGGAAGCATCGCGGCGCTTCGCTTGGATGAACCTGTGGAGATTCTACAACCACTTTGCGCTGAAGCCAACCCAGCCTTGGGGGAGATCGAATGGCGCAACTTCACGGCATGTTTGACGTAACGCCTTTGCCCCCTCTCTACGTCTAAACATCGGGCCATTCATAAGGTGCCTCGAGGCGCGTGGCAGTGGTTTGCGCAATCAGCGGCGGTTCGTTCGCGAAAGGCCGCAGGAGAACGGTTCGTGACTAGAAGCGCTTACTTGTTGCGGGCGATTTTACTGAGCTTGGGAGTTTTGGCGCTTGCTGGCGGGTGCCACGCCGGCGTGGTTGCCACCGCGCAGGCTCAGGCGCCAGCGCAAGGCAACGCGGTGAAGGAGGTCGGCACGATCAAGGCCGTTTCCGGTACGTCCATCACGCTGACGACGGACGCGGGCGCGGAATTCACAATTCAGGTGGAGGATTCGACCCGCATGGCGCGCGTTGAACCCGGACAAACGGACCTGAAGGGCGCAACCGTGATCCACTTGGCGGATCTGCAGGCCGGTGATCGCATCCTCGTGCGCGGCACACCGACGGATACGAAATCGATTACCGCGGTCGTGATCATCGCGATGAAGCATACGGACGTCGAGGCCAAGCAGGAGCGAGAGCGTCAGGATTGGCAGAAGCGCGGCATCGGTGGGCTGGTGGGCTCCGTGGACGCGTCGAGCGGCACAATCACTATCACCACGGGGGCCGGGCCGGCCAAGAAGTCCGTGGCGATTCACACGACGACGACAACTGTGTTTCGCCGCTACGCTCCTGACTCAGTGAAATTCGACGATGCGAAAGCGAGCTCCCTCGATCAGGTGAAGCCCGGAGACCAGCTCAGGGCGCGCGGCGATCGCAACCAGGACGGGACCGAATTCGCCGCCGAGGAGGTTGTTTCAGGACTGTTTCGCAACATCGCGGGCACCATCGCTTCCGTGGATGCGGGAGCGAATACAGTTACCGTCGTCGACTTGCTGTCCAAGAAGCCGGTGGTCGTGAAAATCACGCCGGACTCGCAAGTGCGCAACCTTCCAGAACGGATGGCGCAGTTCATCGCGATGAGGCTAAAGGGTATCCCGTTTGGAAGCGGCGCCAGTGCGCCCGGCGGCGCTTCGGGCGGGCAGAGTCCGGCGGCGGCCAACGGCGGCGCACCAGGGGCTCAACCGCGCCCTAGCGCAGGCGGCGGGGCCGGCGGCGCGCCTGACCTTCAGCAGATGTTGAATCGCATTCCTCCGGCAAGTATTGCGGATTTGCAAAAGGGCGACGCTGTGATGATCGTGTCGACGGAAGGAACGAACTCAGGCGCGGTCACTGCCATAACGCTCCTCGGTGGCGTCGAGCCCATCCTGCAAGCGGCTCCCAACGGGGCACAGGCGATGATGCTCACACCATGGAGCCTCGGTGGAGGGGCTGCGGCGGACGACACGACCGGCGGCGGGTCGCCGCAATGACCTCGCATGAAGCATTGTGACCATTTCAATTTCAGGAGAGCAAAGTTGATACGGAAGGTTCAGCGGAAGATTAGCCTCACTGCAATCATTTTGTTGTTCGTGCTCGCGTTTGGATCGGGCGCTTCTGCACAGAGCGGCACGGGAACGCTTCGCGGGCAGGTGAAGGATCCGTCCGGAGCCGCTGTTGGCAACACCACAATTCTGGTGACGAATTCCACCGGGGAGACGCTGACTGCCACGACGAATCACGATGGTCTCTACGAGGTGAAGGGCCTGGCAGCGGGGACGTATAAGGTTCAGGCGATTGCCAAGGGCTTTGCCATGTTCGAGAACGACAACGTACAGGTTTCGGACGGTCAGATCCAGAAGCTGGACATTCCGCTCGCCATTGAGGTGCAGCAGCAGAAGGTGGTCGTGACCGATCAGGCCGCAACCGTCGATGTCGCGCCCGAGAACAACGCCGGTTCTGTGGTGATTTCGGGGAAGGAACTCGACGCGTTGTCCGACGATCCCGATGAACTGCAAAACGACCTGGAAGCGCTTGCCGGCCCATCCGCCGGGCCAAATGGCGGTCAGATGTACATCGACGGGTTTACCGCGGGCCAGCTTCCGCCCAAGTCCTCGATTCGCGAAATTCGAATCAATCAAAACCCGTTCTCGTCGGAGTACGACAAGCTCGGCTACGGGCGCATCGAAATCTTCACGAAGCCGGGAACGGACAAGTTACACGGCGAGGTCGAACTGAACGGCAACGACTCCGCGCTCAATACGCGCAATCCTTTCCTGGGAACTGCGGAGGAGCCCGGCTACGATTCCACGATGATCAACGGCAATATCGGGGGCCCACTGGGCAAGAAGGCCTCATTCTTCTTGGGCGTCCAAAGACGCGATATCAACGATGTGTCCGTTGTCGACGCGACGGTGCTCGATCCGAATTTTAACCCTGTGCCGTTCACGCAGGCGCTTCCGAACAACCGCACGCGCACGAACATAGGTCCCCGTCTTGACTACCAACTGGGCAAAAACAATACGCTGACGCTGCGCTACCAGTACTGGCGCAACAACGAGGAGAACAGCGGAGTCGGAGGGTTCACGCTGGCTTCGCAGGCATACAACGCGCTGGAGACGGAACATACATTGCAGGCCAGCGACACGCAGATATTCGGCGCGAACATCGTCAACGAAACGCACTTTCAGTTCAATCGCGATATCAGCAATCAGAACCCGCAGAGCACACTGCCGGTAGTAAGCGTCGAAGGGTACTTCAACGGTGGGGGAAGCAGCCAGGGAACAGCGCTCGATACGGAGAACCGCTACGAGCTTCAAAACTACACGTCCGTTGTTCACGGCAACCATATGATCAAATTTGGCGGGCGGCTTCGTGAGTTGACCGACGACAATAGTTCGGCGTCGCAGTTCAACGGGAGCTACGTATTCAACACGATCACCTCGTACCAAATCGCAGAGCAAGATCTGGCTGCGGGTGATTCCGTGGCGCAGGCCGTCGCGGACAGCGGAGGCGCCAGCCAGTTCTCAGTAACGCTTCCGGTGACGGGCACCGGAGTTCCCCTGAACTACGTTTCGCTGTTCGACGCAGGGCTCTACGTGCAAGACGACTGGCGCGTGCGTCCCAACATTACGTTGAGCGCCGGCTTGCGTTACGAGATACAAAACAACATCCCCGACCACAACGCCTGGGCTCCCCGGCTCGCAATCGCCTGGGGCGTGGCCCGCGGGAAGAATCCAGCAAAGACCGTGATTCGCGCGGGCTGGGGCATGTTCTACGACCGATTTGGGGAAGGGCAGATTCTGCAGGCAGAACGGCTGAATGGGTTAACGCTCAACTCCTATGTGCTGGAAAACCCGAATGGCACGTCGCCCATCCCATTCCTGCCCCCGACGATTCCAACCGCGAGTCAACTGGCGGGCGCCGCAGTAACTCCCACAATCTACGAAGTAGGCTCGAACCTGCGAGCTCCGCAGACCATGCAGGCGGCGGTGAGCGTCGAGCGGCAGATCAACAAGGTGACAAATCTCTCCGTCACTTATATGAACTCTCGCGGCGTTCACCAGCTGATCGCGAACAACATCAACACGCCGGAACCCGGGACGTACCCATCTAATCCCGTGTATCCCAACGGTATCGCGGAAAACGTCTTCCAATACGAATCGGAGGGGATCTTCAAGCAGAACCAGCTGATCGTGAACATGAATGTCCGCGCGGGCGCAAAGCTGACCTTGTTCGGTTATTACACGCTGAACTATGCAAACAGCGATACTTCCGGCACGGGCTCGTTCCCGTCAAATCCGTACAACGTGCTTGAAGACTACGGCCGAGCGTCCTTCGACACGCGCAACCGCGTCTTTGTGGGCGGAACTGTCGGCCTGCCGTATGGCTTTCGTCTAAGCCCGTTCATGATCGCGAGCTCGGGCTCGCCCTTTAACGTTGTGCTGAGCCAGGATTTCATCGGATCCAGTGTTTACAACCAACGCCCGGCTCTGGCCACCAATCCGTTGAATCCGGCGTACGTTGTGAACACGCCGCTTGGGAATTTTGACACCAATGTGGCCGACCTTGGAGCGGGCGAGTCGATCATTCCGATCAATGCTTTTGTCGGCCCGCCACATTTCAGTCTGAATCTCCGGCTCAGCAAGGTATTCGGGTTCGGCAAGGTCTCCGAAGGCCCGGGAGGAGGCGGTGGCGGCGGAGGAGGGCACGATCACGGCGGCCGTGGCCCGGGTGGGCCGTTTGGGGGCGGAGGCGGAGGATTCGGAATGGGTGGCGGCGGATCAAACCATCGTTACAATTTGACGTTCACTGTGAACGCCAGGAACATCACGAATTATGTGAACGAGAACCAACCCAGCGGCGTGCTCAATGTCCCCGATCTGACGTCGACCGTGCCATATGAGCTTTCGCCATTCTTTGGGAAATCGAACAACCTTGCTGGCGGGCCTTTTGCATCGAACGGGGCCAGCAGACTCTTCTATTTGCAGGTTGGTTTCACGTTCTAGGACATGGCGCGGAAGAGAAAAAGGAAACCACGGCTGCGGATTGCAAAGGAGGCGCGGCGACGCGCCCGGCTTGGCATCGGTCTTCCTCCGTCTGAGCGCGTGATCGTCGACAAACGGCTGAAGCCGCCGAAGCACAAGAAAGCACTCGTGGAGGTTGATCTTGATTCCGCGTGAAGGTTTCGGCTCGCACGGAGCCTAGTTCTTCGAGCCTCAACCAGGCTTGTAGTCGGGGACTACCTCTCCCGGCTTGAAAAGGGGTGTAGCAGCCTTTCCGGTCGCGCGCGCTGCCGCGGCCGCCATGTCCTCGAGGTCAGCTTTTGAGAATCCTACAGCGCTGATCTGAATCTTCCCATCCGGGGAAATCAGGAAAGTCGTCGGCACGTTGGTTAGACCGTACTGATTCGAGGTGGGGTAGCCGTGGTCATCGACGAGCACGGGAAACCGGATTCCGAACTCCTTCATGAACTCCCGCGTATCGCGTGCGTCGTCCTGCGAGATGCCGAGGAACGTGACGTTGGAGCCGCCGTACATCTCGTACATCCGCTCGAGGAAGGGAAGCGTAAACTGGCACGTCGGACAGCTCACCTTGAAAAACGCCGCAAGGACCGGGCCCTTTTTGAGCCCAACGGACAGAGCCATCTCCTTGCCGTTCGTGTCCTTCAAAGCGATGCCTGGAGCGGTTGTTCCAGGCGTCAACGCAGCCATTCGCTTTCCTCCGAGAACTCGTTGAATAGACCGGCGCAAACTCACGGGACCCTATCTTAATAGATTAGATGCGGTGCATCGAACCGCGATGCTGCTCAAGCGGCGAATCAGTCCACGGGGGCATCGAGACGCGGGCGGCTGTGACGTCGGAATTCATCAATGAATGTTGCGCGTCTTCTTGCTGACGTAGTCCATGAGCAGGTACTGCCCGAGCGTGTAGGGCGTCGTGAAGTAGGCTTTGCCGCGACAGAGTTCCGTAATCTTCTGCACGAAGTGCACCAGGCTGTAATCGGACGCCAGCATGAATGTATTTATCAGAATGCCGGCGCGTTTGCACTTTGCGACTTCCTCGATTGTCTGTGTGACCACCAGCGGATCGAGCCCGTAGGCGTTCTTGTAGATGCGGCCGTCTTCGAGGGTTAGAGCCGAAGGCTTCCCGTCCGTAATCATCACGATCTGCCGCATGTCCTTTTTCTGCCGGGAAAGAATCCGTTGCGCGAGCCGTAGACCCTCGCGCGTATTCGTGTAATACGGGCCCACCTGCACTCGCGCCAGCTTGCCAAGCGGAATCTCCTCCGCGCTGTCGTGAAACAGGACGCAGTGCAGAGAGTCACCCGGATACTGCGTGCGAATCAGGTGCGAGAGCGCGAGGGCGACGCGCTTGGCCGGCGTGAAGCGGTCTTCACCGTAGAGGATCATGCTGTGGCTGCAATCGAGCATCAGGACCGTCGCGCACGAGCTTTGATACTCACACTGATGAACCATCAGATCGGGATAATCCAGCTCAATGGGGATTCCTTCGCCGTTGCGCTGGACTGCGTTGAACAGCGTCCCGCTGATATCCATGTTCAGGGTGTCCCCGAACTCATACGGCTTCGACGCACCGCCGGATTCAACCCCCGTCGCCAAGTCACGGGTATCGTGCCGTCCGAAGCTGCTCTTGCCGAGCGACGCGAGCAGGTCCTTCAGCGTTTTGAACCCGAGAAAATCGAGCGCCTTATCCGTGATCTCGAACCGGGCTTCGACGTGCGGCTGCTCCTGGCCGATCTGCCCACCAGGAGTTTCCGAGGGTGGCGGCGTAACCCGCGCCTGTTGCTGGGTAATGTAGCCCTCTTGTTCCATTCGCTGCACAAGCTGGTCGATCAAATCCCGCAGCTCCTGGTTCTGCGAGATATCGGGATTCTGCAGCAACTGCTCCATCATTTCAGGAGGAATCAGGTCGCCCTGCTGAAGAGCGCGCAGGATCGCCTCGCGCAGCGCCTCCAGATACTGCTCGCGCGACTGCTCCATATCGAGCTCGTACACTCCGTATTGCGATTCGAAGCCGCTCTGCAGGAAGAAGTCCGAGAGGCGGTTCATCAATTCCTGGAGGTCCACATCATCTGCGGCATCCGGAGCGTATTTCGAATAGCGAATGTATTTCATGGCGCGTTAGCTCTAATTGAACTGCCGCCGCGGCATACGCCCCGAAGGTTCTCGCGGGTCGCGCGGCTCCGGGGTCTTGCGCGGCTCGGCGAAATAGCCGCGCTCCTCGCTCCGGCTGATGCGCTTGTGCGCCCACAGCCCTTCGAGAATGAACTCTGCCGCGCTTGCCTGTAGTGCTGCGTCGTCTTTGGAGCCCACTCCCAGCGCTTCAAGGTGGTCGAACAGGCCCTGGATCTTCTTTAGCTGGCCCAACAGCTCACCGCTAGGCGCGTTCGCCGCCACCTTGAGTTCGCCGCCCATTTCGAACCACTGCACGATTGGCTGGAAACTCGCGTTGACGAAGTAACGGCTGAACGTCTTGCCGACGGCCGCGCGAATCAGTTCGCGCGCGATGCTCTCCGCGCCGCGGACCTCACCCTCATACTCCAGCTCGAATTTGCCGGTCATCGAGGGAATCGCCGAATAGACGTCCGCCACGCGGGCCACCACTGCGGAATCGCGGCTCCGAACAGCGCGCTGCTCGGCGCTGCTGAGAACGTTTTCGAGGCTGCTGATCGGCAGCCGTTGGCTTACTCCGGATCTGCGGTCGATCCGCTTGTCGTCCCGTGCCTGGAATGCGACTTCCTCTACGACTTCGCGGATATAATCCGGGACTTCGACACGCCGTTTGTTGTCGCGGTTCGTCCACGATTCCTGAGCCGTTATGGACATGCCCTCCGCGATCGTCGCGGGATAATGCGTGCGAATTTCGGAGCCGATGCGATCCTTGAGCGGCGTAATGATTTTCCCGCGGGCCGTATAGTCTTCCGGATTTGCCGTAAAAACGAGAAGGACGTCCAGCGCCATCCGCACCGGGTATCCCTTAATCTGGACGTCGCCCTCCTGCATGATGTTGAAAAGGCCGACCTGAATCTTGCCGGCGAGATCGGGCAATTCGTTGATGGCGAAAACGCCGCGGTTGGCGCGAGGAAGCAGGCCGTAGTGAATCGTCAATTCGTCGGAGAGATTTCGCCCGCCTCGCGCGGCCTTGATGGGGTCCACATCGCCGATCATGTCTGCGATCGTGACGTCGGGCGTCGCCAGTTTTTCGACATATCGCTGCTCGCGCGCAAGCCATGCAATCGGGGTCTGATCGCCTTCGGTTTCTACGCGCTCGCGACAGGATCGGCACAGCGGATGGTAAGGATTGTCGTTGATTTCGCAGCCGGCAATCACCGGAATGTGCGGATCCATGAAACCCACCAGGGCTCGAAGAATGCGGGATTTGGCCTGGCCTCGAAGTCCCAACAGAATGAAGTGGTGGCGTGAAAGAATAGCATTGATGATCTGTGGTACCACCGTGTCGTCGTAGCCGTGCACACCCGGAAACAGGGTCTCGCCCTTCTCCATTTTGCAGAGCAGGTTCTCGCGCAATTCCTGGCGCACGGTGCGCTTCGCGATTCTCTCTTGCGGCCACTGACTTCGCCGCAGTTCGCCCAGACTCTTCGGGTGTGAACTCATGGGGTCACCGATTCCTCGCAAGAATCATGCGCACGCTCTCTCTAACGTGCGTACCCGATCATTATAGTGGAACGGGGCACGCGCGCCTAATTTGAAAGATGAATGAGAAAGTTCGGCAGAATCGAAGCTCGCCGCTTAGCCGGGAAAGCGCATAGAGGGAAACACTATACGGAACGGAGCTAATGAGCTAATGCACGCCGTGCCCGTTTCCGCTCCCGCGCTGGCGGGCTATCTGGCGCTGCGCCAGTCTGGGGAGAAGCTCGTTCGCGTATCGCAGCAGGAAATCGCGGCGGTCGCTCTCCGAGCGCATTTCGAGCAAAGCCTGCCTCTGTTTCAAATCGAGCGGCAGACGCGACGCCAACCGGTATGCGTAGGCGCTCGAATCGTGCGGCTCGTGCTTCCGCCAGAGATGTCCGAACAGGAGCAGATGACATTGCTGAAACCCTTCTGTCAGCTCAGCTTCCTTTCGTGAATCTTGCGGCGTGACATCTTCCGGCAGGTAATCCACCACGGCTTCATAGTATTCCTTGTCGCTCACCAGTTCGAGAATCCGAAAGGCGGCCCGGCCCTCCGCAAGGATGTCCATGCGCCCGTCGAGATATTTCTTGATCGTGCGCGTGATTTCAGCGGTGCAACCAACGGTCGCAATGGAACTCGTCTCCGCGTACACCATTCCGAATTCAGTTCTTTCCTCGAGACAGCGGTTCACCAGCTCCTTATAGCGCGGCTCGAAAATATGGAGCGGCAGCGGCATTGTGGGGAAGAGCACGATGTCCAGCGGGAACAGCGGAATGCGCGCGGGCCTCATCGTCGTGACCGGTGCACCTAAGTTGACTCAGCGGAGCGAATTCAGCGTAGACTGCATTTCATCGCGGGCGTGCATGTCGCCGGCCTTTTGCGCGACCACGATTCCATCCGACAGCAATTTTCTCGCTTCATCCAGTTGTCCGAGCCGCGTCAGCAGCTGTGCGAACTGGAAGTAGCCGGCCACATACTGGGGATGACTCTCGAGCAGCGCCCGGAAGTGGCTCTCGGCCGCATTATTGTCGCCTTCCTTCGCGCATTCCAGCGCCAGTCCGTACCGCGCGAAGGCGTCCGTGGGTTTCCCGGCGACAAACTGCTCCAGCATCTCGCGGCGCGACTTCTGCGTTTGGGCCATGGCTCGGAAACACGTATTATAGCGGGCCGGGGTGCCAAGGCCAAGGCCGGGCCCGGACAATGGAGAGTTGGAAACGAATGGCGAAGATATCGAAGGCTCACCCATCGGATGATTCGAAGACTGGCGAATCGGTCGCCCCGGGAAAGCCGGTGAGTGCGTCGCGCTCCGAACTCGTGGAAGCAGTTCTGCCGAACGACGCGAATCCGCTCGGCAATATGCTGGGCGGCCGAGTAATGCACTTGATCGACATTGCGGGAGCCTTGGCTGCTCATCGTCATTCGAACAGCCACGTGGTGACGGCGTCAGTGGACTATCTCGACTTCCGGTTTCCGATTCTCGTCGGCGAGTTCATCGTGCTCAAATCCAGCGTGAACCGCGTGTTTCACACGTCGATGGAAGTGGGAGTGAAGGTGTTTTCGGAGAACATTCTTACGGGTGAGCGCAAGCACACGAGCAGCGCGTATGTCACCTACGTTGCGATCGACCTGAAAGGCGAGCCGCACAACGTTCCGCCGCTGATTCTGGAGACCGACGGCGACCGCCGGAGACATCGCGAGGCCGGCGAGCGCCGGCGGCTCCGCTTGGCGATGCGCCATAAGCGGCCTCTTTCCGAGGCGTGATCGTTCCGCACTGTTCTGTTGGAGGGTTGGAGAATATTGGAATGAACCGCTATTCGCACTGCCGAGGAGGGATTGTGACGAAACTCTATGCTGTCGTGCTGTCGTTCTTCCTGTTGGCGGTTTTGGCTGTGCCCGCACAAGCACCGAAGCTTGCGGATGTTTACACACAGATCCGCATGGAAGAAACCAACAATTCCAAGATCATGTGGATCATTCACGAGGTCGCGGACGTCTACGGCCCGCGCGTCACGGGCACGCCCAATTTGAAGGCCGCGGACGATTGGGCCGTGAAGACCATGGCTTCCTGGGGGCTGACGAACACGCACCTCGAGCCGTGGACTTTTCAGCCGCCAAGCGCCTCTACGCCCGTCTCGGGCTGGGAGAACATGGAGTTGTCGGCTGTAGCCATCGCGCCCTTCCACGGTCCTTTGATGGTCGAGCCCCTCGCATGGACCCCGAGCACGCACGGCGTGGTCACGGCACAGGTGGTGACCATTGACCCGCCGGGCATGGCCCCGCCCGCCGGAGGCTTCGCGATGTTCGGGCCTCCGCCGGCACCGCCAGCCGCGCCCAGCGGCACGCCAGCGCCGATGCCCGCGCCGCCCGCGGCCTCTCCCGCGCAGCAACCCACGCAAGCTGAACTCGATGCCTATCTGAATTCGGTAAAAGACAAAGTGCGGGGCGCTATCGTCCTGGTTGGCAAGCACGTTGAAGTGAAGGAGAACTTCAATCCCGCGCCGCTTCGCCGTCCCGACGATGAATGGAAATCACGTTTCGATTCCAAGAATCCGCGGCCATTCAATTTTCCCACGCCCCCAGCTTTGCCGAAGGGGCAGCTGTCGCGCGGTGAAGTGAACCGCGTTGTCGACCAGTTCCTGGTCGACAACGGCGCGCTTGTTCGAATCAACGACGCGGGCCGGGAACATGGCATCATCATCGCCCAGCAAAACGGCACCTACGATTGGTCGCGAGCCGTGCCAACGCTCGTCATGCGGAACGAGGACTACGGCCGCATTTCGCGATTCATTGACGACGGAACTCCAGTCACCCTCCGCATCAACATCCAGAACAAGGAATATCCCGAGGGCTCGACCGTCTACAACGCGATCGGCGAAATTCCCGGAACCGACAAAAAGGATGAAATCGTGATGCTGGGCGGCCACTACGACTCGTGGCACGATGCGACTGGCGCCACTGATAATGGTATTGGTTCGTCGATGATGCTCGAGGCGATTCGCATCCTTGCGGCTCTCAAGGTTCAGCCGCGGCGGACAATTCGGGTCGCGCTGTGGAGCGGTGAGGAAGAGGGCCTGCTCGGCTCGCTGGCTTACGTGAAGCAGCACTTCGGCAGCGCTGAAGATCCCAAGCCCGAGTTTGCAAAGCTCGACGCATATTTCAACATCGATTCCGGCACGGGCAAACCGCGTGGCGCGGGCGTGTTTGGCCCGCCGGAAGCGGCCGACATGATTCGCGATGCGATGATGCCTTTCTCGGATTGGAAATTCGCGGGCGCCATCGCGACCAGCAGCCGCCGCACTGGCGGTACCGACAGCACGTCGTTCAACAACGCCGGCCTGCCCGGAATCGGTTTGGCTCAGGATCCGTTCGACTACGGCTCATTCACGCACCATACGAATCTCGACACATACGAGCGAATCTACGAGGAAGATGTGCGCGAAGGCGCGGTGGAGATTGCTTCGGCTGTTTACGCCGTGGCGATGGCGGATCAAATGGTCCCGCGCTTCAGCGCCGAGAAGATGCCGAAGCCGGCTCCAGAGCCGGGCCCCGGCGCGGAAGCTACCACCCCGTATCACGTGTCCACTTCACGAGGAACGAGGTAGGGTCCGGCTGAAGACCTGCTAGCGAGATTTTGGAGGAGGCCGGCTTCAATGAACCGGAATGAAGAGGTTCTCAAAAGCGCAATTCTGCATGCTCTGTCCGGAGAGGGTGCACACGTCGGCTCGCGTGGTGTCTTTGATAGCCTCGATTGGAAGCTTGCCGGTAATCGCCCGACTGGCACCCCACGCTCGCTCTTTCAACTGTTGAATCACGTCGTCTACTGGCAGAATTGGGTGGTGAAGTGGCTCAATGGGAAGAGACCAGCTACCCCGGCGCATGCTTCAGGCAGTTGGCCCGGAGGTGTGGCACCCTCCAGCAGGAAAGAATGGGAGCGCGCCGTGAGAGACTTTCGCCGAGGACTCGAGGCGCTTGAGCGCGGGGCCCACTCCGCGGATCTCTTGTCGAAGCACGGGCAAAAGAGTCGGTTGGAAATGCTTCAGGCGATCGCTTCCCACAACAGTTATCACCTTGGGCAGGCTGTGCTGCTTAGGCAACTGGTTGACGCCTGGCCTCCTCCTTCCGGCGGGTTGACTTGGTAACAGCGGTCTCGCGGATGAGGATTACAAGTCAACGCTTTCAGCCACCGGAAGTGCTCGCATCGTTTCGGCGTTCGTTCAGGCCGGCAATTGAAGGTGGTCACGGACGGCATCCGCTGTGCGAAAAGCCTGCTCTACGCACTTGCCGATTGCCGGGCCTTCAAGATAGTTGCCGGAGAAAAAGAGGCCGGGAGTTGCGCGCTCGCCTTCTCGAATCGCCCCGATCAAGTGGCCGTGGCCAAGATTGTATTGCGGCAGGGCCCTTCCGTACTTCCAAACGACGATCGCAACAGGCGGTCCCGTAACGCCGAGGATTCGCGCGTTTTCGCCGGCAACGATCCCGGCGAGCTCCGCCTCGGGCTTTTCGACCATCTCGGGATCCGTGGCCCCGCCGGCGAAACTCGTCATCACGACCGACTCGTTCGGCGCGCGCCCTGGGAATAGAGAAGAGTTCCAGACCGTGCCCAGCGTGCGAATCCTCTCGGTTCGCGGAACCAGGAACCCGAACCCATCCGGCGCCTGCGGGAATTGCCGTGCGTAATAGCCCGCGGCAATCACGGCGACGGGCGCATAAGCGATCCCCGAGAGCGTTTGCGCCAGCGCCGGAGCGAGAGCCTGCACGAGGTGCGACGCGACGTAAGCAGGCGTCGCGACCACAACCGCGCGCGCACGAATCGTTTTGCTTTGAGTTTCGCGCGCGAATGAAACTTCGTACCCATTTCCCTTAGGCTGCTCCGTTCGATTCACGGTGGCGGCGCCGGTTCTCAATTGAAGTCCTTCGCCGAGACTTTCTCCGAGCGTTTGCATCAACATTGCGAGGCCGCGGCGAAACGAGCAGAGTGGTGGCGGTCCCTTGCGCTCTTCCTTTGGCGGGCGCGACTTCATGGCCCCGCGGAGCACGCTTCCGAATTCCCGCTCCCACTCATCAAGCGATGGAAACGCGGCGCGAAGGCTCAGTTTCTCCGGGTCGCCGGCGTAGACTCCCGACACGAACGGCGACACAAGGTACTCCAGAATTTCGTGGCCGAATTTGCGTCGAACGAACGCGGCGACTGACTCTTCTTCGTTTGGAGGTTGCGTTCTCCGGAACGGCTCTGAGGCAATCTTCCAGCGCGAGCCCACACCCAGCAGCGACGACACCAGCAATCCCTGCGGCGACATCGGAATCTGCTGCAAGCGTCCGGCGCGCAGCACATAGCGAGGCGCCTGAGGATTCGCTTCGAGGAGATCACCTTCGATGCCCAAATCCCGTATCAAGCCAAGAAGAACGTCGGTGCCCTGAAAGCTTTGCGGGCCGGATTCGAACAGAAACCCGTCCTTTTCGACCGTGCCGACGAGTCCGCCTGCCCGATCGTTCGCCTCCAGGACCGTGGCGCTGATTCCCAGCCGTTTGAGACGATATGCACAGGCCAAGCCCGAAATTCCCGCGCCGATAACGATTACCTGATTAGGTTGGGTCATTCGCCATCCGTCACAGCGTCTTGGAGAACAGCGGTCGCTTGTCCATTTGTTGATCGCGCAAATAACGGTCAAACGGCATCGCGAGGTTGCGAATGAAGATGCGGCCGAGCAGTGTCGCGCGGATCTCGTCCGGCGCAAGCATCACGAGCCCTTCGGCGCGCGGCTCTTCGAGTTGTTTGAGCTCGGGCGCGAAATATTCATCGAACGATATCGCGAATTCCTGCTCGACCTCGCGCTTCGGGATCACTGTGTGGCACAGGAGCCGCCCGATCACCGCGCGGCGAATGCGATCGTCGAGGGAAAGACGGTAGCCGCGCATCGTCGCGATTCCGCGCTCCGCGACGGCGCTCTCGTAAGCGGGAACCTCGCGCCGGTTCTGCGCGTACGTCTCATGCACCGAGCTGATCGCGCTCACGCCCATTCCGTAGAGATCGGCGCCCGCCTTCGTTGTGTACCCCTGAAAATTCCGGTGCAGCGTACGATTTTGTTGCGAAACGGCAAGCTCGTCACCCGGCCGCGCGAAGTGGTCCATCCCGATATAGACGTATCCTGCGCCAAGAAAACCCTCGAGGCCGGCCCGGAAAATCCTGAACTTCTCCATGCCTTCGGGAAGGTGCTCTGCGAAAGAGCCCTGCTGTTTCTTCAGCCAAGGCACGTGCGCGTAACTGAACATAGCCACTCGGTCCGGCGCGAGCGTCAGCACCTGCGCGATCGTCGCGCGGAAACTGTCCGCGGTTTGATAGGGAAGCCCGTAGATCAGGTCGACGTTCAGGCTCTCGAAACCAAGTTCGCGCGCCGCCACGATCAAATCGCGCGTCATCTCATAGGGCTGCACGCGGTGGATCGTCTCCTGCACGCGCCGCTCGAAGTCCTGGATTCCCATGCTCAGGCGGTTGAAGCCCAGGCGGCGAAGCGTCTCGAGATGTTCGCGCGTCGTGACCCGCGGGTCGATTTCGATCCCGATTTCCGCGTCCGGCGCGAACGAGAACCGCTCTCGCGTGTGCTCGAAAAGGCCCTCCATTTGCGCAGGCGTCAGGTAAGTCGGCGTACCGCCGCCCCAGTGGAACTGGATCACCTGGCGGTTCTTCGAAACTTTTTCGCTCACATGCTGAATTTCGCGCTTCAACGTTTCCAGGTAAGGAACCGCGACGCTGTGGTCCTTCTGGATCGAGACGTTGCAGGCGCAGAAGAGACACAGGCTCTCGCAGAACGGAATGTGCATGTAGAGTGAGATCGGCGTGCCTTGCTCGTTGGCGCGCGAGAAGCACTCTTCCAGATCGTCCGGGCCGAAATCATCTTTCCAGACGGGCGCGGTCGGGTAACTCGTATAGCGCGGCCCGGGGCGGTTGTATTTTTGCAGGAACGCGTCGGAAATCCGGCCGATGTCCGTGCCTTCGAGCGAATTCGGGGCTGCGCGTTCCATCGCTATCCGGCTTTCTCCGTCCCCGCGCGAGCGGGCAAAGGTGCCCTCTGCCCAGCCTCGACGAACAGCTTCGCGTTTTCGACCGGCGTGTTCGGCAAGATTCCGTGACCGAGATTCAAAACGTGACCCACGCCGCCCGTCTTCTCCACAGCTTCGAGCGCCGCGTCGCGAATCTCTTCCGCCGACCGCAGAAGGACCGACGGATCGACGTTGCCTTGCAGCGCCACGCCGCTTCCCAATTGAAGCCGCGCCCTCGCCAGATCGGTCTTCCAATCGGCACTCAGTACGTCCGCGCCGGTCTTTGCGAGAGCTTCGAGGTGTGTTGCCGACCCCTTCGCGAACAGAATTCGCGGCACTCCGGACTTGGCCAGCGACTCGAGAATTGCTCGCGTCGCCGGCAACTCGAATGCCTCGTACTCATTCGGGGTGAGCTCGCCCGCCCACGTGTCAAACAGTTGCACGGCCGAGGCGCCCGCGGCAATCTGCGCTCGAAGATACGCAGCCGTTACGTGGGCGACGCGTTCCATCAGCGTCCGCACTAACTTCGGCTCGCTAGAAATCATCTGCTTCGCCGTCGAAACGTCGCTGCGCGTCTGCCCCTCCATCATATAGCAAGCCAGCGTCCACGGCGCGCCCGCGAAGCCGATGACCGGCACTTCGGGTCCCACCGACTTGCAAATGGTCCGAATGGCGTCGCCGACGAATCTCGTTTCGCCCTCCGGGTCGAAATCCCGCAGCTTTCGGACCGCGGCGCTGTCTCGGATCGGGTTCGACAGGATTGGCCCGGAGTCGGGCACCTCGAGGTGCATGCCCATTGCTTCCGCGACGATCAGAATGTCCGAGAAGACGATGATCGCGTCGACGCCCAGAACCCGAAATGGCTGGATCGAGACTTCAGCCGCCAGGTCCGGCGTTTTGCAGATTTCGAGGAAGGAATGCTTCGCGCGGACTGCTTGATAGTCCGGCAGATAGCGGCCCGCCTGGCGCATGATCCACACGGGAACTCGTTCAACAGGCTGGCAGCGGCAGGCGCGCAGGAAAAGCTCTTTGCGGTTCTCGTGGCCCGATGGCATGTCAAATGGACTTGCACGCCATGATAGCAAAAGCGGCTGGTGGCCGCACGTCAGGGGCTCGAAGGCCGGGACCTTCGAAACGATTGTGGCGCTGGTCACGCGAGACGCCGCGTTCGGCTGTATAATTTCTGCTTCACCAGGAGAAGAAGGCCGTTCATGGGCCATCAACTCACCTATCTCACTCTCGTGCTCTACGCCGCCAGCTTCTTGTGCTACGCCCGGATGCTCTCCGCGCCGCACGTGTGGGTTGGGAGGCTCGCCACGCTGCTGCTTGCCGGTGGAATCGCTTCTCAGTATTTCGCGCTCCTGGCTCGCTCGCATTCGATTCACGCGATTCCCTACGACGACCTTTACGGTTCGATGTCGCTGTTCGCCTGGCTCCTGGCGGTGACGTACCTTGGACTTGAGCTCTGGCATCGCCAAAGATCGGTCGGCGCGTTCGTCACGTTGTTGCTCGTCGCCTGGACGATTTTGATCGGCCTGTTCGTGCCGCAGACGCCTCCGTCTCTGCTCTCCACGCGCGGCGCCGTCCCCGCATTTCACGTCACTCTGAACACATGGGCCTACGCAGCGTTTGCTTTGTCGTTCGTTCTGAGCCTGATTTACCTTGTGCAGGACGCCGTACTGCGTTCGCGCAAGCCAAGCGCCGCCTTCTGGCGTTTTCCCGCGCTTGATGTGCTCGATCGCATGGCGCGCAGCAGCGTATACGTGGGGCTTGGGGCGCTGACCCTCGGAGTCAGCATGGGCCTGGCTTGGGAGCACCGCCTCAGAGGCAGCTATTCGTGGGGCGACCCCAAAGTCATCGTCACCCTCGCAATTCTGGCCGTTTACGGCGCGTACCTCTGGCTGTCGCGCAGCACGAAATGGCGCGGTTCGCGCGCTGCAGTTCTCTGCGCTGCGAATTTTCTCGTCGTGCTTTTCAGCTATACCTTCGTGAATCTCTACCTGACGCGATTCCATCGCTTCTTCTAATGACGACTGCCTCCAATCCGTCTCGAGCGGGCGCGACGCGAATCCAGGTCGCGCTGATCGGCTGCAATCATCGCACGGCCCCGGTCGAGCTTCGCGAGCGCATCGCGTTCACTCCCGAGCAAGCCATGCGCGCTGCCGACGAGCTTCGCCGGCAGGGCATTCTCGAAGAGGCCGTCGTGCTCTCGACCTGCAACCGCAGCGAGTTGTACGGAGTCCCTTCCGAAGCCGGACCGCATATCACCGAGGCGATGGAGGTTTTCTTCACCTCGTTCCATGGCATCCCGAAGGGCGAACTGAACGGCCGCTTGTACCGTTCCGTGGGCCCGGAAGCGCTGCGCCATTTGTTTCGCGTTGCAGCCGGACTCGATTCGATGATGCTCGGCGAAGCCGAAATCCTGGGCCAGTTGCGAACCGCTTACGGACAGGCGCTCGATCACGGCGCGACGGGGCCTGTGCTGAACAAAGCGTTTCAGACCGCGCTCGAAGTGGGAAAACGTGTGCGCGCCGAGACGGAGGTTGGCGCGGGGCCGATGTCGGTGGCATTCGCCGGTGTGAAGCTTGCCGAGCGCGTCTTCGGCAACCTTCGAGGACACACGGCGCTGATTCTCGGCGCGGGTTCCGTGGCCGAGCAGGTCGCCGAACATCTGCGCAGTCGTGGAATCGGCGGCATTCGAGTTGTGAACCGTTCCTTCGACCGCGCGCAGGAGCTCGCAGCCCGCGTTGGTGGCGAGGCGGCTGCCTGGGAATCGCTCGATCAATTCTTGAGTCTCCCCGACATTCTGGTCACTTCGGTCAGCGGCTCGGCGCCCGTTTTGACGCGTGAGGCTCTCAACCGGAGCATCGCGGCTCGCAACGGCCGCCCGATCTTTGTCGTCGATCTCGGTGTTCCTCGCAACGTCGCGCCCGAAGCGGCGGGCCTGTACAACCTGTACCTCTACAACATTGACGACCTCGGCGAAATCGTCGAGCAGAACAAGAAAGCGCGCGAAGCGGAAATTCCCCGCGCCGAGGCGATCGTCAACGAACACATCGCCAGGTTCGAAGCGTGGCGCGCGGCGCTCGAAGCCGGCTCGATTGCCGACGACCTGCGCAATCGCTTCCATCACCAGCGTGAGATGCTCCTCCGCGAAAAGCTTGCCGAAATGCCGGACGTTTCTCCCGAAGAGCGTGAGCGCATCGCTCACATCACCGAGGAACTGATCGAACGCGTGCTCGACCAGCCCACCAAGCGCCTCCAGCACGGTGGAGGCATGCGCGGCCGCCTCGGCGCAATCGAAGCGTTGCGCCATCTCTTCGGAATCGACGACGAAAAGTCCGGTCCCGAGTCGGGCAAGAGGGCCGGCCACGAAGAGGAAGAAAAAGATTGAAGCCGCTCCGCATTGGAACGCGCGGCAGCGCGCTCGCGCTTTGGCAGGCCAATCGTGTTCGCGAAGCGATTGAACACGATTGCGGCTGCGCGGCCGAAATCGTCGTCGTGAAGACCATCGGCGACCATCTCGCGGCGGCGCCACTCGAGCAGATTGGCATTCAGGGAGTTTTCACCAAGGAGCTCGAGGAAGCTCTGTTTGCCGACCGGGCCGACATCGCAGTCCACAGCATGAAGGATGTTCCAACCGACTTCTCCGATGATTGCCGTATCGTACCCTTGTTTCACCGCGACGATCCGCGCGACGCTCTCGTCTCGCGCGGCGGCGACACGCTCGACCGCCTGCGCCGCGGCGCCCGTATCGGGACGAGCAGCTTGCGTCGCGCTTCGCAACTCCGGGCGTTTCGCCCCGACTTCGAAATCGTGGAGATTCGCGGCAACGTCGATACCAGATTGCGAAAGGTCGAAGCCGGCGAATGCGACGCGATCGTACTGGCGAAGGCGGGACTCGATCGGTTGGGACTCAGCTCGCGTATCACCGAGATTCTTCCTCCGGAGATTGTGCTTTCGGCTGTCGGTCAGGGTGTGCTCTGTGCTGAGTATTTCGAACCGAATGGCGATCTGGTTCTGCCGTATCTCGAGCCCCTGTCCGATCGTGACACGGTTCTTGCCGTGACCGCTGAACGCTCCCTCTTGCAAGAGTTGCAAGGCGGTTGTCGCGTGCCATTGGGAGCGTGGGCGCGATTCGAAGCCGGCAAGATGTCGCTCGATGCCTGCGTATTGTCGCCGGACGGCGCCGAGTGCATTCGCCGCAGCGGATCGCATCCTTGCGCTTCCATTGCCGATGCGATGCAGTTCGGCCGAAAGATCGCGAAGAACTTGGTTGAAGCGGGCGCAGACCGGATTCTTCGCCTTGCCGGACGCTCGGTGAGCTAGCACGCATGCGCACAGCCGACAATCCGCTTGCGGGAAAGCGCATCGTTCTTACGCGGACTCCGGAACAGGCGGGCATTCTCCTCCACGAATTGAAAGGCAGTGGCGCCCAGGTGATTGTTCTCCCCTTCATTGAGTTCCGCGCGCCGGAGGACTCGGGGCCGCTCGATGCAGCCCTCTCGCGCCTCGCGGAATTCGACTGGATCGTCTTCACCAGCCAGAACGCCGTCCGCTTCTTTTGCCGTCGCTTGAAAGAGTTGGGGCGTGATTTTGCCGGCCTGCCTGCGCCGCGTCCGAAGATTGCCGCACTCGGTGCGGCCACGCGCGATGCGGCGTCACGCGAAGGTCTGAGCATTGATCTCGTGACCGGCGATGCCCGGTCGGGCAGGGAATTCGTGATGGAATTCTCGCGCAATGCCCGCGGCAAGAAGGTCCTACTGCCGCAAAGCGACCAGGCGGAGCCGCACGTTGCCGACGGCCTGCTAAAGGGCGGAGCGAACGTCACGCCAGTTGTCGCGTACCGCACTTGTATGCCAGAATCTCTGGATGGCGAGGAGCTGAATCGCGTTCGCCAAGATGGCGCCGATGCGTTTGTCTTCGCCAGCCCCTCGGCATTTCGGAATTTCGCGCGCACGATTGGGACGGACGCATTGAAGGCCCTGGCGGAACACTCTGCGTTTGTCGCGATTGGGCCCACGACGGCGCAGGCGATTCGTGAGGCGGGCGTGCGAGTAAAGGTTGAGGCGGCGAGGCCCAGTTCGCGCGAAATCATCGCAGCCATGCTTGAATACTTCTCCACCAACGATATGAAGGCGCGCCCGTGACGTTTCCGCTGCACCGGCCGCGCCGCTTGCGCCGCACCGAAGCCCTCCGCGGGCTCGTTCGCGAGACGCGCCTCTCGACGGCGGGATTCGTCTACCCGATGTTCGCCTGCCCCGGCACGAAGGTCAGGACAGAAGTTAGCTCGATGCCGGGAATCTTCCAGCAATCGGTCGATCAGATTGTAGAGGAGTGTCGCGAGGTCGCCGGCCTCGGAATCCCCGCAGTGATTCTTTTTGGCCTGCCCGAGCACAAGGACGAAACGGGCTCGGAAGCGGCTGCCGCGCACGGGGAAGTGCAGCGTGCGGTCGAAGCGATCCGGAAGGCGAAGCTCGACCTGATCGTCATCACCGATGTCTGCTTGTGTGAGTACACAAGCCACGGCCACTGCGGAGTCGTCAAGAACGGCGAGGTGGTGAACGACCCCACGATTGAGATTCTCGCGGAAGCGGCGCTGTCACATGCGCGGGCGGGCGCCGACATCGTTGCACCGTCGGACATGATGGATGGCCGCGTCGGCGCGATTCGCCGCAAGCTGGACGAGCACAAGTTCGAGGACGTCGCGATTCTTTCTTACGCCGCGAAATATTGCTCCGGATTTTATGGGCCGTTTCGCGAAGCGGCGCAATCCGCCCCGCAGTTCGGCGACCGGCGCAGCTACCAAATGGACCCCGCCAATGCGCGCGAAGCGCTTCGCGAAGTCGCGCTCGATCTGGAAGAGGGCGCAGACATGGTGATGGTGAAGCCCGCATTGCCAAATCTGGACATCATTCATCGCGTGCGCGAGCGGTTCGACGTTCCCGTGGGCGCGTACAACGTGAGCGGTGAATACGCGATGGTGAAAGCCGCCGCGCGCAACGGCTGGCTCGACGAAAAGCGCGTCGTCCTCGAAATCCTTACCAGTATCCAGCGCGCCGGCGCCAGCATCATCCTGACGTATCACGCGAAGGACGCCGCGCGCTGGCTCAAAGCCTGCTAACTCGGAATGGCCACCGGCACAACGCGAAATCAGCCTGACCCGAGCGAACTTCGTCCTCGCCCGCGTTCGGCGCAACTCTTCGCACGCGCTCAACAAATCCTCGTAGGTGGCGTCGACAGTCCTGTGCGCGCGTTTCGCGCCGTCGGTGGAACCCCACTCGTCATCGACCATGCGCAAGGCTCCCGCCTCTGGGACATCGACGGCCGCGAGTATGTCGACTACGTCTGCTCCTGGGGCGCGTTGATTCTCGGTCACGCGCATCCCGATGTGGTCGCAGCGGTCGCGGACCAGGCTTCGCGCGGCACGAGCTACGGCATGACGTCGCCGCTCGAAGTCGAGCTTGCCGAACAGATCGCGCGCGCTCTCCCTTCGATCGAGCGCATCCGGTTCGTCAGCTCCGGAACCGAAGCGACAATGTCTGCCATCCGCGCCGCCCGCGGGTTCACCAAGCGCGACCTGATTTTGAAATTTGAGGGCGGCTATCACGGCCATTCGGACAGCTTCCTCGTCGAGGCTGGCTCCGGCCTCGCGACGCTCGGCATCTCCTCGTCGCCCGGCGTTCCGGACGCGTTCGCGAAGCTCACTTTGAACGCTCCGTACAACGATCTCGCGGCGGTGGAGAAACTCTTTCGCGAGCACGGAGGCAAGATAGCTGCGGTAATCGTCGAGCCGGTTGCTGCGAACATGGGTGTCGCGCCGCCCGCCGCTGGGTTTCTCGAGGGCTTGCGCGAAATCACGCGACGCGATGGCGCGCTCTTGATTTTCGACGAGGTGATCACCGGCTTTCGCGTAGCGTATGGCGGTGCTCAGAGGTTGTTCGGCATCGCGCCGGATATGACGACGCTGGGCAAAATCATCGGCGGGGGGCTGCCGGTCGCGGCGTACGGCGGGCGTGGCGAGATCATGGAGATGGTTGCGCCGCTCGGCCCGGTCTACCAGGCCGGGACGCTTTCCGGGAATCCGCTCGCGATGCGCGCCGGGCTTGCCACGCTGCCGAAACTCGAAGCGCCGGGCTTCTACGAGGAGTTGAACAAGAAGACGCAGCGGCTGGCCGACGGATTGCGGTCCGCGCTGAGCGACTCGGGCATTCCCGGCTGCGTGAACGTTGCGGGCTCGTTGCTGACGCTTTTTTTCACGACGGAGCCGGTAAGCGATTACGCCGGGGCGAAGAAATCGAACACCGCCCGGTTCGGAGCCTTTTTCCGTGAGATGCTGGAGCGCGGAATCTTCCTCCCTCCATCGCAGTTCGAGGCGTTTTTCGTTTCGGCGGCCCACACCGACGGCGACATCGACCGCACCATCAACGGGGCGCGCGAGTCGCTCCGGGCTTTGTAGCGCCCATTATTTTCCCCAATCGTTCCGGACGACGGCGCCGCCCTTCATCACGAACTTGACGTGCTCGAGCTGTTTGATGTCGTCGAGCGGATTGCCTTCGACCGCGATAATGTCGGCGAATTTCCCCGGCTCGATTGCGCCCATGCGGTCCGACCAATCCATCAATTCGGCAGCCTTCGTTGTCGCCGCCTGAATCGCCGCGAGTGGCGACATTCCGAATCGCGTCATGTACTCGAATTCGATTGCCTGCGTGCCGTGCGGGAACGGCCCCGCATCGGTGCCGAACGCGATCTTCACGCCGGCGGCGAGCGCCTTGCGAAAACTCGGTTCGTGCAAACTCGCGCGGCTGACTTTCCCTCCGCTCAGCGCCTCGTCTTCTTTCCGCGTGTCGCCCTCGTACACGTAGAGTGTCGGCACGTACCAGATTCCCCTGGCGGCCATGTCGCGAACCGCCGCGTCGTCCAAATCGAGCCCGTGTTCGATCGAATCCACGCCGCCGTCGATGCAGTTGTGCAGCCCCTCACCACCGTAAGCGTGGCATGCGACCTTTACGCCTTCGCGATGCGCCTCGTTCGTGATTGCGCGGACTTCTTCGAGGGTGAACGTTGGCTGGCTGACCATTTTGCCGTCGCGAGTGAAGCGGAATTTGTGGGTGCCGTAGATCTTGATGCAATCGGCGCCGTATTTGATCTGCTCGCGGACAGCCTTGCGCGCCTCGTCGGGGCCGTCGACGATCTGAACGCCCGATGGAACCAGCACTTCCGGGGAATAGCCTTCGAGCGGATAGCCGCCGGTCGTCGAAAGCGCGCGCGTGACAACCTCGAGGCGCGGTCCGGGAACGAGGCCGCGATTGATCGCATTGCGAACGTCGACGTCGCTGTACATCGCGCCCTCGGTTTCAAGGTCGCGCATCGAGGTGAACCCGGCGTCGAGGTCACGCTTGGCGTTGAGCGTCGCCTCGATGGTGCGGTACTGCCACGATTCCTTCAGCAACTGCTCGTCGTAGCGGCCGTTGTCTTCTCCCGTGAGGAAAATGTGTTCGTGCGCGTCGATGAGCCCGGGGAGGACGGTGGCGTGGCTGAGATCAACCACGGTAGCGCCGGCCGGAATCTGCACGTCTGCGGCTGCCGCGACTCGCTCGACGCGTTCGCCGCGAATGATGATTACTTGATCGGCGAGCATTTTCCCGCTGCGAACGTCGAGCATGTGCCCCGCGCGGACGTAGGTGGCAGGCGGATCGCCAGCGAAGGTTCCGGCGGGTAGCGCTGCCAGGCCCAAGAACAGGATTGCCAATGCTGTTCGGCGCATTTGTTTCCTCCTCGAAAATGGAAAAAGCGGGCCGATTCTACACCAACCGCCTTGAGCTTTCGCCACCGCATCGAAAGGTAACGGGCAGGGCGTGCCGTGGAAAATGATTTCCTCCGAAGCCCTCGACCGGGGCAGTCCGCGAGCCCGGATAAATCTTGTATCACATTTACTATCATAGACTTAGCTCTACCTCGGGTGATGGTACTAGCCGTGCTTTTCCTCGCAGTGGGTCTTGGGAGGCCTCTTATGGTACTCGCCGTTGCCGCGTTCTTCCTTCAGGCATCGTTTCTGTCGCCAGCAGGTCCTGCAGGAGGATCTGACGCGAAGGTGGATACCAAACCGGTGATGGTGAGCAGCGCGCCTGCTCCTGTGACGGCCCGAAGTACCGAGGAACTTCCGAACGCCCCGGAACCGACCGACAAAACCTCCAGTTCGTCGATAAAGACCGTTGCTTTCAACACCTCGGATGGTTCCCAGAACTCGCAATCGCTTTCGACCGTCCGGATCCCTGGGATCACGCCGTCGAAGCAGCCCGACATCACTCCGGCCGAGAGGTTGCCGCGGCGCTCGTGGCTGGCACTTTCCTTGATCCAGCATGGCGCAGCCGGTTTCGACGCGTATTCGACCCGCTACGCGGTCGGACACGGAGCCGTCGAGCGGGATCCGCTGATGCGGCCTTTTGCGAATTCGCCTTCGATCTACGCTGCGTCGCAAGTGTGCCCGCTGGTTCTCGACATCGTGGCGCGCCGGATGCAGCGCAGCGAGAACGGCATGGTTCGGCATATGTGGTGGCTGCCGCAGAGCGTGAGCACTGCGACCTTCCTCTTTTCCGGCATGCACAACATACACGTCGCAAATCAGCCCTAGGCAATCTCCAGAAGACAACGCAGATTTCTGCTGTACTCCCTGGCGGGAGGTGCAAGGCACCCGGGATTCTCCTCCCGGGTGTTTCCTTTTGAAGGAAGGGGTTACGGGAGAAGAGGAGTTGGCGGCCGCGACTGTATACTTTATAATCCGCGACCTGCGGGATGAAGGGAGTTGTATGACTCGAACAACAAGTCTCGGTGGCCTCCTGGCGCTTGGCGTAGTTCTTATAGGTTCCCTGTGTGCAAGGCAAACACCCACTGCGAGTCAGGTGCGGCGAGCTGCCGAGGCGGGGCCTGCAGTTGTCCACCGCGCGATCGCGTTTGACGTCTCGCCTCCGCTCGCGTCGCTCGACAACGGAGCCGCAGAGGGTACTGCCGGAGCTGACGCGAAGGACTGCCAGAGCGATGGCTGTGGCACATCTCCGGGGGACCTGGATGCAGAGGCGCCGCAGAGGCCCGAGGAACCTATACCGCCTCCGACCCCCGCACCGGAGATACCGGCGGCTGGGGCGGCAGTCGAACAGAATTCGCAGGGCAAGAGACCTGTGGTGCCGATGCTCGACAGCTTCGATGGCTTGGGGACAGGGTTCGATGGACCGCAGGGAACCGCTAGGTTTCGGAATCCTTCGGACAACAGCCTGGCCGTAGGCCCGGATGACATCGTACAGACGGTCAACGCGCGCATCGCGGTGTTCGCGAAGAAAGGCGCGAAGTTCAGCACAACGGGAAAGGTGCTTTACGGCCCTGTGGAAACGAAGCAGGTGTTCGCGGGTTTTGGTGTGTGCGGGGCGCGCAACAGTGGCGACGCAGTGGTCCGCTACGATCAACTTGCGGGACGCTGGCTCGTGGTGATGCCGATGTTCTCGCGCGTGGTGGAGGGAGAGCCGGGACCAAACGGCGAGCCGGCAGTCCCGAGCGAACTCGCCAAGACCGGAACGGCCTCTTCGCCCGGCTCGGCAGTCGCGATTCCGGCGAATCCTCCGCAACCCTCGCCTCCTCCCGGGCGCCGGCAACGGCCCCCCGAGAGAAAGGAAGGCGTTTTCGGGATGTGCTACGCGGTGAGCACAGGGCCCGATCCCCTGGGCACGTATTATCGGTACGCGTTCGCGCGCGACCTGTTCCCGGACTATCCGCGGCCGGCCGTCTGGGTCGATGGCTACTACTTGCCGAGCAGCACGGGCGACGAGGTGATTCAAAAGCACACCTGCATTGCCGACCGCGCCAAGATGCTGGCGGGCCAGCCGGCAACCGAGCAGTGCATCGTCATCGACGGCGTCAACTTTCTGAACAACAGCGACATCGACGGGCAAGCGCTGCCTCCGGCGGGAGCGCCGAACATCATGATGGCGGCCGGTGGGACGCAACTGAAAAAGATTTTCGAGGACGACGGCATTTACTACTGGAAAGTGCACGTCGACTGGGATAGGCCGGCGAACACGAAGGCCGACGGGCCCGTGAAGATTCAGGTTGCGCCATATCATTACCTTTGCAACGGCCAGTTGACGAGCTGCGTTCCGCAGCCCGACACCGAGCGCCGTCTCGACGTGCAGGGGGACAAGATCATGCAGCGCCTGGTCTACCGGAGGATCGGGAAACGCGAATCGATTGTCGCCGCGCACTCGATCTACACGAAAGCGGGGGCCGGGGGCGTACGCTGGTACGAGTTTCGGCTCGACAAGAAGCGGGATCCGTATCTCTATCAGCAGGGCACCTACGCGCCCGATGGCTTCTTCCGCTGGATGCCGAGTATCGACATGGACCGGAAGGGCGACATCAGCGTCGGGTATTCGTTCGGGGGGCCACCCAACTTCGCGGGACAGCGATTTGCTGCACGGCAGCCCAATGATCCGAGGGGAGTCCTGGGATGGCGCGAAGCCGTGCTGGCGACCGGCGAGGCTCCGCAGACGAGTACGCTTCGCTGGGAGGATTATGTGACGACGGCGATGGACCCAAGCGACGATTGCACGTTCTGGTACGTCGGCGACTACCTGAAGAAGGGTGAAGCGGACTACAGCACGAAGATTGGCGCGTTTCGTTTGCCAAGGTGCAAGCCGACGCGCTCCCCCGCAACTGTATATTAGACTGCATGCCGGTCCTTTGTTTTCAACGAGTTACGGCGATTTCTAATCGCGTAACTGTATATTAGAACCCAAGTGGTTAGTGGCGAGTGGCAAGTGGCTAGAGGCGACGGGGCGAAAATCGCGGCCCCGTACGCGGATAGATTAGAACTGGTCGCGGTTCTTTGTTTTCTATGAGTTAGAGTCATTTCTAATATTTTCCGGATAGATTAGGAGCGACCCTGAGGCAGAAGTTCCCAGCGCTGCGACCCGTGAAGAACGATCCACCGACGGATTCGCCACAGAGGCGCAGAGACGGGGAAGGAATGTGGGTGTTGATGAAACCGCGAATTTTGGCGATTAGAGAGGGTTGCGGTCCTTTGTTTTGAATGACTTAGGGTGGTTTCTAATATTCGAATTTGGCGATTAGGATTTGAACCGGAGGCCGCGGGATTTGCCACAGAGGCACAGAGACGCAGAGACGGAGATGCGAGAAGCGCCTCGAACCGCCGACTAAGGTCCGCACTTCCATTCATACAGCCTCCTTTCCGCGCGTTAGCGGCGCCTTAGGCGTGGTCGCGCAGACACACGTCCAGCGCCGTGTGCGCCCCATTTTTAGTTCAGGGTTTGCCCCCACGGGGGCAGACAAGTACAAACCCTGAAACTTCTTTAGGCTCAGGGTTTGCCCCCACGGGGGCAGGCAAGTACAAACCCTGAGACCCGGGCACACAAATAATTATATTGAATTGTTAAGGATAGCTTCTTATACCACAAGACGCGGCGTTTTTCAAGACCCAGTACCGGAGTTTGGGCGGGGGCCTGTTACGCGGCACCCCTTCTGGTCTGGCCCGGCGGATTACCGGTGTCGCCGATCGTATCGACTTGAGCAAGGATCGTCTGGCTGGACGCGGAGAAGAGGAAATACTTGCCGGGAACGCGACTGGCGACTTCCTGCATGCGTTGTCGCGCGCTCTCCAGACCGGGAACTGCCTCAATCCAAAGGACATCCTCAGTGGGAGAACCGGAA
>DATIZQ010000115.1:0-9124 GCA_035517015.1 Candidatus Acidiferrum sp. | reverse complement strand
CCTCAGAGGAACGCGCCGCGCATCTTCCGCGCTGGCTCCATGACTACAACTGGCACCGTCCTCATGCTAGCCTCGGCGGTGCTCCACCCATCTCCCGTTCCGGTCTGGATCGGAACAACGTGTTGATACATGACATCTAGTGCCGAATCGCATTCTCGCGCCCGGCGTCCGCCGGAATCAGCGGCAGGAGAAAGTCCTGGAGCCGGCCGCTGTCGGCCAGGGTCATGTAGCTCAATTGGACGCCCATGCGGTCCTTGCCCATCACCCGCGTGATCGCGCCTGCCCCCTCAATCGGCTTGTCGTCCGGCGAAAGGTACAGGCTGACGCGCACGGACGCCCCCAGCGGGATTGTTTGCGGCACCTTGACCAGCATGCCTCCCAGGCTCACGTCCTCGGTTTGCCCCATGACCTCTCCTTTGTCGAAGGAGAGCTTGACTCTCGATTGGAGGGCAATCCGCTGAAAGCGCCGCCGTTCTTGCTCGATCGAGCCTTGAATCGCTCGAACGAGCTTCATTAGGCGCGCCTTGTCGATCGGCTTATACAAGAAGAAGCTGGCCCCCACCCGGAAACCCTGCGATACTGCGGAAACCGACTGGTCGTCGCTGACGAGGATGATGGGGGTCATCTGGTTGATCCCGCCCGCGCGCACCTGCCGCGCAACCTCCAGCCCGTCGGGCGACGGCATCCGGAAATCCAACAAAATCACCGAGAACTTCTCTTTCTGGAGATGCGCCATGACCTCGGAGCTCGTCGTCGAACTCAAAACGTCCATTCCGCTGGATGCGAGAATGCCCTGAATGAAGTCACAGACTGCAGGCTCGTCGTCGACGAGGAGAGCGCGTCGCGGCACAGGATCCTCCCGGGTGGCGGAACACGCGGCTGGCGTCCTGCACGCCGACGCACAGTTCTCGGGCCCGCTTATTTGTTTGCTTAGCGACAGGCCGGAAGGGTGCCTGCCCGACTGCTAGCTTTCATGAAGGGGAGACTAACACTGTCATGCTAGCAGGCCTGAGGATGGCCTGCCACACCGATTGCCGAGCCAGTGCTGTAGCCAGCACTGGCCGGCACCGAAGCTTAGGCGTCGTCGGGGCGCATCATGCGGGCGGCCATCTTGGCGACAAAACGCCGGGGCACGATGCGCTCCGCTTCCATCATCAGCCGGTTCATTCCTCCCGAGATGACGTAACTCTTCCCTCTCGCCAGGCCTTCGAGCCCCACCCGGGCGACTTTGTCTGCGGTTTCGGCCACCTTAAACGCGCGGCTCGGCTGGTGGGCCACTTCCTGAAACTCCGTCGTGGTCGGACCCGGGCAAAGGGCGCAAACGCGCACCCCAAACGGGCGCAACTCCTCGGAGATACCCTCCGCGAAAAGGAGGTCGAACGCCTTCGTGGCGGCGTAGGCCGAATTGAAAGGGACAGCCTGGAACGCCGCAGTCGACGCCACAATCAGGACGTGGCCGCTCCGCCGCTCGACCATTTCGGGAACGTACAGGCGGGTCATCTGAACCACCGCCGCGCAGTTCACCCGGATCATCTCCAGCAGGACGGACTCAGGTATCTGGTGAATGAAGCCAAAGGCGCCAAACCCGGCGTTGTTGATGAGCAGGTCGATTTGGAGCCTCTTGCGACTGGTGAATGCGAAGATCTCACCGGGAGCCTCGGAACGGGCCAAATCGGCGGTGAAGACCTCCGTGTTGACGCCGTACTTCGTCGCGAGATCAGCGGCGAGCTTTTGTAGGCGGTCGGCGCGCCGCGCCGTGAGCACCAGGTTCGTGCCCCCCGCGGCCAACTGTTTCGCAAACTCCCAGCCGATGCCAGCGCTCGCGCCGGTGATCAACGCCCACTTCTTGGCCCAGCGATTTGTACGATAGTCGGACACGGTTGGCCTCCGTCAGATGACCCGCGCGAAACTCAGAGGGATGAAACCACAACTTGAAGAGGTTCGAAACAAGGAAAATCCGGATGACCGGAGGCGAAGCCGGGTGGGGACTCTATGCGCCGTCAGAGTCGGCGGGCTGGCGAACGAAAACGGCCCCGCGCAGACGGTCAGCTTGCTCTTTCAGCCGGTCGAGAAGGTGGCGCGCCCAAACGTACTCCGCGGCCAGAATGCCGAGACCGAGAAGAATGATGAGCCAACCGGGACCGGGCGTCACAATCATCACCACGCCCAGCGCCAGGAGCGTGAACCCGAGCACGATCTTCATGACTCGCTTGGCTTGCTGCATTGTCTTTATCAGCATTAATGTGGCCGCCCTCCACAGCCGCACCCTTTCGGGCGCCCAGTCCTTAGATGCGAAACTCGGCGCCACGATTTATGCAAGCACGTGATATTCCAATGTGGCACTGACTTGCACAACGACCAATCGCTGCTAATAATGGACTTCGGCCTAGATGAGTGGAACGCGGCTTCCCATTGCTTCCAAATGTGGGAAGTTTTTACCGAACGAGGGATAACATGGAACTAATCAGCGTACCGATGAGCATTCCCGAAGGCGCTAATCTGATCGTAGGCCACGCGCACTTTATCAAGACTGCGGAAGACTTGTATGAAGCGGTTGTCAACACGGTACCCGGCGCAAAATTCGGCGTCGCGTTCTGCGAGGCTTCGGGGCCGTGCCTGATTCGCGTGGAGGCGAATGACGATGAGCTGCGCGCCGTCGCAGTCTCGAATGCAAAAGCCATCGGCGCAGGCCACACGTTCGTTCTGGTGATGCGCCAGGCGTACCCGATCAACCTCCTGAGCCGTGTGCGCGATTGTTTCGAGGTTTGTTCGATCTTCTGCGCAACGGCGAACCCCGTGGAAGTGATCGTGGCGCAGACCGCTCAGGGTCGCGCCGTTCTCGGCGTGGTAGATGGCGCCTCGCCGAAGGGCATCGAAGGACCGAAGGAAACCAAGCAACGCCGGGAATTCGTCCGGAAGATTGGCTACAAGCTGTAGGAAATTCGCCGATCGCTAGAGCAAGCGCCGGTACTCCCTCGGGGCTGGGAGAGAAGATGGCCGTCAGAACTTGTAGACGATGCCGACGGCGACTTTCGGACTGAACTGGTACGTGCTGAAGTACTCCGTGCCGACGGCGTCTGCGCTGATCCGGTACGCGAAGCGCGAATTGTGGCTGTTGATGTCCACTCCACCCCCCACTTCGTAGCCGAGCGCGCCCTGGCCGCCATAAGAGGTCTGGGGAACGTAGTGCGATCCACCGACCAAGCCGTGGGCCCAGAACTCGAGACCGCGCGGAAGCGACCAACGGAAGCGCGCCCCGCCCATCCCGAGCAGGAACCTCGCGCTCTCGTTGTTCTGCGTGCCGAAGGCGGCGACGAATTCTCCGTCCGCCCCAATCCATCCCTTGAAATACTCGGGATAGAAGACGATGGAGTAATTAAAGCCGTGCAAATTGACATTGACGCCTGGGACTTCGTAGAAGCGAATGAAGGTGTAACCCAGATACGCTTGAAAGTCATATTTCGGCATAACGCCGTAGACCAACTGCCGGGGCGCGGGGCTTGCCGGCGCGCTGGCAGCGGGTCCGCTGGCCCCGGCCGCCGGCTGCGAGCTGGGGAGAAGATGCAGCGAAGGTGTCGCGGCGAAGGGAGTATCGACCGAGAATGTGGTCGGTGGTTCCAGTTGGTTGGCCGCGTTGCCGAACGACGACGAGAAAAGCGGAGAATTCTGTGAGTTTTCCTGGGCTTGGAGGTTGAATGAGAACAGAAGGAACAC
Organism: Candidatus Acidiferrum sp.; assembly: GCA_035517015.1. Lineage (GTDB taxonomy): Bacteria > Acidobacteriota > Terriglobia > Acidiferrales > UBA7541 > Palsa-295. The sequence goes on along the minus strand of DATIZQ010000115.1, from coordinate 5,410 downwards.
GACCGCAAGAAACACTACCCGTTTCATCGCCTATTTCCCCCTCAGATCCGACTGCCTGCCTCTGCCTATTCCTAATTAGACCGACTCGAAGTTCGCGTGTCTACTGATTTCCTGGGCTAGGATACGGGGAAATCACGCCCCCGAACCGTGAGATGAGCACGCCACATCATGGGATGCTTTCAGGCCGCTCATCGAATCCCAATGACGCGGGTCTTGACTTCCCCTCGTGTTTTGCTAATCTTCGGGTGCTGCCTTACCAGCAGCGCTTATCCAGAGTGGCCGAGGGGACAGGCCCGAAGACGCCACAGCAACCTGGTGCAACTGCCAAGGTGCTAATTCCTGCCCAGTGGGGAGAGATAAGATCCTCAACTGATCCCGAGCCTCGGGACCATTGAAGATTCAGCTCCCAAACTGAAGTCGAGACGTTCCGCGAACCGCCCATTGCGGCTCGCGTGCACGTCCATTGCGCCACCTCGGCGCTCAAGGGAATGCCGCTGTATTCGCGGCCACCCACCGAGCGATGCGCGGAATCATCCTTGTAATACTTGGGAGGAACGGATGTCGGAAGTGATCGGAGAAATACCTCTAAACAACGAGCCCGTCGCAGTGATCAAAATCGGGGGCTCGATCCTGACCAGCGCCCGCGCCTACCGGCGGGCCGCCGCCTTCGTTTGTAGCCGTCATCGTAAATCGCTGGAAGAGCGCCTGGTTGTTGTGGTGTCGGCGCAGGAAGGGACCACCGACGCGCTCGAAGAGCTCGCCCGGAAGATTGCCGCCTCTCCTAAAGCAGCAGCACTTGACTTGCTGTGGTCGACCGGGGAGCTTCGGTCCGTCGCCTTGCTCACGCTGCATCTGCAGGCACTCGGAGTTCACGCCACAGGACTGAACATACACGAGGCCGGATTGACTGTGTCGGGAGAGGGCCGCGACGCGTCCGGCGGAAGGGTTCGCCTCGATGGCGAGCGCCTGAGCGCGGTTCTCGCAAATCACAATGTCGCCGTCGTGCCGGGCTTTTTCGCGACGAATGGCTTGCATGCAGTAGTGTCGCTCGGACGCGGCGGCTCGGACCTAACGGCCGTGCTCCTCGCCGCCGGGCTCGGCGCGACTCGGTGTGAACTCATCAAGGACGTGCCGGGCTATTTCACGAGCGATCCTCACCGCAACCAGAACGCGCTCCCGATTCCCTTCCTTACGTTTGATTACGCACTGGAATTGGCCGAAGAGGGTTGCGACCTGGTGCAGCGAAAGGCGATCGAGGCAGCGGCGCGATACAACCTGCCTCTGGTGATTCGCAGCCTGGACGAAAAGACGAACGTGAGCCGCATCGCCAGCACGGTTCCCGGGACCACGTGGGCGGACTCAGTTTCAAGTCTAGCCGTGGCTCCGTAAGGTTTTTTGCGACCGGAAGTCGGATCAGGGACCCCTGATGGAAAACGAAGCCAGGAACGAGACGGACGAGGGTGAAAGGAGCACGAAAATGAAGTTCGCCACGAAGACGATCCATGCGGGACAGCCATCGGAGCCGGAGACCGGGTCGCTGATCGCCCCGATTTTTCAGACGACCACGTACGAGCAGGAGTCCCCGGGGCACGATAAGGGCTTCTCCTATTCGCGCACGAATAATCCCACGCGGCAGCGCCTCGAAGCGGTTCTCGCCGAACTCGAGGGTGTGAATTATGCGGCTTCGTTCTCGTCCGGCCTCGCGGCGGAAAACGCGGTGTTGCAGGCGTACTTGCGGCCGGGTGACGAAATCGTGATCCCACTGGACGTCTATGGCGGTACCTACCGGATCCTGAACAAGGTCTATCAGCCGATTGGCATTGTGATCCGGCAAATCGATACTGCCAGCGAGTCTGCGCTGGAGGCGGCGATTTCGTCGCGGACGCGGCTGGTGTGGCTCGAGAGCCCGACGAACCCGCGCCTGCTGATCAGCGATATCGCCGCAATCTCCAAACTGGCGCACGACCGCGGCGCGCTCGTCGTGGTCGATAACACCTTCGCGACACCCTATTTCCAGCAGCCGTTCGAACTCGGGGCGGACATCGTGGTCCACAGCGTCACGAAATATCTCGCGGGCCACTCGGATACCATTCAAGGCGCGGCGCTGGCGAAGGACCCGGTGACGTTCGAGCCGATCAAGTTCCTGCAAAACGCGACCGGCGGCGTGCCGTCACCCTTCGATTGTTGGCTCACGTTGCGCGGTCTGAAGACGCTCGAGCTGCGCATGGAGCGTCACGCGCAGAACGCCATCGCGGTTGCGAACGCGTTGAAGGGCCAGCCGTCCGTTCGCCGCGTCTACTTCCCCGGACTGCCGGAGCATCCCGGCCACGAAATCGCGAAGCGACAGATGAGTGGCTTCGGGGGCATGGTTTCGTTCGAACTCGATGGAACAATCGACGAGGTCGTGTCGTTCGCCTCGTCGCGTCGGTATTTCACGCTCGGCGAAAGCCTCGGCGGAGTGAAGGCGCTCATCTGCCATCCCGCGACGATGACGCACGCGTCGATTCCGGCGGATGCGCGCGCGGAACTCGGGCTTTCCGACACGCTGCTTCGACTCTCGCCGGGATGCGAGAACGCGGAAGACCTGGTGGAGGATTTGCTGGAAGGCCTCGAGCAGGTTGAAAGCGCGCGGCACGTGAAGAAGTCGGTGTCGGCTGCCGCGCGGTAGCTGCCGATCAATCGGCGCGCCCGGCTTCCGGAAGGGCGAGGCCCATGCGCACGCGGGGCCTCTGCCCCCCAAAGAATCCGCGCCTAAGCGAGCGCTCGCTGGGTTGAGCCTGTTTGCAGGCCCGCTTTTACTTCCTTCGGGTGACGCGGCCCATTCCCCGCGCCCGTTCGCTCGATGGCGTCCGCGATCTCGTTGAGATCGGCCGGCGTCAGATCCAGCGTGGCGGCTCCGATCCAGCCGTCGACTTGCTTCGGTGATCGACCGCCCACGATCGCGCCCGTCACACCAGGCCACGCGAGCACCCATGCGGCTGCGACCGAAGCCACCGCCGTGCCGTAGCGCTTGGCCATCGGGCGCAGCGAATCCCGCAGGGCCAGGTTGCGGCTCAGATTCGGTTCCTGAAACTCGGGCGAGCGGCGCCGCCAGTCGTCCGGCGCGAAGGCGCGAACGCGCGATGCGTCGAAGCTGTCGGTGAGCAGACCGGACTGCATCGGGCTGTAGCAGATGACGCCCGTATTATGAGCTGCGCACCAGGGAATTTCCTTTCCTGCAGCCACGCGATTGATCATCGAGAATGGCGGCTGGAGCGAGCCGACGTGGCCGACGGCCTCGCAACGCTCGAGCAGGTCCACGTTAAAGTTCGACACGCCAATCGCACGCACCTTTCCCTGCTCGACCAGCTCCATCATGGTTCTCCAGGATTCCTCGACAGGAACGCCGCTCTCGTCCGGCCAGTGGAACTGATACAGGTCGATCCGGTCGACGCCGAGGCGGCGGAGCGAAACTTCGCACTCGCGGCGAATGGACTCCGGCTTCAGGACGCGGCGCGCCTGGACCATCCGATTCTTCTCGTCCCAGATCAGACCGCACTTCGTGAAGATGAGCGGGCGCTCGCCGGGATCAAACACGTGCAGCAACTGCTTGATCACTTCTTCGGAGTGGCCAAGGCCGTAGACCGCGGCCGTGTCGATCCAGTTGACGCCGAGTTCGAGCGCGCGCCGCATCGTGGCGACCGATTGCGAGTCGTCCTGCGGCCCCCAACTGAACGCCCATCCCCCGCCGCCGATGGCCCACGAGCCGAATCCAACTTTGGAAATCGCGAGTCCGGTCGAACCGAGCTGCCGCGTAGGTACCGCCATCATTCCACCTCTCAATAGGCCGCATAAGGATAGCTCAAATCAGTAGATGCGCTGCTGTTTGTGCTGGGAGCAACTTCCTCCGGAATTTCTTGCGTCACGCGCGCAGGCTCGGGACCGTAATGCGGGATCGCTATTGCCTTGACGCCGGGGAAAGGCGAGAATCGCGACCGCTGGGTGTCATCTTATGGGAAATACCCTGATCCAAATGATCCCCAAGGAAGGCGGAGAGATCGCGCTGGTCCTCTTCCTTTCGTTTCTGATCGGCCTCGAACGCGAAGAACAAAAGGTGACGTCGGATCAGTACCGCTTCGGCGGGGTGCGCACATTTCCGCTGCTAGGCCTGCTCGGTTACGCGCTCTGCCTGTTCTCGGATGGGAATCTCGTGCTGCCTGCCGTCGGCTTGGCGGTCGTTGGAGCGTTTCTTTGGCTCTCCTACCGGCACAAGCTCGAGGGAATCGCGCGGGCCGGGATGACAACCGAAGTCTCGGGCCTTCTGACGTACGCCATCGGCGCGCTCGTTTCGCACGAACACTACTGGATTGCGACCACGCTTGCGGTGCTCGCCGTGGTCTTGCTCGAGCTGAAGACGGCACTCGAGAACCTGAGCGCGCGCGTGCCCGGCGACGAAATCCTGACGTTCACGAAGTTTCTGCTGCTGACGGCGGTGATCCTTCCGGTCGTGCCGAACCAGACGTTCGGTGCCTTCGGATTCAATCCCTTCAAGACGTGGCTGGTGGTTGTAACGGTAAGCGCCATCTCCTACGGCAGCTACCTGCTGTTACTTTGGACGCGGGGACGCGGCGGCGTTCTGCTGGCGGCTTTGCTGGGCGGCGCGTATTCCTCGACGCTTGCGACGGTGGTGCTCGCCAAACGAGCGCGCGAGCAGGAACGCCCGCATCTGTACTCCGGCTCGATCGTTGTTGCCTCCGGCGTCATGTACTTGCGGCTTCTGGCTCTCCTCGGCATTTTCAATCGCCAACTGCTGCACCGGCTCGGACTGCCTTTCCTGCTGCTCGCTGCCGCCGCTCTTCTCGGCGGCTGGCTCTGGGCGCGATGGGCGGAGCCGGGCGGCTCAGGAACCGAACAGACCGCACAGCCGAAAAACCCACTGGAACTGAGCGCAGCGTTCCTGTTCGCGGGACTGTTCGTGGCGATGCTGTTCGTCACGCATCTGGCGCTGCTCTACCTGGGCCGCACGGGGCTCTTTGCACTGGCCGGAGTGATGGGACTCACGGATGTCGATCCCTTTATCCTGAGCCTCGCGGAGTCTGCCTCGACGCTCACCCCCGTTGCGCTCGCCGGCGGCGCAATCGTAATCGCTGCCGCGAGCAACAACCTGATTAAAGGCATTTATGCGTACGTTTTCGGGGACCGCCGTACCGGTGCGCAGGCGCTCGCGCTGTTGACGGTGCTGGCGCTGCTGGGATTGCTGCCGCTTCTCTTCTGATATACAGGTGACAGGATGGCGGAGAGGGTGGGATTCGAACCCACGGTTGAGTTTCCCCAACACACGCTTTCCAAGCGTGCTCCTTAAACCGCTCGGACACCTCTCCGCATGTGGAAACTTTAGAAGCCTAACAAATTGGCACCGTAGCGGCAAACC
>DATIZQ010000114.1:0-2998 GCA_035517015.1 Candidatus Acidiferrum sp. | reverse complement strand
GCCGATACCTCGCCCCGCTCCTGTGACGAACGCAACCTGTCCTTTGAGACGCGACATCATTTTGCTCCCGATAGAACTTACGAACCGACGGAGACTGCGGTGCCGATGTTGGCTGAAGTGACGCCAGAATGGCGATCTTCCTTGATGAGGTCGGCTCCCTTTTCGGCAATCATGAAGACAGCCGGCGCGGGACCGGCGGAGGGAAGCGCGGGCATGATCGACGCATCAATCACCCTCAGCGATTCAACACCACGAACGCGCAGGCGCTCATCGACAACCGACATCGCGTCCTGGCCCATCTTGCAAGTGCCGCTGGGATGGCAGAAGGTGCTGGCTGCCTTGTGCAGGAATTCGCGGACATCATCGTCGGTGCGGCAAGCGTCTCCCGGCAAATCCTCGGCGAGAACCATCGAGCGAAGCGGTTCGGTCGCAAAAATCCGCCGCACCAGTTTCACGCCGGAGAGCAAGCAATCCTCATCGCTCGCCACTGAAAGATAATTTGCGTTCATCTCCGGCGATTGCTTCGGATCGGTCGATTTCAGCAGCAGACGTCCGCGCGATTTCGGCTGTGTAAATGCGACTCCTCCTGTCACTCGCGGAACCGGATCGGGCGAAAGGCGTCCGCTTCTGTCATATACGTGGCTCATCGCCCGGAAAACGAGCTGCAGATCGGGACAACGTGTGTCGCTGAAACTGCGCGCCAGCGCCGTAGCTTGCGAAGCGCCATTGGTCAGCGGTCCGCGCTTTGCCAGGTAATACGTGATCGCGTGGCCAAGCACCGAAAGTCCGCTGAGCTCGCGGTTCAGCGAGTTTTCAGGCGTGGTTCGAAACGTGAGCTGCGCGGAAATGTGGTCGTGCAAGTTTTCGCCGACGCCGGGGGCATCCGCCACGACGGGGATTCCGAGTTTCTGCAGGTGCTTTGCCGGGCCGATGCCCGAGAGCATCAGAATTTGCGGCGAACCGATGGCGCCAGCGCAAAGTATCACCTCGCGCGTCGCCAGCGCCTTGCAAATTGTGCCGCCGTTTTCATATTCAATGCCCGTCGCGCGCCGGCCCACCATAGACAGTCGCAGCGTAAACGCGGACGTTCGAACCGTCAAATTGCGTCGCGAACGCACGGGACGGAGGTACGCCTCGTACGCTGAACTGCGTTCGCCGTGGCGGATCGAGTACGGCATCAGGCCGATGCCTTCCGGAGACGTGCCGTTCAAATCGGTCGCTCTCGGCAAACCCGCGCGCACGCCGGCTTCGATAAACGCGCGTGCTATCGGGCTGACGAAGACCGGATAGCTGACCGTGAGCCTTCCTTTGCCATTGGCCGATGGCCCGTGCAGATCCTCGCGGCGTTCGAGTTTCTGGAAATACGGCAGCACGTCGGACCAGCCCCAGCCGATATTCCCGAGCGCGCGCCAGCCGTCGTAGTCCTCTTTCTGACCACGGACGTAGGCGCTGCCGTTGATGGAGCTGCAACCTCCCAGCACTTTTCCGCGCGGCCAAAAAATCGTGCGATTGTTCAGCTTCGCTTCGGGCTGCGTATAAAGTCCCCAATTCAAAGTGGGATGAGTGAAGAGCTTACCCATCGCAAGAGGCATTTTGATCCATGGGCTGGTCGGCTCCGAGCCGGCCTCGATCATGAGCACCCGAATGGACGAATCTTCCGTCAGCCTGCTGGCGAGGACGCACGCAGCGGTGCCGCCGCCGACAATTACGTAGTCGAAGTTGCGGGTTTCAGGCATGGTTCGAAATGTCAGTCGGTTGCGAAGCGCCAGCTCTGCGCATCGCGCACCACGCGGCCGACGGGTTCGTTGAAGTGGATCGCGAAAAAGCGGACGGGACGATCTCCGTACCGTGCGATGAATTCACGTCGCGTCTGGCGGGACATTTCCTTATCCACACAGGCCGCGGAACAAATTTCTGGCTCCGCGAGCTGAATCGGATTGTGAAACACGTCGCCCGTGACCACTGCTTCCTGCCCGCGTGAGGACACATGAACGCTAACGTGCCCAGGCGTATGGCCGTGGGATGGTTCGAGCCAAATTTCGTCCATCAGCTTATGGTTTGTGTCAACGAAGTCCGCCAAGCCAGCGTCGATAATCGGTTGGACTGAATCAAGTATGTGCCGCACATCCTGACTTTTTTCCTTGAACACTTGCTGCCAATAGGCCCATTCTTTGCGGCCGAAGAGGTAGCGCGCCTTCGGGAACGTAGGCACCCAGTGGCCACCTTCCAGTTTCGTATTCCACCCGCAATGGTCGAAGTGCAGATGCGTGCACAGAACGAAATCGATCGAATTGGGATCGAATCCCGCTGACTTGAGGTCTTCAAGAAAGGCCGTTTGAAGATCCGCACACTGCGGCAGCTCGCGGTCGCGATCGTTTCCCACGCACGTATCGATCACGAGTCGCTGGCCGCGGATTTCGAGCACGAACGCCTGCACCGCCAGGATGATCATCCCTTCGGGCGTGATGAACTTCGGAACGAGCCAGTCATATTTCTTGTAGTGGTCGGCAGCCTCGGCCGGGAAAAGCGGCGCCCACGGAATCTTGTCCGCCGATTCCATGATGCTCGTGACCTTCACGTCGCCGATCTGCCATCGGCGAATGCGCGATTCGCCTTTCTTGCTCGGCGCAGACGGCCCGGACGTCATCGCATGGCCGACAGCCGTTGCCGCTTCTTTCAGTGGTTCCATGACTCTCCCCCTTCACGTTTGGAGCCGTTTGTTCACCCTCATGTAACATCAATTCCGGTTCGGTGCAACTCGGGCCCGGCTAGCCGCCCATATTCTGAGCGAGCAGAATGGCCGGGAAATCGGAGGCGCACCCAGCGCGATTTGTGGCGCTACTTGCGGAACAGGAATGTCAAAAGGAAGACCACAAGCTTGAAATTCAAGAGCTTGAGGGCGTTGCGCGCCTCTTGCGGAGTGAGCTTGGCGGTCAGCGGCATAGAGCCGAAGACCTTTCCCTTCATCACAAGCTTGCCGCCTTCGCTCTCGAGAGAA
>DATIZQ010000113.1:0-36594 GCA_035517015.1 Candidatus Acidiferrum sp. | reverse complement strand
GGCCGCCCCCTGTCTAATCTGCTTCTAATCTACCCGCCGAAGATTAGAAATCACCGCAACCCGCGCAAGATCAATACGTTGGAAATTTCTAATCTATCCGCCTCCCGGCTCAACGCGTTCCAGCCGGCCATCTCCTTTGCTAGCTCGGCTTCCGTTCTAATCTACGGTACGGGGATTAGAAATCCCTCTAACTCATTGAAAACACAGGGCCGGCACCATGTCTAATATACGGTTGTCCACGATAACCTCGTGCCGAGCCGCCCGCTGTAGCGTGGCCATCTCCCCAATCCGTCTGGTTCGCTCGGTTCACACCTTCTTGTCTCTGTGGCCCCGTGCCTCTGTGGCCAGTTCTAATCGCCAAATTCGAATATTAGAACCCGCCCTAAGTCATAGAAAACAAAGGGTCGCTACCCGTTCTAATCGCCAAAAATCCGGGAATCGCTTCTTCCGTCGCCCTTTCAATCAGTCCATCTGTCGTTCACGGACCTGCTTGCCCTTCTCTGGACTTGGCCCCGATTCCCGGTTACGCTATCGCCGCTCGTGGGGCTCGCAGCGCGGCAATCCACCAAGGAGGCCGTTCATGAAGCTTGCTAGAACTTCGTTTCTTCTCCTACCACTGCTTGTAATCGCCGTCTTCGCGTCGACCGTTCGGGCTCAGGAGGGCGCGCCCAAGAAGCAGCGCACTCCCTCCGAAGCCGTCCTCGCCGATTGGAACGACATTGGCAACCGTCTCATCACCATGGCCGAAGACTGGTCCGAAGACAAATACACGTACCGCCTGAACGCCGATGTGCGGACGTTTCAACAGGTTTTGCTCCACGTCGCAGGGTCGAACTACGACTTTCTGAACCACATCGCCAGCACCAAGCTTGGCGACGGGCGCAACGATCCTGCCGTCAACGACTACAAGACCAAAGCCGACACGGTGGCGTTCCTCAAGAAGTCCGTCGCGGACGGTGCAGCTGAAATCAAGAAGGAAGGCGACGCCGGCGTGCTGAAGCACCTCGACTACTGGATCGGCTACACCGAGCATATGGGCGAGCACTACGGCTTGCTGGTCGCCTACTACCGCAACAACGGCATCGTTCCGCCGGAGTCGCGGCCGAAAAAATAGACGAATGGAGCCGACAAGACCTTGGGAACCCGTGCTCAGTTTGGGCGCGTCGCCGTATCGCTGCTGGCGGCCGTGATGGTCGCCTCCACGGCGGTGCATGCGCAGGACCGCTCGCAAGGGCGGTCGATGGTGATCAGCAAAGGCGGAATCGTGGCGGCGGAAAGTCCGCTGGCGGCGCAGGCCGGCGCCACGATTCTCGCCCGCGGCGGCAACGCTGTGGACGCGGCCGTGGCTGCAAACGCGGTGATGGGCGTCGTCGAGCCGATGATGAACGGCATCGGCGGCGACCTCTTCGCCATCGTCTACGACGCGAAAACGGGGAAGCTCTACGGGTTGAATGCAAGCGGCTGGGCGCCCAACGGGCTTTCCATCGAATTCCTGAAGAGCAAGGGCGTCACAGCGATGCCAATGTACGGGATTCACAGTGTTACCGTTCCGGGCACGGTCGACGGCTGGTCGAAGCTTCTTTCGCGTTTCGGCACCAGGAAGTTCTCCGAGGTCCTTGCCCCGGCAATTCACTACGCAAGCGAAGGTTTTCCGGTGCCCGAATGGGACGCGGCCTACTGGGGCGAAGCCGAGCATTTTCTGCAAGCGGACAAAGAGCTGGCGTCAACCTACTTGATTGACGGTAAGGCGCCGAAGGTCGGAGACGTATTTCGCAATCCCGATCTGGCGCACTCGCTGGAGCTGATCGCGCGCGATGGCCTCGACGCTTTTTACCGGGGCGAAATCGCCCGGCACATTCTGGCGACTTCTTCGCGTCTCGGCGGTACGATGACGGCGGACGACTTGTCCGCGTTTTCGGCCGAGTGGGTCGAGCCGATCTCGACCACGTATCACGGCTGGAGCGTCTACGAGATTCCGCCGAATGGGCAGGGAATCGCGGCGCTGATGATGCTCAACATCATGGAGTCGTTTCCGCTCGCGCAGTACGGGCATAACTCGGTGGACGCGTTGCACGTGATGATCGAAGCCAAGAAGCTCGCGTATGCGGACATGCATCGCTACGTCGCCGACCCAAGGGTCAGCCGCGTGCCGGTGGCGGGAATGCTCTCGAAGAACTATGCAGCGGCGCGCGCGAAGCTCATCGATATGGCGAAGGCGAACTGCAGCGTCTCGCCGGGCGAACCGGCGTTCCCCACAACGGGTGACACGACCTATCTCTCCGCGGTCGACGCTGAAGGAAATATGGTCTCGCTGATTCAGAGCAATTTTCAGGAGTTCGGATCGAGGATCGTCGCCGACGGCTCCGGCTTCGTGCTTCAGGACCGCGGCGCGCTCTTCAGCGTCGACCCGGCATCCCCGAATGCGCTCGCCGGACACAAGCGCCCGCTCCACACCATCATTCCGGGCTTTCTCGTTCACGGCGACGACCGGATCGCGTTCGGGATCATGGGCGGATTCAACCAGTCGCAGGCGCATGCGCAGTTCGTATCCAACGTCGTCGACTTCGGCATGAACATCCAGGCGGCGCTCGAAGCCGCGCGCTTCACTAAGCCGACGTTTGCCGGCTGCGACGTGCTGATGGAGGACCGCATCCCGGCAACGGCGCGCGGCGCGCTCTCTGGGCGCGGACACAAGGTTGACGTCCGCGGCGACTACTCCGCCAGCATGGGCGGCGGCCAGGCCGTCCGGCGGGATTCTTCGAAACGCGTGAACTATGGCGCCTCAGACCCACGAAAGGACGGCGAGGCCATCCCTCAGCCGACCACATCGCAATGATCTGTGAATCGATGCCTGGTTCCCCTCAAAACCAAGCCCCCAAAAGTGTCGTAAGTGTCGATAAATCTGTAACTTTGGTACCAACGTACCATTGCGGCACAGGCTGGATATCTCTATACAATTGAGACTCGGGCCCAAGTACGGCAGGTCTCTGGCTGGCCGCAAACCCTGGGGTGGTGCTCAACAAAATGTCCCGTAGAACCTCTACGCCTCGTCCGAGGCGCAAAGCGAAGACTTGCCCCGCGCGCAAGCCCTCAGACCGGCCACAGAATCACCAAGATCGTCAGAAGCCCACAGGTGGCATCCCGGCATCTGGGATTTCCGGGGATGCTGCCGCTTACGCGGCGTACCTGCAGGCACTCTCGGAAAACAATCCGCTTGGCATCGTGGTTCTCGATATGGAGGGCCGGGTACAGATGTGCAATCCCGCCTTCGAGCGGCTCTTTGGCTACCGCGTGTTCGAAATTCTGGGCGCCCGGCTCGACTCCGTCCTTGCGCCCCCCGATCTAGTGAACGAGGCGGCCGCCTTGACGCGCCGGGCCAGTGCGGGCGAAGTGGTTCGCTCGGCGACGCAGCGGCGGCGGCGGGACGGCTTGCTGATGGACGTGAGGATCATCGCGGTGCCGCTTGCCGTGGACGGGAATCAGTTCGGCTGTTTCGCGATGTATGAGGACGTCAGCGAGCGGCGCCGCGCCGAGCGCGCACGGCTTCAGGCGGAAGAGAAATTCCGGAGCTTGTTCGAGAATGCGGTCGAAGGAATTTTTCAGACGACCGTCGACGGGCGCTACCTGAGTGTGAACCCGGCGCTGGCGCGAATGTGCGGGTACGGTTCGCCCGAAGAGATGATGGCGAACGTCAGCGACATCGGCGAGACGATCTACGCGGATCGGCAGTCGCGCGACGAATTCAAGCGGTTGATCGAAGAGCGCGGCGTGATCGAGGGTTTCGAGTATCAGATTCGCCGGCGGGACGGCGCGCGAATCTGGATTTCGGAAAATGCGCACGCGGTGCGCGACGCCGAAGGGCGAATCGTCAGCTACGAAGGCACGCTCGAGGACATTTCGGAACGGAAGCGTTCCGAACTCGAGCGGCAGGTGACGACCGAAATCATCCACAGCGTCAACGCGACGGACAACCTCGACGACCTTCTGCACATGATTCACCGCGCGCTCAAGAAAGTGGTGCATGCGGAGAACTGCTTCGTTGCGCTGTTCGAGCCTTCCACGGGGATGTTCCACTTTCCGTTTTTCGTCGACCAGTTCGACGTTGCGCCGCCGCCGCAAAAAGTGGGGCGAAGCTGCACGGCCTACGTCTACCGGACAGGCCGGGCGATCCTGATTCCCCAGAAAGCCTTTGACAAACTGGCGGAGCAAGGCGAGGTGGAACTCGTCGGCACGCCGTCGCCTTCTTGGCTGGGAGCGCCGCTGAAAACGCCGGCGGCGACGATCGGCGTTCTGGTGGTGCAGCACTATGAGGACGAAAACGCGTACACGGAACGCGATCTCGAGTTTCTGTCATCCGTCGGCGGCCAGATCGCGCTTGCGATCGACCGCAAGCGGACGGAAGCGCGCGTGCGCGAAAGCGAAGCGCGTTTGCGCATGCTCGTCGAGCAACTTCCGGCCGTGCTGTGGACTGTCGACAACGATCTGCGCTTCACGTCGTGCGTGGGGGCGGGCTTGGCGCGCCTCGCGCTGAAGCCGGATGAAGTTACCGGCAAATCGTTGATGGAGTATTTCGAGACGCAGGACCAGACATTCCTTCCAATCGCGGCGCACCGGCGCGCCGTGGCCGGGGAGCCGGTGACCTTCCATGTGGAATGGAAGGGCGGTTCGTATGCGTGCCACGTCGAACCGTTGCGCGATGCGGACGGGAAGGTGAAGGGCGCCATCTGCACGTCGCTGGACGTCACCGACCGAAAGCAGCTGGAAGAGCAGCTTCGGCAGGCGCAGAAGATGGAAGCGGTGGGCCGCCTGGCAGGCGGAATCGCGCACGACTTCAACAATTTACTGATGGTGATCCAGGGCTACGCCGATCTTCTTTCCGAGCGGCTGCCCGCGGCCGATCCGCTGCTAAGGAACGCGGAGCAGATTCAGATGGCGGCGCAGCGGGCCACGTCGCTCACGCGTCAACTGCTGGCCTTCAGCCGGAAGCAGATGCTCGCGCCGAAGGTGCTGAACATTCACAGCGTCGTGTCCGACATGGAAAAGATCCTGCGGCGGCTGATTGGCGAGGACATTCAACTCGAGACGTCTTCGGTGGCCGACTTGTGGGCGGTGAAAGCGGACCGCAGCCAGGTCGAACAGGTGATCATGAACCTGGCGGTCAATGCGCGGGACGCCATGCCGCAAGGCGGCAGGCTGACGATCGAGACCGCAAACGTGGAACTCGACGCCTCGTTCGCGCGCCATTCCGTCGTGCTCGCGCCCGGCAAGTACGTGATGCTCGCGGTGACGGACAACGGCTGTGGGATGGACACGAAAACGCAAGCTCACATCTTCGAACCGTTCTTCACCACGAAGGAAAAAGGGAAGGGCACCGGACTCGGGCTTGCGACCGTGTATGGAATCGTGAAGCAAAGCGGCGGATACGTGTGGGTGTACAGCGAACCGGGACACGGCACCACGTTCAAGATTTACCTGCCGCAGGTCGAGGAAGAGAACCACCCGCCGGCCAAAGAGCGGCGCGTCGAATCGAAAGCCCTCCCTCGCGGGTCAGAAACCGTCCTCCTGGTGGAAGACGAGGATGGAGTGCGCCAGCTCGCGCGCGAGTACCTGCAGACCAGCGGTTACACCGTGCTCGAAGCCGAGAACGGTCACGTGGCGCTGGAACTCGCGTCACTGCACGCCGGGACGATTGACCTGCTGATGACCGACGTGGTGATGCCGGGAGTGAGCGGGCGGGAATTAGTCGATCGCGTCATGAAGCTCCGCCCCGGAATCAAGGTCCTCTATATGTCGGGATACACGGACCACTCGGTGGTCCACCAGGGCATCCTCGAAACCGACGCCGTGCTCCTGCAAAAGCCGTTCACACTCGCAACACTTGCCTCCAAGCTGCGGGAAATCCTCGCGGTCGAAACCGTATCCTAGTCGCCACCGGGCGTGCGATGTTTCACCGGCGAACGCGTGAGTGCTGGCGAATCACCTCCACATGAAGTTTTCCTAATCTAGCGGTTCCCACCGAGGCTCCGCCGGACTCCTAACCAATTGTGAGCGCGCGACTTAGGAGATTACTTGCGGCGTGCAAACCGCGAAACGGGGGTTGGCGACCCGAGTGCATTCTACATTTCCGAGCGTCGGCATGGCGCTCCCAGATCCAGAAAATGCAGCCGGGGGAACCGATGGAGAACATGACGTACTTTCAAGGCACGGACAACGATTCTGTCACCGAAGAACTCATCGCCGAACGCCGCCTATGGACCGCGGTCGTTACGAACGCCGTCGAGGAATGGCTGTCCGGCACGCTGCGAGCGCGTCGCGCCGCACAGGAATTCCTTTTCGAGAACAATCCCGACTTCGAGCAGGTTTGCGCGTGCGCAGGGCTCGATCCAAGCAGCTTTCGCTCGAAACTCTTGAGAATCGGACGGCGGATCGAGACGCAGGGACCGCTGACGCACCCAATCGCGGCATAGCGCAAAATCGATTTCTCTCCCTCAGGGCCTCCCGCGCTGCCAACACACGATGTGAATGCGCGGGAGGTCACGCCTTCCAAGAATCTCCGGTGTTCCCGATTCGCTTGGCGTAGAATTTCTCGACTCACGAATGTGTTCGATGGCTCCCTCTCTCCAGCGCGACGTGTGCCCCGAAAAGAAGCTGCTTCTATACTGCGCGCGGTCACGAACCCGGCCAGGGCTTGCGCAAACGATTCGGGATCTCACCACCGGCGAGATCGATTGGGATTTTCTGCTGTCCGACGCTCACGAGCACTGCGTACTTCCCCTGCTCGAGCGGCAATTGCGGAACGCCGCGCCCGATGCCATTCCTTCCGTATTTGCCGAACGGTTGAAGCAGGAAGCGCGCGCGAATGCCGTTCGCTGCCTTGCGCTGTTGGCCGAGTTGATACGCGTGATGGAGCTGTTCGAATCGCGCGGCGTCCCGGCTATTCCGTACAAGGGGCCCGCGATTGCAGCGCAGGCGTATGGAGACATCACGCTGCGCGAGTTCGAAGACCTCGATATTGTGGTGCGCCAGCGCGACCTCGCAGCGCTGCACGAAGCAGTGTGCGGCGTTGGGTACGAGCCGCGATTTCCGTGGATTCATTCCTCTGGCCGGCCAGCGAGTCTGATCCCCGGCGAATACAACTACGCCAACTCCGAGCGGCGTGTAGTTCTGGAGCTTCACACGGAATTCACGCTCCGGCATTTTCCAATCGCTCCCAGGCTTGATGATTTCATCGAGCGAGCGGTGAAGGTCGACCTGGGCGGCCGCGAGGTGGCGACGTTTTCGCCCGAAGACGCGCTCCTGTTTCTGTGTGTTCACGGCGCGAAGGACTTTTGGCAGAAGCTTGTCTGGATTGCCGACATTGCAGAGCTCGTCCAATCATTTCCGGCAATGGACTGGAGCGCGGTGCGGCGACGGTCCGCGCAATTGCGCGCGGAGCGGATGCTGGATCTGGGACTCGCCCTTGCCGCTGACCTGCTCGAGGTTGAATTGCCGCCGGAGATTGAGGTTCAGGTGAGGTCGGACGCGGTTGCAGGCGGTCTTGCGGCCGCGCTCGGAGCGAATCTGCTCGCGCGAGATTCGAAGCCGATGAGCGCGAGGGAACGATTTCGGTTTCGCCGCCAGCTCGTGCCTGGAAACGCAGCGGGATGGCACTACGCCAGCCGTTTGGCGCTTGCTCCGGCAGAAGATGACTGGCTCTTGATGCGATTGCCGCGCCCGCTCACTCCCCTTTATTTCCTTCTCCGCCCGTTCCGACTGTTGCGCAAGTACGGCTGAACGGGCTCCCAACGGCTCGCATGTCGGGCCTTAGCGGTGGCGTAAACGACACAGCGGCCCAAACCGCTCGTGGCAGCCGTCGCCGGCTCCCGATAGCATCGTTCTGCAGGCCGGCAAGGAACTCCTATGTGCCGCGCAGAGAGATTTCATGAACGCGTTGAACGCCCTTTCGCCCATTTTCGCCGAACCGCCGGAAACACCGTGCAAGCCGGCACAAACCGTCGCTGAGAAAATCAAGACCGCAGGTTCCACGTGCTTTCACATTTTCGACGCGAATCTGTTTCCCTGGATCCGTCCGGGCGACCTGGCGTTTGTCCGGCGGTTCGATTTTGAGCATCTCGAAGCAGGCAACGTGATTCTGATTCAGCGAGAAGGGCGGCTTGTCCTGGCGAGAGTGATCAGGCGGTTGGCGAGCGGCAGCCATGGAAGTGCTTCCGTAGTCGTGAGGGCGCCAGAGAAGCCGCGGCATCGGTTATCCCACGGCGAATTTCTGGGCAAGGTCATCCGGATTCATCGCCGCAAGAGGCACATCGATCTGGAATCGCTCCTGCACATGGCGGTGGGGCGTATTCTGGCTAAGCTATCGGATCTGACCGGCTCACTTCGCGCGCAGCCGCCAAAGATCGGCAATGCCGGCTCGGACCGCTCGCTCGTCGCAAATTCCTGAGGCTGAGACTCGCCGTCAGCGACCCGCAGAAGCAAACCCGTATTTCTCAAAGATTGCAGCGGCCTTGGATCCAAGCAGAAAATCGACGAACGTTTTCGCCGCAGCAGAATTCCTGGAACCAGCCACCACAGCAACCGGATAGACGACAGGCGAGTGCGAGTTGTCAGGCGCCGTGGCGACGACCGACACGGTCTTCGAGGCGCGGGCGTCCGTAGCATAGACGATTCCGGCGTCCGCGTTGCCGGTCTCGACGTAGGTGAGCACCTGGCGAACGTCCTTTGCGAAGACGAACTTCGGCTTCAGCTTGTCGTACAAGCCGAAATGAATCAGCACTTCCCGCGCATACTTGCCCGCCGGAACCGTTTGGGGATCGCCGATGGCAATGATTCTTACGCTCGGATGCAAGAGATCCGGGAAACTCGAGACGCCGTGCGTCTGCTCTGGCGTGATGAGGACGACGGAGTTCTTCACGAGGTCTTTGCGCGTTTCGGGGAAAATGAAACCTTTCGAGGCGAGGGCATCCATCTGCTCGGTCGAAGCGGAGATGAAGACGTCGACCGGCGCGCCTTGCTCGATTTGGCGCTGCAACGTGCCGGAGGCTCCGAGGTTGAAGCGAAGAGCGATTGTTGGATCGGCCGCGAGGAAAGCGGTTTGAATCTCGTCGAGGACGTCTTTCAGGCTGATCGCCGCCGAGACGGTGAGTTCAGTCTTGGCCGCGGCGGAGGGACCAGCCGCGGGGCCGCCTGCGGTTCCTAGACCGATTGCGAGCAGAAAGCAGAAAAGGCCGCGACTCTTGGACAGATACATCAACGGGCGTCCTTTCGCTCGAAATTTCAAACCACTCAGGCCTCAAAATGGCAAACGCACCGAGAATATAGCAACGTGATTTGTGGGATGGAACGACGTAGCGGCGATTTGGTATCCGCCGCCGATCGTGAAGCCGAGGCGATCCCACAAATGGAACTTGCCGAGGACGACGCCTGGTGCGAGATCCACTAACGTGTTGCCGCCATGCGGGCCTTCGTAGTAGTGAGTGAAGTTGACTTCCAACTCAGGCCAAATCTTCTTGAAGATCCGGTACTGAAACGCATCATTCCAAATCAGATTGCGCCCAATCGTCATCTCGTTTCCGGTGGGCAGGCTGATCCCTAGTGTTCCCTGGACGTCGAAATTGCCGAAGCCCTTTCCGTAGGCAATGGTCGGTGTGATTACCGGATTCAGCGCGCCTTGTTCGTATTGGCCGGTTGGAAGACTCATCTGGAAGAACGCCGTCAGGATGTAGCTCTCGTGCTCCTCATTTCCAGCGGCGATTCGATACTTCACCAGGAACTGCCAGTCGCCGAATCCATCATGACTATCCGGGTTCTTCACGACGTAGGGAGGTACGGCAACGATAACCTCAAAATTCCTCGCGGGGATAATTTCCAAGCCCTTACTCACGCCGTAGTTATCGGTGACGAGCCCGCTGTTGTGCGGCTGAAACTGAATGTCGTACCGGAACTCCTGCTCGAGGCGCGGCGTGGTCGTGGCGAGCGGCGTGATCCAATGAGGCTGTTCCGCCTGGGTTTCCGAGATCATCGCAAACCAATCGCGAAAGAAGCCATCGTGCGGGCTCAAGTTCGTCGGGGAAGAATCGAGCGTGGCTTGGGCCCGCGCAGGCGGCGCCGCACATATGAGGAAGGACAGCGCAAGCAATGCAACAGCGCGTGACATCCAAGAGTCCTCCAGAAAGAGCGTCCGGCGAATCTAGTCGAGTATGTCGGTTATGTCAAATCGCTTTTATACGATTCTACAGGTATGCTGATTTCTTGCGAGGGCAGCTACACACGAAGGATCATGACTTCCGTGGATTTGATGAGGGCGGCTGCCGTTTGACCCTTGCGGAGACGCATTTCGCGGACAGCGTCGGCTGTAATGATCGAGGTGATGTGCTGGCCCCCGATCGAGAGCGTCACCTGTGCAATCAGGCCGCTGATCTTGATGTCGGTAACACGGCCGATCAACTGATTGCGGCCGCTCACGCGGCGAAAGTTCGTGCGGCGCTCCGCGGGCTCCCTACCCTCCGAGCTTCGGTAGAGAAACCGGTCGATTTCCTTTTCGGGGACGCGGTGATGTCCGCCCGCGGTCTGGATGGTGCGGAGCTTGCGCTTGTAGATCCACTGTTTGAGGGTCGGGTAGCTGACTCCCAGGATCTGAGCTGCTTCGCGCGGCGTAAATAGCTTCTCGTTGTTCGCCATGTCTGCCGTGAGGGCGATCAGCTTGTCACTTCCGGCGGGGAATGTAAAGTCGGCGACCGCGCCGCAGTCTCAGGTGAAATCCGGGCGAGCCTACGGGAAAGACAGTATTTTCCCCGCGAAACGTGCTCAGGCACACTTCCCTCGATTTCTTTTCGCCTGGAGACTCCGCAGCGCGGAGGAGGTGTAGAAGGCGCGGCGGTGTTCGATTCGGGCGGTTCACGTGTCATCCAACAATCGCGCAAAAACTTCAGGAAAGCGCGATTTTTTGCGCATCAGTGGTTTCACGGAGTTTTAACAAAGACGGCTGTTTCCGACCCTTTAGCCCGGCCTCGTAGCGGATTCTGTTTGGCAGCGCGGTTGCACGGACGGCTTGTGTGCCGCGGACGTTTCGTGCGCTCCGGCTCTGTAAGCGTTAGTACCAAAACCTCCGAAAGGGATCTCGCTCATGTGCGCAGCCGCTATTGCTCCTGTACGACGTGCCAATTCCCGTGGGGTTGATTCACGGCATTCCATTACCGTCCAAAGCAGCAGACGCCCGACGCGTTCGAACCCGCCGAACGTCAGGAGGTCAACCGCAGACCCATCTTCCGAGGATCCGGCTCGGCGGTCGGAACAGGCTTTAATTCGTCAGGCCATCGAAGGCGATCCTGCGGCCCAGGATGAGCTGTTTGCCCGGCATCGTCTGCGGCTTTATCGCCTGGCTCTGCGGTTGCTGCGCAGCAGGGAGGAAGCGGAAGACGCGGTGCAGGATGCGTTGCTCTCCGCATACAGAAACCTCGACTCGTTCGAAGGGCGTTCGTTGTTTTCGACCTGGCTGACGCGGATCGTGGTCAACGCAGCGCTGGTCCGCATGCGGCGGCAGCGAGCGCGGCCAGAGCTGTTCCTGCAGGATGTTTCTCCCGATGAGCGCTCCTCGATTGCGAACACGTTCGCCGATTCGCATCCGGATCCCGAGCAAGCGTACGCGTACGTCGAAACGCGGCGACTCGTAACGGGAGTCCTCGAAACACTGTCGCCCTCGATTCGCTCGGCATTCCAGTTGCGCGAACTGCAGGACTTGTCGAACTCGGAAGCTGCCAGAGCGTCCGGCGTGCAGGTGGGCGCGTTCAAATCGAGAATCAGCCGCGCGCGGAGTCAACTGGCGGAGCGGTTCACGCTCAGCGCGATCGCACCCCTTCAGAAACCTACTCCGATGACGGTCCCCACGCTGCGGGGAGCGGCGCACGACGAGACGGCCCAGCGGAGCCTCGGCTGAGCCACCGGCCCTCCGCGAGACCACACCAAAACCTGAAGGCGTCGCGCGCTCGCTAAGGTAGAATCGAGCGCTTGGGCGAGCCCGGCTGCACGAGCGACCTCATGTAATTGACCAGCTTGAGGACGCAGACAGCCGAACCGTCGGCAATCATACGAAAAAGTTTGTCTCCAGCGTCGCGAGGCGGGCATCCAATAAACCGGCTAACCACTTATTCTGCACGGGAGGGAATCATGAGCGTATCTGCGAAATCCACGACCCCGGCTCCCGGACCCGCCCCAGAAAGGAATCACCTCAAAGAGCTGCAAGAGTATGGGCAATCGGTCTGGCTGGACTACATCCGGCGGAGCCTGATCACCACAGGCGAACTTGCGCGCCTAGTTCGCGAAGATGGCTTGCGCGGACTGACCTCGAATCCCACGATTTTCGAAAAGGCGATTTCCGGCAGCACGGACTACACGAGAACATTGGACGGACTGAGCGGCAGCGGTCTGGACGCGAATGCGACGTACGAGCGGCTTGCAATCAAGGATATTCAGGACGCAGCCGATCTGTTGCGGCCGGTCTACGACGAAACGAACGGCCGCGACGGTTACGTAAGCTTCGAAGTCTCACCCTACCTGGCACACAAGACGCAGGAAACGATCGCCGAAGCGCGGCGGCTGTGGAAGACGATCGGCCGGGCGAACGCGATGATCAAGGTTCCGGGCACGGTGGAGGGGATTCCGGCGTTTCGGCATCTGATCAGCGAAGGGATCAACGTCAACGTGACGCTGCTCTTTGCGCAGGAGGTCTACGAAGAGGTTGCGGAAGCGTACATCGCGGGCCTCGAGGAGCGAGTGACGCGAGGCGGCGATGTGAGCCGCGTCGCAAGCGTGGCGAGTTTTTTCATCAGCCGCATCGACAGCTTGATCGACGCTCAAATCGCGGCGCGTCTTAAGAGCGCGCAAAATTCGCAAGAGCAAGCCACTCTGCGGAGCCTGCAGGGTAAGGTGGCGATCGCGAACGGAAAGCTGACGTATCAAAGGTACGAGCAGATATTCGCCGGACCACGGTGGAGAGCTCTAGCGGATCGCGGCGCGCAAACCCAGCGCATTTTGTGGGCCAGCACGAGCACGAAGAATCCCGCGTACAGCGATGTCCTCTACGTCGACGAGCTCATCGGGCCGGATACGGTGAATACGATTCCTCCCGCAACCTACGACGCGTTTCGCGAGCACGGCCATCCGCGAGCCAGCCTGGAAGAGGGAATCGATGCCGCGCGAGCCACGATGGAGACACTCGCACGCGTGGGAATTTCGATGAAAGCAGCGACGGATCAGCTCACCCAGCAAGGCGTGAAGCTGTTCGAAGAGTCGTTCGATCAGTTGCTTGCGGCCGTCGGCAAGCGTTCGGCGAAAAACGTTCCGGGACCCGTCGCGAGCCTGACGTACAAACTGCCGAGCGATCTCGCGCAGGGCGTTAGGGCCACAATTGAGGATTGGAAGAAGAACAACAAAGTCCAGCGCCTATGGGCGCGGGACGCGTCGTTGTGGACGAACACGGACGAGTGCAAGTGGCTCGGTTGGCTGGCGATCACAGAGGACCAAATCGCTCACCGCGATCAATTCGAGAAGATCGCGGAAGAAATCCGCAGCGCCGGCTTCACACACGCGCTCCTGCTGGGAATGGGCGGATCGAGCCTGTGTGTTGAGGTATTGAAGATGACGTTTGGCAAGGTCTCCGGGCGCCCGGAAGTTCTTATCCTCGACTCCACCGATCCCGCGCAGGTTCGCGCCGTGGAAAACCAGATCGATGTCCCGAAGACGATTTTCATTGTCTCGAGCAAGTCTGGAAGCACGCTCGAGCCGAACATCTTCAAGCAACACTTCTTCGACCGCGCAAAGCGTGGCGGAGCCGTGGGCGGGCCGGGGAAGCAATTCATCGCCATCACCGATCCGGGTTCGAAGATGCAGCAGGTGGCCGAGGCCGACGGTTTCCGTTACATTCTCTTCGGCGTCCCGACCATTGGGGGGCGCTACTCGGCTTTGTCGAGTTTCGGGATGATTCCCGGCGCGATCCAGGGGTTGGATATCCCGAGATTTCTAGGCCGCGCAGAAGAGATGGTCCATGCCTGTGGATCGGTTGTGCCCGCAGACGAAAATCCGGGCGCGATCCTTGGCGCGGTCCTCGGCACGGCGCAAAAGGCCGGTCGCGACAAGGTGACCCTTTTCACTTCGCCGGGGATTTCGGACCTTGGGGCATGGCTCGAGCAACTGCTCGCTGAATCGACCGGCAAAGAAGGAAAGGGCTTGATTCCCGTGGATCGAGAGGCGATCGGACCGCCGAACGTGTATGGGCAGGACCGCGTCTTCGTCTACTTGCGGCTCGAAACCGCGCCGGATGCAAAGCAAGATGGTGCCGTGGCGGCGCTTGAACAGGGCGGGCATCCGGTGGTGCGAATCGCCGTGCGGGATGTTTATGATGTGGGGCAGGAATTCTTCCGGTGGGAGTTTGCGACAGCCGTCGCGGGCTCGGTAATCGGCATCAACGCGTTCAACCAACCCGACGTCGAAGCCAGCAAAGTGGAGACGCGCAAGCTGACGGACGAATATGAGAAGACGGGAGCGCTTCCTCCCGAAGCTCCGTTCTTTGCGGACAAGGACGTGAGACTCTTCGCGGACGAAAAGAATGCGGCTGCCCTGAAAGCGGCGGCCGGGGGAGGCGCGACTCTTGGGGGGTACGTACGGGCGCATCTCAACCGCTTACACGCAGGAGATTATTTCGCGCTCCTGGGTTACATCCAGATGAGCCCTGCGCACGAAGAGCAGCTTCAAGAGATTCGTCACTCCGTGCGGGACAAGAAACACGTAGCCACGTGTGTCGGTTTCGGGCCGCGGTTCCTGCACTCCACGGGTCAGGCTTACAAGGGCGGACCGAATTCCGGCGTTTTCCTCCAGATAACGTGCGATGATGCCGCCGACCTGCCTGTGCCCGGGCAGAAGTACACTTTCGGTATCGTAAAGGCAGCTCAGGCGCGCGGAGATTTTCAGGTTCTGGCAGAGCGCGGGCGGCGCGCGTTACGAGTGCATGTGGGAACGGATGTCGCGGCAGGGCTTGCGAAACTCGATGAGGCCATCCGGCAGGCGCTTTCGTGATAGCGGCAAGCCGCGGGCACGTCGTAGTGCCGCCGCCAACAGTTCCATGCGAAGGAGTTGCGGATGAGCTCCAATGATACGGGAGCGCTGACGCAGGAGAAGGGCGGCATGCCGGGCGATCCGTGCGCCATGGTGATTTTCGGAGCCGCCGGCGACCTGACCAAGCGAAAGCTGATGCCCGCTCTTTACCACCTCGCTAAGGGAAAGCAGCTTGCCGACCAATTTGCGATTATTGGCATTTCCATCGAGCCCTATTCCAACGAGGAATTCCGCAAGCAAATGACGGAAGATGTGAGCGAATACTCCGCCAGTAGCGTCGATTCCTCGGTGTGGGATGCGTTTGCGAAGCGTCTCTACTATCTTCAAGGCGACTTCAACGACCCTCAGCTTTACAAGAAGCTTGGAGAATTGCTCGGGCAGGTGGAAAACGAGCAACGCACCGAAGGAAACTGTCTCTTCTACTTGGCGACCGCGCCGGCTTTCTTTCCGGTCGTCGTCAAACAGCTTGGCGCCGCGGGCTTGACGAAGGAGGAAACGCACAAGTGGCGCCGCGTGGTGATCGAAAAGCCGTTCGGCCACGATCTTCCGTCTGCCGTCGAATTGAACCATCAGATCCGCGAAGTGCTCGAAGAGAAGCAGATCTATCGCATCGATCACTATCTCGGCAAAGAAACCGTTCAAAACATACTGGCCTTTCGGTTCGCCAACGGCATTTTCGAGCCGATCTGGAATCGCCGCTATGTGGACCAGGTGCAGGTGACGGTGGCGGAGGAGCTCGGCGTCGAATTACGGGGCGGATATTACGAAAAGGCCGGGGCGCTGCGCGACATGGTGCCGAACCACATTCTCCAGTTGATCACGCTGACCGCTATGGAGCCGCCCATTTCATTCGATGCGGACGCAGTCCATGACGAGCAGACGAAAGTCTTGCGCGCGATTCAGCCGCTCAGCCCGGAAAGAGTCCTGGACCAGGCTGTCCGCGGTCAGTACGACGCCGGCACGATCAATGGGAAGCACGTTCCGGCATACCGGAGCGAGCCGAACGTCGCGCCCGACTCGAACACGCCGACTTTCGTGGCCATCGCGATGCACATCGACAATTGGCGCTGGGCCGGCGTTCCTTTTTACCTGCGCACCGGCAAGCGCATGACGAAGCGTGTCACGCAGATCGTGATTCGCTTCCGCCGGCCGCCCTTCGTACTTTTCCGAAAGACGTCCGTAGAGAAGATTGCCCCCAATGAACTCGTGCTGTATATCCAGCCGAACGAGGGTATTTGCCTCAGTTTTGAGGCCAAGGTGCCGGGCCCCTCGGTTCGGCTCGGCGCCGTGAACATGGATTTCCAATATTCCGACTACTTCGGGACGACGCCGTCGACCGGATATGAAACGCTTCTCTACGACTGCATGATGGGCGATCCCACGCTGTTTCAGCGGGCCGACATGGTCGAGGCCGCCTGGACGGTCGTCCAGCCAATCCTTGACGTTTGGAAGGCCCTGCCGCCCCGAGATTTCCCCAACTACGCCGCCGGCACCTGGGGACCAAAGCAGTCGGACGAACTTCTGAAGCGCGAGGGCCGCGAATGGCGCGACCCGGCGTGCTTGCCTGCTGTTCATCATGATCGCGAGGCCCCTGCGGAAGCGCCGACCTCGGTTCCCACGAGGCCGTAAGTCCATTTCTGCCGCAGTTTTCCGCGGATTTGCGTGCATCGAGTCTTCGATTCGCGATCCAGCAAGTTCGATGGGTTGCATCAAAATTGTCGATTGTACTTGCTTGCGTGCGCTGGGTTACTTATGAGAGATGCGCACCTTGGCTTCGGGCGCTTCCGTAGACCACGACGCCTGCGGAGTTGGGTTCATTGCCCGGCTCGGCACCGCACCCTCGCGCGAAGTCATTGACCGCAGCCTGACGGCCCTTGCGCGTCTCGCCCATCGAGGAGGCGTGGACGCCGACGGGCTTAGCGGCGATGGCGCGGGCTTGCTGCTGCCTATTCCCCAGGCGTTTCTTCGCGCGGCCGCGCAGCAAGCCGGAATCGACCTCCCGGAGGTCTTTGGCGTCGGCATGGCGTTCGTCTCGACGGGCCGCGACGCGGAAGCGCGCGGTGCCGTTGAGGAATGCGCGCGTGAAGCCGGTCTGCACTGTCTCGGTTGGCGCACTGTTCCCACGGAACCGTCCATCCTCGGTCCGCGCGCCGCATCGACCCTCCCCCTAATTCGCCAGTGCTTTTTCGCTCCCACCGACACCGTCTCCAATTTCGAGCATTCGCTGTTCCTCTTACGCAAGCGCGTCGAAGGTGCGAATTCACGCAACATCTATTTCTGTTCCCTCTCGTCGCGCACGGTCGTCTACAAAGGTCTCCTCGCGCCGCTGCAGCTTCGCGAGTTTTATCCGGACTTGGACTTTCCCGACTTCAAGGCTTCCTTCGCGGTGTTCCATCAGCGCTACTCGACGAACACGCGCCCAACGTGGATGCTGGCGCAGCCCTTCCGTTTCCTCGCGCATAACGGCGAGATCAACACCATCGGGGCAAATCGCCGTTGGCTGCGCGCGCGGGAGGAACGCGTTCGAGCCGACTTTGGCGTCGAGGACTGGTTCCGGGCGCTCGAAGTGGGCGTGAGCGATTCGGCCAGCTTTGACAACGCGCTAGAGATTCTGTTGCAGCGTGGCTACAGCGTTGCCTCGGCGATGTTACGCATGGTGCCGCCCGCGTGGGAATCGCAGAAGAACATCAGCCCGCTGCTTCGGAAATTCTTCCAGCGCCAGGCGCGCGAGCAAGAGCCATGGGATGGCCCCGCTGCGCTCGTGTTCAGCGACGGCCATTTTGTCGGCGCCAAGCTCGACCGCAACGGCCTGCGGCCCCTTCGATATACGTTGACGAAAACGGGGCTGCTCGTTCTCGGTTCCGAAGCGGGCCTGGCGGACTTCGCGGGCGAACAGATCGCGGAGCGCCAGCGCCTTGGTCCAGGCGAGATGCTACTGGCGGACGCCGCTGCAGGTGTGTTGTACCGCAACGGTGAAATCGCGGAGGTCTTGAATCTCGAAACAGACACGGCTCCCACTCCGCACCCGCTCCGCGCGAAGCCGTCCAAGAAATCTCTGCCTGGCTCGACCGCAGCGCCAAAGAGAGTTGCGGCCGCGTTGGGCTGGAGCGAAGACCAATTTCGATTGCTCTTCCAGCCGCTGGGCCTCGAAGGCAAGGAAGCCATATGGAGCATGGGCGACGACGCTCCGCCCGCCTTCATCTCTGCCGCACGAAGGCCGCTCTGGGACTACTGCAAGCAGCGCTTCGCCCAGGTGACGAACCCCGCGATTGATCCTCTCCGCGAGGCGCATGTGATGTCGCTCGACGTGCACCTCGGCCCACACGTGATGCTCAACTCGCCGATTCTCGATGGCACGCGGATGTGGCACCTCGCGACGATTCTGGGCGACAACATCGCGCGGATCGACTTTACCTTCGAAGCCGCCGGCGGAGTCGATGGCGCCTTGGCGGCGCTGGAGCGGCTGCGCGCAGAGGTCGGCCATGCTGCGAGGAGGAAGCCAGCAGCCGTGCTTCTCAGTGACCGTGGCGTCGCGGAAGGCCGCGCCGCTCTACACGCTCTTTTGGCCTGCGCCGCGGTGTGGAAGGAACTTGTTCGCGCCGGTGCCTGCGATGTGCCCCTTCTCGTTGAAAGCGGGCAGGTGGTCGAGACGCACCACATCGCGTTGCTGATCGCCGTCGGCGCAAGCGCGGTCTTCCCGTATCTTGCGATGGAGTTGTCGGAGGAATTGAAGCCGGGCGGAGCGGGACGCTATCGCGCGGCGGTCGAGCTGGGCCTGCGCAAGGTTCTCGCCCGAATGGGAATCTCGACCGTCGCGAGTTATCGCAACAGCCATCTATTCGAGACGGTCGGCCTCGATGACGACGTCCACACGCAATTCTTCGAGGACGCCGCCTCGGCTCTGGGAGGAAAGACGCTCCGCGAAATCCTGGCCGACGCGCTTGCGCGACACACGGAGGCCTTTGCGCCCGGCGCGGCCGAACTGAGCGACGCCGGTCTCTATCGCTTCCGCCAAACTGGCGAGCGCCATTCGAATTCGCCCGAGCTCGTGCGGAGAATGCACCGTTACATCAAGTCGCCGACGCGCGAAAGCTACCAGTCGTTCTCCGCGCTTGCCGAAGGTCGCGAGCCCGTCGCAATTCGCGATCTGTTTCAAATCCCGCCCGGTGCGCCCATTCCGCTCGACGAAGTGCAGCCGGAATCCGAAATCCTCGCGCGCTTCTCGACGCAAGCCATGTCGCTCGGCGCTTTGGGCCCCGAAGCTCATCGCACGCTCGCCATCGCGATGAACCGCCTGGGCGCCCGCAGCAACACCGGCGAAGGCGGCGAAGATCCGGACATCTATCGCCTCGAACCGGAGGCGAACAATCGCGTCAAGCAGGTCGCGTCGGCGCGATTCGGCGTCACCGCGGAATATCTTGTGCGCGCCGAGGAACTCGAAATCAAGATGTCGCAAGGATCGAAGCCGGGCGAAGGCGGCCAGCTTCCCGCCTCCAAAGTGAATTCGTATATCGCGCGCCTTCGCCACGCGGTGCCGGGGATGTCGCTCATTTCTCCGCCGCCGCATCACGACATCTACAGCATCGAGGACCTGGCGCAGCTCATCTATGACTTGCGTGCCGTGAATCCGTCGGCGCGAATCGGCGTCAAGCTCGTTTCGGGAGCCGGCGTCGGCATCATCGCCGCGGGGGTCGCGAAGGCTGGAGCGGACGTCATCACGATCTCCGGTTTCGATGGCGGAACGGGCGCTTCAGCGCTTACCTCGATCAAGAACACGGGCCTGCCCTGGGAAATCGGATTGCGGGAGGCGCATGCGGCTCTGGTCCTTACCGGCTTTCGCCGCCGCGTGCGTCTGCGTGTCGATGGCGGATTCAAATTCGGCCGCGACGTTGTAATCGCAGCGCTGCTCGGCGCCGATGAATTCGGCTTCGGCACGGCGGCCCTGCTCGCAATCGGCTGCGTGATGGCGCGTCAATGTCATCTGAACACCTGCCCCGCGGGAATTGCGACGCAGGATGAGACGATGCGCACGCGCTTCGTCGGCAGCCCCGAAATGGTGATGGCCTACTTTCACGGCGTGGCCGGAGAAGTTCGCGAAAGACTCGCCGCTCTTGGCGCTCGCTCACTTGCCGAGGTGGTCGGCGCCGTCGACAGATTGCGCCCGCGCGATCCGCAGGCGGCGCGCTCGCTCGCGCGCCTGCTTGAGCCGGTTCCGGACTCCTTGGCGAAAACCTCCGATTCTTCGGGAGACGCCGTAGGCGTTCACGGTGAACTGGTCCGAAGCATCGGCCGCATGAAGACGCCGCCGGGCCGGCCTGTCATTTTTCCGATTGCGAATTCGGACCGCGCCGTCGGCGCCCACCTCAGCGGGCAGATCCTGAGGCGCACTGGGTTCCGCGGGCTTGAGAATGAGGCCATCGACTGCGAATTTCGCGGCTCCGCGGGACAAAGTTTCGGGGCGTTCCTGATTTCCGGCTTGCGCTTTCGCCTTCGCGGCGAAGCGAATGATTACGTGGGCAAGAGCCTGAGCGGTGGAACGATCGCCATCACAGCCGGCGCCGAGGCGTCGCGCCGTGGTGACGTGCTCGCCGGGAACACCGTCCTGTACGGCGCCACCAGCGGCGAGCTGTACATCGCCGGCCGGGCTGGAGAGCGCTTCGCGATTCGCAACAGCGGTGCGCTGGCGGTCGTCGAAGGTGTCGGCCAGCACGGATGCGAGTACATGACATCGGGAGTGGTGATTCTTCTGGGTCCGGTGGGCGCGAATTTTGGCTCCGGCATGACCGGCGGCGTTGTCTACGCGCCGCGCATCTCGTCTCTCGCCGCGAACTGCAATCGCGAGTTCATTCGATGTCAAGCCCTGGACGACCGCGACTCGGACGCGCCGCTTGACGAACAGGAAGAGGGCTGGTTGCGGCGCGTTCTGACCGAGCACGTTCGCTTGACCGGGAGCCCGCGCGCCCAACGTTTGCTGAAGTCGGAATTGCCGCTGCCGCTGCTCCGGCTTGACCCCGTGCATTTGCCTTGTCCCGTCGCGCAGACGTGGGCGCCTATCCTGGAGCGGCTGGAACAACAGGAAATCACGGAAGTCCGTGTGCCCGAGCCCGTGCGCACACACGATTCACCTTCGACGGCCAACCGGCTGAAAGCAATTGGGTAGGCGTTTCCCTGACGCGGCGCTTTCGGCGCGGGCGCCCGCTGCTTTTGTTATAATCCCGGCGCCAAGGAAATGGACTTCGACCACCTGATCACATTCCTCGAAATTGCCAAGCAAGGCAGCTTTTCCCGCGCGGGACAAAAGCTGTTTCGCTCGCAGCCGGCGGTCAGCGCGCAGATTCGCCAGCTGGAGCAGGAGTACGGCCAGAAGCTCTTCGATCGCGTCGGGAAAACAGTCCAGCTGACCTCCGCCGGCGAGGCGCTGCTCGACTATGCTGGCAAGCTCCTGGCGCTTCGCAACGAATCCCTGCGCGCGGTCGCCGACCAGGCAAGCACGCCTCGCGGCACCCTCGCAATCGGGGCGAATGAGGCGACGTGCCTCTACGTCCTCCCGGACATATTTGCGGAGTTCAATCGTCGCTTCCCACAAGTCCAGATCAGCATCTACCGCAATTTCAGCCATAAGGTGATCGAGAAGATCGACGACGGAACTGTGGACGTCGGCATCGTCACGCTTCCGATCAAGTCACCTAGCCTGCGCATTCACCCGATCTTTCGCGACCGGATCATGTTGATGACGAGCGCCAGCAATCCGCTGGCCCGCCTGAAGAGCGTCACCACCAGCCAGATCGCGGAACAGCCTTTGATCTTTCCCAAGACAGGCTTCATGCGCCAGGTGCTCGACAAGCAGTTTCGTCCGTACCGCTCACGCGTTCATATCAGCATGCAACTGCCGAGCGTCGGCATGATCAAGCGCTTCGTGATCGCTGGACTGGGAGTCTCCCTCATCAGCGAAAGCTTCGTGCGTGACGAGGTCGGAGCCGGCCAGGCCAAACTGATTCCCGTCTCGGATATGGACGTTTGGCGGGAATTGGGGCTGGTGTATCGGCGCGACCGCACCCTGCCGCGCTCCGCGACCTCATTCGTCAACATGATTCGGCACGGCGTGAATCACAATTCGGATAGCCACGCCTCGCACAAGAAATGAGGTTCCGGCTGCATTCAAAATGACTTCCCAACATCCAGCGCGCGCGTTTCGGGTCGGCATCGCGGGCCCCGTCGGTTCGGGCAAGACGGCGCTGGTCGACCGTCTCAGTCAGCGGCTTTGGCCCAAGTACAATCTCGCTGTCGTAACCAACGATATCTATACGAAAGAAGACGCCGAATTCCTGCTACGCCAGGGGACGCTTCCCGCTGAACGCATTCGCGGAGTGGAGACGGGTGCTTGTCCCCATTCCGCGATTCGCGAAGACGCTTCGATGAATCTCCGCGCGATTGCCGAGCTCGAAGACACACTGCCCGGCCTCGAGGTTGTGTTTGTCGAAAGCGGAGGCGACAATCTCGCCGCCGCTTTCAGTCCGGAGTTGGTGGACGTCTGGATCTACGTCATCGACGTCGCGGAGGGCGACAAAATTCCGCGCAAGGGTGGCCCGGGCATCATGCGGTCGGACTTGCTCGTGATCAACAAGATCGACTTGGCGCCATACGTCGGCGCCTCCCTTGACGTGATGGATCGCGATTCCCGGAAGATGCGCGGCGCCCGCCCATTTGTTTTTACGAACCTCCGCGACCAAGTGGGCCTCAATGACGTTGTCGACTGGCTCGAAGAAAAAATGCGTCAGCCGGGATCGCGCCATGAGGTTTTCGACGCTCACGCCCCCTACGTCGGCCGTCCGCACTCGCACGATCACGACGAAGATCATCACGGGCGCGGCCATTCCCATCCCGCGCCGCCCAACCACGCCCATGACCATGACCACAATCACGCGCACGGTCCACAGCACCCTTCGGGATAGCCGGTGATACCGCACGGTCCTGGCGAGGCTTCCGCGACGTCCGGGCAGCTGGCCCACCTGCGTCTTCTGCACTTGGCTGACAGCGCTCTTCCCATTGGCTCCCTCGCGCACTCGTTTGGCCTTGAAACGCTCGTCGCGCGGGGAACCCTCGAAGTGCGCAATCTCCCCGATTTTCTTCACGGCTATCTCCAAGAAGCGGGAGGCGCCGAGGCCGTGTTCTGCCGGGCCGCGTTTCGCCTCGCTCATACCGAGCGTGTTTTTCCACGTGAAGACTGGATCGCGCTGAACGCGCGCTTGAGCGCCTTGAAGCCCGCTCGCGAAGCGCGCGCGGCTAGCGTCACTCTGGGTGAGAACTTTCTGCGTTGCGTTCTGGCGATGGGCGATTCCTCGTCGCTTCGCGAAGCTCTGGAAGCTGCGCAGGCGCGGCCAGGAGCTTTCGCGGAAGTCCACCACAGCACTGCGTTTGGTCTCGCCGCGGGCGCGCTGGGCTTTGAAGAGGATGCGTCGGCTCTGGCGTTCTTGCACCAGCAAACGGCCGGCCTCGTCTCCGCGTGTCAGAGGCTGTTGCCCTTGGGACAAACCGCGGCGGCGCGGATTCTTTGGAATCTGAAGCCAGTGATGCTGGAAATCGCGGCGCGAAGCGCCGCGTGCAACGTCGATGACATTTGTTGCTTCACTCCGCTGCTCGATTGGGGCGCGATGGAGCATCCGGCGCTTTCAACGCGGCTCTTTGTCAGTTGATGAAAGGGCGATAGGTTCGCCCGCTGATGGCGATACTCGGACAATCCGCGCCTCCGCCGATTCTTGAAGGCTCACACCGCGCCCGGCTGCGCGCGTCGCTCTGTTTGGAATTTGCACGCGATGCGCGATCAGGACAAACGGTGCTAGTGCGGAACTCGCCTGAGCCGCCGCTGCGCGTCGTGCGCGAATTCGACTGCGCGGATGGCTCCGCGCTCGCGCATCTCCACAACGTTTCCGGTGGCTTGCTCGGCGGCGATGATCTGACGCTCTCCGTCGATGTGGGGCCCGGCGCCAGTGCTCAGTTGACCACCACCGGCGCGACGCGCATTTATCGTTCGCGAACGAGTGCGCCGCCGACAGTCCAAACCAATCGCATTCGTGTCGCGGAAAATGCTCTGCTCGAGTATGTGCCGGACCCGATCATTCCGTTCGCGGGTTCCCGCTTCGTCCAGAGCACGACGATTGAGTTGGCGCCCGGAGCGGGCCTTTTCTGGTGGGAGATTCTCGCCCCCGGACGCGCCGCGCGCGGCGAGGAGTTTGAATACGAACTCGTGGAGATGAAGACTGACCTGTTCGCAGAGAGGCTGATCGCCGCGGAACGCGTGAGGCTCGAACCTCGCGACCGCGCTGTCGCGTCGCTTGCGCGGCTGGGGCCGTATCGCTACTGGGGGAGTTTCTACATTTGCCGAGTTGGCGAGGACCCCGCGACCTGGCTCCGCGCCGAGCAGCACTTGCGCGAAACCGCCAGCGGCTTTGCGCGACCGGACGAGGCGCTGTGGGGAATCAGCACTCTGGTTGCGCATGGACTCGCGGTGCGTTGCGTTGCCGCGCAGGGCCGCGACATCGTCGATGGGATGCACGCGCTCTGGAGTGCCGCGAAGCAGTTCATCTATCATCGAGACGCGATTCCTCCGCGCAAGGTGAACTGAATCGTGCGCGACGCGATCATCCTCTGCGAACGTAAGGAGACACTTTGCACCTGACGCCACGCGAGCACGAAAAACTGATGATCGTGGTTGCCGCAGATCTAGCACGCCGCAGGCAGGCTCGCGGCCTGAAGCTCAACTACGTCGAAGCTGTGGCCATTCTTTCGGCGGAAATCATGGAAGCGGCGCGCGACGGAAGGACCGTTGCCGAAATCATGAGCTTCGGCGCGACGATTTTGAAGCGCGATCAAGTAATGGAAGGCGTCCCGGAGATGATTCACGAAGTGCAGGTCGAGGCCACGTTTCCCGACGGCACAAAGCTCGTCACCGTACACGATCCGATCAAGTGAGGCCGCCGCATGATACCGGGTGAATATCTGCTCGATGAAACTGCTGGAGCAATCGACGCCAACGTGGGACGCCGGACCGCGCGGTTGTTGGTGAAGAATACCGGTGACCGCCCCATCCAGGTCGGCAGCCACTTCCACTTCTTCGAGGTGAACCGGGCCCTGACGTTCGACCGCGCGGGCGCGTACGGCATGCGTCTCAACATCGCGGCGGGAACGGCCGTCCGTTTCGAGCCGGGCGAGGAGAAGGAGATCGATCTCACGGATTTCGGCGGCGCACGCGTGATTCACGGCTGCAACGGGCTTGTCGAAGGTGCCCTCGACGATTCCGGTGTTCGCAAGCGCGCTCTCGACAACGTGAAGCAATTCCAATCGCTCCGTGCGGAGAAACGTCCGTGAATCTGAAAATCCCTCGCCGCACATACTCGGATCTTTACGGCCCCACCACAGGCGACCGCATTCGCCTCTCCGATACGGAACTGCTCATCGAAATTGAGAAGGACTTCACGCATTACGGCGACGAAGTCACCTTCGGCGGCGGCAAGGTGATTCGCGACGGAATGGGCCAAAGCAGCGGCGCCGTTCGCGAGGGCGCGCATGGCGCGCTCGACCTGGTGATCACCAACGCCGTGATCCTGGATTACTGGGGCGTCGTCAAGGCCGACATCGGTATCAAGGACGGCCGCATCGTGAAGGTCGGCAAGGCGGGCAATCCCGACACGATGGACGGCATCGACCCGGATTTGGTGGTGGGCGCGGCCACGGAAGTGGTTGCCGGCGAAAACTTGATTGTTACCGCGGGCGGAATCGACAGCCACATTCACTTCATTTCGCCGCAGCAGGTGTACGAGGCGATTTCGAACGGCATCACGACGATGATCGGCGGCGGGACAGGTCCTGCCACCGGAACCGCTGCGACCACTTGCACGCCCGGCGCGTGGAATCTCGCGCGAATGTTACAGGCAGCCGACGCGTGGCCGATGAATTTCGGTTTTCTCGGGAAAGGCAACGCCGCGACGAAGCCGCCGCTTGAGGAGCAGATCGCGGCCGGCGCCTGCGGCCTGAAGCTGCACGAAGACTGGGGCACCACGCCAGCGGCCATCGATGCGTGCTTGCGAGTGGCCGACGATTATGACGTTCAGGTCGCCATCCATACTGACACCATCAACGAAGCCGGATTCCTCGAGGCCACGGTGGCTGCCATCGCCGGCCGCGCGATTCACACCTATCACACGGAAGGCGCGGGCGGCGGGCACGCACCGGACATCATCCGCATCGCGTCGTTTCCGAATATTCTGCCGTCTTCGACGAATCCCACGCGCCCGTATACGGTCAACACGATCGCCGAACATCTGGACATGTTGATGGTATGCCACCATCTGAATCCGAATGTGCCGGAGGACGTCGCGTTCGCGGAAAGCCGCATCCGCCCGGAAACGATTGCCGCCGAAGACATCCTGCACGACATGGGCGTTCTCAGCATGCTCTCGAGCGACTCACAGGCCATGGGGCGCATCGGCGAAGTCGTCACGCGCACCTGGCAGACCGCGCACAAAATGAAAACGCAGCGCGGTCCGTTGCCCGAAGATTCCGGCCGCAACGACAATTTCCGCGCGAAGCGGTACGTCGCCAAGTACACGATCAATCCCGCGATCACGCACGGCATGGCCGGCCAAATCGGTTCGATCGAGCCGGGAAAGCTCGCCGACCTCGTGTTGTGGAAGCCGGCGTTCTTCGGCGCGAAGCCGGAGATGATCATCAAAGGCGGCTTCATCGCCTGGAGCGCCATGGGCGATCCCAACGCCTCGATTCCCACGCCGCAGCCGGTGCTCTATCGTCCGATGTTCGGCGGGTTCGGCGGAGCCACGGCCGCGACAAGCATCACGTTCCTTTCGCAGGAGGCGGCGTCCGCGGGTGTGGCGCAGCGGCTCGGGCTGAAGAAGGGAATCGCGGCCGTTCGAAATTGCCGCCGAATCGGCAAGAAGGACCTGCTACTCAACGACGCGACGCCTGACATTGAAGTCGATTCCGAAACCTACGAGGTGCGCGCCGACGGCCGGTTGCTCACGTGCGAGCCCGCGCGCGTCCTCCCGCTCGCGCAGCGATATTTTCTATTTTGATGGAGCCTGGAGCCTACCGTTCGGGTTTGATTTGGCCTGTGCGGAGCGTCTCTGCCAGCGCGTTGGCAACCTGAAATTCCTGCTCGAGCTCCTTGCTCGCAAGTCGCGTTCGCAAGTGATCGACGGCTTGCGCGAGCCGGTCGAGCGCGTGCGTGATGTTCTCGCGATTCGTCAGAAAAATGTCGCGCCACACGCTGTAAGGGCTTGCCGCCAGGCGTAGCGTGTCCTGCAGTCCTTTTCCTGCAAGTGTGAGGGGCAGTCCAGTCTCGTCGGTTTCGTCCGTCACGACGCGCGTCAGCGCGAGCGCCACAAGTTGCGGCAGATGCGAAACGATGCCGACCGCCCAGTCGTGCGTGTCGGCGTCGCACCAGACCGGTTTCGCGCCGATGCGGCGCAGAAGCTCCGCGAAGCGCACCGCGCGGGCGTCGCCATCGGACTCGGAACCAATCAACGCATACGGCGCGCCGGCGAAGATTTCCGCGTCCGCGTTCTCGATCCCGGAAGTTTCCTTGCCGGCCATCGGATGCCCGCCAAGGAACCGCGGGCCGGCCTTGAAATGGTTCTGCGCCGCGTGGCAGACCGTGGCCTTCGTGCTGCACGTGTCCGTCACGAGAGCGTCCGCGCCTGCCGCAGCGGCGATTTCCGGCAGCGCCTCAATCGTGACGCCAATCGGCAGCGCCACGTAGATAAGGTCGGCGCCGCGGACGGCATCTCGAATGGTCGCCGCCGTTTCTCTCACCGCGCTGCGGTCCGCAGCGCGCCGGAGCGTATCGGCGCGGTCAAAGCCTACGACCGAAACGTCGGGGAAGCATTTTCGCAGCGCCAGGCCGAAGGATCCGCCGATCAGCCCGGTGCCGAGAATCGCGACGCGACGGATGGGGCTCACGCTGGCCATGGTTCAGGGAGTGTACTCGATGTGGGGAGTTTGTGGGCGAGCGCTATTGAATTAGGTCGTCGAGGCGGCCGCCCGCACGCCCTCTTCGCCTTCGCCGGGCTTTACCACCTCCACCTGCGAAACATCCA
Organism: Candidatus Acidiferrum sp.; assembly: GCA_035517015.1. GTDB lineage: Bacteria > Acidobacteriota > Terriglobia > Acidiferrales > UBA7541 > Palsa-295. Next base: position 8,380 of record DATIZQ010000113.1, on the reverse strand, counting down.
TCAGCTTTTCAAGGTGGCGCACCAGCGTCGATTCCGGGCGGTCCGCTTGCACCGTCATTCGCACTTCCAGAAAACTGCCGTCGGGAGAGCAATCGGCCTTCAGGCTGACCAGGTCGAAACGCCGCCGGCGCGTCGTGCCCAGGATGCGGACGAGCGCGCCTTCGTCGTTCTTCACCTGCAAGCGGAGCGTGAGCGTGTTCACTGCCTGACCTCGTCGAGCATTTCCGAATTCGTCTTGCCGGGTCCGACGATCGGCCACACGTTCGCTTCCTGGTCGATCACCACGTGCGCCATCACAGGCCCCGAAGCGCCCAGCAGGCCGTCGATCGCGTCCTCGATGTGTTCCTTGTTCTCGACGCGGAACGCGGGAATCCCCATCGATTCCGCAACGCGCACGAAGTCGGGGTTATCGGACAGATCGACTTCGCTGTAGCGCTTGTCGTGGAACAGCTCCTGCCACTGGCGAACCATACCCAGCGCGCGATTGTCGAACAGCACAATCTTCACGGGCAGGTCGTAGCGGCGCAGTGTCGCCAGCTCCTGCAGGTTCATCATCATCGATCCGTCGCCTGAGACGTTGATGACGCACGCGTTCGGATACGCGAGCTGCGCGCCGATCGCTGCAGGAAGGCCGAAGCCCATCGTTCCAAGGCCACCGCTGCTCAAATGCTGCTGCGGCCGCTGAAAATCGAAGTGTTGCGCGACCCACATCTGGTGCTGGCCCACGTCGCAGCACACGATCACGTTGTCGCCCGTGCGCTGCGCCAGCCGCTTCAGAAACCACGGGGCGTAGATGCCTGGAGCGGGCGCGTCGTAATTCCACGCGTGCGATTTCTTCCACGCGAGACATTCGTGCCGCCATTCGCCGCATTCGACCGAAAACGAAAGCGCCGCCAGGCTTTTTCGCAGGTCGCCGATCAGCGGAACGTCCGCGTGCCGCAGCTTTCCGACTTCCGCCGGATCGACGTCCATGTGAATCACTCTTGCATGCGGCGCGAAGCCCGAGATCTTGCCCGTCGCGCGGTCGTCGAAGCGCGCGCCGATGCAGACCAATAGATCGCAGGCTTGCACGGCATGATTCGAAGCCTTCATTCCGTGCATCCCCATCATTCCCAGGAACAACTCGTGTTGCGTCGGAATCGCGCCCAGCCCCTTCAGAGTCGATATCACGGGGATGCGCGTCGCCTCGACGAATTCGCCGAACTCCTTCAACGCGCGGCCCATTCCGATTCCGCCGCCCGCGTAGATTACCGGACGACGGCTGGCCTTCATGAGTTCTGCCGCCCGCGCAATTGCTTCAGGGCTTGGCGGGGCGGGGAACTCGCTCGCATCGCTCCGGTGGATTTCGAAGGCTGCATTCGCGTTGACGATGTCCTTCGGCACGTCGATCAAGACCGGGCCGGGGCGTCCGGATCGCGCGATGCGGAACGCTTCGTGCACGACGCGCGCCATATCCTTCACGCTGTCGATTAGGAAGCTGTGCTTCACCACCGGCAACGTGATCCCGAAAATGTCGACTTCCTGAAACGCGTCCGTACCCATCAGGTTCGTAGGCACCTGTCCTGTGATCGCTACTACAGGTACGGAATCCATATAGGCGTTCGCGATCCCCGTGACCAGGTTCGTCGCGCCGGGGCCTGAGGTCGCCATGCACACACCGACTTTGCCCGTCGCGCGCGCATAGCCATCGGCGGCCAGCGCCGCGGCTTGCTCGTGGCGCACCAGGATGTGCCGGATCTTGGAATCGAGGAGCGCGTCGTACACGGGCATGATCGCGCCGCCGGGATATCCGAAAATCAGTTCGACGCCCTCGTTCTCGAGCGCCTTGACGAAGAACTCTGCGCCTTTCACTTTCCACCTCGCGCCGCTGTCGACGTTTCCGGCTTGAGCCACGACATTTGCGCCCGCAGCTCCGCGCCCACCTTCTCGATTGGGTGATTCCTGTCGCGCTCGAGCCGCTTGGAGTACTCCGGCCGCCCTGCCTGATTTTCGAGCACCCATTCCTTGGCGAACTGCCCGGACTGAATCTCCGCGAGAACCTTTCTCATGTTCTCGCGCACATGCTCGTCGATCACGCGAGGCCCGCGCGTGATGTCGCCGTACTTGGCCGTTTCGCTGACGAACTGGTGCATCTTCGCGATTCCGCCTTCGTAAATCAGGTCGACGATCAGCTTCAGCTCGTGCAAGCACTCGAAATACGCCGCTTCCGGTTGGTAACCCGCCTTCACCAGCGTTTCCCAGCCCGCCTGGATCAGCTCGCGGGCGCCGCCGCAGAGCACGGCCTGCTCGCCGAAGAGATCCGTTTCGGTTTCTTCCGCGAACGTCGTTTGAATCACGCCCGCGCGCGTCCCGCCGATGCCGCGCGCATAAGCGAGCGTGCGGTCAAACGCGTGCCCCGAAGCGTCCTGGTGTACGGCCAAAAGGCAGGGAACCCCGCGGCCCTCTTCATATTGCCGGCGGACCAGATTGCCCGGCCCCTTTGGCGCCACCATCGTCACGTCGACATTCTTCGGCGGCCGAATCTGGCCGTAGTGAATGTTGAAGCCGTGCGAGAAAAGCAGCATCGCGTCGTCCTTCAGGTTCGGCGCCACCTCGTTCTGGTAGAGCGCGGGCTGCGCCATGTCCGGCGCCAGCATCACGATCACGTCCGCGCCCTCGGCGGCGTCCGACGGCGCCATCGGCGTCCAGCCGTCCTGCTCCGCCTGCTTCCACGTAGGCCCGCCATGACGCAATCCGACGGCCACCTGGCAGCGGCTGTCGCGGAGGTTCAGCGCGTGTGCGCGCCCCTGGCTGCCATATCCGAGGACTGCGATGCGCTTGCCTTCGAGCGCCCGCGGATTTGCGTCGTCGTTCCAGAAAATGTTTGCCATCGCTATCTCCTCATTGCAGAACTTGATCCGCGGTAGTCACCGCGCCTTCCGATGCCGATGAAACGAGCCTGGCGTACTTCGCCATCACGCCGCTGGCATACTTCGGCGCGGGCGGCTTCCATGACTGGCGCCGTTCGCGGAAGTCGCCTTGCACGTCAAGCCGCCGCCGCCGGACGTCGAGTGTGATCACGTCGCCGTCGCGCAGAAACGCGATCGGGCCGCCGCGAGCCGCTTCCGGCGCGACATGTCCGACCATAAAGCCGTGGGTCGCGCCGCTGAACCGCCCGTCGGTAACCAACGCGATCGAATCGCCCAACCCCTGGCCAACCAGCGCTCCGGTGACCGCGAGCATTTCCCGCATTCCGGGCCCGCCCTTGGGCCCTTCGTAGCGGATGACGACCACGTCGCCCGGTTGAATCTGCCGTTTCTGCACGGCCTCAAAAGCCGCCTCTTCGGAATCAAACACGCGTGCAGGGCCGGTGTGCGTCAGCCGTTCGTGGCCCGCTAGTTTGACGACGCAGCCCTCCGGCGCGAGCGAGCCGTGCAGAATCGCGAGGCCGCCTTCCTTCTTGAGCGGATTGATCAGCGTGCGCACCACCTCTTGTCCCGGTGTTTCGGCCGCCCCTTGAATTTCCTCGAAGAGTGTTCTGCCGGAGGCGGTGATGCCATCCTGAAGGAGCTCCGCTTCGCGAAGGCGCTGCGCCAGAAGCCGCATGCCGCCGGCGCGGAACATGTCCGGCGCCGTGAAGCGCCCGCCGGGCTTCAAATCCGCGAGGATGGGAGTCCCCGCCGAAATACGGTCGAATTCATCGAGCTTCAGCGGCACGCTCGCGTCACGCGCAATTGCCAGCAGGTGCAGCACGGCGTTCGTCGAGCCGCCCGTGGCGGCCACGGAAGTGATCGCGTTCTGCAACGCCGCGAGTGTCATGATTTGCCGCGGCCGAATGTCTTCGCTCAGGAGCTTCATCACCGTCTTGCCGCAATCGAACGCCGCCTTGCCTTTGCGCGGATCGGTCGCGGGAATTTCGTTTGCGCCCATCGGGGAAATCCCGAGGAACGTGATGGCCGTCGCCATCGTATTCGCGGTGAACTGGCCGCCGCATGCGCCGGCTCCGGGGCAGGCCCTGTCTTCGAGCTCGCCCAGCTCCTTCACGGTCATCTTGCCGGCCGCGCACGCCCCCACCGCTTCAAAGACGTCCTGGATCGTCACCTCGTGCCCGTGAAAATGGCCGGGCAGAATCGATCCGCCGTACAGGACCAGACCGGGAATATTGAGGCGCGCGAGCGCCATCACGGTGCCGGGAATCGTCTTGTCGCATCCGCAGATTGCGACGGCCGCGTCGAACGCATGCGCCCGGACGAACAGCTCGATCGAATCCGCAATCACCTCGCGCGACACCAGCGAGGCCTTCATGCCTTCGGTGCCCATCGTGATTCCGTCGGAAATCGCGATGGTGTCGAACTCGATCGGCGTGCCGCCGGCGGCGCGAATGCCTTCCTTCACGCGTTCGGCCAGCGTCCGGAGGTGGAAATTGCAGGGAGTGACTTCGGTCCAGGTGTTCGCGACGGCCACCAGCGGGCGCGCCAGGTCCGCGTCCGTCAGACCGGTGGCTTTGAACATCGCCCGGGCCGGGGCGCGTGAGATTCCTTTCTTGATCGAATCGCTCTGCATTTTCCGAAAGCCCTCGTTGTCTCCGTAAACTAAAAAGCCCCGCTGCCTGTTTTCAGGTGCGGGGCGATTCGTCCAGGCTCGGCCTAGACGGGTGGCCCCCACCGTCCGAGTACTACGATAAGGCGTCTAATCACTTGCGTCATAGAACCCCGCCTCATTCCTTCCCGGCCTCTCGTCCTCGGCCTTCGCGCTCAGTGCAGGAGCCCTCAGCTTCCTCGAACGGTCAACTCCCCAGAGCCCAGTAGGCCGCGGATACGCGGATAAGTCAAATTTGTATTTCTTGCCGTTACCATAAATCTGTCTTATGGAGACCGGGTCCACGGGAGCCTTGACGCCCGCACCGCCCTCCCGTATAGTGTCGCTTCGTTTTGTGAAGCAGGAGTGAACACGGACCGCGCCATGCATCTGTATTATTACAATTTCGCCTTTACTTACCGCTTCCCGTTTACGGGGGAGCGGGCGGGCGAAACGCGCGCGGTGCAGATGAGCAGCTAAGAAGCCGCACAAAGTTTCGAGATACCGGCCGCGAACCTCACACGGGGATCGCGGCCTTTTTTTTTGCTCTTGGGAAGCCACGGAGGTTCACCGGCATGAAGATCGACGACTGGCGCAGGAAAATCGACGCAATCGACACCGCCATGCTCCACTTGCTCAATCTCCGCACCGAGCTGGCGCTCGAGGTCGGCCGGCTGAAGGGTGAGGCGGGCCTGGTGCTGCGAGTGCCGGAGCGCGAGCGCGAAATCCTCACCCGGATGAAGTCCCTGAATCCGGGGCCGCTCGACGGCAAAGCCATCGGGACGATATACCAGGTGATCCTCGACGAATCGATTCGCACGCAGGTGAAGAACGGTTGCGTAGTGGCCGAGCGCTCCGCGCGCCGCGGCGGCCGCAAGCCCGCGGCTGCCAGGCGGCGCCGGATGGCGGCCGTATGAGGATTGCGCCCAACGCGCGCGTCGCTTTCCAGGGCGAACGGGGAGCCTTCAGCGAGGAGGCAGCCATCAAGCTCCTCGGCGAGAAGATCGCTCGCGTGCCGAGGCCGACGTTCGAAGCCGCGTTCGCGGCGATCCAGGACGGCCTTGCGGATTACGTGCTCGCGCCGATCGAGAACAGTCTCGCCGGGTCCGTGCACCGTTCGTTCGACCTGCTGCTCGAGAGCCGATTGACGATCGTCGGCGAAGTCATAATTCCCATCGTTCACAATCTCATCGGAATTCCCGGTGCCTCGTTCGAACAGATTGCCGTCGTCGAATCGCACCCGGTGGCTCTTGCTCAGTGCGAGCAGTTTTTCATCGCGCATCCGCAGCTCAAACGCGCGGTGGCGGAAGACACGGCGGGCAGCGTCCGCAACGTGATGCACGCGGGCGATCCATCGCGCGCCGCGATCGCCGGGCGTCGCGCGGCGGAAATCTACGGCGGCGCGATCCTGCGCGAGCACCTCGAAGACAACAAGGAGAACTACACGCGGTTTCTGCTGCTTTCGCCGTCCGGCGCTGCGGTCGACGGCGCGAACAAGCTTTCGCTCGTCTTCGAGCTCCCGCACCGACCCGGCGCGGTCTATCACGCGCTCGCTCCGTTCGCGAATCGCGGGATCAACCTGATGAAAATCGAAAGCCGGCCGGTCCCCGGCTCGCCGTGGCAATACCGTTTCTACCTCGATCTGCAAGCGTCTCCGCAGGATGCGGAGGCTGCTGCGGCGCTCGCGGAGCTCGAAACGCTCGCGATCAACTTGAAGATTCTGGGTTCGTACCCGTCGGCCGAAAGCTCCGGCGGGGGAAAAACATAGGGAAAAGAGGGTTCGCCAATGATCGTCAACATGTTCGGCACAGCGACCGAAGAGCAGATCAACCACGTGGTCGCGCGAATCAAAGAGTGCGGTTTTCAGGCGCACTTGATTCGAGGAGAGGAGAGGACCGTGATCGGAGTGGTTGGCGACAGCAACAAGCACCGGAGCGAGCTGGAAGCACTGCAGGCCGCGCCTGGTGTCGAGGAAATTGTGAAAATTTCGCATCCTTTTAAGCTGGCGTCGCGAAGCTGCCGGCCCGAGGGCTCGGTGATCGATCTCGGCAACGGCGTCACCATCGGCGGACCCGAAGTGATCGTGGCGGCGGGGCCGTGCGCCGTCGAATCGCCGGAACAGATCGGCGACATCGCGAAACGCGTCGCGCGTTCCGGCGCGAAGTTGCTGCGCGGCGGCGCGTTCAAGCCGAGAACGTCGCCGTACAGCTTTCAGGGCCTCGGGGTCGAGGGCCTGAAGCTGCTGCGCGCCGCCGCCGACCAGAACGGGCTGCTGGTGATCAGCGAGGTGATGGATCCCTCGCAGGTCGACGTGATGCTGCCGTTCGTCGACGTGATGCAGGTGGGCGCGCGCAATATGCAGAATTATCATCTGCTGCGCGCCCTCGGCGAAACCACCAAGCCGGTGCTGCTCAAGCGCGGAATGTCCGCGACGATCGAGGAGCTGCTGCTCAGCGCCGAATACATCATGGCCGGCGGCAACTACAAAGTGATCCTCTGCGAGCGGGGCATACGCACGTTCGAGACGTACACGCGCAACACGCTCGACATCGCTGCGATTCCGGTGATCAAGCAGCTTTCGCACCTGCCGATCGTCGCCGATCCGTCGCACGGCACCGGGCGGCGGGACAAGGTGGCGCCGATGGCGCGGGCGGCGGTCGCGGCGGGCGCGGACGGTTTGCTGATCGAGGTCCATCCCGACCCGGAACGCGCGCTTTCCGACGGGGCGCAGTCGCTCTATCCCGATCAATTCGCGCAACTTATGGCGGAGATACGGGTGATCGCGCCGGCGGTGGGGCGAAGCGTCAACTGATCGCAGCCCCCGAATTTGTATCGATTAGAAGTCGATGGCCTCCTTTGTTTTCAATGAGTTAGAGTGAATTCTGTTTCCACTAGTGTACCGATCAAGACGAAGGAGGCAGAGGAAGTGGAGGAGGCAAAGGAAGCAGAGGACGAGACCCGCCGGCTGTAGGAACGATCCCCGGTGAGCCGGGAGGCGGGCAGATTAGAAGTGGTCGGCATCGTTTGTTTTCTATGAGTTAGAGGCATTTCTAATATTTTCCGGATAGATTAGGAGCGACCCTGAGGCAGAAGTTCCCAGCGCTGCGACCCGTGAAGAACGATCCACCGACGGATTCGCCACAGAGGCGCAGAGACGCAGAGACGGGGAAGGAATGTGGGTGTTGACGAAACCGCGAATTTTGGCGATTAGAGAGGGTTGCGGTCCTTTGTTTTGAATGACTTAGGGTGGTTTCTAATATTCGAATTTGGCGATTAGGACTTGAACCGGAGGCCGCGGGATTTGCCACAGAGGCACAGAGACACAGAGACGGAGATCCGAGAAGCGCCTCGAACCGCCGACTAAGGTCCGCGCCTCCGTTCATACAGCCTCCTTTCCGCGCGTTAGCGGCGCCTTAGGCGTGGTCGTGTCGACACACGTCCAGCGCCGTGTGCGCGGCTCATTCTTGGTTCAGGGTTTGCCCCCACGGGGGCAGGCAAGTACAAACCCTGAGACCCGGGCACACAAATAATTATATTGAATTGTTAAGGATAGCTTCTTATACCACAAGACGCGGCGTTTTTCAAGACCCAGTACCAGGGTTTGACGGGAGGGGCCTGTTACGCGGCACCCCTTCTGCTCTGGCCCGGCGGATTGCCGGCGTCGCCTATCGTATCGACTTGGGCAAGGATCGTCTGGCTGGACGCGGAGAAGAGGAAATACTTGCCGGGAACGCGACTGGCGACTTCCTGCATGCGTTGTCGCGCGCTCTCCAGACCGGGAACTGCCTCAATCCAAAGGACATCCTCAGTGGGAGAACCGGAA
>DATIZQ010000112.1:0-41891 GCA_035517015.1 Candidatus Acidiferrum sp. | reverse complement strand
TCTTCAGGATCAGCATGTCGAGTGTGTCGCGCAACAGATCGCCGGTTTCGGACTTTTTCTGAGTCATGGCAAGGGGTCTCTGCCCATAAGGTTCTTAGGGGAGTATTGCGCCGTCGATTTCCCATTTCAAGCTTATTTTTTTGCAGGGGTGGCCAACTTCGCGGGTCGTCGCAAATTCACCAGATCCTGATTAAGACCGAACCCGGACTGGTGCCCTGTAACTCCTCAGAAGTCCGCTTCTGGGAGGTTGCGGTCTGCTAACTCCTATGTAGTCGGATGATCGGACAAGGGGCTCGTGCCAGGCTGACTGATTTCCCGCGACGAAAATCCGCACCGATGAGCCGCAGGTGTACGATGGGACGAGAAGCTGGCGCTAAAAGTTGATGAATGAGACGCACTGCGACAGAGCGAACGAGGTGGGCTATCTGGAATCCATACCCGGTAACCGTGACAACTGGAGGAAACACACATGGGAAGGATGTTGATGCTGGCAGTGCTCATGATTGTGGCCTGTACTGGCCCGATCCTGATGCAAGGGCAGGCAAGCCCGGCGACTACTCCCACACAAGTGCAGACTGGCCTTATGGCAGACGTCCGGGGACAGTGGAATCTGGCTGGAAGGAGACTCCTGGAAATGGCGCAGGATTTTCCGGAAGACAAATTCGATTACCGTCCGACGCCCGAAGTGAGGACATTTGCGGAGCAAATCCTGCATGCCACGGCAGCAAGCGCCGTATTCACCGATATTGCGCAGGGGATCAAACCCGCGTCTTACGATGACGTGGAGAAGCCGTCGCGTGAAAAATACAAGACACGCGCTCAAATCGTCGACTACATCCAGAAGACATTTGCGGACGGGGCTGCCGTCATCGAGAAATACGGCGACAAGAGGCTGCTTGAATTGGTCGATTCACCGTTCGATGGAAAGGTAACGCGCGCGTCGATGTTCACGTTCGCTGCCTCGCACGTGTACGAGCACTACGGGCAGTGCGTGGTTTACTACCGGCTGAACGGATTGGTGCCGCCCGTGTCACGCAAACGAATGTAAGAATCCATGCTACGCGGGCGCTTCGAAGGGGCGTTGCAGCCCCTACATTCTGGGAATCCTTGAGGAACGCGACTCAGTTGCCCCGGGGCTGGCTGCTCCGCGACGGGAACCCGGACGTTTCTTCAAACTACCGCAACCACCCAATGTTCCTGTCCAGGCCGACCCGTGATTCTCGCACTTCACCCGTGATTTTTCCCCGCTCCATGCTCTTTGCTTGCCTTTTTCCCCGCGGTTGGGGTATGAAAGATCGTTATGAATTTATTGGCGGCGGCCACACAACGGGAAGCGAGCGGGGCGGCAACTGCCCTTGCTTCACGCGTTTCTAGTCTTCTCCTAATCTGCCCGTGGAAGATTAGAAACCAAGCTAACTCATTGAAAACAAAGGACGGAGCTTCAGTCTAATCTATCCGCCTTTCCGGACCTTCGCGGCGCAATAGACCGCTAAACAATTCACCGGCATCGGACGATACCACCGAGAGGATTGCGAGCTGAGCGAATGCAGGAATGGGCCAATTCGGCGATCGACACGGCCAAGCGCCGCGGCGCCACTTACGCCGACGCGCGCGTGATGGACATCCGCCATCGCGACATCTCCGTCAAGAACGGCGAAGTCGGCAATATGGCTGAGAGCGAATCGCTCGGCATCGGCATCCGTGTCATCGCGGACGGCGCCTGGGGCTTCGCCGCCACCGACCGCCTCACCAAAGAAGGCGTCCAAGCCTGCGCCGCCGAAGCCGTCGCCATCGCCAAGGCCTCCGCCCTCGCCAAACGCGAGAACGTCGCGCTCGCGCCGGAAAGCGCCTACGTCGATACGTGGCAGAACCCGTTCCTCAAGGATCCGTTCCGCATCCCGGTCGAGCGCCAGCTCGACGTGCTGATGGCCGCCGACAAGGAAATGCGCAAGGTGAAGGGCGTCACGCTGGCCGAAGGCTCGATGGCGTTCAAGCGCATCGAGCAGCTCTTCGTCTCGAGCATCGGCTCTTCGATTCATCAGGTCAAAATGCAGTCGGGCGCGGGAATCGTCGCCACCGCGTTCGCGGGAAACGAAATTCAGAAGCGTTCGTACCCCAACAGCTTCGGCGGCCAGCACATGCTGAGGGGTTACGAATTGATTGAGGAGCTCGACCTCGTCGGCCACGCGCCGCGTGTCGGCGAAGAAGCGGTCGCACTCCATTCCGCCGCACAATGTCCCGAAGGCCAGCGCACCATCATTCTCGATAGTTCGCAGCTCGGCTTGCAGATTCACGAATCGATCGGCCATCCCATCGAGCTCGATCGCGTCCTCGGCATGGAAGCGAACTTCGCGGGCATGAGTTTCCTCACCGTCGATAAGCTGCGCAAGCTGAAGTACGGCTCGGACATCGTCAACGTGGTCGCTGACGCACGCCTCGCGCACGGTCCCGGCCTCGGCACGTTCGCCTACGACGACGAAGGCGTTCCGGCGCAGTGCACGCCGATCATCACCAACGGTCTTTTCACCGGGTACCTGAGCAATCGCGAAACCGCCTCCGCCATCGGCGAAAATCGCTCGAACGGCACGATGCGCACGGAAAGCTGGAACCGCCTGCCGATCATTCGCATGACCAACATCAGCATCAATCCCGGCACATGGAAATTCGACGACCTCATCGCTGGTACCGACGACGCCATCTACATGGAGACGAACCGCTCCTGGTCGATCGACGATCGCCGCTATCATTTCCAGTTCTCCACGGAAATTGGCTGGGAAATCAAGGCCGGCAAGAAAACGCGCATGATCAAGAATCCCAGCTACAGCGGCATCACCACCGAATTCTGGAACAGTTGCGACGCCATCTGCTCGCGCGATCACTGGACACTCTGGGGCACGCCGAACTGCGGCAAGGGCCAGCCCATGCAAACCATGGGCACCGGCCACGGCGCCGCGCCTGCGCGCTTCCGCAACGTCAAAGTCGGAGTGGCATTCGCGAAATAAATGGCTACCAAGTCAAAATTGAGCGCCGCCGAACTTCAGCGTATCGCCGACCGCGTCTTCAAACTCAGCGAGGCGGACGAGACGGAAGTCGAAATCGACGCCACCACCGATGCGCTGACGCGCTTCGCGAACAACACCATTCATCAGCACGTCGCCGAGGAGGTCATGGCGATTTCCGTGCGCGCCGTTGTCGACGGCCGTACCGCGCGCGCGAGCACCAACAAGACCGACGACGACTCCTTGCGCCGCGCCGTCGCTGCGGCCACTAGCCTCGCGCGCAACGAACCCAAGAGCCCGGATTTGCAGCCGATGCTGCGCAAGCAGAAATACCAGAAGGTCGCACGCTTTTTCTCCGCCACTGCCGCGACTACAGCGCAGGACCGCGCTCGCGCGGTGGCGCGCGTCTGCAAAATGACGGAGAAGAACAAACAGACGGCTGCCGGAATCTTCTCCTCCGGCTCGATGCAGTCGATGCTTGCGAATTCGAAGGGCCTCTACGCGCATCACGAGCAGACGCGCTCGGAATTTTCCGTGACGATTCTCGAGCCCAATTCCTCCGGCTGGGCGAAAGCGAATTCGCCGGACATCCGCAAAATCCATCCGGACGAATTGGCAGCCACCGCCAGCCGCAAGTGCGCCGATTCGCGCAGCCCGCGCGAAGTTCCCGCGGGGCATTACACGACGATCCTCGAGCCGCCGGCGGTTCTCGACCTGCTCGGTTTCCTCTTTTACGACTTCGCCGGCACGGCCGTGCTCGACAAGCGTTCGTGTTTCACGGGGCGCATGGGCAAGAAGCTCTTTGGCGACAACATCACGCTCTGGGACGACGTCTACGATCCGCTGCAAACGGGTGCGCCGTTTGACGGTGAAGGAGTTCCGAAACAGAGAGTGCTTCTCGTCGATGAAGGCGTGGTGAGGAATCTTGTCTACTCGCGCGCCACCGCGAAGAAAATGAAGGCCAAGCCCACCGGCCACGGTTTTTCGCTCCCGAATGAGTACGGCGAAGCGCCGATGAATCTGGTCTTCGCGGGCGGCGACAGGTCGGTCGAGGAAATGGTGCGCTCCACGGAGCGCGGGATTCTCGTCACGCGTTTGTGGTATATCCGCGAAGTTGATCCCTACGAAAAAACTCTCACCGGCATGACCCGCGACGGCACGTTCCTCGTCGAAAACGGCCGCGTCGTGGGCGGCATCCGCAATTTCCGCTTTAATCAGAGCATTCTCGAAATGCTATCGAAGGTCGAGATGCTTGGCCCCGCGGTTCGTGCGGCGGGCGAAGAATCGTTCGAGATGGTCGTCCCCGCGATGAAAGTCCGCGACTTTCATTTCAGCGAAGTTACAAAATTCTAGCGAGGCGGCGTTTCGCTGCCTGAGCGAATGAAGTACTTCCATTTGTCCAGGTCGGCGCGCACGACGATATCGAAAAATCCGACCATCATCTCTTCGGACGTCTGGTCGCCCCAGCGGACTGCCACGTCGGGATCGGGATTGTGCGGATTGTTGCGCGAGTTGTCGTACCACGCCACGGCTTGCAGCATCGTTCCCGCCTTCAGCGGCAGCGGCTTCGCGAGCCGGTAGCTCAACTGCCAGTAGAAATCGTAATTCACGCGCAGCAGCGTATCGATTCCTCCGCTGGGCCGAACGATGTTGTACTCGAACGCCTTTCCGCGCAGGTGCATGTGCGGAAAAAAACTCAGCAGCGTCGCGTCGTTCGGCAGTGTGCCGTGAACTTCGACGCGGAAATCGTCGACGCCCGGCGGAATCACGAAGTGATCGTTCGTCAGTTGCAGCGTGATGACGCGCTGCTTCGGCGGTTCCTTCGCGAAGACCAGGCCGATGCTCGTCTCATCCGCCGCGGGATGTGCGCGCGAGATGTAGTGCATCTGGAAGACGAGATCCGATCCCGCGGGAACAAACTTCGCCATTCCGTCCGGCCAATGGTCCGGTGAACTTCCGGGCGCGTAGACCAGCAGCAGATCGCTGTCGGTCCAGTGCGCGTCGCGGCGATCCTGTTCGTCGGTCAAGTCCGACGCCGTGAACGGCGTGCCGATCGGCGCGTGGCGCAGCCACTTCGAATTGGGCGGGCGAATGTAAACCACGGCGTGGTGCACGCTCTCGCGGCTCGACGGCCGAATCTCCGACATCTGGATCCACTTGCCTTCACGGAATCCCGTAGGAACGATCTCGTACGTGTACTCGACGTCTCCGTGCGCGGGAAGCGTCACCGGCCTCGGCATCTCCACCACCAGATCCGGCTGAGGAATGATCCAGCCTTCGGCCCACTTTCTCGGGGGAGGCGCATCGCGCGGATCACCCTCGGGCGCGCCTGCCTGCGTCCACGCGGAGAGCATGTCAATCTGTTGCGGCGTCAGCGAAGGATCGTTCGAGAAATGCCCGAAGCGCGGATCGGCGAACCAGGGCGGCATCTGCTTCTCGCGCGTCGCCCGCGCGATCTTCGCCGCCTTGTCGCGCGCCTGTTCGTAGCTCATCAACGGAAACGGCGCGATTTCGTCCGCGCGATGGCAACTCTGGCAGTGGTCCTGAAGGATGGGAAGCACGTCGCGGTAGAAAGTCGGCGCACGTTCCGGCGGCCGCTGTTCTTGCCAGCCGGCAAATGCGTGAATCGCCAGCAGACCCGCAATCGATAGACACGCGAGCGCGGCCGCGCGTCTCGTAGAAATCGCGTTCACAAACGATTAGTTACGCATTCTCGAGCGTGGGTTGCAAGCGGAGGCGCGACGGCTACTGCTTGGTGAACTTGAGGCTCGAGATCGCGCGCGAAATCACGTTCTCCTGAATCTGGACGAGGTCGCTGTCCGCGTAGGTCATCCCGAAGATCGTGTAGACGTGCGTCCCATGCGGGACGAGCGCGACTACGCCCGACCAGTCGTGCTGGTCGACGCTGCCGCGGAACCGTCGCTCGATCCCCTCGCTCCCGGAGACCATGATTCGCTTGTCGCCGAGCGGCTGGAAATTCTCCATGATGTCGCGCAGGCGCTTTTCGGTGGCGTCCATGTCGCTCGCGAGCGACTTTCCTGCGGCATCCTGCCCGATGAGCAGGTAGGTGGTTTGGTCGCCGGTGCCCATCGCGGTGATCGTTCCGGGCAACATCGCGCGCGCTCCCTCGATCACGCGCCAATCGGGCGGCTTGTACATGTAGAAGCCGTACGTGTCGTTCATGTACGTGTTGCCGACCACCTGTTCATGAATAGGTTCGGGCGCTGCGGGCTTCGGCGGCTCAACCGGCGCGGGCGGCAGCGTCGCGCTGGCGACGGCTGTGCCGTTCATCGGTTGTGCTGGCTTCGTCGCGGCAGCCGGAGCGCCAGCGGCCGGGCTGGGAACTGATTTTGACTCCGCCGATGCGGGCGGCGTTTGCGGCGCGGAGGCCGCAGCAGAAGTCTCGGCCTTCGGCGCTTTCGCTGCCGCGGATTTCTCGCTCGCAGGCTCCGGCTTCTTTTCGGCCTCGGCTTTCGCTTCGGGCTTCTTCTCGGTCTCCGGCTTCTTCGCCGAATCCGACACGTTAATCGACACCACCTGATCTCGTTGCACGACGGCGAAGCCGTAGCTCGTCTTCACCTTGAACGAGCTGTCTTCGAAGCCGACAATCGTGCCAACGATCTTGGTTCCGTCCTTGAGTTTGAGTTCATCGGCGCGCGCGCCGGTAAGCACAAAGATGGCGGCCGCCCCGGCAAAGATGAAGGGAATTCGAAGCCTCATGGTCTGAGTATCGCGCCGAGCCGCGCGCCGCGGCAACTCCCCGTCGCGGACGCGTGTTTCGTTAGTCAGCAGGGCGGCAGAGAAGGGAAGTCAGCGGTCGAGGAAAGCCCGCAGCCTAGCGTAGCCGCTCTTGCTGACGGGAAGCTGCGTGCCGTTCGTCAGCACGGCCACATGGCTGTCTCTGCCGTATGGCTCGACGCGCGCCACGCGCTCCAAATTAACGATGTACGATCGGTGAATCCGCAGGAAGCGGGACGGGTCCAGCGCTGCTTCGAGACTCGAAATCGTCTGCTGTTTCAGGTGCTTTTTGCCCTCGCAGGCCAGCGCCACGTAATCATCCTGCGCCTCCGCGTAATCGAGCTTCGCAATCGGAATGATGAACACTCGCGTGCCGTCCCGCACGGGAATGCGGTCGAGATGCTGCGACGGCGGCCGGGCCGCCGCGGCCAGCTCCGTCGGCGGAAGCGTTTGCTGCGGCAGAGCGCCGGCGAGCCGCTCCTTCGCGCGCGTAAGCGCCGCCTCGAACCGCTCCGCGCCGATCGGCTTCAGAAGGTAGTCCACCGCGTGCACTTCGAAAGCCTTGATCGCGTAGCTGTCGTACGCTGTCACGAAGACGACGGCCGTTCCGGGACCAATCAGCTCGAGCACCTCGAAGCCGTCGAGCTTCGGCATTTGAATGTCGAGAAACACGAGATCCGGCTTCTGCTCGGCGACGGTTTTCACCGCCTCGAAGCCGTTGGCGCACTCGGCGGCGATTTCCACTTCGCGGTGCGCCGAAAGGAATTCGCGCAGCACCTGGCGCGCAAGCTCTTCGTCGTCGACGATCACCGCCCGAATTTTCCGCTCTTGCATCACGACGCCCGGGCCTCCTTCTCGATCGGCAGAGTGATCGCCACGCGAAACTGCTCGCCGGCCGCCTTCACGTCCATGCTGGCCTGCGGTCCGTAGCGGGCAGCGAGCCGTTGCCGGACGTTCGCCAGGCCGACACCGCTTTTCCGCTTCGGCGGTGCGTCCGGATCGAACGTGTTCTCGACCACCACGGAGAGAATCCCGTCGCTGGCCTTCACGTCGACGCGCACCGTGCCGCCTTCAACCAGGTTCGCGATTCCGTGAACCACCGCATTTTCCACCAGCGGCTGCAGCAGCAGCGGCGGAACGGGAACGTTCATCGCGTTCTTGTCGATATTCTCGTCCATGTGGATGCGCGCGCCGAACCGCACCTTTTCGACCGCGAGAAAGGAGTGCACCAACGAAAGCTCCTCTTCCAGCGGAATTGCCGATTTCTCTCCGAGGCCCAGCGTCCGCCGCAGGAAGTCGCCGAGCAGAATGCACATCTCCCGCGCCTTCGCGGGATCAGAGCTCGTGAGCGCGCTGATCGAATTCAGGCTGTTGAACAGGAAATGCGGGTTCACCTGAGCTTTCAGGGCCTTCAGCTCTGCGTCGCGTGCCAGGACGCTCGCGTGCAGCGCGCGCGCTTCGGCCTCACGCGACGCTTCCATCGCCATCAGCACGTAGTACAGGTTGATCGACAGCAGGTAAAAGACGATGCCCATCCCGAGCAGCAGCGGAATCTGCCGCGAAAACCGTTCGTCGATGCCCGAAAACGAAGTCGTCCTCGAGAGCCAGTACATGACCATCTTCGCCAGCACGATCCAGATGCCGCTGGCAACAAGCGCCCCCGTGCCGTGCGTCAGCACGAGGCGCGAAATGCTCGAGCGGTCGAACGGCGTTGCGCGGCACGAGTAGTACGCGGACAGACAGATGAAGGCGTAGATCATGCACAGCGGAAACGCGAGCGCCACGGACTCGCCCCGGCTCAACGCGCCCGTCACGTCGAACAGGTAGGCCAGCAGGATCGCAAGGGGAATCCAAGCGAGAAGATAGAGAGCGAGCCGCCGGAGTTGGCCGAGGATCGGGTGCATAGGCGCCGCTAGTTCTTGATCACCACTCCGCCGAGAACCGCCATGCCTTTCACGATCAGGTGTTTGGCCGTGGTCGGGTCCGCGATTTCCTGATGCGTCTCGTCGGTGTAACCGCCGAGCAGCGCGATGCCGCGCACCTCCACGATCCAGTTCACCGGGACGCGAATCTCGCCGCCGCCCATCAGGGCGCTGGCGTCAATCACGGCTGATTGCCCGTCGATGTCCGCGCGCGTCAGATCGATTTCGAAACCGCCGCAGAGGGCCATCAGTCTTCCGCCGCGGAAATTCTTTACGGCTACGCGCTGCTTGATTCCCGCGAAGATCGCCATGTGGTCGAATTCGGCGTCCTTCGATTCGGTTCCTCTCCAACTGTCCACGGCCTCGTAGATCGCGCTCCGAACCTTGTTCTCCCATTTGTCGCCCGGTTGGCCGCTCGCGACGCCGTCGTTGATTTTCTCGTGGATCGCATCCTTGATCTTCGCGGACAGCTCGCTCTCGGGCCCAAACGCCCGCGCAATCACCCAGACGCCCCAGATGATCAGCACGAGAGGCCAGAGCGTGCTGATACCCACATGAAGAATGCCGAGTGCCCCCATCAGCAGAAGCACGCCGAACGCAAACAGCACGAGCCCCACCAGCCCACGCCCGCCCTTGCCCCGGCACGAGATCAGCGATTCCAGGCCGAAGAAGATGAAAACGCCGGGCCAGAAGAACCGGAAGACGTATCCGGCCGACAGGATGCCCTGCTGGTCGAGGAACAACACGATGCCGACCGCTACGATGACAAGGCCGACGATCAGGCCCCTTCGAGACCGATATGGGCTACTGTAGATCATCACTCCTCCGGCGCCGGGCACGCGCCTTCACCTCGTCCCCCGCTGCAGCATCAGCAGTGCGAGTCCCATGCTCACCAGCGCGACCGGCCAGAATCGGAAGACATCCTCGAGTTCGCCGCTCGTGTGCAGCGCCACCAGATTCCACACGTCCTGCGTGAGCATCGAGACGAACCACAGGTTCTGCAGGTGCCCGTAACCAAGTTCGCCCAATTGAAACACAATTCCGAGCAGAATCAGAAGGGCCGCCGCCACCATCATCGCGGATGTTGCCGAAAATGTCCCGCTCAACGGAGCCTGCCGATTCTCGTTCACCATGATCTCTCCTCCCCTCCAACTTTGATTTCCGTTCATGGTGCGAGATTAGGCGCGCCTCACCGCGCTGTCGCCGGTTTTTCGGCGAACGTCGTCTTGGCACCGGCGAATGTCGGCGCAGACGGGCCTTCGTGCCGAGTCGGCGAATGGAGAAGGGAACTGTGCTAAGAGGAAAGCGTCATGCCCAGCCAGAACAGCGCAGTAACGATGAGGGTTAGCAGGAGCATCCAGCGCAACCGCTTCTTGCGCACGGCCGCGATGATGATGCCCATGGTGCAGAGGAGGAAGCCCAGGTCAGGCCAGAACACGCGCGAGCCCGGTCCGGCATCCGATTGCCCCGTGTCCGCGAGCCAGACCGACGCGTACGACGACAGCGCCGCCAGCGACACCGCCACAATGCCCGCGAGCGCCGTGCCTTTCGCCCACTCCGGAAGCGCCCAATCCTTTTGGGTGTCGCGCCAGTCGAGCCACGTCTGCGCCACGACAATCCCGACCACCAATAGCACAAACAGCGCCACGGCCCCTCCCAAGCAGAGGCCATCTTCGAACTGCTGGCGCAGCGCGAAGCGGCCCGCCCAACGTCCTTCCTGGCCTTGCTGGCTGGCTAAACGCCGCTACATCAGCGATTCCGAGCCGCCAAGGCTGGCAGAACCCCTGAGCCCCACATGAGACATGGCAATCAGGCCACCAAATGGCAGGGACACTTCCTCGCAAAGTCTCGCAAGCCTCTATGTAAAAGATTTCAAAGGTACATACGTCTTCTCAGCGTGTCACCAGGGCCCAGTACGACCTAGGCCTAGTACTCGTGTGCCTTTCCCAACACTCTGCAGGATTTGAGCAACATTTTGCACTCAGGCGGGTCAAGTAGGGACTGGGAGGGCCGACGGGTTACGGCTGCACAATGCCGCGGCGGACGGCGTAGAGCACGAGGCTGGCCGTCTCATGAATATCGAGCTTCTGCATGAGCCTCGTGCGGTGGGACTCCGCCGTCTTCACGCTAATACCCAGCAGGGAGGCGACATCCTTCGTTGATTTCCCCTCTGCGATCAACTGAAGCACCTGCTTTTCTCTCGCGGTCAGTGGATCTTTGGGTTTGTCCGACCTGGAGCGGTAGGCCTCCATCACGGCTCCAGAGACACCGGGGCTGAGATAGACCTCCCCGCGAGACACCTGCCGCATGGCTTGGATCAAATCGCTTGCCGCTTGACTCTTCAAGACGTATCCCTTCACTCCCGCTTCGAGGGCCTCGGAGAGGTACTGCTCCTCGTCGTGCTGCGTCAAGAGAATGATCTTGGCCTTTGGCGAGGAAACGCTCATCTGTCGTGCGGCGTCAAGGCCGTTCAGGATCGGCATGGTTATGTCCATGACGGCAATGTCTGGCTTCAGCGATTCCACATGGCGCAGAGCCTCCTGGCCGTCGGAGGCTTCCGCGACGACTTGAAATCCCTCTCGCTCGAGCAGTGACTTCAGGCCCTGGCGAACCAGGGTATGGTCATCTGCGAGCACTACGCGAATTGCCACCCGAACCCTCCTGCGGAGCCGGGACTCGGAGCAAGATGTGCGTTCCTTGCCCGGGCGCTGAGTCGATCGAGAGCGTGCCTCCAACCGCGCTCAATCGCTCTCGCATGCCGATGAGTCCCAAACCTGACCGCCTCCGGCCTGACTGAGCGGCTCGAACGTCAAACCCCGTGCCGTCATCTCGAATCGAACAGGAAACCATGTGGCCCGCGCGGCGCACATGAATCAGTACCCGGCTGGCCCTGGCATGTTTCGTGGCATTGGTCAACGCCTCCTGCACAGCGCGATAGAGGGCGATCTCAATTGCGCTGGGGAGTCTCCCATCAAACGTTGTCTTGATTTGGATCGGAAGGTTGGCGCGTTTCGTTACGCCGTCGACCAGGAATCGAATCGCCGGAATCCACCCCAGATCGTCCAAAATGGTGGGTCGAAGTTCATGCGAATACCTTCGCAGTTGATTCTCCACTTCGTGGAGCAATTGTCCAACCCGCTCAAGTTGCTCCTGCTGTGGCTTCGGTAGCTTCCGCGATACGTCCGCCAGCCCAAGATGAACGGCCACGAGCAACTGGCCGGCATCATCGTGGACCGCGTGGGCGATGCGTTTGATTTCTTCTTCGAGGGTTTCGTTCAATTGCCGAAGCGTCTTGACGGCATCCTGAAATCCGCGGTGCGCCATCTCGAAGGGCGACAAACTCTCTGCCAGGAAACTGGCGCTCGCGCGCAGGGTTTCCCATCCGCGCCGCGCGCCCCGAGCGTCGTTGAAGAGCTCGAGTACGGCCTCCTGGTGTATCGACGCAACCTCCACCAGGCTCTTTCCGCTGGCCATCGCTTCGCGGCCAAGCTCGTAGGCACGTATCAACCCTTCTTCGCTCCTGTGCGCCGCGTAAGCTCGAAGAGCGGAACGGTACTTCTCGTCGAATCCGCGCTCCAGGTCCTTCTCCGCTTTCGTCGCGGCCTTCATGGATGAATTCCAGTCAAGCGCACGACCAGGACGAGGGCGTCGTCGTTCCCTGTGTAATAGCGTTCGAGGATTCGATCAGCTGCTCGTTGTGGGCTCTCCAGGCCGAACAGGCTCTGCATGAATTCGCCCTTCACGCCATCGGTCGCAAAAACCAGGGTGTCTCCGCAAGAGACTGGAAGAACGGCAGCCTGGAGTGGGGGTAACTGGCAGCCAACCACGCCTCCGCGCAACATCAGCACTTCCTGACCGCCTCCGTTGCTGGTGCCGCAGCGCATCAGCACTCCCTGAACGTTGCCGACCCCAAGCCACGTCATCAAGCCATGGGAGGCGTCAATGGAGGCGAGACTCAAGACGACACCGCGAGTCGATCGGAGCTCTTCGTGACAGAGCTGCATGAGAGTGATGATCGGCTCGTCGGCGTGGCTCGCGAGAAAGGAGGTAGCGGCTCTGGCAGCCGCGGCAGCGCTCTCTCCGTGACCGATTCCGTCAATCGCCGCGACTAAGAGCCCATCGTGATGTGCACAAACCAAATGGTGATCGCCCGACTCGCCTTGGCCCGGAAGAGCCACCTTGGCGACGCCATATTCCGCCGGCGGAGCCTTCATTGTTTCCATTTCTTCACCGATACGGTAGTTCCGCGCCCGGGCCGCGACTCGATCTCAAACTCATCCATCAGGCGCCGCACTCCCGGCAGCCCCAGTCCCAGACTGCCGGAAGTGGAGAAGCCGTCGCGTAAGGCCTGCTGAATGTCGCGGATTCCCGGACCGCGGTCAGACGCTACGACCAGGATACCCCTGCGGCCTGAGCCGTGAATCGCCCGTAGCATGATCTCCCCCTTGCGGGCGTACGCCAGGATGTTGCGAGCCAGCTCGGAGATCGCCGTGGCTATGAAGGTGGCATCAACGCCTGAGAGGCCGAATTCGATTGCAAGAGTCCGGCCCGCCTGCCGGGCTGAAACAATATCCTGATCCGATTCGATTGGCACGCGGATTTCCGCAGCCGACACGGTGGCCCTCTCTCAGTCGGCGATCTTCGACTTTTCAATCAGATACGCGAGGCCTTCTTCCAAATCGAGGGCTGTAGAAACTCCTTCCAGTGTCAAACCAAGCTGCACCATTGCGAAGGCCACTTCCGGTTGAATCCCCACAATAACGGTCTCCGCTCCGCGCAGCCGGATCATGTGCGCGATCTCTCGTAGCGTTCGGGACGCGAACGAGTCCATTACATCCATGGCGGTCACGTCCACGATGACGCCGCGCGAACGGAACCTGACGACCTGTTGCAAGAGCCCCCGGCGCAAATTCTCGAGGTCCGCGTCCGAGAGAGCGGCCTGAAACATCGCAATCAGGAACTCTCCCTGCTTGAGAATAGGAACTTCCACTGGACCTTCCTAGGGATTGCCTACCGAGCTTCCGCCACTGCCATCACCTTGTATCCGAGCAATCTTTCTGCCTGCTCAATTCCGCCTTGTAGGTCGCCGACTGTGTTCATTTTGCCCAAGTCGACGCCAATGGTCACGAGCGTCTGCGCAATTTCCGGCGAGAGGCCCGTGACGATTACCGTCGCGCCGAGGAGCCGCGAGGCCTCAACCGTTTGCACAAGGTGATTTGCGACGGTAACGTCCATCGCGGCCACGCCCGTAATGTCGATGACCACCACTTTCGCGCGATTGGTCCGTATTCCGCGTAGCAGTTGCTCGGTCAATTGCCGCGCGCGCTGAGGGTCGATCACACCGATGATCGGTAGAATCAGCAGGCGCTCCCGAACCTGCAACACGGGCGTGGAGAGCTCCCGGATCGCTTCCTGTTGTTGGCGGATGACGCGCTCGCGTTCCTGGACGAAGCCGACGGCGACCGTGTTGGCGATACGATTCGCAGCCGGTTCGTAGGCGTCCAAAATCCGGTTCAGTTTCTTGAAATCGGTCTGGTACTTGGCGAACAAAGACCGGGCAAGCACGTCTCGGAGCAAGAGGACGATCCCCACCACTTCATGCGTCTCGACGCCTCGGGGGATGATGCGCTCGGAAAGGTTTCGTGCGTAGGCTTGCAACGCTTCGAAGGTTTCCGTCTCCAGCGCCTCCACGTAACTGTCATACACCGAGGTCGCTTCCGCGAAAATCTCCTCCTTCGTCATCGCCGTGAGCAGGCGCGTCTCGGAAATGCGCCCCACCCACTCCTCGCGGAGTTGCGTCCTGTTCTGCCGCAGGTGCGCTACAAGCTCTCGTAGGAGCTCCGATGGCGCTTCACTGCTCGCCAGTTCCGGCGCTTGATTGTTTCTTGCCCCTGAATCCTTCGGGGAGCTTTCTCGTTTGGCCATGAACCCACTCTCCTTCGACGGAGGGCTGCAACCCCTCCCCTTCCAGTTGTCTGAATCGCCTGAAAGGCCCCGAAAGCAAATACCATGTCTTACCCAACGCCTCAATCAAGTAAACCCCCACCCGGGCCTCAGGTAAACACCTGAGTTGGCGCCCGAAACTGTGCTGGATGAGAGCCTTTCTCACTCCATCCTGAAATGTGTGCTCGTCATCGGTGCCGTTTGGTGAGGAAATCACCGGGGCTGACTCTCAGGCATTTCCCGGATTTTCATTCACCGTAGCTCGTGTGACGATGGGCGGGTTCGATTATCGGGCAGTCTCCTTCTTATTCTGGTCGTCGGGAGGCATCATGGTAGTGCGGAGTTCACAGAGCAACAACGGCCACGGTATGGGCAGTCTCAGCATGAATCCGCCTGGTCCGGCGGCGACTCGCAAGAGCATCTTCATGCACGAGCGCAAGGGACCATCCGCCAGGGACCTTGAGGGACTCCTCTCCTCCGCTTTGCTGGCCGGCGACAAAGAGCTTCGTGGCGTCGTGCGCGAGGTAGATCAGATTTCCGAAGCTCTGAAGTCGGATGCCACGGACCCGCAGGCTCTCCGGGTAGCTGTCCACCCCGCAGTCTGGGGCGCCGTTCGACACGTGATTGTGGAGCGGGAACTCCGCTATCTGGCTCTCACGGACGATCTGACATGCCTGTACAACCGTCGCGGATTCTTTGCTGCGGCCACGCAGCAACTGAAGCTGGCGCACCGCAACGCGCAAGGCATGTTGCTTTTCTTTTGCGACGTGGACAACTTGAAGAAGATTAACGATTCCTACGGGCACCGTGAGGGCGATCTCGCCCTTGTTCGTGTGGCAGATGCATTGGAAACGGCGTTCCGTGATTCCGACGTTCTGGCCCGTCTCGGCGGCGACGAATTCGCCGTGTTAGCCCTGAAAGCTTCGCGTGAACACGAGGGAGTGATCCTCCACCGCCTGGAAAAGAGTCTCAAGAAGGCAAACGCGAACGAATCTCGTTACGAGCTCTCGCTAAGTGTCGGTCTGGCGCGGTTCGATCCGCACCGCGCAGCCTCGCTCGGCGACCTTATGGAACAGGCCGATCGGGATATGTACGAGCAAAAGCGGAATCGTCCGAAGCCATCTTCGGGCAGCCGTTGAGAGAGAGTCTTACCCCAGCCCCTCAAGAGTCGCTACGCAGGAGTCCTGCCTTTATGTACACAGAGGGACGTGTCGAGAAACGGGCTGCCGTCAAGATACCGGTTCACATCGCGCCGGTGGAAAGCGGCGCCTTTGCCGAAACCACCACAACGATCAACGTCAGTCGCCAGGGCGCGTGCGTCCTCACCGTGCGGCCCTGGGGTCCGGGGGAACGGTTGAGTCTTGCTTCCTTGTCGGGCGACCTTCAACGGCAAGCCAAAGTTGTCTACTGTCATTCGCAAGCGGACGGGCGGTTCTGCATTGGTCTCGAATTCGATGCGAACCTGAAAGGCTGGAAGGACACAGCCTGGGCTGACGCCGCACAAATCTAGACCTCGTCAGGAGCTCCGGGCGTCACACCGCACGAGTGGCAGCCGTGTGGAAATGACCTCCAAACCTCGAGAATCACCCTGCCTAGTTATAGTTCTTAAACACTCCCGAACCGCCGCCCCCAAGATGACGGATGGATTCTGTTACGATGGGCGAACTATGCGAGCCCCTTGGGTGATCGCGCATCGCGGCGCATCAGGGCACGCGCCCGAGAACACCATCGCCGCTTTCGAACGCGCCGTTCAGTTGGGTGCCGGGTTCATCGAGACGGACCTTCACCTGACCCGCGACGCGCGGTTCGTAGCGATTCACGATCGTACTCTCGAGCGCACCACGAACGGCCGCGGAGCTGTTCACGATTACACGCTCGCCGAATTGCGCGAGCTCGATGCCGGCAAGTGGTTCGACCGCGAATTCATGGGCGAGAAGATTCCGACGCTGGAAGAAGTTCTGGAGTTCGGCCGCAAACACGACGTGGTGTTCTACCTGGAGGTGAAGTACGACGCCGCATGGGGAATGCACCATGCTCTCGTCGCGGCCCTTCAGAAGACCGAAAGCGCCGCGCGCACAGTCGTCATTTCCTTTGACCCCGGCACGATTCTGGCCGTGCATAAGCTCGACGCCTCCATCATGCTTGGCCTGCTCGTCGAAAGGGGAGTGCCCGATCTCGCCAAGGCGGCCACCGAAGTGGGCGCGCGGCAGGTTGGCTTGGCCGCATCGCTGGTCACGCCGGAACTAATCGCCAAATCTCACCAGGCCGATCTGCTCGTCGCCGCTTGGACCGTCAACACCGCTGCCGAAATGGGCGCCATGATGTCCGCTGGCGTCGACGGCATCATCACTGATTTTCCCGACCGCCTTCGCGCCGCGATCGAAGACCGCGTCACCGCCTGACTCTCTCGCCACCTTCACCGCAAGTTCTTGAACAGCGACGCAAGCTGCGCCACCGTGAGCTGCTCGGCTCGTGTGTGCGCCGGCAATCCGCGCTCCGCGAGCGCTTCGTAAATCCGCTCGTCGGACGCGATTGCGCGCAGATTGTTCCGCAGCGTCTTCCGTTTCTGGCTGAAGCAAATGTGCACGAATCCCAGGAAACGCTTCTCGTCGGAGATGTCGAGCCACGCCCTCTGCCCCGGCAGAGTCATCTGCACCAGCGCCGACGTCACCCGCGGTATCGGCCGGAAAGCCCCGGGCGGGATTTTCATTACGATTTCGGGGTTGGCGTAGAACTGGCACGCCACCGAGAGGTATCCGTAGTCGTGCCGGCTCGGCTTGGCCGCGATTCTCGCCGCCACTTCCAGTTGGACCACGATGTGAATCGACTCGATGTGCCCCGCGGCAAGAAACAGCTGATGCAGAATCGGCGACGTGATGTAGTACGGCAGATTGCCATAGACGCGGAACTTCTCGCCGCCCAGCTCGGCCAGATTCGTTTCCAGCACGTCTGCATGCACCACTTCGATGCCGGGCCAGTCCTTCAGTCCCGCGCTCGACTGCAGATGGCGCGCCAGCACGGCATCGGTCTCGATCGCGACCACGCGCCGGCCGTCCCCAGCCAGGAATGGCGTCATCTCGCCGTGGCCCGCGCCGATTTCCACCCACGTCTCGCCAGGTTTGCGCGGCAGCGCGGCCAGAATCTTCCGCTGCCATCCTGAATCGGTCAGGAAATTTTGGCCCAGCCGTTGCCGCGTCATATCAGGTTGAGTGCCGCGGGCACGGCTTCTCCATCCAGAACCAACTTCGCGTTGTCCAGCTTCGTTTGCGCCATAGTGCCGCGCAGTGTAGCAATGAGTTTTCGATTTCAAGTTCCATTTCGATTTTGCTTAGGATACCAAGATTATGGTTCTGTAAGTACTGAACGGCCCGGGCCCTCCCGCTGGCGGCGGCGAACCGCAATAAGCCTCTGTGACCGCCGCCTTCGACGCATCCGAGTGCTACAATGCCGCTCTTCTTTCATTGAGGGGACTCATGAAATCGCGCGCCGCCCGTCGAACGTCCGGAACGCTCGCACTGATTGCTGCATTTCTACTCGCGGTCCTGTCGCTTCGCGTCTCGGCACAGACCTCGAATCCGCCGCCAAAACCCAGCACTGCCGCCGCGAAATCCCAAGCGCGCCCCGCCCGGCCCAAACTCGTCGTCGTCCTCGTCGTCGACCAGATGCGCGCCGACTACGTCGACAAGTTCCGCGAACACTGGACCGGCGGTCTCAAGCGCCTGACCACGCAGGGCGCCTGGCTCCGCAACGCCGCCTACCCCTACGCCGAGACCGAAACCTGCGTCGGCCACGCCACCATCTCCACCGGCGCATTCCCCTCGCTCCACGGCATCATTTCCAACGCTTGGTGGGACCGCACATCCCAGAAAATGGTCACCTGCACCGACGACCCTGCAGCGCACAATTCCGGCTACGGCGGCAGCGTCAGAGGTGGCGATACTCCCCACAATCTTCTCGTTCCGGCCTTCGCCGGCGAGCTGAAGTTCCAACGCGCGGGCAAGTCGCGCGTCTTCACCTTCTCCCTCAAGGCCCGCGCCGCCATCATGCTCGCGGGAACCGGTGCGGACGGCGTCACCTGGTTCGATCCAGACTCGGGCCTCTGGACCACTTCGAGCGCCTATCCGACCGTCGCCTTCATCGACCGCTACGCCAAAGAACATCCCGCCAGCGCCGATTACGGCAAGACGTGGAGCCTGCTCCTCCCGCCATCCGCGTATCTCTATGGCGACACGGGCACCGGCTCCGTGCCGCCGGCCGGCTGGAATCAGTCATTTCCGCATCCTCTCCGTGGCAAGCCGGATAGCAAAGGCCCCGACGGCGATTTCTATCGCCAGTGGGAAACCAGCCCGTTTCCCGACGTCTCCCTCGTGAAACTTGCGGAGGCCGCCGTCGATTCCGAGCGTCTCGGCAACGGCGCGGACGTCGACTATCTCGGCATCAGCTTTTCCTCGCCCGACTACGTCGCGCACGCCTTCGGCCCTCGAAGCCGCGAGATTCAGGACGAGCTTTCACGCCTCGACCTGGACCTCGGCGAGTTCTTCGCGTTTCTCGACCGCAAAGTCGGCGCGGCGAATTACTTCGTCGCGCTCACCGCTGACCACGGCGGCACTCCGATTCCCGCCGACATGCAAACAATGGGCGTCGATGCGGGATGGCTCAGCCTCGCTGACGTCAAGGACCACATCGACCAGGCCCTCGACTCGTTCCACGACCCGTCCCTCAAGCTCGCCACGGTCGATGACGCCGACGTGTTCTTCGCTCCCGGCACCTACGACAAATTGAAGGCCGATCCCGCCGCAATGAAGGCTGTCGTCGACGCCATCAAGCAAGTACCCGGCGTCGCCGGCGTCTATCGCGCCGACGAGCTCGAAGACCGCCCCGCCACAGACAGCCCCCTCCGCCGCGCCGAAGCTGTCAGCTTCTTCGCCGCGCGCAGCGGCGACCTCATGATCGTTCCGAAGCCCTATTGGTCGTGGGATTTCACCGCCAAGGGCCGTCAGCGCGAAGTCGGAGCGATGCACGGCTCGCCCTACTATTACGATCAGCGCGTTCCCATCCTCCTGATGGGCTACGGAGTTCAGCCGGGAATCGACTACAACTCCGCCACGCCCGCGGATATCGCTCCCACTCTCGCGGCCCTCTGCGGCATCACGCTCGCCTCTCGCGACGGCCGCATCCTCCGTGAGGTCCTCCGCAATCCCCAATGACTAACCCGCATTCAATCCGGTGCCGTACGCGCGAACTCCTCGTATCGCTTTCCATCGCAGCCGCGCTCGGGTTTTTGTGCGCTCCGTTCGCTCGCGCTCAGCAGCCCGAACTCAAGGACCTCGCGGTGAAAATCGCCCAAAGTCTTCAAGCCTCCCGCCAGAAGAAGGTTGTGGTCCTCGACTTCACCGGCCCCGATCAAGAAGTCAGCGCCCTCGGCTCCAAGCTGGCCGACGACTTCTCTCTTGCCCTCTCGCAAGCCGACTCAAGTCTCCGCGTGGAGGATCGCTCCAAAATGCGAGAGCGTATCGAGAGTGAGGACTACTCGCCGGAGATACTCCTCGATTCGTGGGGCGCTTTGGCCTTCGCGCGTTCGTTTAAGGTTGACGCGGCGGTTCTCGGAACGATTTCCGCCGAGGAGGACCATCTCAAGGTTCTTATCACCGCCACACGCCTCAAAGATGACAAGGCCATCGGCTCCGGAGACGCCACGATTCACCTCACCGATCAAATGGCAAAGTTGATGCGGTCGTACTTCGAGGATCCCGGCTTCAATTTCCCGCAATCGGGAAAGAACGGGTATTCGTTCCCAAGCTGTAGGGTCTGTCCGATCGCCGAACCCTCCGCAGCGGCGCTCCGGGCTGCGTTCCCAGGGGGAACCGTCATCCTGATGGTTGTCGTGGCGCCCGACGGTCGTGCTCACCACCTCCGCGTACTCAAAGGGTTACCGTACGGTCTCACGGACAGCGCGATCGAAGCGGTCAAGCAGTCGAAATTCAGCCCAGCTACTGGGCCGGACCACAAACCGGCCGCCGTGAGGCAAATCATCGAAGAGACATACTATCTCCCGTGACCTTCCAAAATCGGCAAGCCAGCCTGCGTCAGTACCGAACCGGTACACGAATCTGTTGATTCCCGTCCAACGAGAAGCGTAGGATTCTCCCCCTCGGAGGCCCAAATCGGGAATTCTGCCTACAAGGAGGACGTTTCCATGAGCGCTACATCTGTGGGGACAATCGTAAAAAAGGCAGTGGGTTGGTCCATTGGGCTCAGCATTCTCTTGATCGTGGCGGGTCTTCTAGCCATCGCCGTGCCGCAGGCAGCCGGCATCGCCGTGAATCTCCTGGTTGCCTGGCTGCTCATCTTCAGCGGATGTGTCCATCTCGTCTTCTCGTGGTACACGCGAACCACCGGAGGCTTTCTCTGGGAGTTGCTGGTCGGCATCCTCTACCTCTTCATCGGCGTGTACCTCATCATGCATCCTGTGGCGGGCCTGGCCTCGCTCACGCTGGCACTGGCGATTTATCTGTTCTTCGAAGCGGCCCTGGAGTTTGCCTTGGGAATAAAACTCCGCCCGCTTCCAGGATCGGGTTGGCTCTTTTTTGATGGGATCATCACTCTAATTCTTGCCGTGATGATTTGGCGGACGTGGCCATCGAGCACCGAATGGGTGATTGGTACATTGGTGGGGATCAGCATGCTGTTCAGCGGCACTTGTCGACTCATGCTTTCCCTCGCCGCGCGGAGCGTTGCAGCCAAGTTGGCCTAGGCCCCGAAGTTTAACCATCGGTTCCGGTGTGCGCGCGCTCAGGAAGATTTCCGCGTGCATAGTCAAAGTGTACTCGGGCGGAACGAACGAAGAGGCAGTTCGAAACTTCGGTGAGCTCCGCTCTCGAAGCCGATTGGCATCGCCTGCAGGGAAGGAGACGAACTTGGGCGGCCTGATCCCGCTAACCGACGCGTCCCGGCGTCCCGCGCATTTTCCCGTCGTCACGGTCGGGATCATCCTCGTGAACTTCTTCGTCTTTGTGCTGGAACTGACGGGCGGTGATGCATTCGTGCTCAAGTGGGCTGCGGTCCCTGCGAACATCATCGCCGGCCATCACTGGATCACCGTCCTGACCGCCATGTTCATGCACGGCAGTTGGTCGCACATCCTCGGGAACATGGTGTTCTTGTGGGCCTTCGGTCCCGAGATCGAAGACTCGATGAATCCGCTGCGCTACTTGGTTTTCTATCTCGTCGGCGGCTTCGTCGCTATGCTGGCGCAGATCGCCATCAGCCCCAGTTCCACGGTTCCAAACCTGGGCGCGAGCGGCGCAATCGCCGCCGTCATGGGCGCATTTCTCGTGACTTACCCTCGCGATCGGATTCGCGCCCTTCTAGTCATTTTCGTGTTCGTGCGTGTGACTCTGATCCCGGCCGCTCTTCTGATTGGATTCTGGTTTCTCATCCAGCTCTTTAACGTCGGGTCGGTGGCAGCCGTCCAGACGGGCGGCGTCGCTTACGTCGCTCATGTTGGCGGCTTTGTGTTTGGCGTCCTCACCGCGCGCCTTTTTACGGACTCGCGGAGGCTCGGCCTGCCTACGGACTGACTCGGTCCGCACGCCGGCGCTGAACTGCTGCCTCTCCGCGCGATTCTTTTCCACAGTCGTCCACAGCCTTGCACAGGTTTTTTTGCCCTCATGGTATTGACGCCGTACGCGACGAGATTTATCTTGCGCACCAGATTGAACCGGTAAGCTTGGAGACTTAACGGCCGGTTCAGGCTTCGCGATCTCTTAACCGTTTTCGCGATTCTGAGCACGGCCGGGAAGTTGAAAGACTTCGCGGCTCAACGGAGCGCTCGCAAGAGCTTCACGGCGATTGCGGCGTTACGTTGAACCGCGGAGCTCGGAGAAGGTAGGGTGCGGCTAAGGCGCCGCAGTGGCTTAACCGCCATTGTAACGTCGGCTGCATCCGAAAGCTCGGAGGCTTTTGGGTTCGGTTTGGAGTCTGCGAAGGCCTCGCGGCTTTTGCGGGCCCTCGGCCGAATCTGGAGGCTCGCAGGTTGTACGCTCAGTTTGGAAGACGCGATTAGCCGCAAGGCTGTTGGGTCGCCGGATTGACCCGGAAGCCTGTAAACTTACGGCTCGATTTTGAGGGCGCGACGCGGGCAACCGCCGTTGCGCCCTCACTTTTTTCCGTCGCCTCCCACTCGCCTTTCCCCAATCCGGGCCGTACAACGCGCAGATCGGACAAGTGGCGTGCATACTGATGCCCGGACCGGAAGATTGTAGGTTGAGAACGAATCAGGGGTCAGCTTCGTCTGGGTTAAACCCACCCGCCGTCGATCGCATAGCTCTGATTCGTAATAGCAGCGCTGTCGTCTGCCGCGAGGAAAAGGACGAGGCGCGCCACTTCTTCCGGAAGAATCATTCTCTTCAAAGCCTGGCTCGCCAGAACTTCGGCCTTGTAGGTTTCCGTAAACCAGAGCTCCTTTTGTCGTTTGGTCAGTATGGCGCCCGGCATGACGCAATTCACTCGAATGCCGCTCGCGCCAAGTTCGTGAGCGAGCGTGCGTGTCATCCCGACAATCGCGGCTTTCGCTGTAACGTACACGGGGATTCCCGTGGAGGGAATCACCCACGCAATCGAACTCATATTGATGATCGAGCCTCTGCCGGCCTTCTTCATCGACGGAATCACGGCCTGAGCGAGAAAGAACTGGTGTTTCAGGTTTACCGCCATCGTCTTGTCCCAGAAGTCTGAGGTGACCTCTTCGACTTTATGCCGCGTGTCGTTGCCCGCGTTGTTCACCAGCACATCCACGCCCTCGAAACGTTCGAGAGTCTTTTCCATCGCGGCCTGTATCGCCGCGACCTTCGTCAGGTCGCAGCGATAGTAGACTGGCGCAGGAAAGCCGGACGATTCGATCTGGCGAATCAGTGCCTCCGCTGCCGCATCCTGGATGTCCAGGAAAGCCACGCGGGCCTGCTGCACCGCGAACGCCTTCACGATCGCCTCTCCGATGCCGCTGGCACCACCGCTCACCACAATCACGCGATCCCTGAGGCTGGGGTAGGTTGCAAACTTGCCTGCGCTCTCCATCATGCTTCCTGCTGACCGACGCCCGTGGTTACCCACCAAGCATCGTTATCTCCCTCCCGGCGCTACGCCTTGCGCTCCTCAAATATGCCGTAATAGACCAAGCCGGCGATCGCTCCCCCGATGATGGGCGCCACCCAGAAGAGCCACAATTGGTGGATTGCCCAGCCGCCGACAAACAATGCAGGCGCCGTGCTGCGTGCCGGATTTACAGAAGTGTTGGTGACGGGAATCCCCACCAGATGAATGAGCGTCAGACCGAGGCCGATCGCGATTCCTGCAAAGCCGGCCGGCGCGCGCCGGTCGGTGGCCCCATGAATGATCAGAACAAACATGAACGTTAGCACCACTTCCGCCACGAAGCAGGCCAGAAGCGAATAGCCTCCCGGCGAATGAACGCCATACCCATTCGAAGCGAACCCGCCCGCCAACGCAAAACCTTCCCGCCCGCTGGCGATTACGTACAGGACCGCGCTCGCGAGGATTCCTCCCAAAACTTGTGCGATCACGTAAGGGACGAGTTGCGCAGCCGGAAATCGCTTGCCCGCAACCAGGCCCACCGAAACGGCTGGATTCAGGTGAGCGCCTGAGATGGGACCAATGCAATAGACCATCGTCAGCACCGTCAGGCCGAACGCGAGCGCAACTCCAAGGAACCCGATGCCAAGCTGCGGAAACGCAGCATCCAACACCGCCGCTCCGCAGCCACCGAACACTAGCCAGAATGTTCCAAAGAACTCCGCGGCCACTTTTTTCGATAGAGGCATGTGAAAGCTCCTTTCAGGGCGTGCGATTAGGGACTCACCGGGGGAAAGCCGGCGCGGAGTATATGCGATGGCCGGAGAAGTTGCCAGGCGCCGCTGTCCCCCGGCCACGAATCGAAGTCTTACCAAACCCTAGTTCTAGCCGTACTACTCAATCTTTGTACCTGTTCAGAATCCATCTTCCGTGCTAGCGTGGTCTGTTTTTGCGCCCCGCAAAAGGAGCGCGCGGGAGAGGAGGTTGGCGTTGACGATGCCCGGAGGTCGAGGGAGGCACGCCCGTCGGGTCGGCGGTGCCCCCCTGCCTCTAATCTGTCCCTCGAAGATTAGAAACTCACCCAACGCATTGAAAACAAATCACATACAAATTTCTAATCTATCCGTCCGCCGCGACCCAAGTTTCTGGCTTGGGTCGGTTCGTGTGTCCCCGTCTCTGTGTCTCTGCGCCTCTGTGGCCAGTCCTAATCGCCAAATTCGAATATTAGAAACCATCCTAAGTTATAGAAAACAAAGGATCGGTACACCGTCTAATCGCCAAAAATCCCAATTCCGTCCTTTCGGCAGTCGCCTCCATCAGCCTTCGTCTATGTTCGTCTGTGGTTCAAGGTTCCGCGGCCCGGAACAAGGTGGCCGAACTCGGCTTGACGCCGCTCCGGCCTTCCGCTACCGTTTTTGTTTCGCCATTCTCTTTCTACTCGGGGGCACATGAAGATCCTGTTTGTTTCATCGGAAGGACTGCCATATTCAAAAACGGGCGGCCTCGCGGATGTCGTCGAGGCGCTGCCGAAGGCCCTGGTCGAGGCCGGCCACGAGGTAGCCGTGCTTCTGCCCCGCTACCGTGGCAACAAAATTACGTCGACGCTCGTTTCAAGCGTAACCGTTCCGCTCGGCGACACGCTCCGCTTCCCGGCGATTGCCGAAGGCCAGTCGGTCGCGGGCGTCCGTTACTTCTTTGTCGACGATCCCGCGTTCTTCGACCGCGACGCTCTCTACGGCGACAAGTCCGGCGACTATCGTGACAACGCCGAGCGCTTCGCGGAATTCTCGCGCGTCGCCATCGAATTCATGAAGCGCGTCGGCCTGCCGGACGTGGTTCACTGCCACGACTGGCAATCCGCGCTCGTTCCGGTTCTGTTGCGGACGCAGCATGCCGAAGATCCCGTCGTGCGTTCGCTGCCCGTCGTCTTCACGATTCACAATCTGGCCTATCAGGGACTTTTCCCCTACGCGGAACTCCCCGAGATCGGCCTTCCGGACACCCTGTTCACCATGGACCGGCTCGAGTTCTACGGCAAAGTCAACTTCCTCAAGGGCGGGCTCATCTTCTCCGACTACTTGACCACCGTCAGCCGCCGCTACGCCAAGGAGATTCAAACGCCTGAATACGGCTGTGGCCTCGAAGGCGTCATCCGCGGCCGCGCGGACCGCCTCGTCGGAATCTTGAACGGCGTCGACTACGCGATTTGGAGTCCGGAGGCGGACACGTTTATCGCCCAGAATTATTCCGCGCACAATCTCGACGGCAAGAAAGCCTGCAAGAAAAATCTGCTCGAACTCTTCCGTCTGCCGGCGGAAAATCTCGACCGCCCGCTGATCGGTATCATCTCCCGGTTCGCGGATCAGAAGGGATTCGACCTGATCGCCGAAATCGGCGCCGAACTCATGAAGGAGAATCTTGCTCTCGTGGCGCTGGGAACGGGCCAGGCGGAATACGAGAAATTGTTCAAGGATCTGGCGGAGAAGTATCCCGCTCGCGTGGGTGTGAAGATCGGGTATGACAACGCCCTCGCGCATCGCATCGAAGCCGGCTCGGACATGTTCCTGATGCCCTCGCGCTATGAGCCGTGCGGGCTGAATCAGATTTACAGCTTGCGATACGGGACGGTGCCGATCGTGCGCGCGACTGGCGGCCTCGACGATACGATTCAGAATTTCGACCCGAGGACCAAGCAGGGAACCGGGTTCAAGTTCGAGGAGTACTCGGGCAAGGAACTGCTCGAGTGCATCCGCGCCGCGCTGAAGACGTATGCCGACCCGAAATCCTGGCAGGCGGTGCAGGCGAACGGTATGGCCAAGGACTTCTCGTGGAAGGCGTCGGCTGCCGCATATGTCACTGTATATGAAGCAGCTAAGCGCGCTAGAATCCCCCGG
Organism: Candidatus Acidiferrum sp.; assembly: GCA_035517015.1. Classification (GTDB taxonomy): domain Bacteria; phylum Acidobacteriota; class Terriglobia; order Acidiferrales; family UBA7541; genus Palsa-295. The sequence continues at coordinate 15,305 of DATIZQ010000112.1, read as the reverse complement.
GTAGCTCAAACATCTAAGAAGTAGCGCGGAAGCCCAGGACTGGGTGACCGCATAAGGGAAAAACATGGCAGACAATATTCAGGCAGTCAGCGACGCGAACTTTCAGAACGATGTGATCGAGGCGAGCAAGGCTCAGCCAGTAATGGTCGATTTCTGGGCCGACTGGTGCCGCCCGTGCCACATGCTGTCGCCCACCGTCGAAGAGCTCGCGCGGGAGCACGCCGGCAAGCTGAAAGTCGTAAAGCTGAATGTCGACGAGAATATCAACACACCCGGCAAGTACAACATCCGCGGCATCCCCACGCTGTTGGTGTTCAAGGGCGGGCAGGTAGCCGATCAAGTGGTCGGTGCGGTGCCCAAAGAGCAGATCGAGAAGGTCATTCAGCGCCACATCTCGGCGTAGTCCCCTCTGACGAAACAGGCCAAGACCGTGCGAAAACGGTGCCACTGGGCGGTCAGCCCGCTCATGATCGAATATCACGATCGTGAGTGGGGCCGGCCCGTCCACGACGACCGCGTGCTGTTCGAATTCTTGATTCTCGAAGGCGCGCAGGCCGGACTGAGTTGGGAGACGATTCTCAACAAGCGCGAGAACTATCGCAAAGCGTTCGACGGATTCGACGCGAAGCGAATCGAACGCTACGATCGCAAGAAGGTCCGCGCGCTGATGGCGAATCCCGGCATCGTGCGCAACCGCCTGAAAATTGCGGCGGCGATTTCGAACGCCAAAGCCTTCCTCGCAACGCAAAAGGAATTTGGCAGCTTCGATCGCTACATCTGGCAGTTCGTCGGCGGGAAGCCGAAAAGGAATTCGTGGGATTCTTCGCATCACGCGCCGGCGACGACGCCCGAGTCCGACGCGATGAGCAAGGATCTCAAGCGCCGCGGATTCCGCTTCGTCGGCTCGACGATTTGCTACGCCTTTATGCAGGCCGTGGGAATGGTCGACGACCACGCCCGCGACTGTTTCCGTCGCGCCCACGCCTGAATCATCGATCATGTACAACCAACGGTGTCGTCACGAACGCGAATCGGGCGCAGCCTTGTTTTCGAGCAGGGCGCAGCGTAGGATGAATCGTTGCGTTTGGCCCGCTGCCTTCCTGTATGGTTTCAAGTGTGAACTGAAGCGGGCAAGGTGCGGCCTGACGGGCGCGGGTTTCCGGACATGAACGAGAAAGCGCAAACCAAAGCGATCGTGGTGGTCGGCGCCCAGTGGGGCGACGAAGGGAAGGGCAAAGTTGTCGACTACCTCGCGGCGTCGTTCGACTACACCGCGCGCTATGCCGGCGGCCACAATGCCGGTCACACCGTCATGTTCAACAGTCACCGCTACATCCTCCAGCTGATTCCGAGCGGCATTCTGCGGCCTGGAAAGAAGGCGGTGATTGGCGCGGGAACCGTGGTCGATCCCGCCGCGCTGGTGGCGGAGCTCGAAAACCTGAAAAAATCCGGAATTGAAGTTCGGGGGCGCCTGTTCCTTTCGAATCGCGCTCACGTGATTTTTCCTTACCATCGGGAAATGGATCAGGCCGCCGAATCGGCTCGCGGAGCCGCGAAAATCGGCACCACGTCGCGCGGCATCGGCCCGGCGTACGAAGACAAGATGGCGCGGCGCGGAATTCGCGTTTGCGATTTGCTGGAGCCCGACCGGTTCGGCGAAAAACTCGAACGAGTGATCGCGGAAAAGAATGCGATCAGCTCGGCAGCGTACGGCCATCCGCTCGAGACGGCGGGCCTGCTCGAACAGTATCTCGAGCTCGCGGCGCATCTTCGCGGACTGGTGACCGACACGGCGGTGCTGCTGAACGACGCGCTCGACAAGGGCCAATCGGTGCTGTTCGAGGGCGCGCAAGGCACGATGCTCGACATCGACCACGGCACATATCCCTACGTAACCTCATCGAACGCAACTTCGGGAGGCGTGGCAACAGGGCTGGGCGTCGCTCCGCGAAGGCTCACGGGCGTGGTCGGCGTAACAAAGGCTTATACGACGCGCGTCGGCAGCGGACCATTCCCGACCGAGATGGTCGACCTCGACGCAGAGGCCGTGCGAGCGCGCGGCAACGAATTCGGCGCCGTCACTGGGCGGCCGCGGCGCTGCGGATGGCTCGATCTGGTCGTGCTCGGCTACGCGAAAATGCTCAACGGAATCGATTCGCTCGTCGTGACGAAGCTCGACGTCTTCGACCATCAGAGCGAAATACAGGTCTGCACGGGATATCGCTACAAGGGAACGCACCTGAAGGAAATGCCACCCGACGTCGAAACGCTCGCGCAGATCGAGCCTGAATACAGGACTCTGCCGGGCTGGCAGAAGCCGACGCCGGGCATTCGCGACGTCAAAGATCTGCCCGCGGCGGCCCGCGACTACCTGAATTTCATCTCCGACCAGCTTCAAGTTGAAATCGGCATGATTTCAACCGGCCCCGAGCGCGACGCAACCATCGTCCCGCGAGGAACAAAAATCGCTTCCTGGTTGTAGCTCATGCTTTCCTTTGAAGCGGCACGCGCCAAAGTGATTGAGGTCGTCGGCGCGCAGCCTCGCATCGTTCCAACTGAAATCGCAGACATGGCGGCGGATCCGGCCCAAGCGCTCGGCCGCGTGCTTGCGGAAGATGTCGTGGCGGACCGCGACTATCCTCCGTTCCATCGCTCGACGCGCGACGGCTACGCGCTTCGCGCCGCCGACGTAACCACATCGGGCGCAACGCTGAGGCTGATGGGTGAGAGCCGCGCGGGCGTCGCCTTCACGGGGAGCGTCGGCCCGGGCGAATGTGTCCGCATCCTGACCGGCGCGCCGCTGCCGGAGGGCGCGGACGCGGTGGTGATGCAGGAATACGCTCGAGTGGAAGGCGAGTTCGTCATGTTCGAGCGCGGGGCGGCAGCGGGCCAGAACTTCGTCGTTGCAGGCACGGAGGGCCGAGTCGGAGAAACGGTGGTCGCGCGCGGGTCGCGGATGGGCTATGCCGAGTTGGCGCTTGCGTCGCAGGTCGGCCGCACGAAATTGCGAGTGAATCGGCGCCCGCGTGTGGCGATCCTCTCGACGGGCGATGAAATTGTTGCCGTGGATGCCGCGCCCGGGCCATTCCAGATTCGCAACAGCAATAGCGTTTCGCTTGCCGCGCAGGTCACGTTGGCGGGAGGCGAGCCGATTGCGCTCGGCAACGCAGCCGATGAGGTGGGCGCCATTCGTGCGCGAATCGAAGAGGGGCTCGAGTCGGATATTCTGATCTTGAGCGGCGGCGTATCGGTGGGGACGTACGATCTCGTCGAAGGAGTGCTGCAAGAACTCGGCGCGGAGTTCTTTTTCGACTCTGTCGCCATTCGGCCAGGCAAGCCTGCGGTCTTTGCAAGGTGCCGGGAGAAGCCGGTCTTCGGCTTGCCGGGGAATCCGGTCTCGACGATGGTCACGTTCGAGCTGTTTGTCATGCCTGCCATCGAGATGCTCTCTGGCGCGCAGCCGCAACCGCTGCCGCTGTTCAAGGCCCGGCTCGCGAAGCCGGTGCAGGAGAAACCACCGCTCGCGCATTTCCTCCCGGCCCACCTTCGCCTGGGTGAAGGCGATCCGACGGTCGAAATTATTTCGTGGCAGGGCTCCGGCGATATTGGCGCGGTTGCGCGCGGCAACTGCTTCCTGGTGGTACACGGGGAGCGTCAAAACCTCGAATCGGGCGAATGGGTGGACGTTCTGCCGCGACGGGGAATGTTCTAGACTGTGGCGATGAAGAAGCTATCTCATTACGGCGCAAAGGGGACGGCCCGGATGGTGGACGTCTCGGCGAAGCCTGCGACGTCACGCACCGGGGTGGCACACGCCTTCGTGCGCATGAAAAAGGCGACCGTGGCGGCCGTGCGGCGGCTCGACTCGCCCAAGGGGGATCCGCTCGAAATCGCGCGGATCGCGGGAATCTCCGCCGCCAAGCGGACTTCGGAGCTGATTCCACTTTGTCACCCCATCGCGTTGACGCACGTGGATGTCCGCGCCCGGCTATGCCAAAATGGAATCGAAATCCGGTCACAGGCGACGGCCACCGGGCCGACGGGCGTCGAGATGGAAGCGCTGGTTGCCGTGGCCACGGCGGCGCTGACAATCTACGACATGTGCAAGGCGCTCGAGCGCGGCATGGAGATCACCGAGCTGTACCTGGAAAGCAAGACGGGTGGGCAGAGCGGGGAGTATGTATCGGCGCGCGTGAAGCGCGGCCGCCAGGGGAGGCGTAGGAAGTAATGGCGCCGATGAAGGATGTCAAGGTCCTGGTCGTCGACGACAATGCACTCGTCCTCGACCTGCTGATGAAGGGCCTTGCGCCGCATTGCGATGTTCGCGCGGCGGGCGATGGCGCGGACGCGCTGCTCAAGATCGTCGACGATCCGCCGGATCTGGTGGTCTGCGATTATCGGATGCCGGGACTCGACGGGCGCGCGCTTTACGAGAAGCTGCGCAGCCGCAAGCAAACGAAGACGATTCCATTCATTTTTCTCGCCGGGCGCGGCGACATCGAAGAAAAATTGCGCCCCATCGTCGAGGGCGTCGAGGAGTTCATCCCCAAGCCTTTTTTCCTGAAGGATCTCGTCCGGCGAACGAAGAAAGTGATCGACCGGCTGCAGCTCGAGAAATTGCAGAATCGCGCCGTGCGTCCGGGCGTCATTCAGGGACGGCTGGAAGAGATGAGCATTCTCGACCTGATGCAGTCGCTCGAAATGGGGCAGAAATCCTGCCAGTTGACGATTCGCCACGACCGCGACGTCTGCGATCTCTTCTTCTCCTCCGGCCAATGTAAAGATGCGCGCCTCGGCTCTCTCGACGGCGAACCGGCCGTCTATCAAGCCGTCCGCTGGTCGGACGGCGATTTCGAGATTGATTTCAACGCCGCGCCCTCGCGTTCCACTATTTCCCGCAGCACCACCGGTCTTCTGATGGAGGCGCTGCGCCTGGTCGACGAAGATCAGCGCGACGGCGCCGGCGAAGACGCGAAAGTCACCGAAGGGCAGTAGACTCTCCCTCTATGCGCGTTTCGGTTCTCACCGTCAGCGATTCGGTTTCGGCCGGCAAGGCCGAGGACCGCTCCGGGCCCGCCGTGGTTTCCCGCTGCAAAGAACTCGGATGGGAGATTGCGCCGCTGAGAGTTCTCCCTGATGATCGCGCCGCGATCGAGCTGTTCCTGAGGCAGACGGCGGACTCAAAAGCAGCGGACGTGATTCTCACGACCGGCGGAACTGGCTTCGGTCCGCGGGATGTGACGCCGGAAGCTACGCTCGCGGTGGCCGACCGGCTCGCTCCCGGCTTCGCGGAGCACATGCGCACGGAGGGCCAGAAGAAAACGAAGTGGGCGATCCTGTCGCGCGGGGCGGTGGTGATACGCGCGACGTCGATTATCGTCAACCTGCCGGGGAGCCCGAAGGGCGCGGTGGAATCGCTCGACGCGATCGCCGAGCTGCTGCCGCACGCAATTGCCGTTCTCCACGGCGCCCGCCACGATTAGCCGCCAGCGGCTTTACCGATTATCTGGCTGGCCATCCGATCCCTGGCAGTCGTCTGTATCGGTGAGGGCCTTGGTTACCTTACCTTCAACGGAACAATGCGTCAGGGACAGTGTTGTATGCTATTTGTGGTGATGGAATTCTCCAACGAGATTAATATGGCTCTTCCGTTAGCGAATGGAAAACATCGGAAGGCCGGTCGGTTGGCCGTGAACCTTGTTGGCTCCCTGGCACTTGCGGTTTGGCTGTTTCATTTTTGCCTCTGGTATCAATACGCTGGCACCTGCCCAAACCGGCCCGATGCGTCGTCCGGCAGGGTCTATCCACTCAATACCCACGGGAGCGTGGCCTACCTCAACAAAGGCGAGGATTCGACGCTCACTGGGCTGACGATCGCCACGATAGGGCTGGTCGTGGTTGCATTCGCCATAAACGGCATATTTGTCGACGGGTTTTCGCGAAACACAATGCCCTGGGAGAAAAAGCGGTGGTGACTCGGTCTTAGTGCCTGACAGACGAGATGATCGGAAACCGAATCGCTGGCCGGGGCTTGACCTGTGTGCTAGCATGGCGGCGGTTCTGATTCGGGGATGCCGAGCCAATACATTCCGGTCCTGATTTACGCGATTCTCGCGGCGTCTTTTCCCATCGTCACCCTCATAGTCTTCAAATATATTCGCCCGGACATGAAGCCGACGGGGGCGAAGCTCGATCCGTACGAGTGCGGCGTCCCGCCGGAGGGCACGTCGCGCGGCCGGTATTCAGTGCGGTTTTATATTGTCGCGATCCTGTTCGTGATTTTCGACGTCGAGACGATTTTTCTCTTTCCGTGGGCAGTAAAGTACGGGCAGTTGGGCGTGTATGGACTCATCACGATGCTGGTTTTCCTGGGAATCCTGCTCGTGGGTTACATCTGGCTGTACAGGAAGGGCGCCCTCGATTGGGTATGACGAACCGGGTCCCCGCGTGTCCTGTTTTCAATTCCCAGCGAGACAAACTCTTTGACGCTTTTTTTCGCACTGTGATAAAAAGTCGGGCTGTTTATGTCGTGACGGCGAAGGCATCCGTTTCCCCCGAAGGAAACTGAGCCCAACGGAAAATGGCCAACGACCCCTCGGAAAAGGATCCAAACGCAAAGCCGCCGGAAGGACCCGCTGGGTCCGGCGCGACTCCACCCAAGCCAGCGACGCCGGCCGCTCCGTCGCAACCACCTGCGTCAGCGCCACCGGCGGGAGCGCCACACGCGAAGCCCGCTGCACCGGCAGCCGCGGCTCCGCCAAAACCTCCGGCGCCACCCAAGGAAGCGCCTCCGAAGCCGGTTCCGCTCGACAACGAACTTGTGCAACGCCTGAAGGCGCGGTTTGGCGAGGCGATTCGCGAGGCGACGCTCGACCGCAAGCAGGCGATTGTGCTGGTCGCGGCGGCGCAACTGCGCGAGATCGCGCGCTATTGCCGCGACGACGAAAAATTCAACATGCTGGCGGATTTGACGGCCGTCGACTGGCCGAAGCGCGAACAGCGCTTTGACGTGATCCTGAACCTCTACTCGTTTCCGAAGAACGAGCGATTGCGTCTGAAGGCTCACGCGGCGGAAAACGAGCCGGTGCCGAGCGTCTGCGAAGTCTGGCCTGCGGCGAACTGGCTCGAGCGCGAATGCTTCGACATGTTCGGCATCGTGTTTGAAGGCCATCCGGACCTGAAACGCATTCTGCTGCCGGATGAGTGGCAGGGCCATCCGCTGCGCAAGGACTACGACATTTTGAAACAGGACACGGCCTGGGTCCGCGAGAACCTGGGGATCGAGAGCGGCCAATAAACGCGATGAGCGACGCGCGCGCCTACGGGAACTCGAACGTCGACACAACGGTGCTGGGTGCGGACGAGATCATCTTGAACATGGGGCCGCAGCATCCGTCGACGCACGGCGTGCTGCGCGTGAAGCTGAAGCTGGATGGCGAGCGCGTGGTCGATTCCGAGTGCATCATCGGCTACCTGCATCGCGGCGTCGAAAAGATCGCCGAACATCGAAGTTACCAGCAATTTGCGCCATACGTTGACCGCATGGATTACGTCGCGGCGGTTTCGAACGGGCTCGGCTACTGCGAGGCCGTCGAAAAGCTGCTGGGCACGGAAGCCCCGCCGCGCGCGCGCGTGGTGCGCACGATCCTGACGGAGTTGCAGCGGATCGCCAGCCACTTGCTGTGGCTCGGCACGCACGCGCTCGATATCGGCGCACTGACGCCGGTCTTCTACTGTTTCCGCGAGCGCGAAGAAATCCTCAAGATTTACGAGAAGTACTGCGGCGCGCGCCTGACGACGCACGCCTTCCGCATCGGCGGCTTGCAGTACGAAACCTACGACGGTTTCGAGCACGACGTGAAGCGCTTCTGCGAGGACTTCGACAAGAAGATCGACGAGTACGAAACGCTGCTCACCGAAAACCGCATCTGGGTGGGCCGCACGAAGGGAATCGGCATTCTCTCGGCGGAGGATGCGATCGCGCTGGGAGTTACCGGCCCCGTGCTTCGCGCCAGCGGCATGAAGTGGGACATTCGCAAAGCCATGCCCTACGCCGCGTACGATCAGTACGAGTTCGAGATTCCCACGCGCCCCACGGGCGACACGTATGACCGTTACCTGGTTCGCATGGAAGAGATGCGGCAGTCGCGCCGCATTTGCCTGCAGGCCATCGAGAACATTCCCTCCGGCCCGATCATGGCGCGCATCGGCAAAGTGCTGAAGCCGCCGCCGGGCGAGGTCTATCACGCGATCGAAGCACCCAAAGGCGAGCTCGGATACTACGTGGTGAGCGATGGAACGACGCAACCCTATCGCGTGCGCGTGCGGCCGCCTTCGTTCATCAACTTGCAGGCTTTCGACAAGATGGCTCGCGGCTCGCTGGTGGCGGATGTGGTCGCGATCATCGGAACGATCGACATCGTGCTCGGGGAAGTGGACCGCTGATGAACCACCTGATTCCGCCATCGATCCAGCCGTACGTCTTCTCGGTGCTCTACGGCATCGTGATCGTCGCGCTCCTGCCGCTGCTGGCCGGGTACATCGTGCTGGTCGAGCGGAAAGTGATGGCGGACATGCAGGCGCGGCTCGGCCCGATGCGCGTCGGGCCGCACGGATTGCTTCAGCCGATCGCGGACGCGTTGAAGCTGCTCATCAAGGAAGACATCGTCCCGGAGAAGGCCGACCGCTTCCTTTTCTGGTGGGCGCCGGTTCTGAGCGTCACGATGGCGCTGCTCGCGTATGCGGCGATACCGTTCGGCCCGGTGTTCCAGATCGCGGACCTGAACGTCGGCTTGCTGTTCATCCTCGCGATCAGCTCGATGGGAATTTATGGAATTGTGCTCGGCGGCTGGGCCTCGAACAGCCATTATTCGCTCCTCGGCGCGCTGCGAAGCGCGGCTCAGCTTGTGAGCTATGAGACGGCCGCGGGACTCGGCCTCGTCTCAGCGCTGATGCTAGCCGGGTCGCTTTCCATGAAGGAGATCGTGCAGGCGCAGTACGACCAGGGCGTTTGGTTTGCCTTCGTCGTGCCAGTCGGGTTCTTCATCTATTTCGTGGGGTCGATCGCGGAAACGAATCGCGCACCGTTCGATTTGCCGGAAGCCGAATCCGAATTGGTCGCAGGCTACATGACCGAATACAGCGGCTTTCGCTGGGCGCTCTATTTTCTGGGCGAATACGCCAACATGGTCGTGGTGGGCAGCATCGCGACGACGCTGTTCCTGGGCGGGTGGTTGCGCCCGTTCGCCCGGAATCACGATCTTCTGTGGGGAACGTCGATCGAGCTGCTCGACATCGTGCCGGCGCTCTTGTTTCTGGGCGTGGCAGCCTATTCGTTCTGGACTGCGCGCCGCCAGCCGGTACAGATACAGAAACTCGTGATGGTTGCCGTGGGCGCGCTTTGCGTGGTTCTGGCCGCCGTGATGACTGCGGCCCTTTTCGCCTCACCGGCAGTGATGCAGGGAATTCACGGCGCGTTCTGGTTTCTGGCGAAGGTCTTCGGCTACATTTACGTGTTTCTGTGGGTCCGGTTTACGTTCCCGCGCTACCGGTTCGACCAATTGATGCGCCTAGGGTGGCATTTCCTGATCCCGCTCGCGCTGGTGAATGTGATCGTTGTCGGCGTGACAATTGTTCTGCAGCAGAACTGGGAATGGAGACACCCTATGCTCGCCGCCGTGGCAACGACGGTGATCATGCTCGGCGTAGCGGCCTTCCTCGCGCAGGAAGAGAAGCAGCACCAGGAGTCGATGCCGGCAGCGGAACGGTGATTAGACGATGAACAGCGTCCTGTTCTATTTCTTCTCTGTGCTTGCGGTCGCCTCCGGCGTGTTGATGGTGACCCGGCGGAACATCGTGCACAGCGCGGTGTTCCTGATCACGGCGCTGCTCGCCACCGCTGGGATTTTCCTGCAGCTTCAGGCGGAGTTCCTGTTTGTGGTGCAGATCATCCTGTACGTCGGTGGGATCATGGTGCTGTTCGTGTTCGTGATCATGCTGGTCAACCTCGATGTATCTCTGCATCTGATGCAGTTCAACCGGCAGAAATTCGTGGCGAGCATCCTGGCGTTTGTGCTGGCGGCGCAAGTGTTCGTCGCGTTCTGGCTGGGGCGCAACTCGCTGAGCGTCCAGCCCGCGCGCCTGATGGAGCCGAAGAACACGGAAGCGGTGGGACAGGCGCTGTTCCAGCGCTACATGCTGCCGTTTGAAATTGCTTCGATTCTGCTGCTCGTGGCCATGATTGGAGCGGTCGTGATGGCGAAGCGGAGGGTATGATGGCGGCGCAAATACCGCTGGACCACTATCTGTTCCTGAGCCTGGCGCTGTTCACGATCGGCGTCGTCGGCGTGCTCACGCGGCGCAACGTGATCGTGATCCTCATGTCGATCGAGCTGATTCTGAACGCCGTGAACATCAATCTGGTCGCGTTCTCGCGTTACTGGGGAACCGTGGACGGCCAGATTTTCGCAATCTTCATCATTACGGATGCGGCCGCGGAAGCCGCCGTCGGGCTGGGAATCATTCTGGCGTATTTCCGCAACCGTGAGACCGTCCTGGCCGATGAGATGGACATGCTGAGGGGCTGAGGGCACGACTTAGCGCCGAGGAAAAATGGAAGCGAAGTTCTTTCTCGATCATATTTGGCTGATTCCGCTGTTCCCTCTGGCGACAGCGGCGGCGATGCTCCTCATCGGACGCGGGCTGAAGAACAGCGCGGTGAGCGTTCTCTGCGTCGGCAGCGTCTTCGTATCGTTCCTTTTCTCCGTGGGCGCGTTTTTTCAGCTGCTTTCTCTGCCTGAAGACAGCCGCGTCGCGGCCGTTCATCTGTTCGATTGGTTTCCGCCGATTCCGTACCATTCGCTGACCGGCGGCCTCGCGCATTTCAGGGCGGACTGGGGATTCCAGCTCGACCCGCTCTCCGCCGTGATGATTCTGGTCGTTACGGGCGTAGGCTTCCTCATTCACGTTTATTCGATCGGCTACATGGGGCATGAAGGCGGCTATTACCGTTTCTTCGGCTACCTGAACCTGTTCATGTTCTCCATGCTGATGCTGGTGCTGGGAAATAACCTGCTCGTAATGTTTGTCGGGTGGGAAGGCGTGGGGACGTGCAGCTACCTGCTGATCGGGTTTTATTTTCACAAGAAGTCGGCGTCGGACGCGGGGAAGAAAGCGTTCATCGTCAACCGAATTGGGGACGCGGGTTTTCTCCTCGGTATTTTCATGACGTCGGCGCTGCTTGGCACGATTCATTTCGCCGAAATTGGCCCGGCGCTGCTGGCAGGAAACTTCCAACTCGGCGATCCGCGGGTTACGGCGATTGCGCTGCTTCTGTTTGTCGGCGCGACGGGAAAATCAGCGCAGATTCCGCTGTACGTCTGGCTGCCGGACGCGATGGAAGGTCCGACGCCGGTGAGCGCGTTGATCCACGCGGCGACGATGGTCACGGCCGGCGTGTACATGGTGACGCGCACGAACGCGATTTATCAGCTTGCGCCGACCGCGATGGAAGTCGTTGCCGTGATCGGTGCCGTGACCGCGATTTTTGCGGCCACCATGGGTGTCGTTCAGAATGACATCAAGAAAGTCCTCGCCTACTCGACGATTTCGCAGCTCGGCTACATGTTTCTCGCCTGCGGCGTGGGCGCGTTTGCTGCCGGGATCTTTCACCTGATGACGCACGCGTTCTTCAAGGGACTGCTCTTTCTTGCGGCGGGCAGCGTGATCCATGCGCTGTCGGGCGAGCAGGACATGCAGAAGATGGGCGCGCTTTCGGCAAAGATTCGAACGACGTATCTCACCATGCTCGCGGCCACACTGGCCATCGCGGGGATTCCGCCGTTTGCAGGATTTTTCAGCAAGGACGAAATTCTCGGGCACGCATTCGAGCACAGCCGCGCCCTATGGTTGATTGGCTGGATCACGGCCGGGCTGACAGCGTTTTACATGTTCCGCTTGCTCTTCCTGACGTTCCACGGAGAGTCGCGCGTCGACCACGAGGTTGAGCACCACGTTCACGAATCGCCAAAGTCGATGCTCATCCCGCTCGTGATTCTCGCGCTGCTTTCGATTGTCGGCGGCTGGATTGGGATTGGCGGGCGATTCGAGCACTTCTTGCGACCGTCAGTAGGGCCCTTGTTGGGTTCGGCGCGGAGTCTTTCCTCTGCAGAGATGTCTCATGCCCAGCCGTTGATGGGACACGAAGGGCCTCTAGGATCTCAGGCTGGACGCGAAGAGTTGGCTCACGAGATGGAAGAAACAACGCCGCTCGCACCCGGCGAAGAATCTGCGCTGATGGTTGCGTCAGTTCTGGCTGCGTTTGCCGGTATTGGGTTGGCCTGGTTCCTGTATATAAGGCGGACGGAACTTCCTCGCAGGATTGCGGCGCGTTTCAGCACGCTTTACGATTTCGTCTTCCACAAATACTACGTGGATGAGCTGTACGACGCGATGTTCGTCAACCGCGCGAAAGATTTGGGCCTGGCGCTCGGGTCCTTCGATCGCAACGTCATTGATGGCCTCGGCGTGAACGGCGCCGGCTGGCTGACGCGCTTCGTCTCGCGCCTGTCCATCTGGTGGGACACGTGGATTGTCGACGGCTCGGTCCGCCTTGGCGCTCGGATCGTGTGGTTCATGAGCTTTCCGGTGCGCATGATTCAGGACGGCGAGGTGCAGGATTACATGCTGCTGATCGTGCTTGGCTTGATTGGGGTCATAGCGTATTACTTCCATCTCGTGCGTAGCGCGATGCACTAGGCGAAGAAGGCGAGGGGACGGATGCACTTCCTTTTCGAAGGCAATCACATTCTGAGCACGATCCTCTTCACGCCGCTGGTCGGCTCGATCCTGCTGCTGTTCATTCCGCGCGAGCGGGCCGATTTGCATCGCTGGATCGGCAACATTTTTGGATTTCTCGGACTGATCGTCTCGCTACCGCTGATCTGGCGCTTCAACATCCACGCGGATGCACCGCGATTCCAATTCATTCAGGACCTGAACTGGATTCCGTCGATCGGCGCGCGTTACACGCTGGGGATCGACGGCCTGAGTTTCTTGATGGTGATGCTGACCACCGTGCTCGGGGCGATCTCGATTCTGTCGTCCTGGTCGGCGATTCAGAAGCGCGAGAAGGAGTACTACATCCTGTTCCTCTTGCTGCAGACCGGCATGCTCGGCGTCTTCATGTCGCTCGATTTCGTCCTCTTCTACGTGTTCTGGGAAGTGATGCTGGTTCCGATGTACTTCCTCATCGGCGTCTGGGGCAGCGAGCGGCGGCTCTATGCGGCGATCAAGTTCTTCCTTTATACGCTGGCCGGGTCCGTCCTGATGCTGCTCGCGATTCTGGCGATCTACTCGAGCGCCCACACGCTGAGCATCAAGGATATCCTCGAATCGCCGCATCCTGTGTTCGCGCTGTCGCTGCAAAGATGGCTCTTCTGGGGATTCTTCTTCGCCTTCGCCATCAAGGTTCCGATGTTCCCGTTCCACACCTGGCTCCCGGACGCGCACACGGAAGCGCCCACGGCCGGCTCCGTGATACTGGCGGGCGTCCTCCTGAAAATGGGGACATACGGATTCCTGCGTTTTTCGGTGCCGATGTTCCCCGACGCGACGAACCAGTATCGCGCCATCATGATCGGCCTTTCCATCGTCGCGATTATCTACGGCGCGCTCGTCTGCATGATGCAGAAGGACATGAAGAAGCTGATTGCCTACAGCTCGGTCAGCCACCTGGGATTCTGCACGCTGGGAATTTTTGCGCTGACGCCCAATGGGCTCTCCGGCAGCGTGATTCAACAGATCAACCACGGTCTCTCCACCGGCGCGCTCTTCCTGATCATCGGCGTGCTCTACGAGCGGCGGCATACGCGCCTGATCTCCGAATTTGGAGGGCTCTCCACCCCCATGCCGAACTTCGCGGCCGTCTATATGATCGCGACGCTCAGCTCGCTGGGCTTGCCGTTGCTCAACGGATTCATCGGGGAGTTCGTCATCCTGCGCGGCACCTACGAAGTCAGCATCAAATACGTCGCCTGGGCCGTTATTGGAATTATCCTGGGAGCTGCGTACCTGCTGTGGCTCTATCAGCGCGTGATGTTTGGCCCGGTCACCAATCCCGTCAACGAGCATTTGCCGGACCTGAACGCGCGCGAATATGCCACGCTGGTTCCCCTGATTATCTTGTGTTTCTGGATCGGCATTTACCCCAAGCCGCTGTTCCGCGTGCTGGAGCGGCCCGTGCAATTGATCGTCGAGCAGGCCACCCCGGGATACTACGCTGCCCATGGGATTGCTGCTCCGCCTGTAGATGCCGCTGCTGCACCCGCTGCGGCCCCCGGCGCGGCTGTGCCGGTGATGAACATGCCGGGAATGGACATGCCCGGGAATTCCGGAAGCGCGCCCGCGTCCGGCACGGAGAAAAAATAGGCTAGCCGATGAGTCATATCCTCAGCGCGTTCCAATCGTTCATGCAGCAGGGAGGAGGCGGGCTGCTCCTTCCGGAACTGATGCTCGTTCTCTTCGCCATGGGCATCCTGCTCACCGATTATCTGCTGGAGCCTCGCGACAAGTATTTCAACGCGCTGATGGCCATGCTCGGCGTCATCTTCAGTGGCATCTGCCTTTGGCAATTGCGCGCCGTGGCCGACCGCGGCGCGATTGGATTCAGCAATTCGCTGCTGGTGGACCCGTTCTTCCTGTTTTTCGGCACGATTTTCCTGCTGGCGACAGCGCTGGTGATCCTTCTCTCCGCGCGCTACCTGCAAATCGAGGACGAAAATCACGGTGAATACTACGCCCTGATCCTGTTTGCCACCGTGGGCATGATGTTCATGGCCTCGGGGTACGATCTGGTGGTGCAATTTATCGGCCTGGAAACGATGGCCCTGAGTTTCTACGTGCTCGCCGGCTTCTTGCGGCGCGACAAGCGTTCGAACGAAGGCGCTGTGAAGTATTTGCTGCTGGGTGCTTTCAGCTCGGCGATCCTGGCCTATGGGTTCTCGATTCTCTACGGGATAGGGGCGACCGCCAACCTCAGCCCATTCGGCTCTCCGCTGCCTCCCAGAACGAATCTGGACGTAATCCAAGTGGCGGTGGAGGCGCGCGGGCATACTGACCTGCTAGTGCTTTTGGCCCTGGTCACGGTCGTGTCCGGAATGTTTTTCAAGGTCGCCGCCGTGCCCTTCCACCAGTGGGCTCCGGATGTGTACGAGGGCGCGCCCACGCCGATCACAGCCTACATCAGCGTGGCCAGCAAGACGGCCAGCTTCGCGCTGCTGCTGCGCCTGCTGCTCACCGTTTTCTGG
>DATIZQ010000111.1:0-4308 GCA_035517015.1 Candidatus Acidiferrum sp. | reverse complement strand
CTGCCGTTCTTGTCCAGCCAGGGAATCGGGTAGGGATCGGTCCCTCCATTTGCCGTCATTGGGGCTTGATCCTGCGGCGCGACCCGCGCTCCTAGGCTCGCGAGCGGGAGCAGCGTCAGCGCGCCCGCTTGCAGAATTTCCCTGCGATTCGGCAGTCGGAGCGCTTCTGGAAGTAAACTCATCGCTCTGCCTCCAATTCTGTTTTCGCACGTTTTCCGTTACAAGCCCAGATCGGTCAATCCCGGATGATCGTCAGGTCGGCGGCCCAGCGGCCAGCGAAAGAGCCGGTCGGCTTCCTTGATCGGAAGATCGTTGATGCTTGCGTGGCGGATTTTCGAAAGCCCCGCGGCATCGAACTCCCAGTTCTCATTTCCGTACGACCGATACCACTGCCCCGAATCATCGTGCGATTCATAGGCAAACCGCACGGCGATTCGGTTCCCATCGAAGCACCACAGCTCCTTGATCAGACGGTAGTCGAGCTCCTTGGCCCACTTTCTCGCAAGAAATGCGACGACCTCGGCGCGCCCGTGGATAAATTCAGCGCGATTGCGCCAATAGCAGTCCGGCGAGTATCCGCGCGAGACTCTCTCCGGCTCGCGCGAATTCCAGTTGTCTTCCACCGCACGAATTTTCAGAATCGCTGTCCCTCGTGTAAACGGGGGCACGAGGCTCACAACCGGTTTCGACTCGGTTCCCATATTCGTAACCTCCTAGTTCGGACAGCGCTTACCGTCTGCCGTTTCCCGTTGGATGCGATCCGCGCCGCGAAAGTCTCGGCAAACTTCCTCAAGAAATAAGGAAAATATCCGGTTCGCCGACTAGTCGGGTGTTTGATCCTCCAGCGCCGGCGTTCGCGACAGTCTCATACGGCCCCAGTTTTGTTTCCGGCGTCATTTCTTCAGCGCGGCTTGCCAGTTCAACACGAGAGTGAAGGGTTTTCTTTGCTCGGCTGGCGCTGAGAACAGAAATCGCTTGCCGTCTGCGGTGACGTCCCAGGCGTAGGGAAGCGTTGCAGTTCTCTGCGGCGCCTGAAAAAGAACTTTAGGCACGCCCGCCGTCAGACCGGCGTCTGTTGCAATCTCAACAGTCATCAACTTCCTATCGGGAGCCAAGTAGTACAACCGCTTCCCGTCTCCGCTCCACCGAGGCTCACTCCCGCCTCCGGTGGAGACTAGCCACTTGCCATCGTCCGAAGCCGCCGCGGAAGCCGCCGGCGAAAACGTCCGAACGTAAACCTCGTCGCGACCGGACTCATCCGAAGTGTAAGCAATCCAGCGTCCGTCCGGTGAAAGCTGGCCGCAGCTATGGTTGAATTCCGTGCTCAGCAACGGGAATGGTATCTTTTCGCCTTCGAGCGGGAGTACCCATAGGTCTCGTTTCCCAGTCTTCGAGTTCGACGTCCGATAAAGCAAGAAGCGTCCGTCCGAAGACCAGCCCATCGGATACTTGGGCTGGCTGGACGCCAGCAGAAGCTCCTCAGGTCTCACGCCACTCGCCGCCTTCACATAGAGGTCGAATGTAGTGGCGAAAGCGAAGACGATTCGACCGCTGTCCGGCGACCACGTGCCAGCCACCGCTGGCGAGGACCCGAATGTGAAACGCGTAGCGGTGCCCCGAGAGAGGTCGGCTATCCAGAGAGCTGAACTCGCAGCCCGGCGGCTAATAGCGGCTCGCGTCCCATCGGGAGAAAGAGCCAGCGTAAGGCACGTGCCCGGTTCCCCCACCGTACCGAGCCGCCTCCCACGCTGATCAAACCACGTGAGCTGCCCCTCTTGAGATCCGCCGGACTTGTAGACAAGAATGCCGTTAGCCGAAGCCGAGAACAAGCCACCGTCCAAAAAGGTTCCCACGTCCTTGGCAACCGAGACCGGCTCGCCCGACAGTTCGAGCCGATTCGCATCGAAAGGTTGCGCGAAGAGCGTTCCGTCGCGCAGAAAAACCAAGTGACCGGGCCCATCGTCAGACGACGGCACGAAGGCCGCTCCCCATTTGGTCTCCAACAGCAGTCTTGAGTCCTGCTCCTCGGGCTTGGCATCGATCGAGCCGATATAAATTCCGCAGTTGTCCGCTTTGTGGGAAGCCCGCAGGTAGATAAAGTGCCGGCCATCGGGAAGAAAGGATGGAATGACATGATGGATATCGCCGCCCGCCGTATTGAGAACGGTCAGTGGAGACGCGGACCCGCCGTTCGCTGAAACCCGCATTAGGCAACCGCCGCCCTGCCCAAAGACAATCACGCCATCTTGGTTCCACGAACCGCCCACGGCAAGCCCCGTCAGATCACATAGTGTTTGCGCCGCGCCGCCGGAAACGCTGATCTTCTTAAGTTTTCCGCCTGCGTCGAAAACGATTTGCCGGCTGTCGGGAGACCAGAAAAATGGAGGGAACGCGGGCGATTCCGTGCCGAGCAGGGGCCGTACTTCGAGCGTGTCCAGCGAGCGTATCCAGATCCTCAGCACGCCGTCGGCTCCCACTGCAGCAAAGGCCAAATGGCGGCCGTCTGGCGAAAGTGCGAGCACGCCACTCGGCGAGAGCACCATATTGTCGGGCAACGAGATCTCAGAGCGCACGAGCGGCGTTCTACGGAACGGACTCTGGCCCTCAACAGAGGTTGGGTCCGGCTCACCGGAGAGAACCTCATCGAGCGAGATGCGCGCGTCGCCAATGTCGCGCAATCGTTGCTTCGGATCCTTCTGCAAGCATCGCCGCAGCAACACGCGAACGCGCGCGGGCGTAGTCGTCGGCAGCCGTGACCAGTCCGGTTCGTCCTTGATCACCGCCGCAAGGGTGTCCGTTGTTGTCTCGCCCGTAAACGTCTGCTTGGCTGTCAACATTTCATACAGCACGCAGCCGAACGCCCAGATGTCGGCGCGGCGATCCACCGGTTTGGCCTTGGCCTGTTCGGGAGACATGTAGGCGGCAGTGCCGAGTAAAACGCCCTGCATCGTCGCCATCCGGCTGATCGTGGGAGAAGTCGAAATGTCGATCGATGCGGCATCGCCTTCAATTGCCTTTGCCAAGCCGAAATCGAGAACTTTCACCGCGTCGTCCGGCGTCACTTTGATGTTCGCCGGCTTCAAATCGCGATGAACGACGCTCCGTTCGTGCGCATACTCGAGCGCCTCGCAGATCTGTTTTGCGATCTTCAGCGCCTCGTCAACCGGAATCGGGCCTTGGCGGATGCGATCGGCCAGCGTCGGCCCCTCAACCAGTTCCATCACGAGTGCATGAGTGGGACCAGAATCTTCCAAGCCGTAGATCGAAGCGATGTTCGGGTGATTGAGGGAGGCGAGGACTTTCGCTTCGCGTTGGAAGCGCGCCATGCGATCCGCGTCACGCGCAAACGCTTGCGGCAGGACTTTCAGCGCCACGTCGCGCCCGAGCTTCGAATCCCGCGCACGGTAGACTTCCCCCATCCCGCCCGCACCGATAGCGGCGGAAATCTGATAGGGGCCAAGCTGGGAGCCACTTGTTAAGGTCATACAGTGGCGAGGATTTTACATCAAGATGTTGGCTGCCCGTCAGAATCACGTGCCACATCGAAAATTGGAGGCAAATCAACGCAAGCGTACTACTTGCACGCTGAATCAGACGTCGAGTCGATCGGACATTTGAGCGCGCAGGGTGGCGTTTCAGTCGACGGACTGGAGGGAGGCTACGCGATGCGGGTTATTCGCGAATGCGAAGCTTCGTTACGGTGAGATCCTCAACCTCGACAGATTTGAATTTTGCGTTCCCTACGACAAGCCGCCCGATCGCCAGCCGCCCAATGGCCATTGCTCCGATGGCAAATGCGCCCACCGCGACAGCGCCAATGGCGACGGCTATGATTGCGGCGCCGCGCAGACCCAGGGATTCAGAGCTGCGACGTCTGATCATAGACAGGACTGTTCTCCGGTGCGCGAGACGCGCGAAAGGGATTCCCCGTGGAGGCGCCGCCTGGATTGATCAGCGTTTCGGTTGCGCTACTTCTTTGCTTCCCACAATTCGACGAAGCCGCCCACGTCCGGATCGCGGACGATTACCGCGCGGCCGTCCGGCACCTTTACGATCCCGCCATCGGAAACCGTGATCGCACCGGATGCCTTCACCTTCGCATACACCGCGTCGATGTCCGTCACCTGGAATCCGACGTAATTCACGTTGATGTCCGAAAAGTGCTCATCGGGCACCGTCGTCCCGGGCTCCCCGATCAGTTCGAGCCGGACGTTCTTGTCGGTACCGGCCTGATGGAACCAGCCGTTCATCATGTTCATGCGCGGAGCGGCGCGCCCGCCACCCGGCCCGCCCGCAGCCGCACCCGCC
>DATIZQ010000110.1:0-64119 GCA_035517015.1 Candidatus Acidiferrum sp. | reverse complement strand
GTGAGCTCCTCAGTATTTCGCTGGCGATTGAACAATCCGACGACTCTGGTGCCGTCCGCCATCGGCTTCATCCAAACTTCAAAAGGACCTTCCTGGCTCACCCGATATCCTTGCTTTCCGGCGGGATCCTGATCCACGGCGATCACCTCGCGATTCGTCAACAGCTGGATCGTATAGGGAGTCATGCGGCTGAGGTCGTTGCCAGCGATCAGCGGCGCAGCCAGAATTGCCCATAGGCTCATGTGCGTGCGGTACTCGTCTTCGTTCATCCCGCCGTTGCCGACTTCCAGCATGTCCGGGTCGTTCCAGTGGCCCGGCCCGGCAAACTTCTCGAGCCCGTTCTGATTAAACCCGATCTCAGCCATAGCAAAATACCGGTCGGTGATGTCCCCGGTCGTACGCCAAAGATTGCCGCCCACGGAAGGTCCCCACTCCCAGACTTTGTTCCAGCCGTACTCGCAAAGACTCAGAACGATCGGCCGGCCGGCCTTTTGCAATGCGTCGTGCATTTTGGTGTAGGCGGCAATCATTTCGTCACGGGTACCCGTCGGCCGGCACCAGTCGTATTTCAGGTAATCAATACCCCACTTTGCGTACGTCTCTGCGTCCTGTTGCTCGTGATCGAGGCTCCCTTCGTAGCCAGCGCAAGTCTCAGCAGATGGCGAAGAGTAGATGCCGATCTTCAATCCCTTGCTGTGAACATAATCCGCGAGGGCTTTCATGTCGGGAAACTTTTCGTTGGCCTGGATGAAGCCCTGGTCGTCGCGTTGGCCTTCCCAAGTGTCGTCAATATTGACGTAGACGTATCCGGCGTCCTTCATTCCGCTGGAGACCATCGCGTCCGCCGCGGAACGAACCGCCTTGTCGTCGACGCGACCTGCAAAATGGTTCCAACTGTTCCAGCCCATCGGCGGCGTCGGCGCGAGATTCGCCTCTTGAGCATGAGTCGTAAGTGCGACAGCTAGCACGCAGCCAAACGCGGCCCCAAGAGCGATTCTATGTAGCCTCATGGTTTGTCCCTTGTAACAGGTCGTTACAGTACATTAGAATGAATTCACGCCCTTTAGTTTCAACAACTTACAGGCATTTCTAATCCCCGAACCGTAGATTAGACCTTCGCGACATGCGAGCGTGAAGCGCACGCTCCCTTCCCATACGATGGCCATTTAGACCTTACAACCAGACTGAAAAGAAATCGCCGGGAGCCATCGCTGACTCCCGGCGAGGGTGGAGGTTAGACGTCAATTCGCCGCGCCGACTAGAACTCGATGTTGAAGCGCAACTCGATCGCGCGCGCCCCGTCAGTCGGGCTGTTGCCAAAGTAGACAGGACCTGCCGTTCCGAAGTTGCCGCTCGTGATGTTTTGCGACGGAATCAAACCAAAGTTCGGGTGATTGAAAACGTTCAGGAATTCACCCTGGAACGTGGCACGGATGTTCTCGCGAATCGGAATTGCCTTGGTGATCGCGAGGTCCTGATTGAAGAACCGGGGACCGTGCAGGTATACAACCTGACCGATTGTCCCGGGTGTTGTATTCGGCGTGATGTAGGTTGGATTCGCAGTGCCGCTGCTTGACAAGTACTTCGGGTTGACCAAGTCGACGAACGGCGCACCCGCAACGTGGTATACGCTCACTGAACTCTGAAGTTGAGAGGGTGAGACGCCGTTCAGGACGATTCCGGGATCGGCGAAATCGTTAAACGTCGAGCTGTAGGCTCCATTGAGGTAGGAGGCGCTCGTCAACTGGAATGGCTCGCCGCTCTGCAGTGAAACGATCGTTCCGAGGGACCAGCCACCGACGATGTGATCCACAACGCCACTTTGATTCAGGAATTGCTTACCTACGCCGAAGGGCAGATCGTACGTTCCGTTGGCATGCAACGAATTGCGGATGTCGAACGGAAGAGGTCCGTAGCTTTGGCGCAGATTGCGGAGGGAGAACTGATTGAAAACGCCCGTCCACGAGTTCTGCGTGTTGATGCCGAGGGTGTGGCTCCAGGTGTAGTTCACATCGAACTGCATACCGTGCCATTGCTTCTGCCGGAAATCCACCTGGAGGCCGTTGTAGTTCGAGTAGCCGGCCTGCGTGGTCAAGCCAACGTCTTGGCCGGACTGATAGGGATTCATCTGGAAAAAGTTGATCGGATAGGTCCCGCCCGTTCCCGTATAGCCAATGTTCGCGCAGGGGTCAGCACCTGCAGCAAACTGTGAGTGATTCACGAGGTTGCAGTAATAGATGGGGCTGCCGCTCGGTCCTCCAGCGAGGGCCGTTGCTGCCGCTCCCGCCGATCCATTCACGAGCCAGCCGTTAGTCCGGTCGGTGAAGATCGTATTGGCATAGCCGGTTGCATTGGTGTTGCCAGCAAAAGAGCCTGCGAATGCCTCGTCGAAAATTGGCGTCGCAGCCTCGCCGGCGAAGCCCAAGTTCGCGAACGTTCGGGGCGGATTGCCCGACCCTCCGATGTAACCGTTCGCGGCGTTGATCGCCAGGTTCTTCTGGGCCTGCTGGAATTGTGCGAGGAAGCCGTTCTCGAAGATATTCACTTCATCGGTAAACAGATTCAGCCATTGGTGAACGCTGCGGCTGCCGATGTAGCGGATCTCGATGGCGTTGTTCCTGCCAATCGGCCGTTGGATGCTGAGGTTCCAGGATTGAGTGTAGGGCTGCTTGATCTCGGGATTGATGGCCCCCAGCGCGATACCGGGATTGTAAATCTGCTGAAAGGGCTGAATGAACGTGAGACCTGATTCCGGGAAGGTGGTGGTGTAGTTGGGCGTCAGGTTGTTGTAGGCCGGGAACGTCATCGGCTGTTGGAATCCCCCATTGAGCGTCAGGGAGCCGGGCGAGAACTGGCCGGGAGCATTCGGGCTCAGGCTGTCGATGAGCTGGTTGTTCTGGTAGAAGAAAGCGCCGTAGTCCGTCGCGGAATCCCAGAAGAACTGATAGGGCTCGGTGTAGTTTCTAAACGAGAAGCCGGCACGAATCACCGCTTGGCCGCCGGCAGTCAGCTTGCCGAGGAACCCATCCGTGTACGCCGGAGACCAAGCGATTCCGATCTGCGGCTGAGGGCTCTTGTTCCAAGGCTTGTACTGATGACCGCTGGCCGCCAACACGGGATTCAGGTTGCCCGTAAGTGTTCCGGGCATGAATTCGTTCCCAGCACCGGAAGGACCCCAGACACCGTCAAGGGCGGCGCTTTGATACGCACTCTTCAGGTCGTGGTCGTCACCGGTAAAGTCCCAGCGCAGACCGTAGTTCAGAGTGAGGTTGGTCTTGACTCTCCACGAATCCTGGAAGAAGAGGCCCCACGCCTTTTGAAGTTCGTCGAGGACAAAGGGCGCGGTACTGTTCTCGTACTGCTTTGTGGCTGGGTTCAGCGCGAAAGCAATTCGATCTGCTGCGCCGTTGGTGGCACCAACGTCGCCAGCCAACACGGCATAAAGTTGCTCTCCCTCCGCTTCCTGAGCCGGAGTGGCGCCGGCAGTCGACAAAGCCGTCGCGATTGGGCTGAACGCTGGGTCACCGGGTACAAGACCGAGATTCAGGAAATTGACGCCAGCAGGCGGGTTCCAGTAGTGGTCCTGCTCGCGATACCAAGATCCGCCGTAGGTGAAAGTATGGGAGCCGTGCTGCCAAGTCATGTTGTCCGACCAATTGAAGAGCGGGTAATACGTAGTAACGGTGCCCGCGTTTGCCCCCTGATCACCGTCGCCCGACATGAAGCCCCCGAACGGAAGATCCCACTGAACATCCACATCACCGACCACGGGCGGCTTCACGCCAAGAACGTATCCGTACCAATTGTAGAGGAAGCCGCCCCTGAACTGGTTGACAAGAGTCGGCTTGATCGTCCAATCGAACCCGAGCGCTGTGGTGTAGACGTTCGACCCGTTGTTTCCTTCCGTATTGGAGAAGGCGCTGCCGGGGAAGAACGGCGCCACCGCTCCGGGTTGGTTGAATTTCGTTTCATTCCACGCGAAGTTCAGACGGAAGTTCTGGGAAATGTTGTAGTCGAGGCGGACCGCCGGGAAGTAGTACGTGATCGGGCTGCCCACAAGGAAGTTCAGGTTCAGGGCATTGGGGTCGTTCGCGATTGTCGATGTCGTTCCCCCCGAAGCGGCCGCGTTGATGGCCGTGAATTCCGCTGCGGTCCGGCTGTTGATCGTGTTGATGGCACCGGGCGTCGAGGCGACGACGCTGCCGGGACCGATAAGCTGCACGGGCCCAGACATGCCAGGAGAGAAGAACGAGCCACCCTGGGCTGCCGCAGTGAGGATCGTGTTCGTCGCCGTATAGGAGCTGGGCTGCCTCAATTCCGCATAGCTGCCAAAGAAGAAAAGCTTGTCTTTGAGTATGGGGCCGCCGACGCTGCCGCCAAAGTCGTTCAACCGAAGGTGGTTTCTCGGGAGGTCATCGGCGTTGTTGATCCAGCTATTGGCGTTGAGCTTGTCGTTCTGCAGATTGTCGAACGCGCGGCCGTGGAATGAATTCGAGCCGCGGCGGGTGACGAAGTTCACCTGCATGTCGGTAGCGCCGAAGCCCGTGCTTAGATCAAGCTGATCGCTCTGCACGGTCATTTCCTGCATGTCTTCAAGGCGAGCCTGCAGTTGAGGCGCCTGATTTCCTCCGAATTTCATTCGGCTAGTGCTCGAAATAACTCCGTCGATGTTGTTACCTTGCGCTATCACTGGCAGGCCGTTCCAGGTGCCGGATCCCTGCACGCCCGTGTAGCCGGGCGTCAAGAACGACAATTGGCTCACGTCGCGCCCGTTAATGGGCAGGTCTTCGAGCTGCTTGAGGTCTATGGTCGAGGAGATGGCGTTCGAACTCGTTTCTACGAGTGGCACCTCGCTCTCGTGCACTTCGACGGTCTCGGTTGCGACTCCGACTTTCAGCGTAGCGCTGAGGTCAGTGACCTGAGTCGCGTGGACAGCGATCTGATCGAACGCTTGCGACTCGAAACCCTGCTTGGAGACAGTCAACTTATAGCTTCCAAGCGACAGGTTCACGAAGCTGTACGTGCCGTTGGCCTGGGTCGAGGCTCTACGGACGTCGTTCGTCGACAGGTCCTGAAGCGTCAGTTCCGCATCGGGAACGGTTCTGCCGTCTGGGTCTAGGACGGTCACGCTGATAGTCCCGGTTGAACTGCCCTGCCCCCAAGCTGAGCGGGCGTTGATTCCCATCAGAATGAGCACACAGAGCAGACTCCCAAAGAAACCACGGCACAGACTTCGCGACATGTCCCCTCCTTTGACACTCGCCAATTTCTGCAATCGCGCCTCTGCCAAACCATCAAGCCACTTGTTAACTATCGGCACCAAACCAGCCGAGTTCACTTTCACGCTTCAAACCCCGAAGAACACGCGCCTCCCAAGTGCGATCAAGGCAATGCATGTGGGAGCTTTCTGAGGGGGCGAGGCCCTAGGGGAACGATGGAGAATGGCGAGGAAGCCCGGGACACGTGAAGCGCGCAGGACCAAAGCCCCGAACATCGTCGGTTCACGTAAGGTAAACGTTTTCTCATCCCCATCACCCGTAGGGCCCGTTCCAGACAGAAAGGATGGGGCAACTTGTATAATGTATGCCTGAGGGCTGTCAAGCATTTTTCGCGAGTTTTTTATTCTTCGGTGATTTCATGCCCTGGCGCAGACCCCGGGGAAACGGCTGCTCTCGTCCCGAACCGGCAGTTTCGGTGCTGTCTGGTTGATAATTCGCCGCCAAGGCCATTGAAATCGCGTGTGAGTTGTGCAAGGGTCAGGCTGGAGGGGCAAGGTTGAGCGCAATCGATCGGTTCCGACAAGGCGCCGGCTGCAGTTTTGCCTGGCATGTCCGCAAAGAAGGTCCCTGCCGCCGAACGGAACTTGCGAAACGCGTCGTGATATTGGGTGCCGCGCTCGGTTTGCTTGGTTTTTTGCCAGGACTTCGCGCAAGTACCTCCGGAAACACCACTCAGGCGCTTGAGAGTGAATCATCCAATCCCCGCGAGGATCTACGGTTGGGAATTGATCTGACGCGCCAGGGACGCTTCCAGGAAGCGATCCCCCACTTTCTCGCCGCGCGGGGCCGAGTTGACGACGAGTATGCCGCCGACTTCAATCTCGCGTTGTGCTACGTGGCCACTCGCCAGCCGAAGCTCGCGATTCCAATCCTCAAGGATCTGCAGAGCCAGGGGAAAAACTCAGCCGAGGTCTGGAACCTCTTGTCGCAAGCCTATATCGGCGACTCCCAAACGGAGAATGGCTTTGAAGCCTTCGAGAGAGCGGCAGTCCTCACGCCGACAAGCGAAAAACTGTACGTCTTTATTGCGGACGCGTGCATGGATCAACAAGCATACGGCCTCGGCCTGAGGGTCGTGGACGTCGGCCTGAAGAATCTGCCAGAGTCGGCGCGTCTCCGGTATGAGCGCGGAGTTTTTCTGACCGGTCTCGACCGGTTTGACGAGGCCAAGCCCGACTTCGACTTCGCGAGCCGCGTCGGAGCAGGGACCGACATAGGGTATTTGGCAGCCGCACACAAGGACCTTATCGAGTGGGACACAGCCGGCGCGATCCACGTGGTGCGCGAGGCAATCGCCAACGGCAAGAGCAATTACATCCTGCTATCGATTCTGGGAGAGGCTCTGATCCGATCAGGGGCAACCCCTGGACAGCCTACATTGAAGGACGCTGAAGACGCGCTTGAAAAATCGGTTGCCCTGCGCGCCGATTACTCGCAGTCGCGGATCTCCCTTGGAAAGCTCTATCTAATGGAGGGCCGCGCCGACGACGCCGTGGCGCAGCTCGAGAGAGCGCGCGAGCTTGCCCCGAAAAATCCGGCTGTCTATTCGTACCTCGCTGCTGCCTACCGACGTAAAGGAGATGTTGCGCACGCACGCGAGATGCTGGCGACGCTCGCCCGCCTGAACCAGGAGCAAGTCACTGCGATTCGCGATTCAGGTACCGCGACAGGCGTCCGCCGCGGCGCCGTAAACGGCGTTCAGGACCAGTAGGAGCGCATCCGCGAGACTCTCATTTCGAGGCAAACCGAGGAAACTTGCGTTCGACCAGGCCCTCCCCTTCTTTCACCGCGAGGATCTGATCGCAGCCGAGCTTCGTGAGCTTCGTCACGACCCCGCTCGGCCAAGCAATCTCCAAAGTATCGATATGATCGTGCTGCCCAAGCCCGAAATGCAACCGCGGGTCTTGCGCCGACTGGTAACTCATTCCTCCTTTTCGCTGTGCGTGTAGTACGAGGCCTTGCGCGGAAACCTTCACCCGAGCGCCGACGCCGTCGCGATTTGACTTTGTGCCGATCAAGAGAATTTCGACCCAGTGGTTCGCGTTGCCACCGTCGTTGCGGAGCAACTGCGGCACCCCTCCATTGTTGTTGATCAGGATGTCGAGGTCGCCGTCATTGTCGAAATCGGCCACCGCGACGCCGCGGCTAACGCAAGCCAGCTGAAGGGCAGGGCCCAGGTGGTCGCTGACATCTTCAAAAATTCCCTTCCCCAGATTGCGGAACATCAACTTTGGCTCGGCATACTGGACTTCCGCGTGATAGCGATTGATATTGTCGAGGACGTGGCCATCACCCATGAAGATGTCAGGAGAGCCGTCGTTATCGTAGTCGATGAACAACGCACCAAAACCGCTCCTGTGGTACGTGGCATACCCGACCTTTGATTGCAGGGTGGCGTCTTCAAAGGTCCCGTCGCCGAGACTCGCGTAGAAACGCGCGAGCTGCATATCGAGGTGAGTAACGATGAGGTCCATTCTTCCGTTTCCCCGGGCGTCGGCGGCATCAACGCCCATGCCCGCCTCTGCGACACCGTCCATGCTGACGGCGACCCCCGCGTCGTAAGCGACCTCGCGAAACGTGCCGTCGCGATTGTTGTGAAACAAGAAGTTCGGCATGGAGTCGTTCGCAATGAAGATGTCCTGCCAGCCGTCGCTGTCATAATCGAAGGTCACGATGCCGAGGCCGTTGCCGCGGTTAGCCCCTACGCCGGAGGCCTTGCTCACGTCCGAAAAGGTTCCGTCACCATTGTTGTGATAGAGAGTGGGGGGCTGACCGTTGTAATCGTCAGGGTGGCAGTAGCTGCGCATGCCGGGGCCATGATCGCCGCACCAGAAGTTGCGTTCGGGCGACCAATCGATGTAGTTCGCAATAACGAGGTCGAGACGGCCGTCATTGTCGTAGTCGAACCATGCAGCGCTGGAGGCCCAGCGGCCTCGATTGGCCACGCCGGTGTGCGCCGTCACGTCCCTAAAGGTGCCGTCGCCATTATTGTGATAGAGAATGCAGCGGTCATAGCCGAGAACAAACAGGTCCGGGAAGCCATCGTTGTCGTAGTCGCCGACAGCAAGTCCCATTCCGAATAGTCCCTCGGCGCCCACTCCAGCTCTCTCCGTCACATCGGTGAACGTACCGTCGCCGTTGTTTCTGTATAAGGCACTACGAAGGGGATGCGGCGGAGTGTAGACGCGAGTTGAGGAACCGTTGACGAGGTAGAGGTCCAGCAGGCCGTCCTGGTTGTAGTCGATCCAGCCGCAGCCCGAACCCATCGTTTCGATCAGATACTTCTCCGGCGAGGCGGCATTGTCGTGCCGAAATGTGATCCCACTGGATCGGGCCACGTCAACAAACGTGATGGGACTCGAAGGCGCGGCGAAAACTGGAGCACAGCCAACTGCAAACCCGACGCCCAGTGACTTCAGCAGCTCTCGCCTCGTAATCCGGGGACGGCATCTCAATAGAAACGGCTCGCAACGGAAGTCGAAAACGTTTACAAGGATGGTAGCCTACATCAGAGGCGTCCTCGCTGTGAAGAATGCATTTGAAGGGAGTGCTACCACTAGTGTCGGGGTCCGAGGTCGTGAATGAGGTCTACGAATAATGTCAACCTGGCGTGATTGGAGGACGTTTTCTTCTCGTCGGCGTTTTCTTCAGATGCTCGCGTGCACGGGACTTGGAGCCGGTTTCCCGCAAAGTTGGCTACGAGCGTCGGGGCTTCAGGGAGCTCGGGCGGCGGCATCTCCTCCCGCTTTCGAGGAAGTTCCGTCCTCTGTCAGCGGAATCTCCTGGAGTCACGTCGGCGGCCATTCTTCCGAAATGTACTTGCCCGAAACGCTTGGGCCGGGTTGCGGCTTTCTCGACTTCGACAACGACGGCTGGATGGACATCTACCTGGTAAACAGTGGACCTTGCGATTTCTATAGTCCAACGCAGCCGCTGCGCAATGCACTCTATCGCAACAATCGAGATGGCACGTTCACCGACGTCACGGCGAAGGCGGGGGTGCAAGGCGACGCGTACGGGATGGGAGTGGCCGTCGGTGACTACGACGGAGATGGATTCCCCGATCTGTATGTGACGCAATACCCGCACAGCATCCTCTATCACAATAACGGCGACGGCACGTTCACGGACGTGACGCGGAAAGCCGGCGTGACGGCACCGGGGTGGGCAACGAGCGCGGTCTGGTTCGACTACGACAACGACGGGCGACTGGATCTGTTCGTTTGCCAATTCGGAAATTTCAGCAAAGCGAACAATCCCTTCTGCGGCAACACGGTTACGCGCCAACGGTGGTACTGCAAGCCGAACGTCTTCGATCCACTGCCCTGCTGGCTGTTTCATAACAATGGCGATGGCACTTTCAAGGATGTCAGCAAGCAGTCCGGCATCGCTCAGTCGTTAGCGAAAGCGTGGGGAGTGGTGGCAGCGGACATCAACAACGACGGGCGCGTCGACCTTTTCGTGGGTAACGATACGGTTCCGAATTTCCTTTTTGCGAATCGAGGAGGCGGGCGATTCGAGGAAATCGGGCTGCTGGCGGGCGTCGGATACAATTCCTTCGGTCGGGCGCGATCAGGGATGGGCGTCGACGCGGCGGACTACGACCAGGACGGCTGGGTCGACCTGTTCGTCGCCAATATCGACCACGAAGTTTTCTCTCTCTATCGCAACAATAAGAACGAAACCTTCTCAGACGTGGCTGTGAAAGCGGGGATCGGAGCAGATACCGCATTGTTGAGCGGCTGGGGACTGAAATTCTTCGACTACGATAACGACGGCGATCTCGACCTGCTGCTCTGCGACGGCCACCCGGACTTGATGGTCGAGACCTGGCGTGACGACGTGAAATACCTGCAGCCGATGCAGCTTTTCCGAAACATGGGCTCGAGATTCGACAACATCAGCGCGCAAAGCGGGCCGATTTTCTCCAAAGCGATCGCCGGTCGCGGCATGGCGCTGGGAGACTTTGATAACGATGGCTCTGTGGACGTGCTCGTCGGCGTCAACGACGGCCCGCCAGTCCTGCTGCGGAACAACGCCGGCAAGGGAAATCACTGGCTGGGCTTGCACCTGATCGGGCGCAAAGGGAACATCGATGCTATCGGCGCAAAAGTCACCTACCGGTCAGGGGATTTCGAACGCCACCGTTACAAGGTTGGCGGCGGGAGCTACCTCTCGTCGCATGACCCGAGGATGGTCCTGGGCCTGGGAGCCAGAACGAAAATCGACTGGGTCGAAGTAAAATGGCCGGCGCCCAGCGGACGTGTCGAGCGGTTTGAAAATCTCCCCATCGACCGCTACATCACAATCGTGGAGGGAGAGGCAGGCGGAAACAGCGGCGCGGGGCTGGATTCACCCAAGCATTCCTCACTGAGGTTGAGTCGGGGGTCCACCGGCTGAACCCCGGGACCTTTGCTCGGCCTCGCGTTGAAGAGCCATCTGCTTTTCCGCGTCCTCGCGACGTCCCGTCCTGCCGTACGCCAGGGCGAGCTGATAGTGCCCGGCCGCGTCCGAAGGCACCATCTTCACGTAAGTCTCCAGCGGAGTAATTGCGTCCGAATACTTCTGCAACGCGTTCAAGGACATGCCCAACCCGAGGAATGCCTCGGAAAAACCCACATCGAGTTTTGACGCGCGTGAAAAATGCTGAATCGCGTCGTCCCATCGCTGCTCTTGCCTGGCAATATCCGCGAGCATGAACTCGGAAGGCGCATCCTCCGGATTGATTCTTAGCTCCGCCTCGAATTCCTTCCTGGCCTCATCGAAGGACGCTGGCGTGGACGGCTTTGAGAGAAGAATTCGACCGAGCCGATAGTGGATCCCCCGCGTTTCCGGATCCTGTTTCAGGATGCGCTCGTATTCGGCAGCGGCTTCGTCCCATTTTCCCTGTGACTCGTACGCCTCAGCGTCGAGTTCCTGAGCTTCCACGGACGAAGGCGCCGAGGTGGCGAGATCCTGCGCTGCACGGCTCGCCAGCTCGGAATAGTAGTGCGTCGTGACGTAAAGCACCCGCGGATCGTGTGGGAATTCCCGGTTCAGCAGGACAATGGCTTCCACGGCTACTCCCGTCCGCTCCAAGCCCATAGCGCACCGTGCCATCGACATTGCAACGTTGAACCTGATCGTGTGGTCAACCACGTGAGCCAGGCTCTTCTTCAGCAGTGGCAAGGCCTCGATACAGTGCCCGGTTGTCGCCAGATCGAGAGCCTGCCTGACAACCACCGACGAATCGGGCGTCGGCTCCTTGGGAGTGTCTTGACGCGCCGTTGCAGGAGACACCAATCCCACAAGCACCAAGAGGACAAACACTGCGAATCGCCCGATCATAGAAAGAGAATATACAACCGAGGAGATTTCGAACCAAGGAGACGTTTACAAGACGCTCCGGCGGGTTGTCCTTCTTCGCTCAGCCGCAAAATAGAGCCCTTCCCCCAGTTCTCATGTCACCCGGGAACGCCAATTGCCCGCAGATGCTGAAAGGCGTGAAGAACTTCTTCCAAAAGTCGTAGCTGTCTTGTATAAGTAAACGTTTTCCATCGCCCCGTGGACGGTCCGACCTGTTCTATTGGGGGTTAAGGCGACCGGACATGTTGGCCTGTGAATGATGTATACTGTATGCAAGCCTCGGGGGCTACTTGTTGGAGGCTCGCCGAGCGAAATTTGGGCTACGTTTTGGAACGCCAATGTCCCGAGATTGGGGGCTTCCAACGCTGGTGCTGTGCGCGTCGTCACATGACCAGAAAATCCAGCCGTAGGAGGCGTATCTAGGTCCTCGAGAATATGTTCCTGGAGATTGAGCGTGTCCAGATTGTAGACTCCCACACTGGCGGCGAGCCAACAAGGATCATTGTCGATGGCGGACCGAAAATGCCTGCCGGATCGATGCTTGAGCGGCTCGAGTGGTTTCGCCGTGAGAGCGATTTCTTACGCCGGGCGCTAGTGAACGAACCGCGTGGCTCCGAGATCGTGGTGGGCGCGGTCTTGTGTGATTCTGTCGATCCGAGCTGTGAGGCCGGCGTTATCTTCTTCAACAATGTCGGTTATCTCGGGATGTGCGTCCATGGGACGATCGGCCTCATCGTCACGCTGGCTCACCTGGGCAAGATGGGCCCGGGCGATCACCGGATCGAAACGCCAGTCGGAGTCGTGACGGCAACACTGCACGAGAAGAACGAAGTCACGGTGGCAAACGTCCCCTCCTATCGAACATCGAAGGACGTGCACGTTGAGGTTCCAGGCTATGGTGTTGTACATGGCGACGTCGCATGGGGAGGCAACTGGTTTTTCCTTGTGGACGACAATTCCATGGAACTCACTCTCGCGAACGTCGACGCGCTGACCGAGTTCACGTGGTCCATTCGGCAGGCCCTGAAAAAGAACGGAATCACTGGGCCTGACAATCGGGAAATCGATCACATCGAACTATACTGCCCGTCAAGACTGCCGGGCGTAAACAGCAAGAATTTTGTTCTGTGTCCGGGTAAGGCTTATGACCGCTCACCCTGCGGCACCGGCACGAGCGCAAAGCTCGCCTGTCTCTACGAAGACGGCGAGCTTAAGCCGGGAGAAATCTGGCGCCAGGAGAGCATCGCGGGGAGCGTCTTCGAGGGGCGCGTCGCCGTCGAAGCAGGCCGCCTTATACCTCTTATAACGGGCTCTGCTTTCGTTACCTCCGAAGCCGAAATCCTGTTGGACCCGGAGGATCCGTTCCGGTTCGGGATTTCGGGATGAGTATCCAGACCGAAGTCGCAATCGTTGGCGCAGGAATTGTCGGCGCTGCGTGCGCCTTCGAACTCGCGAAGGCGAGAGTACCCGTCGCCGTAATCGACAGAGGGTTCGTTGGCGGCGGCGCCACAGCGGCGGGCATGGGGCACATCGTTGTGATGGATGACTCCACCGCGCAGTTTGCCCTAACGCGGTACTCTCAAACCCTGTGGGATGAACTTGAATCGGAAGCTCCCGCAACGGTGGAATTCGACCGCTGCGGTACGATCTGGGTCGCGGCCGACGAAGAGGAAATGGCAGCGGTTCGCCGCAAGTCCGCGTACTACAACGAGCGCGGCGTTCGAACGGAAATCCTTGATGCGAACGCATTGCGCGAAGCGGAACCTAATCTGCGCGACGGGCTGGCTGGAGGCTTGTTCGTGCCCGGCGACTCGGTCCTCTACGCCCCTTGCGCTGCCGAGTTTCTCCTGCGCGAGGCCCGGAAGCGCGGCGCGGAAATCTATTTGGGCCAGCCGGGGGTGGCGATCGGCCAAGGTACGGTTTCAGTCGCGGACGGAACGACGTTCGTCGCGAAGTATGTGGTCAACGCGACGGGACATGACGCACCTCGACTGACACCGGGAATCAACGTCAAGTCCCGCAAGGGACATCTTGTGATCACGGACCGTTACCCCAGGATGATCCGACATCAGCTCGTCGAGCTTGGCTATTTGAAGAGCGCGCATTCGATAAAAACCGATTCGGTGGCGTTCAATGTTCAGCCCCGCAAGACGGGACAGGTCCTCATCGGATCGTCGCGCCAGTATGACGTTGCGGGAACCGACGTGGACGCGCAGATTCTCAGCGCCATGCTGGCCCGTGCGTTCCGGTACATCCCTAGCCTCGCTTCGGCGTCCAGCATTCGCACCTGGGCAGGATTTCGCGCGGCCACGCCGGACAAGCTTCCGCTTATCGGACCCTGGACTGAAGACCCGAGCGTTATTCTCGCCGCGGGCCACGAAGGCCTGGGCATTACGACGTCTCTGGCGACCGGTCGGCTCGTCACCGATCAGATTCTCGGCCGTACCCCGGCGATATCGATTGAGCCTTACCTGCCGTCGCGACAAATGTCGGGGGCCCATGCCTGACACCGTCACAGTCCGCGTGAACGGAAGAGCCGTGACGGTTCCTGCCGGAGCTACGGTTGCGGTGGCGATCTTGGCAGCGGGCGCGATTTCGAGGTTTTCAGTAACCGGCCATCCGCGTGCGCCCTTCTGCGGCATGGGCACCTGTTTTGAGTGCCGCTCCGAGATTAACGGGCAACCGCATCGGCGCGGTTGCCAGATTCTGTGCGAACCCGGAATGAACATTCAGTCCGATGGATAGTTCAACGCATTCCCATTTCGACGTCGTTGTCGTGGGCGCCGGCCCGGCAGGCATTGCCGCCGCGGTGACTGCATCGGATTGCGGAGCGACAGTCGGCTTGATCGATGACAATCCCACCGCCGGCGGACAGATCTGGCGGGGCGAAGCGCACAAGACGGAGCGCTCTGCGGCCACGCCCTGGTTCGAGCGATTGGTTCGTTCGAGCGTGAAGAAAATCCATGGAGCCCGCGCCTTCTACGTTGATGATGGAATGCTTGCGGCCGAAATCGCCGACGGAACTCGAACGATTGCTTACCGCGAACTGATATTGGCAACCGGTGCGCGTGAACTCTTCCTGCCATTTCCCGGCTGGACTCTCCCCAACGTTTTCGGTGCGGGAGGCTTGCAGGCGTTGATGAAGTCTGGTCTGCCGGTTGCCGGCAAGCGCATTTTGATCGCGGGAACAGGGCCGTTGTTGCTCGCGGTCGCGGCGTACGCGCGCAAGTGCGGTGCAGACGTCCTCGGCATTTGCGAGCAGACGACCATGAGGAAGATGATGCGCTTCGCGGCCGGTGCCGCGGCCATCCCGTCGAAAGTGGCGGACACAATTCGCTTGGCGTGGGCTCTGCGCGGGATCCCGCACTGGACGAATTCCTGGCCGCTGGCGGCGCTGGGAAATGAGCGCGTCGAACGGGTCCGCATCGTGCGGGACGGCGAAGGTCACGAAATCAAGTGCGATTACCTTGCCTGCGGGTTTCACCTGATTCCGAACGTCGAACTCGCCAGGCTCGCGGGCTGCCAAATCGAGGACGGATTTGTGGAGGTTGACGCGTGGCAGCAGACGTCCGTCCCGCGCATTTACTGCGTCGGCGAACCGACGAGCATCGGCGGCGTCGAAATGGCGGTGGTCGAAGGGCGGATCGCGGGATGCGCGGCGGCCGGCCACCGCGAGAAAGCGCGGCCCTTGCTTCGTGCGCGCGAAAAGTATGCGCGATTTGCGCGTGAATTGAAGGACGCCTTCGCGCTGCGTCACGAGCTCAAGGCCATCGCCGAACCGGACACGCTGCTCTGCCGCTGTGAAGACGTGCCGCTTGAGCGCGCCCGCGCGTTCGGCTCGTGGCGCGCCGCGAAACTACAGACGCGCTGCGGCATGGGGCCGTGCCAGGGCCGCGTTTGCGGTTCGGCCGCGGAATTTCTCTTCGGTTGGGGCACCGATTCGGTCCGGCCGCCGGTGTTCCCGGTGGAGTGCGCGAGCCTCGCGTCAATCACATCCATGGGCTCGTCGACAGGTTCATCGACTGGCGAGTTGATTTAGAGGGAGGGAACGATGAAGTGGAAAGGCGTCATTCCGGCAATCACGACCTGCTTCGACGCAAACGAGCAGGTCGATCACGGTTTCGTGGCCGATCACTGCCGCTGGCTCGTCGAAAACGGCTGTACCGGCGTGGTTGCACTCGGCTCGCTCGGCGAGGGAGCCACCCTGTCGTTCGAGGAGAAGGTGGCTGTGGTTCGAACCTGTGTGAAGGCGCTTCGAGGCCAAGCGCCCGTCGTCGCATCTGTTTCGTCGCTTACGACCGCTGAAGCCGTAGCGTTTGCCAAGGCGGCCGACCAAGCCGGCTGCGACGGCCTGATGGTATTGCCTCCCTATGTCTATCAGGGCGACTGGCGCGAGATGAAGGCGCACGTTTCGACCATCCTGAAAGCGACCGACCTCTCGTCCATGCTCTACAACAATCCCATCTCTTATGGAACGGATTTCTTGCCTGAACACATTCTTGAGCTTGCGAGCGAGCACGAGAACCTGCAGGCCGTGAAGGAGTCAAGTGCCGATATACGCCGGGTCACCGCGATTCGGGCGCTCGTTGACGACCGCCTTGAGATCTTCGTCGGAGTCGACGACGCCATTCTCGAAGGGATCGGAGTCGGCGCCACCGGATGGATCGCGGGCCTCGCGAATGCCTTGCCGCGCGAGTCAGTTGACCTGTTCGACTACGGCATTCAAGGAAAATCGGCCGCGGCGTTTGAATTGTACAAGTGGTTTTTGCCCCTTTTGCGGCTCGACACGGTTCCCAAGTTCGTCCAGCTCATCAAATTGGTGCAGGAAGAGCTTGGCGTGGGGAGCGCGCGGGTTCGCGCGCCGAAACTCGCGATCGTGGGCGACGAGCTCGAAGCGACGCGGAAGCTGATTCGCGACGCGATGCGCAATCGCCCGAAAGGCGCGAGCACCGAGATGCGGCAGGCCACAAGATAACCGCGCAGGCGCGCAAAGGAAGCGATCATGGCAGCGACGGGAAAATCGTTTATCGGGTTTCGCGAAGGCTCACAGGGAAAGACCACTTTTCGGGCTTTTAACCCGGCAACCGGCGAGGCCCTCGATCCGGAGTTTCAGGCTGCGTCGGCCGCGGAAGTCGATCTGGCCGCGCGGCTTGCGGCCGAGGCCTTCGGCACGTTCCGCGAATTGCCGGGCGCGAAAAGGGCCGAGTTCCTCAACAGAATTGCGGCGAACATCGAAGCTGTGATCGATCCGCTGGTCGAACGCGCACATCTGGAAACGGCGCTTCCAAGGCCGCGTCTCCAGTCGGAGACGGCGCGCACTTGCAATCAATTGCGCCTTTTTGCAAGCGTCGTCGAGGAGGGCTCCTGGGTACAGGCGCGCATTGATCGCGCAGATCCTAACCGCAAGCCGCTGCCGAAGCCCGATATCCGTTCTCTGCTGCGGCCGCTGGGTCCCGTGGTTGTCTTCTCGGCCAGCAATTTTCCGCTGGCTTTCTCAGTCGCCGGAGGCGACACGGCGTCGGCGTTCGCTGCGGGCAATCCCGTAGTCGTCAAAGCGCACTCGGCCCATCCCGGCACAAGCCAGATCGTTGGCGAAGCGGTTCGCAGCAGCGTGCGGGCCTGCGGGCTGCCCGAAGGCGTCTTCTCCCTGATCTTCGGCGCCGGCACTTCGGTCGGCGCGGCTCTCGTGCAGCATCCGCTGATCAAGGCGGGCGGGTTCACAGGTTCGACGGGCGCGGGCCGTTCGCTGATGAACCTCGCAACGAGCCGGCCCGAACCGATTCCCTTCTATGGAGAACTCGGCAGCACGAATCCTGTGTTCATCCTGCCCGGCGCGCTCCAAGCAAACGGAACGAAGATCGCGTCCGACCTCTATGGTTCCTTCACGCTTGGCGCAGGACAGTTCTGCACGAAGCCGGGACTCGTCTTTCTTTCCGATGGAGGATCGTCGGAAGCGTTCGTCGGCGAGCTGAGGCGAAAGGTGTCGCAGGCTGCGCCGTTCGCGCTCCTGACGAAAGGGATCAGTAGCGACTACGAACGCGAAGCGGTCGCTCGAAGGAGTCGCGGCGAAGTCGCGGTCGTAGCTGAGGGCACGCCGGGCTCCGGGAATCCGTACGCCGCCGCTGCAGCTCTCTACCAAACCGACATTTCGTCGTTCCTGTCACATCCCGAACTCTCCGAAGAGCATTTCGGGCCTTCCACTTTGCTGATCCGCTACTCGAGCAAGAAACAGACTCTCGAAGCAGCCCGCAATCTCGAAGGTCATTTGACCGCGACCATTCACGGCACGGAAGACGATTTGCGCGAGTTCTCGGAACTGGTTGCGATCCTCGAAAACAAGGTGGGTCGGATTGTGTTCAACGGTTTCCCCACGGGAGTCGAAGTGTGTCACGCGATGGTCCATGGCGGCCCGTACCCGGCAAGCACTGATGGGAGGACAACGTCCGTCGGCACGCAGGCGATCTTTCGGTTTGCGCGGCCTGTCTGCTTCCAGAGTTTCCCTGATTCCGCTCTGCCGCCTGAGTTGCAGAACGCGAACCCTCTCGGCATCTGGAGAATGGTCGACGGGCAATTGACACGGCAGGCCTTGTGATAGATTATCGCGCGGCAGTCACCATGGCGACCTTGGGTTGATTTCGGATTCACTCGCCGCTCACATGCGAACCATTAAACCCGCCGTTTCAAAGACGTTGACGCCCATTCCCCGGCAGTCCCTGTCCTCGGCCGTCGTCGAGCGACTGCGGGAAAAGATCCTCAGCGGCGAGATTCCCGAAGGTGAGCAGTTGCGCCAGGACGCAATCGCCAGGGAATTTCAAATCAGCCGGATCCCCGTGCGCGAAGCGCTGAGTCATCTGGCGGCGGAAGGAATGGTCAAGATTGTCGCCAACCATGGAGCCATTGTTTCGGCGCTGTCACCGGAGGAAATCGGCGAGCTTTTCGAGACGCGCGCCGTCCTGGAATGCTACATGCTCCGTCATGCCATCCCGAACTTCAGGGAAGAGGATTTCCGGCGCGCGGAGGATATCCTGCGGCAGTTCGAGCAGTCTCTTGAAAGGGATTCGGAGACGAAGTCCTGGGGTCACTGGAATTGGCTGTTCCACTCAACACTGTACGCGCCGGCCAAGCGTCCGGTAATGCTGGCATTCCTGAAGACCGTCAACCACAACTGCGACCGCTACACTCGTCTTCATCTTGTGGTTACTCGTGATCTCCACTTGGCAGGCGAGGCACACCGCAAACTCCTTGAGGCGTGCCGCACGCGCGACGCCCGCGTGGCGGAAAAGGCGCTCTGGAGCCACATCATGGACGCCGGACAATACCTCAAGGAATTCATCATTCGCCACCGCGCGCAACACTCCTAGCCCGCACTCTGAAAACCCAGGCCAGGGAAGCCGGCGCCATCCTGTCGGGTTGCGCGCGGAAGCATTTCTGCCTAGTGCGTTGGGGTGAAGAGTTCGAGCTTCACGTGCCACGTCGTGGATTCGCCCGGCTTGAGCAAGACCATTCCGGTGTTTCTCTTCCCCCAGATCTTCGTGTTGTAGGGATCGGCAAGATTGTATTGCGGCTCGACGGCGACAAAGTTCTTGTCGGGCGGCGCGTAGACCTGAATCGCTTCAATGCGCGGCGAGAGCGGCGTGATTCGCACGCCGTACTTTGCGGCCGGGTCCGTGACTTCGATCGGCAGGGCGTCTCCGCTCGAAGCGCGCTTCAGATCCAGAAAGCAATCGTCCATGAAGAGATCCCGGAGCGCCGCTCCGTCCGGCGCCGTGAAATCGTAGGGAGTGCCCTTCACCGGCTCGACCTTGCCTGTAGGGAAAACATCGTCGTAATTGTTCACAATCGCGCGCATCGCGGCAGGAAGGTGCAAGCGCGCCTGCTTCCGGTCTCCGCTTGGGAAGTCAAAGTATGGGTGATACCCGATCGCCATCGGGTCATCCTCTTTGCCTACGTTCTTCGTGGTTACATACAGATCGGCCGAGTCGTTCTTCAACACGATGCGGATCGTGACGTCGGTGTCGGACATCCAGAATCCTCCGAAATTCCCCCCGTGTAGAATCGCCGAGACACTCGACTCTTCGGCTCCGTCGTGATGTTTCACGTCCTCGAATTTCGACGTGAGAATCAGGCCGTGCATCGCGTGGCGTTCCGCGCCCGGATTCTTCCCCGCCCAGTTTGCCGGGAGCTTCCAGTCCTTCCCGGCGATCGTGGTTTCGATTGTCTTTCCATCGGGCGAAAGAGTCCCTCGAATTCGATTCGGATACGGCAGAAGAAAAGCAGCACCGAGCTTGAAGCTGTTGTTGCCGAACGCGTCGTTGTCCGTCTCAAGATACTTCTTGGCTTCGGGCAAAGGCATCGTGGTGAGCACTTGGACATCGCCCTTGCCCGGCAGGAACGCTTTCAGTTGAAGAAGGTTCATTCCCTCCCCGGGCAGCACCACAGCCTCGAGAAACTGCGGCTTGCTCTTATCTGCGGAACGCGATCGGACCAAGGTCACCACAGGCTCTCCTCCTATCGAAATCGATTCGGTGCTTCGCGGCGCATTGGCCAAGCGGGTTCCGCTCGCGATCGCCATTCTGAGCTCCGCACCTGCCAACCCGAGGACCGCGAGAATGGGTATCAAGGCTTTCTTCATGGTGCTCCTGTTCCTGGCCCGGCAAACGTTTCCTCGCAAGGCCGGGCACGACACGTTAGAAATGAACCTGCTGCCGCGCCATGTGCTCTTATACTGAGGTTCGCGAGTTCGAAGCAAGAATTATTCGCTGTTCCGAGGCCGGCTCGTTCGTACGCCTTCAGCGCCAAATTTCTGCTACACTTTTTTGCGCGTTTCCGGGGTAGTGCAATTGGTAGCACGCCAGCCTTTGGAGCTGGTTATCCTGGTTCGAGTCCAGGCCCCGGAGCCATCCTTTTCACCGGCCACAAGTTGCTCCTCCACGAACTTTCGGTCCAACGTGAAGAATTTTCACCCACGCTTCGCCTCTTGCGGTAAGGTGGTCGCGCAATAGGCAGTTCTCGGACCGACGTACAACCAGAATCGGGCAATCCACATGGAACAGGCCTTAGGAGTCGATCGGCTTCACTTCGCGTTCACGGTCACCTACCACTATATCTTTCCTCAACTCACGATGGGCTTGGCACTCCTGCTTCTCTATTTGAAGACCAAGGCCATCCGGACGGGTGACGAACATTACAATCGTTCGGCGCGATTCTGGGCGCGGATTTTCGCCATCAACTTCGCGATCGGCGTCGTCACCGGAATTCCGATGGAATTTCAGTTCGGAACGAACTGGGCCGAGTTCTCGAAGAGAGCCGGCGGCGTCATCGGACAGACGCTCGCGATGGAAGGAGTCTTCTCGTTCTTCCTGGAGTCGAGCTTTCTCGGGCTTTTCCTCTTTGGCGAAAAACGACTGGGCCGGATGGGGCACTGGTGGGCAGCGTTCCTGGTTTGGCTGGGCTCGTGGCTTTCGGGCTACCTGATCGTCGCAACGGACGCCTGGATGCAGTATCCGGTCGGATACGCCATCGGACCGAACGGAGAAATCGGGCTCTCGAGCTTTTGGGGCTTGATCCTGAACAAGTGGGCGCTCTGGCAGTATGCGCATAACATGCTCGGCGCAGTGCAGACCGGATGCTTTGTAATGGCGGCTGTCGGCGCATTCTATTTGCTGACGCATCGGAATCAGGAGTACGGACAGACTTTCGTTCGTACGGGCGTGCTCGTCGGAGTGATCGCCGCGTGCCTCCAATTGTTCCCGACAGGAGACATGCAAGGCAAGCTCATCGCCCAGAATCAACCCGTCACGCTCGCGGCGATGGAGGGCCTGTTCAAGACCGAACCAGGCGCGCCGTTGGTGATTCTGGGACAGCCGGACGTCCAGCAACGCAAGCTCGACAATCCGCTCGAAGTGCCGAAGATGCTCAGCTTCCTGACGTACCGCCAGTGGAGCGCGAGCGTGAAAGGATTGGCGGACTTCCCCGAGGACCTGTGGCCTGACCGGATCGCGCTCCTCTATTACAGCTATCACGTGATGGTTGGTCTCGGCACGATTTTCATCGCCGTGATGATCCTCGCAGCTCTGCTTTTGTGGCGGCGAAAACTGTACGACTCGAAGTGGATGTTGTGGACCCTGATGCTGTGCGTCCCCCTGCCCTACATCGCGAACACGGCCGGATGGATGACCGCGGAACTGGGCCGCCAGCCGTGGCTGATCTATGGCTTGATGCGCACCGCACAGGGTATATCGCCGCGTGTCGGCGCCGGAAATGCGTGGTTCACGCTCATCGGATTCATGGGGATGTACGCCGTTCTTTCGATCCTGTTTCTGTTTCTGGTATGGCGGGAAATCGAAATTGGCCCGGAGCCTGCCGCGCCGCTCGGCGGGCAAGCGGCTCCCGCGGACTGAGAAGCCACCATGGGAACGATTTGGTTCTGTCTTGTCGCATTGATGATCGCGACGTACGTGTTGCTGGACGGGTTCGATCTCGGCGCGGGCGCGATCCATTTCCTCGTGGCGAAAACGGACGACGAGCGCCGCCAGGTGCTCGCCAGCATCGGGCCGGTGTGGGACGGCAACGAGGTCTGGCTGCTCGCGGCCGGCGGAACGCTGTACTTCGCCTTTCCTCTCTTGTATGCCAGTGGCTTCAGCGGCTTTTACCTTCCGCTCATGATCGTCCTGTGGCTCCTGATTCTTCGCGGAATTTCAATCGAGTTCCGGAATCACATTCAAAGCGCCGTCTGGCAGCCACTTTGGGATTTCTTCTTCTGCGCCTCGAGCCTTCTGCTCGCCGTGTTTTTCGGCGCCGCTCTGGGCAATGTCGTCCGCGGCGTACCTCTCGATGCCAGCGGCTACTTCTTCGAGCCGCTTTGGACCAATCTCCGTCTGGGCCCGGACACTGGGATCCTCGATTGGTACACGGTGATCGTCGGCGTGGTCGCGCTGGCGGCACTCGTCATGCACGGCGCCTTGTGGGTGCGCATAAGAACCAATGGCCCCGTGAACGAAAGAGCCGCCGTGGTCGCGGGCCGCGCGTGGTGGGGGGTCGTGGCGCTGACGATCCTGATTACGTGGGTGACGTTCGGCGTCCAGCCACAAGTAAAGCAGAATTTCTCGAGGTGGCCCTGGGGATTCGCTTTTCCGGCTCTCGCGGTGGCCGGCGTTGCTGGAGTGAAGTACGCCCTCTCGAGGAATCACGAGCGCCAGGCGTTTCTCGCATCCTCCACCTACCTGGCCGGTATGTTGACCAGCGTCGTTTTCGGTCTCTACCCCTTGGTCCTTCCCGCTCGAGATCCGCAGTATTCCCTCACTGTCGCGGGCGCCAAAGCCGCAAATTACGGGCTCAAGATTGGTCTCGTCTGGTGGGTAATCGGAATTATTCTGGCGGCTGGCTACTTCACCTTCGTATACCGCTCATTCGCCGGAAAGGTGGACGCGAAGCCACAAAACTACGGCCACTGAACGACCGCGCGATCCGCCGAAATCATCGGACGGCAGCGGCTACTGCGTTCCGCGTCGATCTCCGCTGTTCTCAATGGCGAGGAGATTGTCTTTCCCGCTTCCGCCATCTCTTACGATTTGCGGCCGAACTCTCAGATACTCAAACGCCCGGCGCAACAGAGTTTCAAACTCGTTGTCGACCTTCCTCTTCCTTAATAGAGATATCTTCGCATTCGCGGACATCACCCCTCCTTCCTTTCCCGCCCCAGGACTCGGAAAGGTTGGAACTTTGGCGCGAAGCGTAATCTTTGGTAAACACGATGTCAAGCGGTTTCCAGATCGACACTGCTCGTTTCCGCGAATTTTCTGTTTGCTTGCGCCGGGGCGGCGGCACTAGTCTATGCGGCGCGCATGGATCCCCAATCTCTCACGCTTGGCCTCATCTGGTATATCGTCTTTCTATTTTCTACTACTTGCCACGAGGGAGCTCACGCACTCGTCGCGAAACTCGGTGGGGATCCCACGGCTTTCCATGGTGGCCAGGTCACTCTCAACCCCATCCCGCATATCCGCCGCGAACCGGTCGGGATGGTGATCGTTCCGATCCTCTCCTACATCTATGCGGGCTGGATGATGGGCTGGGCAAGCGCTCCGTACGATCCCGATTGGCGGCAGCGTTTCCCGCGCCGCGCGGCATGGATGGCTCTGGCTGGGCCGGGCGCGAATTTCTCCCTCATGCTGTTGGCCGTCGTGAGCATTCGTGTGGGCATCTCGGTACACGCCTTCCGCATGCCAGAGTCCGCGAATTTCACCCGCATAACGGAAGCGGCTTCGCCAGGTTTCGCCGGGTTCGCCGCCACGTTCCTCAGCGTTTTGTTCGTGCTCAACCTTGTCCTCGGCACGTTTAATCTGCTTCCCGTTCCTCCACTCGATGGAAATACCGGCGTCACGCTTGTCATGAGCGAGAACACGGCGCTTCGATTCCTCGATTGGACCCGCGGTCAAGGCTGGGGCATGCTGGGGCTTCTGGTCGCGTGGGTGGTATACGAGAAAATCTTCTCTCACATCTTCCGCTTCGCCTTGGCCATTCTCTATCCCGGTTCCACCTGGGGCTAGTCTCCCGCCCAGACAGTCTGCGGCGCGAGTCCAGTTTTGGTTCAAAGTTGCACAACGGTCGTGGGTAGGAACATTCGGCCGCGGCCCTTTGGGGGGCCCCCTCCCTCCAAGTCCTTCCGTTTGTGACGCTCACGTGCCCGCGGCTTTGGCACGGCTTCTGCAACCCTTCGCACCGGAGGGCCAGGTCATATGGAATTCCAGATCGATCCGGCAAGGAGTTACCGCGTTGAAGTGTCGGGTTGGGACGCATCCGAGAATTTCTTCGTCGAGAAGACCACTCTGAACTGGGCGCGTGATGAGAAGAAAAACGTCCATCTCCGCTCTGTCCTTCGTGAGGGCGCGGTTGTGTTCGTGCGGCTGATGCAGACTCTGACGAACACCAATAACTTTCCCGTTGCCTATCAAGCTCAGCGCATTGGGCCGCGCAACGCTGAGGGACTGGCGCTGATTCATCTTTCTCAGCTGCGCCCGCGCCCCACGTATAGGCAGGATATCGAGAATCTGACGCGCCCAATTCGCGTTGCCTGAACACGCGTCCAGCCTTGAAAGGTACCCGTTGAGAACCGGAGCGGTGCAGCGCGCCGGGCTACAGTGCCGGTTCGACACCCCAGTGCCATTTTGAAATGCTTAGAACGCCCTGACCGCGCAGTTGTGGAACAGGCTGCGTGGAAGCGCTCCTGAGCTGACCTCCGCCGTCTTCATGAAACGAAGATTCTAGGATAGTTACGGACAACCTCCACTTCGCCGCTCCGATCCTAAGACCCGTTCCCATCGCCAGTAGTTCTGGCATCTGCCTTGCTAATTCTGTGGCCAATGGCTACGACGATGGAAAAACCGGGCGTCGCTTCCAAACGAAAGAACCTGTCCATCTGCGTTCTCGATGACGAAGCCGATTACGTGGAATTGACCGTAGACCGCTTGGAAAAAGCCGGGTTCCCCACGGTCGGCACGACCAATCCTGAAGAAGCGCTCCAGAAAGTTCGGTTGGGCGG
Organism: Candidatus Acidiferrum sp.; assembly: GCA_035517015.1. Lineage (GTDB taxonomy): Bacteria > Acidobacteriota > Terriglobia > Acidiferrales > UBA7541 > Palsa-295. The sequence continues at coordinate 38,955 of DATIZQ010000110.1, read as the reverse complement.
CTGCCGCGTGGTTCTGGCCGACTTCAAGATGCCCGGCATGGATGGTCTCGCCTTCCTCGAAAAAACTCTGCAATTCGACCCCGGAATGTACGTCATCTTGATGACGGGCTACTACTCCGTTGATTCTGCCATCGACGCGATCAAGCGCGGCGCGTACGACTACGTGTGCAAACCGATCGACTTTCCCCGTCTCGAAAGGACCCTCGACGAACTTGCGGAGCTCTTCTCGCAACGCAGCGAAATCCGCGGCCTCGAGGAAAAGCTGTTTCAGAATTTGCATTTCCACGGCATCGTCGGTAAGAGCCCCGCGATGCTCGAGGTTTTCGAGCTGGCAAAGAAAGTCGCGCGCCACTACACCAACGTTCTGATTACTGGACCTACCGGTTCGGGCAAAGAACTGGTCGCGCGCGCGCTGCACCAGTTGAGTCCCGTCGCCCAGGAGCGGTTCGCCGTGTGCAACTGCTCCGCTCTCGTCGATACGCTCCTCGAGAGCCAGTTGTTCGGCCACGTCCGCGGCTCGTTCACCGGCGCCACCGATACCCGCCCCGGCCTGTTCGAATACGCAAACAGCGGCACCGTCTTTCTCGACGAAATCGGCGAGACGTCGCTCCAGATGCAGGCGAAGCTCCTGCGCGTCATTCAGAATCGGGAAATCCAGCGCGTCGGCTCGCCTGAAGTGAAAAAGGTCGATGTCCGCCTCATTGCCGCCACCAATCGCGACCTGCGTGCCGAGGTTCTCGCCGGCAAGTTTCGCGAAGATCTCTTCTACCGCCTTAGCAGCATCGAAATCCACGTTCCTGGTCTTACGGAGCGCCCCGAGGACATTCCGGTTCTCGTCCAGCACTTCCTGAAGAAATATGGCCAGACCTACGGCAAGGCCTTTCAAGGTCTTTCGCGCCGCGCCCAAATAGTTCTGCTCCAACACGACTGGCCCGGCAACGTCCGCGAACTCGAGAACGTGATCTCCAGCGCCGCCATCACCGCCAACGCCGACTTCATCGATGTCGCCGACCTTCCGACTCATCTGCAGAAGCCGCGCCGGCGCCCGGCCGGCATCGAGGAGAATTGGCGCCCGCTTCCTCTCGACGAGGTTCGCAGCGTTCACATTCAGCGCGTCCTCGAAATGTGCAATGGCAACCGCGTCCGCGCCGCCCAGGTCCTGGGCATCGGACGCACCAGCCTCTATCGCTTCCTCAAGCGCGCGAACACGCCCGCCGCAGCTGCGGCAAAGGGTGCCGCCTAGCCCAACCCCTGCTCCTCGCGCGCGTCATAGTTCTGCATCGCGGCATCCCCTTCCTGCGATTTATTTGCGACTCGCGCGCGCTGAAGCTGCGCGCCCAACCGGACCTCGGGCGATGCTTACAGATCAAGGAGACTATGTCCCTCGAATCAAAGGCGAGCGTGCTTGCGATTCCCGGCTCCGCCGCGCGGGAACACCGTAGCGAACGCCGTTATCTTCAGCAATTACCGATCGAGGTCGCGGGCTTTGACAACGCGGGGCGGTTCTTCGTGGAGCAGGTAACAACGGTGGACGTGAGCGTGTCCGGGTGCAAGTTTCAGCTTCGAACTCCCCTGAAGACGGGGTCCATGATCGCAATCCGCATGCTCGCCGACCAGCACGGGCCGGCCGCGATCCGCCGCACGTTCTTGTTTCGCGTCGCGCACGTTCACCGCAAGGGCGTTGGATGGGCTGTCGGCGTTTGGCGGCCCCAGCCCAACAAGCCCTGGTGCACGGACTTCGCCGGCGCAAAAGAACCGTCGCTCGGCGACTCCTGAGTTCTCCAGTTCTGCGGCAGGGCCGGCGACCGCGGCAGCGCGCGACTTCACAAGGTCAATCACGCGCCGCCCAGTCTCACCCGTTCGCAGCAGCGAATCTCAAGCTTCGTCAATCAGTGCCCGCCCGACGTATACGACGCGTTGTGAATCAACGAGGCCGGCAGTGACACGGTCGAGTCCAACCGAACGGTAATTCCCGTCTGTGCCGGGAGCTCTACGTCCTTGCCTTTTTTCGCCACCACGTAGGCACCGCCGCCCACCAGACCGATGACGGTTCCGCGGACCACCCGGCTGAAAATCAGCCCCGCCAAAGATCCGCCGCTCGTTCCGATCGCCACGTCTTCCACGTCGGTCTTCACGTCATGCTTCTCTTCGATCACCACCCCTTCGACTGTTTTCACGTCTTTCCGCCGCTTCCCGTTGTCGGCAGAGCCGTTGTAGATCGTGAGGATGCTCATTCGCGCGGGGAAAATCCGGCTTTCGACCTCGACCGAATTGAAATAGAGGTTCATCGACGCGCCGCCACGAAACATCGAAAAAAGCTTCGGGCGCTCGACGCTCCGAATGGTCCCATGGATCTTCGCTCCCGCGGGAAGCACCAGCTGATTCCCCGCGAAAACGGGCTCGGCCACGACGGCCAGGAACGGGTCGCCGTCATGCGCCACTCGCGTGCTGAGGCCGTTCATAAGGGTGAGTCGGATCTGCGTGCCGGGAATTACGTCGGTGGACTGCGCGTGGACCGCCGGCGTCAGTAACAGCATCGCCGACGCCAAAATGCTGATAGCCGCGAAACGCTTCATCGATCGATTCTCCTTGTGCTGTGCTCCACTCTGCGGAGCGAAGGCTTGCCCAATAACAAGTGCGCGCAACCGTGCGTTCGGCACTCTTGGCTTTGAAGGTTTCCGGAGGGCGGCCGCTGGACGAGCGCGCATTGACTCCGGTGTCCCCCGTTTCGTGGGGGCTTGCCGCTGGCGCGCGGTCGGGTGCGGAGGATGCACCCGCCGATAAGATACTCCTTTCCTTGCCGGCGTTGCATGCAATTTCAAGTCGTTTTCCTGAACGCAACCCCGCCCCTGCGGCGGATGACTACCGCTGTTCGACGCGGCGAATGCTGTGCTAGACTCGCGAAGCAGTCGCGCGCGAAGAAATTTCCGCGCCGTCTGCTGATCGGTGGAACTTCGGGCTCTGTGCAACGATTCCCCGTGAACTCCGCCAGGCCCGGAAGGGAGCAACGGTAACGGGCCAGCTTCGTGTGCCGCGGAGTACCCGAAGTTCCATACCCGACGCGCCGCTGAAAACGAAGATGAACCGGCAGACAGCAGATTTGAGAGCTCCGGCGAAACCAAGACTCTCCTCGGCCGCTCCCACCTTCCTGGTCGACGATGTCGGCAAGACGGCGCGTTGGTACGAGACAAACCTGGGCTTTACCGTTAGCCCGTTCCCGAAGAACGAGCCTTACGTTTACGCCAGCCTGCAACGTGATGGCGTTGAGTTGATGCTCCTGCGGATGGAGGGCTATCAGAAGCCGGCCGTTTCCAGGCCCGGCCGTAACTGGGACGCTTACATCCGAATGGAAGGCGTCCACCCATTTTACGAAGCAGTTCGGCAGCGCCTTCCGATTCGCCAGGAGCTCGTGAAGCGCCCGTATGGCGATCGGGAATTCGAGATATGCGATCCCAATGGCTACGTGCTCGTCTTCAGCGAATGATCGAGGAGGGGTTAGAGGCTCTGCCACGAGCCACGGGTTCCTATGACATATAAAGTTATCGCCCGCAAATATCGCCCGCAAACGTTCCGTGAAATCGTCGGGCAGGAGCACGTCACCAGGACCCTCGCGAACGCAATTCAATCGAATCGCGTAGCGCACGCCTACATCTTCTCCGGCGTCCGCGGCGTCGGCAAGACCACCACCGCGCGTATTCTCGCCAAAGCGCTGAATTGCGCGAAGGGTCCCACGCCCGAGCCCGACAACACCTGCGACTCCTGCCGCGAAATCGCCGCAGGCACTTCTCTCGACGTCCTCGAAATCGACGCAGCCTCGAATCGCGGCATCGACCAGATTCGCGAGCTTCGCGAAATGGTCCGCTACGCGCCCGCCGCCAGCCGTTACAAGGTCGTCATCCTCGACGAGGCGCACCAGCTCACCGACGAAGCCTCGAACGCGCTGCTCAAGACGCTCGAAGAGCCGCCCGAGCGCGTCATCTTCATCCTCGCCACCACTCGCGCGGAGGATCTCGTCGAGACCATCAAGTCGCGCGCGCAGCTCTTTCAATTTCGCTCGCTCACCTTCAAGGAGATTGCTGCCGAAATTGAGCGCATCGCCAGGGCCGAGAACCTGAAAATCGATTCGGGCGCCGTCGCCGTCCTTGCCCGCGCTGCCGAAGGCAGCCTCCGCGACGGCCTCTCGCTCCTCGAGCAGGCCATCGCCTACTCCGGCGATGAAATCACGGACACGCAGGTCCGCGAACTTCTCGGTGTAGTCGCCGAAAGTGTTCTCGACGATCTCGTCGAAGCCATCGAAGCGCAGTCCGCAGAACGCGCGCTCGCTCTCGTCCATCGCCTGATTCGCGACGGTCAGAACCTCCAGCATTTCTGCCGCGAGGCCATTCGCCATTTCCGTAATCTTCTTGTCGCGCGCGTGTGCGGCGCCGATTCCGACTTGATCGCTGCGCCGTCCGACGAACGCCCGCGCCTGGCGGCCCAAGCCGCGAAATTCGGCGAAGAGGATCTCACGCGCTTCTTTAATATCCTGCTGCTCACCGACGACGAGTTGCGCCGCCATCCTGACCCCCGCCTGCATCTCGAACTCGGATTGCTGAAGCTCGTTAACGCGCAGCGCCTCGCGCCTCTCGAAATCGTTCTCTCGGACCTGCGCGACGAACACCGGCCTTCGCGCCCCGCGCCCGAGTCGCCCGGCACTCCGCCGCGCATCATGTCCGCTGCCGCCGCGTTCGGCGCTGCGTCGGCCGTTTCGCCTGGCTATGCGCCGGCGCAGAGTTCGCCCGCATCGTCGCGAGGCGCTGCTTCCGACTTGCCGAATTCGAATTCGCCAAATCTCGATTCCAAGGCTGCTCCTGCGCGTCCCGCAGCGCCTGCGCCGCTTCCGGCGTCTCCTCCGCGAATTGTCGCGCGCTCCGCAGAAGATCCCGCGAATGGCCTCGCCGCCGCGCAAATGGAAGCGCTCAAAACGGCGCTGCAAGGACAGAAATTCTTGTGGTCGATGGTCGAACACGCCACGCGCTGGGAGATCGAAAGCGGCGAATTCCGTCTGTTTTTCCCGCCGGAGAGCCGCGCGCTCGCCGAAATGTTGCAGGCGCGCGATCCGATGGAACGTTTGCGCACAGTCCTGAACCAAGTCGTAGGCCAGCCGCTTCGCGTCTGTGTTAAACTGGACTTGAATCGGGCGGCGCCGAACCGCGGCTCGGAGTTGCGCTCCCGAATTGAGGAAGATCCTATCGTTAGGGCGATGCTGGAACGTTTTGGCGGACAGATTTCGAAGATCAAGCGCCCGGGCGAGGAATAACTCATGGAAGTAAAAGCGCTGCAGCAAATGCTTTCCCAGTTCCGGCAGGTGCAGGAGAGGCTCGAAAAGCAGATCGACGGAATTCTCGTCGAGGCCTCCGCCGGTGGCGGAATGGTGTCCCTCAAGATGAACGGTCAGAAGCAGATCACCGAAGTGCGCATCGAGCACGACATCTTCAAGAGCAAAGACCAGGAAATGCTGCAGGACTTGATTCAAGCGGCTGTCAACGAAGCGGCGCGCCGCGTCGACGAAGAGCTCTCAAAGCAAGTGAAGGACCTCACCGGTGGCATGGCCGGCATCCCTGGCCTGAAAATCCCCGGCCTGTTCTAATCGCCCCTTTCGCCCTTTGTCTGAAATTTCAAACCTCAAATTTCAAATGCCTTTCCGCCTGACTCTGTGGGAATTGCCCTTCGCCTGTTGCCCATTTTCGATTTCTTCGATTTCCTGATACGCTCACTCCATGCCCGATTTCGCACCCCCGATCACTCGCCTCATCGACGAACTGAAGCACCTTCCCGGCATCGGCCAGAAAACCGCGCAACGCCTCGCTTTCTACCTTCTTCGCGCCGACCGTGACCAGGCCCTCGCCCTCGCCGACGCCATTCGCGAGGCCAAGGAAAAAATCCGCGAGTGCTCGATCTGCAACAACATCACGGACGCCGATCCCTGCCTCTTCTGCGCCAGTTCGTCACGAGACAAGCGAATCATCTGCGTCGTCGAAGACGCCACGAACATTCAAGCCGTTGAGAAGACTCGGCAGTTCAGCGGGCTTTACCACGTCCTTGGCGGAGCGCTTTCGCCGCTCCAGGGCATCGGCCCCGATCAGCTCAAAATCAAAAGTCTTATCGAACGCCTCAAGGCCGGCGTCGTCGAGGAGATCATCATCGCTACGAACCCCACCGCCGAAGGCGAAGCCACCGCCGTTTATCTCTCGAAGCTCATCAAACCGCTCGGCGTTCGCGTCACGCGCATCGCCATGGGTATTCCCGTCGGCTCCGACCTCGAGTACGCCGACGAAGTCACCATGATGAAAGCCATGGAAGGCCGCCGCGACCTCTGATTCATCCTTGCTCCTCTTGCGTCCTTCGCCCCTCCGCGATATACAATCCTCAATCCGTCCGAGGAGAAGTCCATGCCTTCTTTCAGCCAATACATGTCGCAGTACGACCACGAGCACACGAACCCCTGGAACAAGATTCTCCACGGCATCGGCATACCGACCATCATCGGGGGACTCGTTCTGCTGATTCTGACGTTCTGGCGGGCGAGCCTCACGCCATTCCTGGGCGCCTGGATTCTGGCGTCCTGGAAAATTGGGCTCGCTCTCTTCATTGGCGGATGGGTTCTCCTCTTCGCGGGCCATCGCATCGAAGGCAACAAGCCGGCCTTCTTTCAGGGCGTCATCTATTTCCTCGTTGGCCCCGTCTGGATCGCGAAAGAACTCAAGGACGCCCTTTTCGGCACTTCTCCCCACTCCCCCGCCAAGCCCCAATAATCGCCTCTTGCATCCTTTCTCTCTCTGCGTCTCCGCGGTTCCTCCGTGGTCCAACTCAACATTCTCACGCGCCCGGTGTTATCCTCGCTGGGTCATGATCCTCATTCTCGTACTGGCCTCCAGCCTCGCCCTTCAATCGTCCGGTCCCGCCAATCATCAGGTCGCCGACGCGTCCCTTGCCGCCAGGATCGAAGCCCTCTTCCACGCATTCCTCACCGCGGACGACGACACCGCCCCAATCGCCGAAGCAAGGCGCATCTACGACGAACGAGGCCTCCCGTCCATCGCGCAAGTCGGCGACGAAGCCTCGTACAAATTCGTCGTCCTCCTCGTCAGCGAGAAGCTGCCCCTCGACCTCCGCACGCAGATCGCCTCGAAAGCAAACGAAGCCGCCGCCCGTCACGAGATCCCTTCCGATGCCGCCACCTTCTATACCGTCCGCCTTCGCCTCGAAAAACTGCAGGATGCAGCCAAAGCTCATCCGCCCCTGGATCCCGCCCTTCGCGACGAAGTCGGCCGCATGTTCAAGGTCGACCAGGCCGTGCGTCAGCAGCAGGGATTCGACGCCAAAAAAATGGCGGAAGTCGATCGGCAGAATGCGGCACCGTTGCAGGCAATCTTGGACAAGTACGGCGTTCCTACCTACTCGATGGTGGGACCGGAAGCCGCTGCGGAGTTCATCACTATGATCCAGCATCAGCCGGCGCAATTTCGCCAGGAAGTTCTGCCGACGCTCAAAGCAAATGTCGACGCAGGCCAAGCGGACCCTCAAAGCTATGCCGGCGCCTACGACCGGTCGCAGCGCGATTTGGGCAAGCCGCAGCTATACGGTCAGCAGCTCGAGTGCAAGGCCAGGGAAACTATGCACGAAGCTCCCATCGAAGACGAGCCCCACGTCAACCAACGTCGCGCCGAGCTCGGGCTCATCCGTGTGGAACTCTATGCCCGCATCACTGCCGAGATGATGCCCCAGTTCTGCCCGCCATCCCAACCCTAGCTGCCATTGATCTGTGGCCTCACAGCTCACCGCTTCTTCCGACGGTCATAAAATATCACTCTGGTTCTTCACTCTTGGTGTATGATGTCACACGTGCAAATTGGCGAGCGCATTCGCGAACTGCGCACCGAAAAGAAGATGAGCCAGGGCGATATCGAGCGCCGCACCGGTCTTCTGCGCTGTTACACCTCGCGCGTCGAGCATGGCATCACGGTGCCGTCGATCGAAACTCTTGAGAAATACGCCCACGCGATGCAAGTGCCGCTCTACCGATTCTTCTACAACGGCGACAAGCCGAAGAAGCTGAACCTGCCTGCCGGCCAGGGCGAGGGCCACGACTGGGGCAACAAGGGCTCCGACCGCCGCGAACTGCAGCTCTTCGTGAAGGCGCTGTCGCGCATGGACGAGCGCCAGCTTAAGCTCATCATTCAGATGGCCGAGCAGATGGCACGCGCTAAGCAAGAATAGCCGGCTGGACGAAGACGCCTCCCGTAACCCTAAGAAACCACGCCTCTTCGCGGCTCCCTCGCCGGATCAACTCAGTATTACCAAGCAAAGCACGACATTCACAATGACTTGCGCCGGCAAGCGCAAGTAATCGTAACCTATCTAGGCGATAGGCACCGCTGTCGCCGCCAGCGCCATGGAACGGTCAGACACCCTACTATCAGCGCGCCTGCACTCGCTGGGACGCCTGCCCGCCACCTCGTGGGCGATCCTCGCTGCGTGGACTTTCCTCTTCGGCACGTACGCCGTCGCCTCGCTGACGGTTCGCCACGGCCCAGGGCTGACCGCCTTTGGCGACGTCGGCATGTGCCTCGCCGCTCTGTTCGCGTCGGTCGCGCTGCTCCTGAACATTGGCGCACAAAACCGCCGCGCGCGGGCATTCTGGATTCTTCTGGCCTCGGGCTGCGCCGCGTGGTTTGTCAGCCAGCTTATCTGGACCTACTTCGAGGTCGGCCTTCACCAGGAGGTTCCCAATCCGTTCATCGGCGACGTTATCGTCTTTCTGCATCCAGTGCCGATGATCGCGGCCCTCGCTGTGAAGCCGCATGATTGCCGAGACGACCTGAACGTTCGTCTCGGGTATATAGACTTTTCGCTCCTGCTCCTCTGGTGGGTGTTCCTCTACATTTTCCTCGTCATCCCCTGGCAATACGTCGCGCCGAACGTCACCGCCTACGGCCAGAGCTACGACTACCTGGCCGCCGCCGAGAACCTCGTCCTCGTCGTCGGATTCGCCGGCCTGTTGACTCAGGCGCGCGGGAAATGGCGCGAACTTTATGCGCATCTCTTCAGCGCGTCTCTCATGTACGCCGCCGGCTCCTACATCACGAACCGCGCCATTGATACCCGGAACTACTACACCGGCAGCGTTTCGGACCTGCCGCTCGTCGCGTCCTTCGTTTGGTTCGGAATGGCCGGAATTGCAGCGTACCAGTTGAAACCGCCGCAGGATGAACTGCCCTCGCAAGACGTCGGTGAATCGCCCTGGCCCTCCCGTCTCGCCGCGATCGCGGTGTTTTCCGTTCCCTTCATGTCGATAGCGAGTCTGTGGTTCAGCAAGAACCCTCCAAACGTGCGCGCATTCCGCATCGGCGTGACTCAAATCATGCTGATCGTCGTCGCCGTGCTGCTCTTCGTGCGCCAGCGCCTTGTGGATCATGACCGTTGGCGGCTGCTCGAATCTTCCCGTCAGGCGTTCGACAACCTGAAGTTCTTTCAGACGCAGATGGTGCAGAACGAAAAGCTGGTTTCCATCGGCGCTCTCGCCGCCGGCGCCGCGCATGAGATCAACAACCCGCTTACGGGCATCCTCGGTTATTCCGACTTGCTCGCCGACGATTCGAACCTCAGCGACCGCCAGCGCGTCGTCGCCGACAAGATTCGGACACTCGCGCGCCGCATCAAGACCCTGGTGACCAGTTTGCTCAGCTTTGCGCGGCAGGTGCCTCCGGAAAAAGGCTTGCTCGACCTCAACCAGGTAATTCAAACCGCACTTCACTTGAGCAATCTCGATTTGCGAAACAAGAGAGTCGAAATCGAAGTCCTGCCGGACGCCGACTTGCCCTGGGTCCACGGAGATTCGAATCAGCTTCTGCAGGTCTGCTTCAACCTGATGAGCAACGCGGTCGACGCGCTCGAGGAAGTGGGCGGCGGCAAGCTGACGATTCGGACCGACCACGACCTCCAGAAAGTTCTCGTCGAATTTTCGGACTCGGGTCCGGGAATGAAATCGCCGCAGCAGGTCTTCGATCCTTTTTTTACGACCAAGCCGGTCGGCAAGGGCACCGGGCTCGGCCTCAGCATCTGCTATGGAATCGTGCAGGAGCACGGCGGCAAGATTTCATGCTGGAACCGGCCGGAGGGCGGAGCGACGTTTGTCTTCGAGCTTCCCATTGTGCCCGACAGGGAAGTCCTGCAGGAGGCCCCGGTCGCTTCGGGTTCCAGATCGGCCTGACAGTTTCGCATTTCGCGGCTCGACGCGCTTGAGCAGCCGCAAGGAGAAATGAATGGCAACGCTCCAGACACAGACGCCTCAACCGGCGGACGCGAAGGCCACCGTTCCCACTCCGCAGATCATCGCAACCATGCTCCAGAGCGGGAAGCATCCGAGCGACCTGATCTTCTCGCCGGGCCGCGCTCCCCAGGTGGAAATGAACGGCAGGCTCGTGCAGCTCAAGATTCAAAACGTTGGCGTGCTCAGCCCGGAGGACACGGCTCGCATCGCGGCGGACCTCATCGGCCGCAACGCGCACGCTCTCACCAAGCTGAAAGAGGAAGGCTCCTGCGACATTTCCTACAGCCTGCCCAAAGTCTCGCGCTTCCGCGTGAACATCTTCACGCAGCGCGGAAGCTGCGCGGTGGTGATGCGCGTCATTGCGAGCAACGTGCCGGATTTCGCCATGTTGCATCTGCCGCCGCAGATGGCCGAAGCGGCGGAGCTCAAACCGGGCATCGTTCTCGTCACGGGTCCCACTGGCAGCGGAAAATCCTCGACGCTTGCCGCCTTCGTGAACAAGATCAACGAAGAATTCGCGTGCCACATCATCACCATCGAGGATCCCATCGAGTTTCTCCATCCTCACAAGCGCGCCACGATCCACCAGCGCGAATTGCATACGGACACGCCCAGTTTTCCGCTCGCCTTGCGCGCGGCGCTGCGGCAGGCACCCAAAGTGATTCTGGTGGGCGAAATGCGCGATAAGCAGACGATCGAAACGGCGCTCGAAGCCGCCGAAACGGGCCACCTCGTCTTCTCGACGCTGCACACCATCGATGCTTCGAAAACCATCGAACGAATCGTCGGCGTCTTTCCGATGGGCGACCAGCAGGCGGTTCGCGCGCGCCTCGCGAAATCCTTCCGTTATATCGTTTCGCAACGCCTGATGCCGCGCCGCGACGGTGCCGGCCGCGTCGCCGCCTTCGAAATCCTCAAATCCACGCTGCGCACCCGTGAATACGTCCACAAGGGGGAGAGCGAAGGCAAATCCCTGCTTGACGCGATGCGCGACGGTTCCACCGAAGGCATGCAGTGCTTCGACGACGAAATCGAAAAGTTGATTCGTTCGAATGTCATCGACATCGATACGGGCCTCGGCTACGCCACGAACACCGGCAATCTCCGCCTCCAGCTCGCCGATCTGATGGAGCCGGAATCCGGCATCCCGTCCGCGGACGTGAAGATCGAAACGAAACCGACCGGCGCAAAGGAACCCGTGATCGCGCCCGATCCCGAACTCGAACCGACTACTTGAGGACCTTCAGAGAATGGTGGACGTGGGGGGGCTCGAACCCCCGACCTCCTCGTTGCGAACGAGGCGCTCTCCCAACTGAGCTACACGCCCATTCCTTCCGGCGGTCGTCCGACTTTCCTTCACGCATTCCGTCGCCGGTTTTCAACAGAAACGTTGCAGGGTTTTATTTTAGCAGAGGCAAAGCGAAAACCAGCAGCGTCATCTCCTGCAGAGTTGCTCTCGCCGGCGTCGCCGCCGCGCGCGGCACTATACTTCCAGCTTCTCTCTTGCCTTTTGCAGGATCGCCGCCAAATCCGCGCCGGGCGCGACGCTTCCCTGCCCGAAATCCCGCGGTCCGCCTCCCTTGCCGCCGAACTCCTTCAGCGTCTCGCGCAGTACCGCTCCCACGTCCGCTGTGCCGCCCTTCGTCTGCGCAAACACCACATGGCCGGTCGCACGTCCCGCGAGCAACGCGATGGCGTTCCCTTCCGCAACGATCTTCGCGGCCAGTAGCGAAAGGTACGTTGGCGTGGCATCGTCCAGCACCGTCGAGATAATCCGCGTCGCGCCAGGCGCGCTTTGCCCGAGCAGCGCCCGCGATTCGTATTCCGCCAGGCGCTCTTCGAATCGCTTCGCGGCGCCGTGCTGCGCGCGCTTTTCCTCAATCATCTTCGTGACCACGCTCGGAACGTCCGGCAAGCCGCAACTCAGCAGCGAGCCCGCCTGCGTCAGCGTCGCGTAGTCGTTTCGCGCTGTCGCGAGCGCACGAAACCCGCACACGAATTCGAGCCGCCACGCCTCGCGCCGCCGTTCGAGCTTGCGCAGCAACAGCACTCCCGCCTGCCCCGTCCGCGCGAGATGCGTCCCGCCGCACGGCTGCCGGTCGTATCCGTCCACCTCGATGGCGCGCAGCACGCCCTCGCGATCCACTTTCTTGCGAATTCCCGCCTCCGCAAGCTCTTCGGCCGTCCCGAAACGAACCGCGACGACGCGATCCTCGAAAATAATCTCGTTCGTGCGCCGCTCCGCCTCCGCCAAATGCCGCGGCACGATCGACGGCGCATCCAGGTCGATCGTCGACGTCTCCTTGCCCAGGTGAAACGAAACCGTCGGAAATTGAAAAAGCTCGATGAACGCGGCGGACAGAAGATGCTGCCCCGTGTGCTGTTGCATGTGATCCATGCGCCGCGTCCAGTCGATTTCGCCGTGAATAGAGCCCGGCTTCACGGCTGCCGACGTGTAATGCACGATCTGCTTCCCGTCCGACGCATCCACCACTTCGACCACCGTCGCGCCGCCGAGCTTTCCCGTATCGTGCGGCTGCCCGCCCGACGTCGGATAAAAGGCCGTGCGATCCAGCACCACGCGCCAGCGCGCCGCCTTGCCCTCGCCTTCCTGCTCGCACGAAAGCACCTGCGCGTCGAATTCGCGCAGGAACGAGTCCTGATAGTAGAGCCGCTCCGTCATGTCAATTACCTTCGCTGAGGAATTGAGGATAGCACAGCCGAATATCATAGCTTCCGCGCGCGCCGCGGCTTAGGAGCAACCGACAGGATGTCGGGTAGCGCACCTCTCGGAGCCATTTCGCCGGGACTTGTTCCCTTTCGATCATGCTGAGGGGGCATTAGAATGCCTCAAGCAGAGCAATCGAGCGTATAGTGCGTGCGGGGCCGAAGAAATCTCGCACCTCGATAAGAAATCGCGGTCAAGGTGAAGGCCGAATCGAGAGTGTCTGCTGAGCATGGCGACCACGCCTGGGTCGGCCTGCTCCTGAGTAGGGCTGGTGGATCTCCACAGCGCAATTCAATATCTGTTTTTTGTGGCCATCGTTACCGCCCTGGTGAAACCTTTGGGCGGCTACATGGAACGGGTCTTCTCCAGGAAGCGGACCCTTCTTGATCGACTCCTCCTTCCTCTTGAGCGCCTTATCTATCGCGTTACCGCGGTTGATCCGAATGTGGAGATGACCGGCAAGGAGTATGCGACGTGTTTCGTGCTCTTTGGCTTGGCCGGCACGCTTCTGCTGTATGCGATCCTCAGACTGCAGCAGTTTCTTCCCTGGTTCTTTCCCCGGTATCACACCACGCCACTGACCCCTGACCTGTCTCTGAACACGGCGGTCAGCTTTTCGACCACCACTACCTGGCAGGCCTACGCTGGCGAGAACACGATGAGCTATTTCAGCCAGATGGTGGGCCTCTGCGCGCAGAATTTCCTCGCTGGCGCCGCGGGCCTGGCCGCCGGCGTTGCGTTCATCCGCGGACTTGCGAGGCAACTCTCCAACTCGCTCGGCAATTTTTGGGTTGACCTCACGCGCGCCCTGCTCTGGATCCTTCTGCCGGGAGCCTTGCTAGGAGCCGCGCTGCTGGTCTGGCAAGGCGTTCCGATGAACTTCCACCCTTACTCGGTCGCCACCACCGTCGAGGGTGCCCCGCAGGTGATACCGCAGGGTCCTGTAGCCGCGCTCGAGATCATCAAGAATCTCGGCACGAACGGCGGCGGCTTTTTTAACGCGAACGGAGCTCATCCGTATGAGAACCCCACGCCGCTTACAAACCTTATCGAAATGCTGGCTATCGTCCTCCTGCCTGCGGCATTCACGAACACCTTCGGCAGGATGGTCGGCCGGCCCCGGCAGGGATGGGTTTTTTATGGCGTGATGGTGCTCTTCTTTGGCTCCGGGCTAGCCTTCGTACATCACTTTGAGCAGCAAGGAAATCCCCGCTTCGCGCATGTGGATTTCCGAAATAGTGGCATCCAATCGGGCGGAAACATGGAAGGAAAGGAGGTCCGCTTCGGCATCAGCGGTTCGGCGCTCACGGCTGTGGTCACGTCAAACACGGCTACGGGATCGTACAACTCGATGCACGACAGCTACACCTCGCTCGGTGGGATGGTTTTACTCGTCAACATGCTCCTGGGAGAGCTCGTCTTCGGAGGTCTGGGGACCGGTCTCTACAGCATGGTCATGGCCGCTGCGATTGCCGTGTTTCTGGCGGGACTGATGGTCGGGCGTACGCCGGAATACCTGGGGAAAAAGATCGGGCCGGCTGAGAACAAAATGATTATGCTTTACGCCTTGGCTGCGCCGCTGTTCATCCTCCCACTCACCGCCATTGCCGTGAGCACCAGGGCGGGACTCTCCGGCTTGACGGTCAACGGCGGCCCGCATGGTCTGACTGAGATTCTGTTTGCGTATACCTCCTGCTTTACCAACAACGGCCAAGCATTCGCTGGTTTGAGCGCGAACACTTCGTTTTACAACCTCACCACTGCGTTAGCCATGCTGGCGGGTAGGTTTGCCTTGGTGATTCCCGCACTGGCCTTGGCAGCTCTGTTTGGCCGTCAGAGAAGCGCCCCCTCCTCGTTGGGAACTCTTCCGACCGATTCCTTTTCGTTTGGGGTCCTTCTCGTAGCCTGTTTGATAACGCTGGTGGCCCTGAGCTATCTTCCCGCCTTGGCTTTGGGTCCAGTGCTGGACCGATTCCTGTTCGGAAGGTGAGGTGCTTGCGCGCGCTTGAGGAAGCAGCTCGATTCTGCGACAGAAAATCCGACGACGACGCACTCAACATCGTCGCCGTGAAGTTGGGCGAATCTCTGGTGAAGCGCTCGCGCTCACCTCCGAAACGCAGCGTCGTGCAACCTCGCGCCGGCGCTCGTGTCAGTCATCACCTTCACCACTTGCAACTCGTGTTTCTCAGCGTTGATGCGGCTCACCAGGGTCACGTGATCGCCGACGCTGATGGCTAGAGCTTCCGGATTCGCGACGGCCCAAACGCGATGATCCTGATCCGTCACAAACGACTTGCCGCTGTCCGCCACTTCGCCCGAAAGATTGAAGGTCTTCTTGGACATTCCCGCCGCGTTCTGCCCATCACTCGACAGGCTGTTCGCTGGCTTCACGTCCTGCGCCGCAGCAACCATCGCCATCAGCAGAACGGCCGAAACTGCCACCACGATTCGCTTTTTCACATGTCCTCCTCGCCCAAGGGACAACGTCAACTGCTTGGCGCGATTCTCAGCCACGCCCCGGCACACCACAACCTCAAAATTTGAATGGGAACCATTTCCCCTTTCTATCGGATGTTTCTGCGGGAGCTGGTGGGTTGCTACTCTTTTGCCTGAATTGACTTGATGTAGTTCGTCAGATTCGTGATTCGCAGCGTGACGTCGGCCTCGCCCGATCCCTTCATCGCCTTGAACGCGGTGCCCCACACGGGCATCTCTGCGGAGCCGTGATCGGGTAGTTTCGCTCCGCTTCCCAGTACATCTTTCACGTAAGCGTCAGGGAACTTGCCGTCGTGGCGCAGCGCCAGCGTCGTCAAGTCCGGCGGCGCCTCTTTGAAGCGCGACAAGCGCGGCGGTGGCCCGTTTCCCTTTCCGTCGTTTCCGTGGCAGACCGCGCAGAATCGCTTGTAAAGCTCGGCGCCGGAGTTGCGGTCCGGTTGCGGCGCTGCCGTCTTCTCAGCCGTCTTCTGTATCGCACCGGCGCCTGTAACCAGCCACAGGACTCCGCACGACAGGAAAGCGCCGAAAATTCTCCGAAGAATCATGCTAACTCGCGTCTGATTTCGGAATCGTCTGATGATACCCGCGCGCAGGAGAGGCTTGCAACACGCCCGGTATAAACAAGGTCGTCCCTGGCGGAAACACTACGCCGCGCGGCCCTCGACGAATCGAGGGCTGCCGGCGCAGGCGCTATCCGACCGCCACGGCTACAACCGTTTCGCGATGGTGGGTGCTCTGGTAGTGCTCGTATCCCGCCGCCGCGAAGTACACCGCGCGATCGAAGAACATCTCAATGCAGCGAGAGAGCTCGAGCACTTGGAAGAGCTCGAGCGCATGCTCCGTCAGGACTTCGCTCGTTATGTGCTCCCAGAGATGTTCCTTCGTCGCCACAATCACCAGCACCAGTTGGCTGAGCGGCACGCCCTGGCTGGCGCGGCGCTCTCCGATCGCCGTGTAACGGTGCTCCACATCGGCTTCTGATTTGGTTTCCAGCCATTCGCCCAAGTTGTGATAGATCTCAAAGGCGCGCTGGCGAAGCTCCTGTGGCGGAACCCTTTCCCGGAATTGGCGCAATCGCAAACAGTGCTCTACTCTGGCCCACAGGCTGTCGGCCAGTTCCTCGGAATGAACTTCGATGTGACGGATAATCTTCCAGCTCAGGAACCCCAGCTTGGTATCGTGCCGTTCGCTCGTCATCATGGCCCACCTCCTCGGCGGCATTGAGGACCAGACTTGCGACTCAAGCTCCGTTGCGGCCCAATTGCGCCTGTCGCTTCATCTCACCTGCTTCGCGGGTCCTACGCCACCTCCTTCTCGCTCCGGGACCGCTCGGCGAACGAGCAAATCCGCGGTTTGACCAAACGCACGAAATCGGCATTGCTCAAATGGATTGCCTCTGACCGTGTCCCCGCGCTGAAGATGATGTCGGGGTCTTCCGCGAGTGCCTCATCCATGTAAACGGGCAAACCATAGAGTTCGCCAAAGGCCGGGAACACTCCAGCCTCGCAATCCGGGAACAATCTCCTGCACTCCTCCTCTTCCACCAGCTCGACGCGCGAATGAACGGCGCTGGCCATCTTCTCCAGATTGATGCGGTGGGAAGCAGGAAGGACTGCGAGCACGATGTCTTTTCCGGCGCGCAAAACCACGGTCTTTGCGACGTCTTTGCCGTGAACGTGCATCACCGCGGCGGCGTACTGCGCGCTGTACGCCGGCGCATGCGACACCGGCGAGTAAGCAACGTGTTCATGGTCGAGGATCGACTTCAAGCGTTCTGGCATCATGGCGTTAGTACCTCCGTGGAATTCTTCCGTAGCCGAGGCTCTTCCCGTCTGTATGTCTCTCACGATTTCCTCCACCAACCTTACGAACTCCTCCGATCGCGCCGCCGCGCCTCCCAGGCGTTTCCGGGCCTCTCCGTCGAGCGGTATCCACCAGCAGCCGTCCTCGACGGGAAATCGGTAAAAGACCCTGCACTTGCTCCCGTCCAGCATCAGGACCAGCGGGTCGTCTTGTTTCAGGGGTGCCGTGCTGAGGATTAAATCGAAGGCGCGCAGGTCATGCGAATTGTGGGTCGTGGTAGGACTTGCGAACGAACAATGGCATCCGTGGCTCTCCATGAATTGGAACAGGCTGGAGGCGGTGCTTTCGCATTCGCCCAGCAGAAGAACTTCGGCTCGGGCTCTGCGCATGGCGTCCTCCATGCACGCTACGCTGCCGCTCGCACAGCCGCCTTTCGATTCGACCTCGCCTCCGCGAGCGCGGCGGCCACGGCCCGCTCGAATTCGCGCGGATAGGGCGGAAAGGCGACGTAATCAAACGCCCCGGCAATCATCGCGTCAAGGTAGGAACCCCAATCGTCGAATCGCGACACCACCACGACGGGCGCCCACATTCTGGAGCGTCTCATCTCCGCGATCAGTTTCCGAAAATCACCGTCCGGAAGGGCGTCTTCGCAGACTGCAACATCAAAATGTTGTTGGGAAAAGAGTTTCGTGGCCGCTTCGAGAGTCTCGCACCGGGTCGTCCGTAGGCCACAATCGGACAGGATGGCGCTCAGTGTCTCCCAATACTCTGGTTCGGCGCTGACAATCGCGATGTGCGCTGGCATTGGGCCCTCCTTCCCCGGACCGCTTGAGGTTGGGGGCGGCGGCTGGTCACCAGCCATCTCTACTTTCTACTTACGTCCCGGTGCGCGGGTACCTGAACTCCGCACCGTGTCCCCTCAGTGACCGGCCGCCGTCTCGAGGCGATCGCAGTGCCAGCTACAACCGCTTCGTCGCGACGCCGTCGCACTCATTTCCTCGCGACACGTCGTGCCCGATTCCAGGGAGGCTCAGTTGGAACCGCCGGCCGCGTTCGGTGAGCGCGCGGTGCCAGGGCGCATCGCGCATCCCACTGCGCAACCTCCGTCGAGAGCCCGTGCCCCTCATCCGTACACTCGTCGATTTCACGCCCGAATGCTATGACCGGGGTCACAAGCCCGAGTGCCCAGAGTCACGCAGCCGCAACAGACCTTCTCCGCCCCCCTGCAACATTTCCGCTAGTTCAGTCGTACTGATGTAATGTCAGGACGATGCGGAGCCATCTCCTCTACGCGTTTTTCTGCGCCTTTTTCCTTGGAACCGTCGTGCCCGCACGGGCGCAGGATGCCGCACAGGTCCCTAACCCCACCGCCGAAGCGGCCAGAATCGTCAGCGAGTACGTGAAGGCCGCCGGCGGTGCGCGCGCCCTTTCCCGCATCCAGACGCTCTCGCTCCAGGGCACCGTCACCGGCTCCGGCGACGCCAACTCCGGCACCTACACGCTCGACACCAAGATCCCCAACCGCTACTACTCGGAGCTCTTCTTCGCCGGCAAGCATTTCGTCGACGCCTACAACGGAAAATCGGCCTGGCGCGAGGATGCTTCCGGCAGCCCGTACACGATCGTTACTCCCGGCTCGCTCGAGATGCAGACCGAATCCCAAATCGCGAACACCCGCCTGCTCAACCTCAAGAAGAACAAGCTCGCCGTCGCGTTCCTGGGCCACGCTTCCGTTCGCGGCAAGGATGCCTTGCATGTCGAACTGACCTCCGCCGCTGGCGTCAAGCGCGAGATGTTTTTCGATCCGCAAACGCACCTGCTCGTGGCCGAAACCGCCGGCGTTGCGGGCGTCGACGAAGAAGTCTTCTACAGCGACTACCGCCCCGAAAGCGGCATGCAAATCGCGCGCAAGCTCGAACTGCATCGCGGCCCGGATACTTACGCGATCGACATCACCAGCGCCGCCGTCAACGGGACCATCGGCGAACGCGTCTTCGACCTCCCGCTCAGCTCGCAGGTAAAGTTGCCGGACCTGAAGGCGCTCTTCAAGGAGATCGACGACAATCAAAAAGCCATCGACAAGATCAAGGAAGACTACGCGGGCACGAGCCTCGAGGAAGAAACCGACTACGATTCGGACGGCAAGGTAAAGAAGCACATTGTTACCGAATCCACCTTCTTCTATTTTGACGGCGAGGAGATTTCCACCGTCACGAAACGCGACGGCAAATCACTCAGCGCCGACGAGGAGAAAAAGGAAACCGACAAAGCCCAGAAACGCGTGGAAGAGATTCAGAAGCACCAGGCCAAGAAAGACGCCAAAGAAGAAAAAGACAAGGAAAAAGGACAGCAGGAGAACGACGACAGCGACGTTGGCATCGAAATCTTCCTCCGCACGTGCCAGTTCGTCAACCCGCGCCGCGAACGCTTCCGCGGACAGGACGTGCTCGTTTTCGATTTCGAGGGCAACCCCGAATACAAACCGCGCAACCTCGCGGAGCGAATCGTGCAGAAGCTCGCGGGCGCCGTGTGGATCGACGAAAAGGCGCACGACGTGGCGCGCCTCGAAGCCTATTTCGTCAGCGACGCGAAAATTGCCGGCGGCCTGCTCGCCAACCTGCAAAAAGGTACCGGCTTCGTCTTCGAACAGGAATTCGTGAACAACGAAGTGTGGCTGCCGACATATGTGGAAGCGCACGTCGGCGTGCGCGTCCTGCTAGTGAAGGGATTTCGCGTCAGCGACGTTACGCGCTACTCCGACTACAAGAAATATCACGTCGCCGCCACTTCTACGATCGGCGCCCCCAAGCAGCAGCCATAGCCGTCGCGCGATCTTATCGCAGCGCCTCGAACGTCGTTATCTCGGCCCGGTAATACGGGAACGGGCCCTCGGCGAGTTTCCTGCCTCGCCCAATGCCGGCCAGCACGCCGTGACGCGAGTCACGCCCCCATGTCGCGCGGCTCACGCAATCAGTTGAGCGAGACAACCAGATGCCCGCGTTTGACTTCTACCGCGTACTGCTTCAGCGGCGCGTTTGCAGGCCCGTAGAGCACGTCTCCCTCAGGATCGAAGGTCGACTTGCCCATGCTGCAGCATTGCAGGGTCTCGGTGCCCGGCACCGGATCGAGGCGCCGTTCCTTATGCGTGCACTTGTTTTCAAACGCATGAAAGCGGCCGTCGCTGGTGTGAACTACCAGGATTCGAACGGGAATCCCATTCCCCTCCAGCCGAACGGCCCCGCCAAGTGGCGACAACTCCGGCACTCGACCGAGGTCGACGACCACCCGGTCGCCCGCATAATTCCAGGAGTCCCGATCATGCGGCTCCCGGGTTACGCAGATGCCGAATGCACGCTGAAAGACATTGCGCTTGATGAATGTGACGTGCTCCGCGCCAGGAACAGTCGCGGGCTGTACCGAAGATGGCTCATTCATAGTGGTATGCCTCCGAATTCCGCTTCGCCACCACAAGCCGCTTTTACGGTCTCGCCGTCACGCCCGCCTCGGCAGTGATACTCATCACTCCGCTATGTGTCCCGCAACCGACGCGAATGTCCCACTCCCAGCTCCCTCGCTCCTCTCCCTCGACTGCGCGTTGCAGCCGCCCTGGACTCTCGGGGAGCGTGGCCTTTTTGCCCTGACAGCGGAAGGGCAAGCCACCCGAAACAAGCCCTACAAACAACCAGCGCAATCCTGCGGACAGCGTGTTAACAGTGAACTAGCTGGGTCTCGTGTCCCATGGCACTCAGGCCGATGTCGGACGTCACTGCCCTTTTGGGGGTTTTGTGCTAACACTCATGCTCGAGGCGTGTGATGTCTGACCTGTCGAAGCGAGTGTTGTTCTGGACTCCTCGCGTCCTCTCGGTCGTTTACATCGCTTTCTTGAGCGTCTTTGCCCTGGATGTATTCGGGGAAAACCTTCCTTTTTGGCTGACCGTCCAGCACCTGATCATCCATCTGATTCCATGCTTTGGCCTGCTCGCGGTGCTAATCCTGGCGTGGCGCTGGGAGTGGATCGGGGCGCTGTTCTACACCATCTGGGGATTGTTTTACGTCGTCTGGGTCGCGTCTGTGGCGCGCCCTTGGTCCCCGGCAATGCGACTGAACTTTGCGCTTGTCATAGCCGGTCCAGCGCTTGTCACTGCCGTGCTCTTCCTGGTCGACTGGTTCAAGCACGCAGAGTTGCGCACCCCGAGCCTTCATGCCCACTGATCTTGGGTGGAGGAGGCGTCCATCCGGCTGCTGCATGCTTCGAGATTACAAGTAACCATTGGTATCTACGGACTGCTGTAGCTTGCTTTCGAAATCCTCGCATCCACTCCTTCCACCAGGAGCCTGATCATCTGGAATAACCGGCCAAATTCTGTCGGACTCGAACTCGTCCTCACCCAACTGCTCTTTGTTCTCTTTATTGTGGGCTTCGCGGTTTCAGCGACAAGGGGGCAAGCAACCAGCCCAATCCCAATCTGCATCAACGCAACCAATCCCGGTCTCAGGAGAAATCGATGAAGCGAAACATCGCCAGAACGATCGCAGGAGTAAGCTTTGCTCTGATTGCCCTCCTGGGCGTCGCGCCGCACGCGCAAGCGCAGGACGCCAAAACACCCTATCCGCTCATGGCCCCGGTTGAACAGTACCTGATCCCGGATCGCGGGGCCGAGATCGCGCTGGCGCGGAGTGCTGCCCCCGAATCCATCTCCGCCGATGCCGAAGTCATGGTCCTCGGACGCCATGGTTACGAAACCGCCGTCAAAGGCAAGAACGGTTTCGTCTGCCTGGTGGAACGATCGTGGAGCTCCGGAATCGACGATCCCGCGTTTTGGAATCCCAAGCTGCGCGGCCCAATGTGCCTGAACCCGCCGGCCGCCCGAACTTACCTTCCACTCACAATCAAGAAGACCGAGTTGGTGTTGGCGGGACAATCCAAAGCTGAGATGTCCGAAAGTATCAAAACCGCTCTCGACAAGAAGGAATTGCCCCCGCTGGAGCCCGGCGCGATGTGCTACATGCTGTCCAAGCAAGGGTACCTGAGCGATAGCGCAGGCCACTGGCATCCCCACCTGATGTTTTTCGTTCCGCAAACCGACGCCCAAACTTGGGGTGCAAATCTGGCGCACTCCCCCGTTCTGGCATCTGACATGCCTTCGGATCGATTGACCATATTCATGGTTCCGGTCGCCAAGTGGTCCGACGGCACCGTCGATGACCTGTATCAGCACTGACGTCCAATCTCATCGGCATCGTCCAGGGCACCCTGACTCGCAGTTGGCTGGGAGCCCTCCTTGCCCTGACATCGGAAGGGCGCACTCATCCCCGGTGGACAGCGCCGTCGCCTCGTCCAGGGCACCCTGACTCGCAGTTGGGTGGAGCCCTCCTTGCCCTGACATCGGAAGGGCGCATTCATCCCCGGCGGACAGCGTTGCCTCGTGCAGAGGGCGCCCTGACCCGCAGTTGGGTGGGAGCCCCCGCATTCATGCGGGGGAGCAGAGCCTTCAGGCTCTGCGGAACGGCGCAACGAAAATGAAGAGCGGCTTTAGCCGCGGGCCTTTGACTGGAATTGGGGCGGCGCGGGATCAATCTCCTCTCTCAATCGCGCCGAGGAATACAAATATTCCTCCGGCCGGAGCGCCATGCCCGCTTTCACCGGATTCAGCCAAACATATTCAACAGCTTTCGCATAATCGTCCGCATCCTGGATTCTCCGCTCGTTGTAGCCTTTCTGCCAGATTTCGCCGTTGAAGTTCAGTTCCTTCTTCGCGCGATACGAGAATCCCCCTTTGATGAATTGCATGGCCTTCTCGAGCGATACGACGGGATCGGGCGTGAGAATCAGGTGAATGTGGTCGCGCATAAACACGAACTCGTGCACCTGCATCCTCTTCTTCGACCGATTCTCGCGAATCACGTCGAGCAAGAGATCGCACAGACTGTGCGACTGTAGGAGAGATCTGCGCTCCCAGGTGGTGGAAGATGTGAGGAAAGTGCGGACTTCCTGGGAGGGCAGGGGCATACGGAAGCGGAGTTTACCTGCATTGAATATCGAAAATCCAACCCGCCGCGGCTGAAGCCGAAGACCTTCCCAAGCGCTTTCCGCAGCGCTGAAGCGCTGCTCCCCCGCATAAATGCGGGGGCTCCCACCCAACTGCGACGCCACTCACACCCACACGAAGAAAGACCAACACAGAAATGAAATGCTGAAGGCAAGATATATGAATCGAACCGCTTTTTCTCTCACAGGAATAGTCCAATACGGTGACCGGTCAGTTTCGCTCGAGTTACCACTTACAAATAGCTGCTTCGGGTATTCTGGCATTACTGACATCGGTGTGAACTAAACTCACGCGGCGGCTCTAGCCGGCGCGTCCAGCAAACCTACAATTTCTGCCACACTCCATACGTGATCTGTGACCTTGGTGAATGCGCCAGAAATCGCAGTGCATGTAGCGAAACGCGATAGCCGCAATGCGGCTGTCGATTTTCCTCGAGAATGCGTTGGTTAGCCGGGTGAATCGGCGCATTTGCATCCGGTTGGTGAGGTTCTGGCGCCCGACGTAGCTGGTCGGAGCGTCCCGGCCCGCGATTTTCTCCTTCTCGGCTCCGCTAGAACAAAACCGAAACGACGGCCACCACAACCGTCACCGCTACCACCACCCCCTCCGCCGCCGTGCAATACTCGCCGGGAAGCTCTCTCTTTCCCTTCGTGAACAGCAATCCGTAGTGTCCAAGCACCGCAAACGGGTACCCTGCGAACAGCACCAGCCCGGCCACTAACGCCTTCCCCGCCGCATGAGCCGTAAGAGTGCCTCTCATCGGCAACAGGAAAACCCCGAACACGATTACCAGCAACGAGAACAAGTTCAGGTAGTCCGCGGGTGGGAACCAGGTGTAACCCCCATGCGGATTCCTCAATCTCACCTCGCGCAGCTTCATTTCCCGGTCCATCCTCCAGGAGAAGCCCGCCAGCTCGAACCCGATCAGAATCGCCGCGGCCGCCCATATGTCTTTCAGTTCCACAGTTCCCTCCGCGCGCTTCGGACTCTCAACCGCCAACTCTCGACTGTCAACCGTTTTCCGTCCGTACCACTGGCGTCCCGCCGACTCGTTGTCCTATGGGTTTGAGGCTGCGACTTGGCGGTCCTCTTAAATCGCCGCGGACGTATCGCGGCGGATGTCGTAGCGCTGGCGTCCCGCCGGCGATTTGTCTTTTCGGGCAAGGCTCATTCGCCCGCCTCATTTGAGCATCTCTCCCGACGCTCGCGCTCTCACCTGTTTAACTCTCGACTGCCAACAATTTTCCGTTCGTACTACTGGTACTGGGTCTTGAAATCCTCCGCTTTCTGTGATATAAGAATCTTTCCTTAACAATAGAATAATTATTTGTGTGCCCGGGTTTCAGGGTTTGTACTTGCAAACCCTGAGCCTAAAGAAGTTTCAGGGTTGTACTTGCTTGCCCCCGTGGCGGGCAAACCCTGAACTAAGAATGGGGCGGGCACACGACGGTAGACGTGTGTCTGTACGACCACGCCTAAACGCGCGGAAAGGAGATTGCGATGGCAGGTCACGGGTCGCCGCTCGCGGGTCGCGGGTTCACCCAGAGCCAAAAGGCGAAGGGTCGCCGATTTCTAATATACAGTTCCGCGATTAGAAAACGCTCTAACTCGCTGAAAACACAGGGCCGACCCCATGTCTAATATACAGTTACACGCCTTCTCGGGACTGTCTCGCCCCTCGTCGCACACCCGTCGTCCTCCGTTCGTTCTAATCGATACACACGTGGAAACAGAAACGTCCCTAACTTATAGAAAACAAACGAGCGCCGCCAATTCTAATCGATACAAATCCGAGGCCTCATCCGCTCCCTCGATCTCCTCCAATTTCTCCGCCTCGCGGGCCACGGGTCGCCGGTCGCAGGCAGCCTCCTCCGCTTCTTCTGCTTCTTCTGCCTCCTCTGCCTCCTTTGCTTCCTCTGCTTCTTTCCCTTCCCTGTACAATACTTCGGTGCCGATCAAGCTCATTGCGATGGACCTCGACGGGACGCTGCTGAACTCCGACTCGAAGGTCCCGGAAGAGAACGCGCGGGCGCTCGCGGAAGCGGCGGCGCGCGGAATCGAAATCGTGGTGGTGACGGGGCGGCGGTACCACTCGGCGCGTCTGATCGTGGAGGCGCTGCCGTGCGAGCTGGACCTGATCGTCAACAACGGCGCGCTGATCAAATCGAAGGAAGGCGAAACGCGCCAGCGGCTGCTTCTGCCGGCGGAGACGGCGCGGCGCGTCCTGGAGGCGACGGCGGAGTTTCGCGACTTCGCGTCGGTGGTGTTCGACCGGCCGCGCGAGAATCAGGTGATTCTGCAGACGGTCGACTGGGACGATCCCTTTCGCGGCGGATACTTCCGGCGCAGCCGCGAATTCATCGCGCAGGTGAGCCCGCTGACGGATTGCCTGCGCGGCTCGAACGGCGCGCCGGCCGAGGACCCGATTCAGGTGATGTTCGTGGGGCTGTGCGCGACGGTGCGCGACGCGCTCACGAAGCTGCAGGCGCTGCCGTTCGCGGACGAGTACACGCTGGCGTTCACGGAATACCTGACGCGCGATATTTCCGTGCTCGACGTGCTGCGGCACGGCGTGACGAAGGGATTTGCGCTGGCGGAGTGGGCGCGGCGGCTCGGCATCCGGCGCGAAGAGGTGATGGCCATCGGCGACAACTGGAACGATCGCGAAATGCTCGAATACGCGGGCCTGCCGGTGGTGATGGGCAATTCGGTGGAGGGATTGAAATCGAAGGGCTGGACGGTTACCCTGTCGAACGACGAAAACGGCCTGGCGGCCGCGATTCGGAGGTATGCGTTGGATTAATGTTTGGGGTGGGAGCCCCCGAACTTTAGTCGGGGGAGGGCGGTCTTCAGGCCGCCCGGAAGAAGCCCGACAAAATGTCTTGGGGCTTCAGCCCCGGAAGGTGGAAGAGCGGAGTCGATGAAGCGACACGCGATTTTCGTGGCGATTCTGGTTGCGGCGGCAGCGGCGGCTGTGCCCGCGCGCGCGGATTATGCGGTGCTGCGCTCGGGCGCGCGGCTGCACATCACCGGCTATCAGCGCGACGGCGACCGCTTGCGCCTGACCGTGGCGGGCGGCACGGTGGACATCGCGGCGAGCGAGGTGGCGTCGATCGAGCCCGAAGAGAATTTCGCGCCGAATCCGCCGGCGGCGCATCGGGATGCGGGGCCGTTCGGCAACCTGATTCACGCGGCGGCGGAGAAGCACGGCGTCGACGAGGACGTGATTCAGCACGTGATCGCGGCGGAATCGAATTTCAATCCGCGCGCGATTTCGCGCAAGCAGGCGCTCGGGCTGATGCAACTGCTGCCGCAGACGGCGGCGCGCTACTCGGTGGCGAACGTCTTCGATCCGGCGCAGAACATCGACGCGGGCACGCGCTACCTGAAGGAATTGCTCGCGCAGTACGGCGGGAATTTGCGGCTGGCGCTCGCGGCGTACAACGCCGGGCCGCAGACGGTGGAGCGCTACCGCGGCGTGCCGCCGTTCCGCGAAACGCAGCGCTACGTCCGGCGAATCACGGCGGACCTGGCGGAGTCGAAGAAGACGGGCGCGAGCGGCGAACCAAGCATGGCGTGGTTCGAGGAGCAACTGAACCCGTTGGCCGCGATTGGCGCGGCCGTGCGCGGAGGTGCAATCGGCGGGCCTGCCTTGGGCGGGGCCGCGACGAGCGGCGCTGGCGTGCCTGTGGCTACGGGGGCTAAGGCTGTGGCGGCTGCTGGGGCGTCGTCGGCGCCTGGACTGGACTGATTCCGGGGCCGGTCGAAGTGGGCGCAGGGTTGCCGCCGATGCCGCCCGGCTGGCCGAGCAGGCCGCCCATCCCGACGCCTTGACCCATTCCCTGTTGAAGCGCTAAAGCCTGATCTTCCAATGGGTTCCAGATGAATTCCCACTGATTATACTTCTTGCCGCCCTTCCAAACTTTCTGGGACTTCGCGTCCACTTTGCTGCCAACGCCGACGAGGAAGCCTCCGATCACCGGGCCATCGACGGCCCCCGTGGGCTTCATCTGCATCAGCGCCTGAAGCGACGCCAGTTGCATGCCGGCCTGCACGCCGGGGACTTGCATGCCTCCCGGCTGCGTACCCAGCGAGAGCCCGCCTTGGCTGGGCAGCGCACCCTGCACAACTTGCGCCGGCGGGCAGGTAGCGCTCGAAACCTGGCCTGAGTCCGGCGGTGGCGCGGAGCCGGGATTCGGATTTGTGGTGGGCGGCGGGGCGCCACCGAAGGTCGGCGGCGCGCTGGCGGGCGGCGCCGGTGAAGCCGAGGTGGTCGAGGTTCCGGCCGGCGGGCAATTGCTGCTCGACGTGCCCTGGTCGGGCTGCGGCACGGGCGTTTCGCCGCTGCTCTGCGAGGAGTCGGAATCGCTCGGGACGCCGGGAATCTGGCCGCCGTTGAGGTCGAGGATGGCCATCTGCTGCATTGTGGCGTAGCGCACGCTGCCGATAATCTGGCCCGACGCATTCGTGTAGATGAAGCGCCAACTGCCGTCCTCGGCCGTGTTCATCGGATCTTTGTAGTTGTCGCGGAGGAAATGGATGTTGGCGAGGCCGTTCTCGAGATCGTCGACGTTCTGCGGATAGTGACCGGTGCGGCGATAGTAGAGCTTGATGGCGCGGACATATTGGCGGCCGCGCCAGATCATGTCCTCCTCGCGCTGCCGGCGAGCCTGGGTGGCGGCGTTCAACATGATTGCCACCGAGGAGGCCAGCACGACCAGAACCATCAACAACGCCATCAGGTAGGCGTAGCCAGACTGGCGCGACGCGCGGCGGCGCGATCCGCGCCGCGGCTGCATCGTGCGCGCGCAAGAGCGCTTCGGCAGCAAAAGAGGAATCATGAGGGCGAAGCCTCGCCGGGCGGCTGTTCGAGGGCAACCGTGAAGTGGCGGCCCGTGGAGATTTCCTCGATGTCAGCGGAGTCGTTGCCGATGTGCAGGAGGCGGAAATTGCCCATCAGCGTGTCGCCCTCGGCGGCAACGATCACATCGTCGCCGCTCAGGAAGAAGCCCACGCGAATGGTGCTGCCGGGCCTGGTTTCGTAGCCGAAGAATTGCGCCGGAAGGTGCGGGGGCGGCGGCGGGGGCGGCTTCTGCGGATAGATATCGCCCACATGCGGCGGCTCCTGGGCCACGACCGACTGGCCGGGCTGGCCCGGTTGCGGTTTCACTGGCACCGCGGTGATGTCGAAGATGTTGCGGTTCGAACCGTTGTACGTGGAACGATGAGTCTGGGCGAGGAGATCGAGGCGGAGGTTGGGCTCCTGCACGTCGATCGGCACGAATCTCGAATTGGCGGCAAGAACGCCGCCAAAGCCAGGCACGTCGTTCCGATTCCGCACGTAGACGATCGCCAGCAGAATCACGAGGCCGACGAGCACGATGATCTGAGTGCGGCGCGACATGGTTCAGGTCCTAAAGTACGTGCGCAAATCGAGCTGGAGCTTGATGGCCCCCGCGCTTGCGGAGGTCAAGTGCAAATCACTCAAGAGATAGAAATTTTTCGACTGCTCGAGCCCGTTGATGAATTGAATGACGGAGGAGTAGCTGCCATCCACGCTGGTCGAAATGGAAAGCTCGGTGACGCCGCGATCCTTGATTTCCTTTTCCTTGAAGTTGACGGCGGAGGTGTGCAGACCGGCTTTCTCGGCGATGGAATTGAAATCGGCTTCGACGGCGGAATAGCCCATCGCGCGGTTGAGAAACGTGTTCTGGTAGAACTTGTCGCAATCGATCCCAACCTGCGAGAGGGAGGCGCGAATCCTCTGGCCGCGCTCGACTTCAGCCTTGCGCAGCTTCGCTTGCAGCGCGAGGTTTTCGCGCTGAGCGCGCAATTCTTCGGGCCTCTGGCGGGAGCTCTGCCAGAGAAAGACGCCGAGACCGACGTCCGCCGCCAGCAAGACCGCCAGCGCAACGGTGGTAATTCGCTTTGTGCTGCTCCAGGAGCTTTGCGTGCTCATGTGATTGCGTAGACCGCGCTCAAGTCAAGAACGATCCGGTCCGCGGCGCCGGCCTGGTCCATGCGGCGCTCCGCGGTCACGTGGATATCGGAAAACGCTTTCGATTTTTCGATCGCCTCGAGAAAGTGAATCTTCTGTTCATCGCTGGCGGCGCCGATCGTCAGAAGGACCTCGGCGCGGCCGTCGACGAGCTTCGGCGAGATATTCACGACGCGCACGCCCGCCGGGAGGGTTTCCTCGAGATCGGCAAAGATCTTCGTCCACGGGAAGCTTCTCTCGCCGATGAGGGAGTTCAGGAAGTTCGCGCGGTCGAGCACCTTTCGCGCTTCGGGCGTCCGAAAATAGTTTTCCAGCTCCTGCTGCTGCCGGCTGCTGGCCTCAATCTCACTCTCGAGGCGGCTGATATCCGAGTGCATCTGGCGATTCGATCGCCAGGAACGGAACGCGGCTTGCGAGAGAATGACAAGCGCTACGAGGCCAATGGCCCCGATGAGGGTCGCTGCAGCGAGGAACGGCCTCCGGTTTTCCTGCGGTGTCGTCGATAGATTGAGTTGAAGCTTCATCGTTTCATCTCACGGGCCGCGGCACGAAGCGCTACGCAGCCCCGCGGCGCGTCATGAACCTCGGTTCAACATCCAGCCGACCAGCCCGTCCAGATCCTGGCGAACCAGATCCTTCACGTTCGAAGGGAGTTGCGTGGTCTCCGCGCTGTCCGACAGCGGACCGGCAGAGATCCCCAATTCCTGCGAAAGCGCGCGGCCAAAAGAGTCCTGTTGCGCGCCGAAGCCTGAAAGGCGAGCCCGGTCGACGCTCCCGCCCCAGGTATCCTGATAGTAAGCGATCGCGGGAAAAATCTCGTCGAGCACCAGGTGAGGATCGAGCGATGCGGCGTCACGCGACAAGTCCGAGGAGCGATACACGCACAGGCTGCCCATACGCACAATCACAGTGGTGAGCGTCCGGCCGTTCAAGCGCACCAGGAGCGTCGCGCCGCGGTCTTCCAGAAGCGGCAGTGCCGCGAGCGTCGAGCTCAGAACAACCCCGGGGACGGCTCCGAACGACTCCACGATCTGTTCGTATTCGCGGACGATTCGCTGGCGCGCGACCGCCGTGACAACTTCCAGTTTTTCCGCGCGGCTCTCCTGGCGCATCCACGAGACGACCGTCTCATCCACGTCGAACGGCACGCTCTTTTTCAGCCGCCAGCGCAGCAGGGGAAGCGCCTCGTCCGCGCGCCGCGGCAAAGTTTCGAACGGCAGAATGAAGACGCGCACAACGGGATCCGGAATGAGCAGCGCCACCTGGCCGCCGTGATGCGGCACGCGACTGAAAACGCGGCGCAGCGCCGACTTGACGGCGTCCGGCTGAGGAACGTTCGCGTCGACGGGAGAAGGCATGACGGCGCCAGCCGGCAAGGGCTCAATGGCAAACGATTCGAGGTTGCCGCGCGAGCCACCCCAGCGGGCCGCGGCAACGTGATTCGAGGCAATCTCGACGACCATCGACGGATGCGGCATGGCGTTGAGCCAGCGCTCCACCCGGCGCACGGGTCCGAGCTTGTAGAATTGTGTCGTGAGGCTGGCCGAGCTAGTCAAGGAAGGTCACCTTGTTGATTTCGCGCAGCGTGGTGACGCCGGCCCGAACCTTGCGAAGCCCCGACTCACGGAGAAACGACATGCCTTCCGCTTTCGCGGCGCGCTTGATTTCCGATGTGGGACGCCGGTCGATAATCATTTCTCGAATGCGGTCGGATAGATCCAACAACTCCGTGATCGCACTGCGGCCTCGATATCCGCTGCCGGAACATTCCAGGCAACCGGGACCTTCGTAGAACGGCACCTGGCTCCATTCGGCGGGATCGAGACCGGATTCCTTGAGCGCCTCCGGCGAATAGCGCACCTGCTTCTTGCAGCTCTCGCAGATCACCCGGACCAGGCGCTGCGCCATGATGCAGTTCAGCGCCGAGACGAAATTGTACGGCTCGACGCCCATATTGATGAAGCGGCCGATGACGTCCGTAACGTTGTTCGCGTGCACGGTGGTGAAAACGAGGTGGCCGGTGAGCGCAGAGTTGATGGCGATCTGGGCGGTTTCCTGGTCGCGAATTTCGCCGACCATGATCTTGTCCGGGTCGTGGCGCAGGATGGAGCGGAGGCCGCGCGCGAACGTGAGCCCCTTCTTCTCGTTCACGGGAATCTGCGTGATTCCGCGGACCTGATATTCGACGGGATCCTCGATCGTGATGATCTTGTCCTCGTCGTTCTTGATTTCGTTGATGGCCGCGTAGAGCGTGGTCGTCTTGCCGGAACCGGTCGGGCCGGTGACCAGCACCATGCCGTAGGGCTCGTGGATGTAACGGCGAAACTTGGCGACCTCGTCGGCGTCGAATCCGACGACGTCGAGAGTCAGGTTGCGGAACTTCTCGCTCAGCGTCTCCTTGTCGAGAACGCGCAGGACCGCGTCTTCGCCGTGGATCGAAGGCATAATCGAGACGCGGAAATCGACGAAGCGGCCCTTGTATCGGACGCGGAAGCGGCCGTCCTGCGGGACGCGGCGCTCGGCAATGTCGAGCTCGCTCATCACCTTGATGCGCGAAAGAATCGTGGCGTGCCAGTCCTTGGCCAGTGGCTGCATCGCGTACGTCAGCACGCCGTCGATGCGGTACTTGACCACCACTTCGGAGTTGCGAGTCTCGATGTGAATGTCGCTGGCTCGGCGCTCGAGGGCGGTGAAGATGACGGTGTCGACAAGCCGCACGACGGGGCTCACGCCGGTATCGCGCGTGAGCTTCTCCATCGAAATGTTTTCTTCGCTGTCCTCCTCCTCGCTGACCACCTGCAGCGTGAAGCCCTCGGTGGCCTGATCGAGAACGCGCTGCGACTGTTCCGTGCGCTTCAGCAGATCGCCGATCTGCGACATCGTCGCAACCTTGATTTGCAGGCGCTTGCCGAGGAGCAGCGAAAGCTCGTCGGTGAGGTGCAACTGGCTCGGGTCAGCCATGGCCACGACGAGCGTGCTGTCGTGCGCCTCGAGGGGAACGAAGTTGTAGCGGAACATCATCTCCGCCGGGATGCTGCGGAAGAGGTCGGGATCGATTCGCTGCTCGCGCAGATCGACGAACGGACAGCGATAGCGCTCCGCAAGACGCCGGGCCTGCTCGCGCTCGGCGGCGTCATTCGACGCGCCTGCGCCGGTGCCCGGCGGATTCGGATTATTGTGCCCTGTCGTCGCCATCGAACTTACGCGCCTCCGGCAGACCCGATCTGGAGAGAGAACATCGGAAGATAGAGCGCTATAAGAATCAAGCCTATCACAAGCGCCATGACCACCAAAATGGCGGGCGAAATCCAGATGAGCGTGCGTTCCAGCCGCGTGCTCACTTCCTCCTCGTAGAACTCGGCGACGCTGGTGAGCATGGCGGCGAGAGCGCCCGAGGCCTCGCCGACCTCGATCATCTCGAGCGCGAGGTCCGGAATCAGCCGCGTTTCGGCCAGGCTGGCGTGCAACGTCTCGCCTTCCTTCACGCGCCCGGCCGCCTGCTCCACCGACGTCGAAATGAGCTTGCTGCCGATTGCCGAGGCGGACGTCTGCAGCGCGGAGACCAGGGGAGTGCCGCCAGCCAACAGAGTGGAGAGCGTGCGGACGAATTGCGCGATCTGCGATTTCAGCCAGATGTCTCCGAGAATGGGCGCGCGCGGCTTCAAGCGGTCGATGACGAGCGCGCCGTGATCCGTTCGAGTCCACAAGAAGATTGCGACGGCGCCGATAATGACGGCCCCGGCGACAAAGATAAAATAGTTGCGGAGAGGAAGCGCGAGCGCCAAAACAATCTGCGTGATTCTCGGCAACGGCACGCCGAGATCCCTATAGAGCTCGGCGAACCGCGGCATGGCGTAGGTGACGAGGTACGACAGGACGAGGATGACGGCGCAAACGAGAATCACGGGATAGATCAGGGCCGTGATCAACGAACGCCGGAAGCCGGTGCTCACCCGCAAGTAGTTGATGTATTGATCGAGGACGCCGGTCAAATTGCCGCTCCGCTCGCCGGCGGTGATCGCCGTAACGTACACCGGTGGAAACGAGCCCTGCGCAACCAGGGCCTCCGAAAGCAGCTCGCCATCGCGAACGCGTTGGCGCACGTCAGCGAGGATGGGGCGCAGCTTCTGCGCCGCGGCGCGCTCGGCCAGGAGGTCGAGGGCCTTCAGGATCGGCAGCCCCGCCTTCACCAGCGTGTTGAATTGCTGATTGAAGATGAGGAAATCGTTCGGACGAATCGCGCGGTCGGCTCTCGAACGGCTGAGCTGCGAAAGCAGGTCAAAGTGATCGCGGATCGCAAAGACATAGTAGCCGCGCTCGGAGAGCTTCTGGCGCGCTTCGTCCTCTGATTGCGCCGTCTCGACCTGCTGAAAGATGCGGCCGGAGGCGTCACCGACTTTGCAGACAAATTCACCCATGGTTGGTTACGGCCGCCCGGTGCGGGGTGCGGGAACCGCTGAGAAGTGTAGCATACCCCTTCTTGGGCCAATCCTGAGGCCCTAAATGAGAACAGTCATTAGGATGTAACAACGGCCAAAAGGCTGTATCGCGGGTGAGGCTCGCGCGCAACCTCCCGATCGCTGTTCGAAAGATTGGACGCACCCGAGTGAAAGTCGTTTAGATCGAAATCTCCCCGGGTGTTCGAATCAGAAATGAGCGCACGGGCTACGTTTCGAGCTTGAATCTCGTAGAGGCGAGGCCGTACAGGCGGCGCCACACGAGGCGATTGATCGTGACGACCATCGCGGCCATGACGACGGTGGCGGCGACCAGGACACGGAAGTTGCCGGCGTCTGTGGCGCTGCTGATCACGGCGCCCAAACCAACGGTGGAGAAGGTCTGGCCCTTGAAGTGAAAATACTCGGCGACGATGCTCGCGTTCCACGCCCCACCGGAAGCCGTGACGAAGGCGGTAATCAGAAACGGGAAAATTCCCGGCAGAAGCAAGTCCCGCCATCTTTCGTAGCTGCCGAAGCGGAAGGTGTCACAGACTTCCTTCAGATCGGTTGGAAGAGCGATCGCGCCGGCAATGACGTTGAACAGGATGTACCATTGCGTGCCTAGGAGAAGTAGTGTGATCGAGCCGATGCCCAGACCTCCACCGAGGCGAATCAGCATCAGGAGGAGGATCGGAAAGAGCGCGGTGGCGGGAACGGAAGCGGCAATTTCAGCGATTGGTTGCGCGATCGCGGAGAGCTTTGGGCGCAAGCCGACGTAGAGTCCAACCGGGATCGTCCACAGGCCCGCAAGAAGCAACGCGAGTTCGACACGGAGGAAAGTCGCGGCGGCGCCCGTTACAATGGCGTGCAGCTCCGGCCTGGTAAGCGAGAGAAGCAGCGCGAACATCTTGACAGCCGCGTAGACGATGCCGGCGAGCGCTGCGACGAGGATAATCCAGCCAAACCATCTCCTTGCCGGGCTGGCATTCCCTCCGGAAACCCGGGCGGCTTGCTTTCGCGCGAAATGCAGCGTGAGGCGCTGTTCGGCAGGCCGCGTCGAGTGGTTCGCAATAAACGGGAGAATCCTCGAGCGCCGCAGGAAATTGAGGACGGGAGACCGGGGCGGCTCCGCCGCTTCCACTTGCTCGAACTTGAATTTCTCGGCCCACGCGATAGCGGGACGCCAGACAAGCTGGTCGATGAGCACGATGACGCCAATCATCACGGCGAGGCCCCAGAGGATCGCGCGCGCATTGCCGGCGTTGGCGGCCGTTTGCAGGTAGGAGCCCAGGCCCGGCAGGCGAAGATCGCGATCGCCGAGAACAAACATTTCGCAGGCGATCAGGAAAAACCACGCGCCCGCGACGGACATCATCGAATTCCAGACCAGGCCAATCGTGGCGTACGGCATCTCCACCTGCGTGAATTTCTGCCAACGGCTCCAGCGATAGACCTCGGCGACTTCGTGCATTTCGCGGGGAATGCTCTTGAGCGAGGAGTAGAAGCTGAACGCCATGTTCCAGACCTGTCCGGTGGAGATGAGCAGGATCGAGCCGAGTTCAATGCCCAACTGGCGGGTCGGAAAAAGCGCCACCATCGACAGCATCACGGGAGGCAGAAAGCTGAGAACCGGAATCGACTGCAGCGTATCGAGGATGGGGATCATGAAGCGTTCGACACGAGGGTTATATGCCGCTGCATAGCCCGACAAGATGGCGGCCAGCAGGCTGATTGCGTACGAGATCGCGATGCGAAGCACGGAGTAGGCCGCATACCTGGGAAGCACGCTCGGGGCGAGGCTGATTTCAGCGTGGGCGTTGACCGGACTCAGCCAGTAGTGAGCCAGCGCAACGAACGCGTAGAAGATCGCCAGCGCGGCGACGATGATCGGAGCGTCTTCGAGCAGCGACGGGATGGCGGAAGGAAGAGCGCTCCAAGCCGGCAGGCCGGTCCTGGATTTCTGCGAGGTGTGAGTCATGGCGCGGACGCCGACGCTTCGCTCGAGGAGTGCTGCGATTCGGAGGAATGCAGGCGGAGCGCATCCGCTTCGGGATCGTAGGTGAAAATCTCGGCGTAGCGGCCCCAGTTCAAGGCAGTCTCGATCTGCTGTTGCACCTCGTGCTCGGAGAAATGTTCATCGAGAAGATCGCGAAAGAATTCCAGCGGCATGGTGTGGTCCGATTTCCGGTGAAGCGCCGAATCGATGGTCTGCAGGAATGTCGGGTGAGAGAGCAACGCCTCGCGAAAAAGCTCCTTGCGACGCTGAATATCCGCTTGCGCGAATTCCCTGCCCTGCGGGGTGATTGTGATGTCGCCCTCGCGCGTCTCGGCAAAGCCAAGGAGCGTGGCGGCGTCGGTGATCGGGAGGAGATCATCCACCTCGAGGAGAAGATCGTCGGAGACGTGGTACATGTCCTCTTTGCCGCCGCGGTCCAGAAGCAGTTCGAGGAGGCCCGCAATTCCGCCGGGGCGCGTGTGAGGGAGAGGCTTGATCGGGGGTTTCGCGGGACGCTCGCGAGCGGAGGGGGGCGCAAGCTCGAGCTCGGGCTGCGTCATTACTTTGTAGATGTAATCGACGTAGAGCACGAACGTCGCGGACTTGCGATCCCGAGGCTGCGGCAACGGAACGCGAAAATCAGCACGGATGCGCGCGGGGTTGGACCCGAGGACGATGATGCGGTCCGCGAGCAGCACGGCTTCCTCGATGTTGTGCGTCACGATGAAAATGCTGCGCGTGGGGATTTTCTTCGCGATCCACAGCTCCATCAGCTCACCGCGAAGGTTTTCGGCCGTCAGCACGTCGAGCGCTGAAAACGGCTCGTCCATGAAGAGAACCTCTGGCTCAACCGCCAGAGCCCGCGCGAAGCCGACGCGCTGTTTCATTCCTCCTGAGAGTTCCTTCGGGTAAGCGCTCTCGAAACCCTTCAATCCGACGGAATTCAGGGCGCGCAGCGCCCGGCGATGGCGTTCGAATGGCGGCAGCGCCCGCGCGAGCAGAGGGGCTTCCACGTTGTCGAGCACCGTAAGCCATGGGAACAGGGCAAAGCTCTGGAAAACGATGGCTACGCTCGGATTGGCGTCCGTGAGGGGAACGTCGTGCCAGAACACGGCGCCGCTGGTCGGCTTCGTCAGGCCTGACAGCATCCTGAGGAGCGTCGATTTGCCGGAGCCCGAGGGACCGAGGAGCGCCGTCACGCAGTCAGGCTCGACGGACAGATCGAGCGGGGCGATCACCTGAATCTGGCGGCCGTCCGGCTGCCGAAAGCTCTTTTCGACTTGCCGCGCCTGAATGATCGGCTCGACAAGGCGCTCCGGGGCAGGTCGTCCGAGTTCTTCGACGGCGGCTGCGCCCGGTTCGATGCGCGCTCCCGTACCGAGTTCGCGCATCAGGTGGTGCCAGGCCTCTTCGGGCAGCGCGTCAAGGAAGTGATCGAGTTCGGCCTGCCCCATCCGGTCGACGATGGCGCGCATGGCCTCGACCGACATCGAATGCAGGAGAACGTAGGCGTGAAAATAGGGAAAGCCTGCGACGAGCGAAGCTGCAAGATCCGGGGGCAGCTTGCGAAAGAGGGATTGTTGCTCGTCAAACGGCACGAGCATCAGTAAGTCTGCGGCGGCATGAGCGGTGAGGCTCCTGAGCTGGTCAGAAGCCGCCTGCCAGCGGCCGGTGCGGATCTGATCGCGGATTTGCTCGACCGCTGTCGGGCTCATGGCTTACGCCCACTAACTGTCAAGTGAGCGGGAAGAGACTACCATGCGCCGCAAATGTTCTCTCCACGTTTCGAGGCGGAAAACGCTGATCCGGCGTCGCCGGGGCTAGTGCAACTCGCCAGCGAGTTTTTCTTCGTCGACGATCTCAACACCGGGCGGGGGCTCGAAGTGGAACTTGATTTCGGGGATGGGGATGTTCTCCTGCCAATTGCCGAAGCGGAACTCGGTCTCGAGATTTCCGGGCTGGCGAATGACGACGCGAATGAGATGAGCCTCGGGATCCGTCTCGAACAGGACATCGGTGATAGCGCCGCCCAGCTCATCGGACGCCTCGCGGGGCTTGCAGCGCAAGACCGAGTCCCCGGCCGCCAGCAGCTTCCCGTTCGCACTAGCGGAAGCGGAATCGACGATTTCGAGGCTGCTGCACAGCTTCGCCAAGTCGGCCTTGCCGGCGAGCAGCGCGATGGGCGTGCGCCAATCCGAGCTTTCCTTCATCTTGGCGCGGCTGGCGGTGTGGTCGGCGGGAACGTAGAACCATACGTTCGCGCCGTCGACCAAGAACAGCTTTCGTTCGGGAGATTCGTACTCCCAACGCATGCGCCCAGGACGCGAGAAATAGACTGTTCCGGATTCGGCTTGCCCTCCGCCCTTGCCGTCGCTGAAGCGCTCGTAAAACGCGGCTTTCAGCGTTGCCGCGTGCCTGTAGCGCGCCTCGAGCGCGCGTCGAACGGCGTTGGCGTTGGGAGTGGCGGGCAGCGCGACGGCGGCCAGCACGCACAGCACGAAGTTCATCACAGCTTGAGTCTATCAGGAATGTACGCGGCCGGACGTTCCAATGCCGGCGATGAACGGAATCAAATGGAAAGGGAGAAAGCCCGCGTGGAGCTACTGGACGGCCGGAAGAGCCATGCAGGCATTTTCGGACGCCGGCGTATTCCCGGTCGCGTCGAAATAAATGATGGCCGGCTGGTTGCTGCAAAAGGCTCGCGTGCCCGTTACGTCCTGACTGATGGGCGTCGCGGTCACGAGGTAGCCAAAGAACCCAGGGGCTGTGCAGCCGTTGGCCTGCGGCGCGGCGCCGTCGCCTCCGGCATATGCATATGTATATCCGCTCTTGCGATATGGCGGAGTGGAGAGATTCGGCTCGATCAAGATCGCATTATCGCAGTTCGCCAGCACCACGCCGTTTGGGTTACCGAGAGTCTGAAGAGTCGGGGGAAACCCATTTCCGTAGGTGGTGTTGTACACAACCGCCGCCGTAGTGATCGTCCTGATGTTCTCCGCGGCCGCAGCTTCGTTGGCGGCGATGCGGGAACGGAGTAGGTTCGGAATCGCGATGGCGGCGATGATCAAGATGATCGCAACGACGATCAGCAACTCGATCAGAGAAAAACCGCGGCTGGACTGTCCAGCTC
>DATIZQ010000109.1:0-2381 GCA_035517015.1 Candidatus Acidiferrum sp. | reverse complement strand
CCCTAAAATGCTGTCCTCTTGGGCGTCTCGTAGACCCTCAGCGGCTGAAGCCTCCGGGGTTAAAACCCCTGAACTGGCGGGACCGCTTTCCGCGGGGTTGAAACCCCGCGCTTCCACCGGTCCAAGTTTCCAGGCGACGATCTTTTGCGTGCGGCTTTTTCGGCGGCGGAGTAGCTCGCTTGCAGTGAGACAGCCGCGACGGATAAGTTTTCCGGCGAGCGCTTCGACGCCGGGATGGCGTCGCAATCGAGCCGACGAAACAGACGAATCGGCGTTGTCGAATTTACACAGGAGTTCGAATTCAGCGCGCTCCTCGTCCGTTCGTTCCTCTGCAGCGGCGAGTTCGCGGAGACAGGACCGGCCGGCATCTGTGATCGAGTAGGCGCGATCCTGGCGCAGCTCGATTTCCGGGGGCAGCATTGCGCGGAACGCTTCGCCAACAGGCGCGACATAGTAGCGGCTGATCCAATGGCCCAATTCGATGAGCTTAGGTGGGAGCGCCGGGAGCGGGTCCATCAGCTCGGCAATCTCTTTGACGCGGGCTCCGTTCGGCGGATTTTCGGATTCCGCCAGTCCGACGCCGACGATCGCCCGCTTCCCGAAGGGAACGATGACGCGCCGGCCAATCAGCGGCTCGCCATTGAGCGATTCCGGCACGGCGTAGGTGAACGTCGTGCGGAGAGGAACCGGGACTGCGACTTCGCAGTAGCGCGGCATGGCAGCGCAATAGTTTAGCAGCAGGTGGCTACAGGCTGACGAGTACGATGCCGCCGAATATGAGGGCGATACCGAGCCACTGACTGCGCTCCATGCGCTCGCGGAGGAAGATCCGGGAGAGCAGCACGGTGACGGCGCCGTAGAGCGAGCCGAGAACGCTGACGATGGCGACATGCCCGTTGCGCAGGCCGGCGTTATTGGCGACGAAGGCGGACGTGTCCATGAGGCCGGTGACGAACACCAGCCACCAAACGCTGCCGCGCGGGAGCGGAAGGACTTTGCCAGCCGGCGCGCCGGCGAGAAGAAGAGTGGTGAGCGTGGTGATGCGGATGACCCAGACCGAGACGCCGCTGCCGATGAAGGGGACGACATGGAAGCCGAGCCACCAGAACATGAAGCCGTAGCCGACGGACGCGACGATGGCAAACGCGGCGCCTTTGGAGACGTGGGCGCGGGCGTGATGCGTCTGCGGATCGACGGCGTGCGCTTCATCGGGCGCGATCGTAATCGCGGCGAGAATCATTCCGCCGAATGTGAGAGCGAGCCCGAAGGCGCGCAGGGCGTGGATGCGTTCGCCGCTGAGCAGCGCGAGGGCAACGGTGAGCGCCGGATACGAAGAGGAGACCGGGCCGGCGATGCTGATGAGGCCCACTTCGAAGGAACGGTAGAGGCAGAAGCCTGAGATCGCGTTGAGCAGGCCGGCAAAGACGGCGAATAGCCAGGGAATCCAGCCGTGCGGGAAGGTGCGGGAGAAGCCGCCGGTGAGCCAGAGAAACAGGGTCAGCGCGGCAAAGCCGAAGAACTGCATGATCATCAGCGTGCGGAAGGCGCCGATGCGGCGCGTGGCGAAGCGCGCGGAGAAGTCTGCAAAGCCCCAGCCGAATGCCGCCGATATTCCGAGGAGTATGTCCACGGGTAAACGAATTCTAGGGCGCGAGCGGCCCAGGGCTAAAGCCCGATCTTTCGCACACGACTTCTCGTGGGGATGACGCCCCACGCTTCCACCTGTCAGTCTCGATGCTCATTTTTTCTTGGGGGGTTGAAGGCCGAGGACCGACATTACTTTTTGCAGATCTTTCCAGACGTCGCTCTTTGCGTTCGGATTGCGCAGGAGATAGGCGGGGTGGTACGTCGCAATTAGTTTGGCGCCGCGATAATCGAACCATCCGCCGCGGTAACGGGAAATTCCCTGATTGGTGTTGAGCAGAGTTTGGGCTGAACATGCGCCGAGGCAGCAGATGACTTTGGGCCCGATGGCGTCGAGCTGGCGCAAAAGATAGGGGGAGCAGGTGGCGATCTCGTCTTTTTCCGGCAGGCGATTTTCGGGCGGGCGGCATTTGACGACGTTGCAGATGTAAACGTCCTGGCGGCGCAGGCCCATCGCTTCGATCATCTGCGTGAGCAGTTTGCCCGCGCGGCCGACAAAGGGCTCACCCTGCTCGTCTTCGTCGCGGCCGGGACCCTCCCCGACAAAGACGAGCTGCGCCTTGGGATTGCCGACGCCAAAGACGATGTTGGTGCGGGCCTTGTGCAGCTTGCAGCGAGTGCAATTGGGGCCGATGTCGGTGCGAATGCGGTCGAGGCTATCGTTTTCGACGCGATCTGTTGATTCGAAGAGGGAAGGGGCAGATACCGCCGGAACGAACGCCGATGTTCCCACCCTC
>DATIZQ010000108.1:0-2150 GCA_035517015.1 Candidatus Acidiferrum sp. | reverse complement strand
CAATCAACTCGATTCGCTCGTGTCGCGCGAATCGAGCTTCCTTTTCAACAATTTGATTCTGCTGGCCGCGTGTTTCGCGGTGCTTTGGGGAACGCTCTTCCCTGTGCTCTCGGAAGCTGTCACGGGCAACAAGATCAGCGTGGGACCGCCGTTCTTCAACAAAGTCAACGTGCCGATCGCGCTTTTCCTGTTGTTCCTGACGGGGGTGGGGCCGCTGCTCGCGTGGCGCAAGACGTCCTACGATTCGCTGAGGCGCAATTTTGCGTGGCCGCTTGCGGGAGGCGTCATCGCAGGCGCTGTGGCGTTTGCGTTCGGGTATCGCGAATTCTATCCGCTGATTTGCCTCGTGTTGTCCGTCTTCGTGACGTTGACGATTGCCGCCGAATTCTATCGCGGCGCGCGTGTGATCGCCTCGCGCGACGGAACGAATCTCCTTACGGCCGTCGGCGAATTGACGATGCGCAATACGCGGCGCTACGGCGGTTACGTGATCCACTTCGGAATAGTGCTGATCTTCATTGGCATTTCCGGCTCCGCGTTCAAGCAGGACATCCAAAAGGAAATGAACATCGGCGACACGCTTTCGATTGGGCCGTACAAAATTCTCTGCCAGAATTTCGATCAGCCGTCGACCAGCAATTACTCGTCCGACCGTGCGACGCTGGAAGTCTTTCGCGACGGCAAGTCTCAGATGATGCTCTATCCCGAGCACAGGACGTATTTGGCGAGTCAAGTGTCCGAGACGATGGTCGCGGTTGAGAGCACGCCGCTGCGCGACCTGTACCTCGTCTACGCGGGCGCCAGTCCAGAAACGGGCAAGCCAGTAATTCACGCGTATCTGAATCCGCTGGTGAAGTGGATTTGGTTCGGCGGCATCGTCGTCGTGCTGGGAACAGGGCTAGCGATGTTCCCGAGCCGGAGCGCTGCGCTCGTCCTGCGGCCGATTGCGGAAAAAGCCTGGGGCGAAAGCGTTGCACCTCAGGCGGCGCCGGCCAGCGCGCCGATTCGCCACAGCGAAGGCCATGACTAATCAAAGCCGCGGCCGTCGCGTCACGCGCTCTCTCGGCGCTGTCCTTCCGGCACTCGTTCTAGCGCTTTCACTCTCCGCCTCTCTGGGCGCCCAGCAGACGGAACGCGCGAAGCGCCTCGGTGGGCGGATGATGTGCGTCTGCGGCTGCAATGAGATTCTCACGGCATGCAATCACGTGGGCTGCACAACGTCGCATGCGATGCTGAAGGAGCTGGACGAGCGGATCGCGCGTGGGGATTCGGACGACTTGGTTTTGCAATCATTCATTCAGGAGTACGGCCCGACCGTGCTCGTGGATCCGCCGAAGACGGGATTTACCGGACTGGTCTGGGTAGTGCCGATCGTGGCGCCATTGCTGGCGCTTTGGTTGGTCTGGGAACTCGTGAGGCGATGGCGGCGGCGAGCCACTCTGACACCAGCCGCCGGACCCGAGATTCCGTCCGACCTGCTCGCTCGTGCACGGCACGAGGCGGGTAGAGACTCCGATGAGTGACATCGATATCGCCGTCGCGTGCGCGCTGCTGACGATTGCGGCGGTCATCTTTATTTTTGGCGTCCGGCGCGAGCCTTCAGACGCCGCACCGCACCGGACCAAGCTGGATCAATTGCTCGACCGGCGCGACGCGATCTATGAGAATCTGCGCGATTTGAGATTTGAGTATCGCGCGGGGAAATTTTCCGAGAAGGACTACGACGAGATCAAACAGTCACTCGAAATCGAAGCCGCCCGTGTCCTCGCGGAAATGGACACGTTGACCGGCGGAGCGCCCACGCCCGCCACGCGGCAGGCAGCGACCCAGAAGGCGCCACGCGCATGAGGGAACTTCAGCGGCTGAAGCCGACCTCGCGGACTGCGGCTTATGTCGGGGCTAAAGCCCCGATCCACAAAGCGCGTCGCTTCACCCGAGATCTGCTCTTCTTTTTCCTGCTTCCCTGCTTCTTTGCCTCGGTGAGCTTCGCTGGCACGGTCACAGGCAGGGTGACGAACGGCACGACAGGCAAGCCCGCCGCGGGTGTGGACGTGATCTTGATTCAGCTTCAGGGCACGATGCAGCCCGTCGCCCAGACAAAGACGGATGCGAGCGGCCACTACCAGCTCGATCATCCGGCGCTTGGCAAC
>DATIZQ010000107.1:0-15896 GCA_035517015.1 Candidatus Acidiferrum sp. | reverse complement strand
GACTGCTTGTAAGCATACGGTTTCAGGTTCTATTTCACTCCCCTCGCAGGGGTGCTTTTCGCCTTTCCCTCACGGTACTGGTTCACTATCGGTCGCCAACGAGTATTTAGCCTTGGAGAGTGGTCTCCCCAGATTCCCACGGGGTTTCTCGTGCCCCGTAGTACTCAGGATACCGCTTCGAGTCCGGTAAGCTTTCGGTTACATGGCTATCACATTCTATGGCCCCGCTTTCCAGCGGGTTCACCTAGCCTCCGGTTTGGTAACTCTACTCACGCGGTCCTACAACCCCCCGGTATAAATACCGGGGTTTGGGCTGTTCCGATTTCGCTCGCCGCTACTTTCGGAATCTCGTTTGATTTATTTTCCTCCAGGTACTGAGATGGTTCACTTCCCTGGGTTAGCTCGCACCCGCCTATGGATTCAGCGGGCCGTAAGCCGGTTTTACCGGCTCGGGTTTCCCCATTCGGAAATCCTCGGGTCAAGGCCTGCTTGCGGCTATCCGAGGCTTATCGCAGCTTGCCACGTCCTTCTTCGCCTGTTGGCGCCAAGGCATCCACCGTACGCTCTTAGTAGCTTGACCATAAAACTTACCCAACACGTCTCGGCTCCTTTCCGAACCGAAATCTTGACGAACTCCGCAGCCAGGGCTCTTGCAATCCCCTGGCGCTTTGTTCTTCAAGGTCCGTATGTCCCGCCACCGGACTTTCTTCACAGAATGTCCGGCTTCAGGCACACGATCCGCGCGTGGACAAGTTCGCCTTTCCACATTGCGCTACTTGAGCAAACTTGCGGTATTGCGCCACGCGAACGCTTTCAGCTCAGGGTTTGCAAGTACAAACCCTGAAACCGGAAAATTCGCGCGCGCAATGCCTACTTCCTTCAGTTGTCAAAGATCGTCCGTTCCGCTCAACTGCTTCCGATCGGAACGTCTCCGCTCCCGGCGGAGCGCAAAATCGGTTTGGAGCCGATCCTGCGAGCAAGCAATAAAAAACCCGGCGTCGAGCGCCGGGCATGTCCGTCCATTCGCTTGGGCCGCGTTTAGTCGCGCGGCCTCCCGAACGGATATGCTCGAAGCTCGTTGTTCAGGTACCCGGTGTTCGTAACCAACCGCACCTCGTATTAAGTGGGCAGGCCCGGTCCGTCAGAGGACTCCCTGCCAAATCAGGGCTCCGCCAACATCAGGGGAGTATAGCAAATCCATGTGTTTCGTCAAGTGCCCGTAATCTATTTTTTCACATTTTCTTTTTGTGGATTTCACCGCCCCCTGTGGGAATCCAGTGGGGAGAATCGGTGGCTTGTGGCAGCATGGGGCAACCGCCCATGAGACCGATGTTCACGATTCATGCTGGGGAATACTTAGTCGGCCTTCACTTGCAGCAGCGGCTC
The DNA here is from genome assembly GCA_035517015.1 of Candidatus Acidiferrum sp. Taxonomy (GTDB): domain Bacteria; phylum Acidobacteriota; class Terriglobia; order Acidiferrales; family UBA7541; genus Palsa-295. The sequence continues at coordinate 14,510 of DATIZQ010000107.1, read as the reverse complement.
GGGTTGAATGTTTGGATACCAGCCAAGGATACCGGAATCGACTTGTTGGTGACCGACCGCGCAAACCGGCGCACGGTCTCGCTGCAAGCGAAATACGGGAAGGACTTCTTGCCGGGGAAATCCGCCGTGTTGCGGGATTCGCTCCGCTGCCTAAGTTGGTTTGCACTAAACAGAAACAAGCTGAAGGACTCTCCAGCTGAGTTTTGGGTTTTTGTGCTGCACAGCTTCAAAAGCAATGAACCGGACTTTGTGGTCATTCCCAAGATTGAACTGCACCAGCGCCTGACAGAACTCCACAGCAACGGAACGCTCCATATCTACCTTTGTTCTACGGAAAGCGACTCTTGTTGGGAGACAAGAGGTCTCCGCGACGACATGCTCGAGCTGGAGGAAGGAGTGCGCAAGAATCCCTTGCGCGACTTCACCCAATACCTCAACGCGAAAGGATGGGCCGCCCTAAGTGAGAAACTAACAGCATGAGGAGATTCAAGAGACCCACTACGGCAAGTCCTCGGCGTTGACTTGAGGCGAAGCGCGGCCTAAGATGCGGAGCGAAGATTTTAGATGACGATGAAAACAAGATTCCCAGTCTCTGTTTTCTCGGCCCATATGGCTTCGCGGCTTCTGTTTACCTCGCCGCGATAGGCCAGGAAGTTGCAGCCCAGGCCCTGACGCTCCATTAATCGTTTCGAAAGCGGCACGAACCCGTGGACATGAATTTGGCATCATAAAGGGGAGCATGAGTGTAGCCGCACCCAACCCGAGTCTTACGGCGCGCGAAATCCTCACGGCCTGGGGACGAATCCTGACCGGCCGCGTTCCCCTGCTCTCGATCGAAATCACTCGGGAATGTCCGTTGAGCTGCCCGGGCTGCTACGCCTACGGCGACACACACCTGGGTGGCGGAGTGACGCTGAGCCAGCTGAGCGATTTTCGGGGCGACGCGCTCGTCAACGGCGTGGTCGATCTCGTGCGCAAGCACAAGCCGATGCACGTCTCGCTGGTCGGCGGCGAACCGCTGGTCCGGCATCGCGAATTGAGCCGAATTCTTCCCGAGCTCAGCGGCATGGGAGTTTTTGCGCTGGTTGTCACCAGCGCCGTCATTCCGATCCCGCATGAATGGATGCAGATTCCGCGCTTGCGCGTGGCCGTTTCGGTTGACGGCCTGCCCGAACATCACGACATTCGCCGGAAACCGGCGACGTACGAGCGTATTCTCGCGAATATCGACGGCCGCGAAGTGAACATCCATTGGGTGATTACGCGGCCCATGCTGGAGCGTCCGGGCTACCTCGAAGAATATGTCGCCTACTGGAATGCGCGCCCGGAAGTGAATCGGGTTTGGGTGAGCGTTTACACGCCGCAGATCGGCGAGCAGAGCGCGGAAACTCTGACTCCCGCCGACCGCGCGGCCGTGGCCCGCGAGCTTCCGGACCTGGCGAAGCGGTACCCGAAGCTGCTGTTCCACGAAGGGCTGGCGAAGGCCTTCCTGCGCCCGCCTGAGAATCCGCCCGACTGCGTGTTCGCGAAGATGTCCGCCAACTATTCGGCGGACCTGCGCAGCCGCGTCGAGCCGTGCGTCTTCGGCGGCACACCCGACTGTTCGCAATGCGGCTGCGCCATCAGCACCGGCTTGCATTGGGTCCGGGATATCAAGGTGGCAGGCCCTGCCAGGATCGACCATTTCATTGGTGGTTCCTTGAATGTCGGCCGCTTCGTAAATCGCGTGGGGCGGCGCTCCGTCGGGTCCTCGCGATGGCGCCCCGGCTCAATGGCTCCCCGCAATACGGGGCTCGTGCAGCTCGATTCTGATTGATTCGCCTGCCATTCGAACCGCTTAGCCCTTCGTGTGTTTGAAGAATTCCACCTGGCGCAGCCGCTTTTCCGCCTCGGCTCTGGTCTTGTATGGACCCCCCAGATTCCTCCCCGTCTTTTCTGACAGAACTTTGTAGCCGCCCTTTACTCTCTTAATCATCATTGCCTCCACCGCCGATTGTTTCGCCGTGTCGCCGCGTCCGCAATTCGGAGTTTCCTGTACGATTCATTCTTGCAATTTCTCATCGGGCCGGCGGATCTGCCGCAAGTGACCTCTTGAAGTCCTCTCATGTTTCCGATAGCGTCGCTGGTCGCATCCATTCCACGCGCGCTCGCGTCTCCGCGCAGATTCGAGGAAGAGAACATGCCGGCTCAAGAGAGCGAAAAGAACGCCAGCATAGCGCTGGTCACGGGCGGAACCGACGGCTTGGGGCGAGCCGCAGCCGTGCTGCTCGCCGAGCACGGCTACCGAGTCTTCGCGGGGGGACGCAACGCGGAGCGCCGCGCCGCTCTCGATCAACTCGCGCGAGACCGCAAGCTTCCGCTTGAAACGCTCGAACTCGACGTTTGCGACGATGCGTCCGTGAATGACGCGGTCACGGAGATCGAGCGCCGCGCCGGACCGGTCGACATCCTCGTGAACAATGCCGGTATCGCCATCGCCGCTGTAATCGAGGAGATCACGCTCGCGGACCTCCGCAAGCAGTACGAGACCAACATTTTCGGCGTGCTGCGGGCCACGAAGCGCGTTCTGCCCCACATGCGCGAGCGACGCCGCGGCCGCATCATCAACATGAGTTCCATCGCGGGCAAAGTGTCGATACCAATCATGGGCCCGTACAGTTCGAGCAAACACGCCCTCGAAGCGCTGAGTGATGCGATGCGGCTCGAGCTTTCTCTGTTCGGCGTGCACGTGGTTCTGATCGAGCCCGGCGTGATCCGAACCAGCATGAGCCGCACGGCCGAGGAGCTTTCGTCGGCATACGTGAAAGGGGCGGAGCAAAGCCCGTACCGCACGGTCTACCAGGGATTTCGAAGCAGCTGGGACGTAGCCACGAAGGCGTCGCACGATACGCCGGAGGATTGCGCGCGAGTCATCTTGCGGGCGATCGAGGAGACACCACCCCGCGCGCGGTATCTTGTCACGCGAGAAGCGAAGATCAGCGCGCTGATGCGGCGAATTCTGCCCGACGGTGTTTTCGACAGCGGCATCAAGAAACGGCTGGGGCTCGAAGAAGCACGCGCATCAATTCAGAGGGCGGGCGCAAAATGACTTCGAGCGGTACAGTTCCTTTCGGGCTCGCACGCCGAGTGCCGATCTTTGTTCTTGTTCTCCTGCTCGGAGTTGCGGCAGCCGCGCGGGCGCAGACCGATCCGCAATCCCGTGGCGAGAATCAGCCCGTGCCGCCGTTTCGCATCGCGGGGAACATTTATTACGTCGGCGCAAGTGACGTCACCTCATTCCTGATCGTGACTCCTCAAGGCGACGTTCTCCTCGACGGCGGCTTTGTCGAAACCGCCCCACAGATCGAGGCGAACATCCGGAAGCTCGGATTCAAGCTCTCGGACGTGAAGTTCCTTCTCAATAGCCACGCGCACTACGATCATGCAGGCGGCCTCGCGGAATTGAAGAAGCGCACGGGAGCCAAGTTAGTCGCCATGGCGGGCGATGCGGCGGTTCTCGAGAACGGCGGCCGCGGCGATTTCTTTTTCGGCGACAGGCTGGCGTTCCCCGCCGTGAAGCCGGATCGAGTGATTCATGACGGCGACACCGTAAGTCTTGGCGGCGTGACGCTGACTGCGCACCTGACTGCGGGCCACACGCGCGGCTGCACCACCTGGGCGACGACCACCGAAGAGAACGGGAAGACGCTGCACGTGGTCTTCATCGGCAGCATGAGCGTTCTTTCCGGATATCGCTTGTCGGGAAAGCAGAGTTATCCCGGAATTGCCGCCGATTACGAGAGGTCGTTTCGCCTGCTGAGGGCGCTTCCATGCGACGTGTTTCTTGGTTCGCACGGCTCTTTCTTCGATCTCGCCGCCAAGCGTGAAGCGCAGGTCAAAGGCGCGAGCGAGAACCCGTTTATTGATCCCGCGGGCTATCGCGCCTACGTTGAACGCGCCGAACGGGCATTCGACGCGGAATTGCAGAGGGAACACGCCGCGCGCTGACGCGAGCGTCTAGGGGTTCGTGACCTGGACGGAGATGCTCGTGTAGCGCAGAGGGACGTATCGCTTCTCCCAGGCTTCGTGAAGCGCGCTTTCGGCGTAGGCATCCGCCGCGTCGCGGTCACGGAATTCGATCGCGTATGCCCAACTGAAGTCGCGCGGCTCGAGCCGGTCCGCCTTCAGCCACACGTTCCTGATCCCCGGAATCTTCGCCGCCATCTGCTTGATTCCGTTCACCACGTCCTGCTTCTGTGCCTCCGTGACGCCCGGGTTCCACTTGATCTCGACCATATGGATGATGGTCTTCGGCTGGCCGAAACGGTTTTGTCCCGCCACATAGCCTGTCGCGAAAAGTGCTGCCGCCAGCAAAATGCCGCCAAGAATGTGAGCCGCTCGCGTGATAGGAAAGCGCATGAATCCTCCGTCGTCGTTCGCGCACGAGTTTACGTGACCCTTGCATGAGCGGGCAAGGCCGCCCGATCGCGCCGCGTCAGGATTTGCATGTTGACCCCTTCGTTTCGACTCAAGTAGGATGCGCAGCCAAGTTTAGCGAACACTCCCGGGTGTGGGTTCGGTTCGGTAGGAGGCGCGATGTTCTGCTCGAAATGCGGTGCGAACGTTCCCGATAACGCCACTTTCTGCAGTGCCTGTGGCCAGGCGACCGGCGGAATCCCCGTTGCTGCCCCGGCGGCCGTTGCGGCACGGCCGGGCGTGCAGTACGCCGGATTCTGGCTGCGCTTCGTTGCCTGGATTATCGACCGCATCGTTCTTCAGATCGCTTCGTGGATACTGTTTCTCCCGTTTATGGCTTCCTTGGGGTTTCAAGGTCTTTTTCGCGGCGAACCGCCTCGGCCTGAAGAAATACTCCGGCTCGCTGGCTCGATCTTCCGGTTAGCACTGATCGCCCTGGTTGTGAACTGGCTCTACTACTCGTTGCTCGAGAGTTCCGCGTGGCAAGGGACACTCGGCAAGAAGGCGCTCGGTCTTGAGGTGACGGATCTCGCGGGCCATCGCGTCAGTTTCGCCCGGGCAACAGGCCGCTTCTTTGGAAGGATCATCTCCGGCCTGATTCTGGGAATCGGTTTCATCATGGCCGGTTTCACGGAGAGGAAGCAGGCGCTGCACGACATGCTGGCCAGCTGCCTGGTCATACGAAAGGTCTAGCGGCGAACTGAGCGAGGCGAGGGATCATGTTCTGCTCACGATGCGGAGCGGCGCTGCCGGATGATGCTGCGTTCTGCGGCAAGTGCGGCCAGCCAGCCGGGGCGGCACGCCCTGCGGCTCCGCCGGTTCCTGCTCCTACGTATTCTGCGCCCGCCGCGCCCGTAGCCGTGCCTCCGGTGGCAGCGTCCGCACCGCCACCAATGTATCCGCCGGCCTTCGTGGCGCCTGCACCGTACGCGGGATTTTGGCTGCGCTTCGTCGCCGCCATCATCGATGGTGTTATTTTGGGCATACCCATCGTGGTGATCGTGATTCTGATCGCGGGCGCCATGGGGATTTCCGGGGCTTTCCAGAACATTCGGCCCGACGAAAACCCGGGCGCCGTGTTCGCGATGCTCGGCATCGGCTTTGTCTTCGCCGTTCTTGCGGTTTCGGTCGTCGGCACCTGGCTGTATTTCGCCGCGATGGAAAGCTCCTCGTTGCAAGGCACTCTTGGCAAGAAGGCGCTCGGCCTTTACGTCACCGACATGCAGGGAAACCGAGTCACGTTTGGCCGCGCCACCGGCCGCTATCTGGGAGGCAGGTTCCTGGGGTGCGTGCCGGGCCTCGGCGGCCTCTACTTTATCGTTGATTGCATTTGCGCGGGGATCACCGACAAGAAGCAGGCGCTCCATGACATGATGGCCGGCTGCCTCGTTCTGCGAAAAGGGTAGAGGCCCGCGCCTGGGCGCCGGCGAGAATTCCTACACGCCCCAGCCGTACCGCTCGTGGTGGACCAGCACGTCGCTCATCTCCGCGCGAATCTGCTCGGTGAATTCGGAGCAGCCGAGGATGCGCCCGCCCGGCTCGGCGATGTCCATCGTTCGATAGCCGCGCTCCAGAACGCGATCCACGGCCGTCTCGATCCATTGCGCTTCGATCTCAAGCCCGAACGATTCCCGCAGCATCAAGCTCGCGGAGAAGATCGCGCCCAGCGGGCACGCCACATCCTTGCCCGCCAGCGAGGGCGCCGAGCCGTGAATCGGTTCGTAGAGTGCCGGCCGGCCCTCGTCCCCGCGGCTCATCGAAGGAATCAGGCCGATTGAGCCCACCAGCGCAGCCGCCTCGTCGCTCAGGATGTCGCCGAACATGTTGGAGGTGAGGATCACGTCGAATTGTTTCGGCCGCAGGAGGATTTGCATCGCGGCGTTGTCGACGTAGAGATGATCGAGAGTCACGGTGGGATAATCGCGCGCGACTTCCGTCACCGTCTTCCGCCACAGCGACGACGTGGCGAGGATATTGGCCTTGTCCACGCTGGTCACGCGACGGCTCCGCGCCGCCGCGCGTTCGAACGCGTAGCGCGCAACTCGTTGAATCTCCGCAACCGTGTACGTTGCGACGTCGCGCGCGCTCCCGCCGCGGATTTCGTGTTCGCCGAAATAGATGTCGCCCGCAAGCTCGCGGACGATCTGAAAATCGCACTCCGCGATCCGCTCGGGCTTCACGGGCGAAATCGCTTTCAGCGCGTTGCAGGGACGAATCGGCCGCAGATTGATGTATAGGCCCAGCGACTTGCGCAACCCCAGCAGCCCGCTCTCGGGCCGCTTCTCGAGCGGCAGCGAATCCCACTTCGGTCCGCCGATCGCGCCCAGCAGGATCGCGTCCGCGGCCCGGCAGCCGGCGAGGGTGTCCGCAGGCAGCGGTTCGCCAGTGCGGTCGATCGCAGCTCCGCCGAAGGGAAGTTCGCGAAATTCGAAGTGGTGCCCGAAGGCCGTGGCGCAGTCGCCCAGAAGTTGCACGGCGGACCGGGTTACCTCCGGGCCGATTCCGTCTCCCGGCAACACCGCGATAGACTTCCGCACTTCCGTCATGAGAGGGCCCCTCTTGCTTGGATGCCGGAATTCCTCAACTGGCGGTTGCGGCGCTCGACTCGCGGGATGGCGAGAGCGCGCCGCGGCGCACGTGGTGAATGATGGTGAGCAGATCTCGGTCGCTGACCTGCTTGGCGGCATCCGCTCGCGCGATGGCCATACCGTAGCATTCGGCGAGCTCTGCGTCTGTGGTTTCGTAGCCGAGCTCTTCCAGGCGCGCCCGCAACGCGTTCCGACCCGAATGTTTCCCGAGGACCAGCCTTCGCGCCGGGACGCCAACCTTCTCCGGAACGATGATTTCGTACGTGAGCGGGTTCTTCAGGATTCCGTCCTGGTGAATCCCCGCCTCATGCGCGAATGCGTTCGCGCCAACAATCGCCTTGTTCGGCGGTACAGACACGCCCGTGATTGACGTCAGCAAGCGGCTCGTCGAGTAAATCTTCTCGAGCGACACGTTCGTGCCCGCGCCGTAGAGCGCCTGGCGGACGTGCAGCGCCACGACAATCTCTTCCAGCGAAGCATTGCCCGCGCGTTCCCCGATTCCGTTGATGGTGCACTCGATTTGGCGCGCGCCGGCGCCGATGGCCGCCAGCGAATTCGCCACCGCCAGCCCCAGATCGTTGTGGCAGTGCGCGCTCAACATCACGTCCGGATAGTCGCTCAGGCAAGCACGGACACGGCGAAAGATTTCGGCGTACTCTTCCGGCGTCGAGTACCCCACCGTGTCCGGCAGGTTGATGATCGTCGCGCCCGCCTCGGCGGCCGCGGAGGCTACCTGGCAGAGGTAGTCGATGTCGCTGCGGCTGGCATCTTCGGCCGAGAACTCCACTTCTTCGCAGTGCGCCGCTCCGAATCGCACCATTCGCGCAATCTGCTCGAGCGCTTCCGAGCGCGAGAGGCGCAGCTTGTGCTTAAGGTGCAGGTCCGACGTCGCCAGGAAAACGTGCAGCCGCGGTTTTGCGGCGGCTTCGATCCCGCGCAGCGCCGCATCGACGTCTTCCTGTCGCGCGCGCGCGAGGGCCGCCACGCGGCATTCCTTGATCTCGCTCGCCACTGCCCGGACGGCCTCCAGGTCGCCCGGCGACGCGATCGGAAATCCAGCCTCGATGGTGTCCACTCCCAGCTGTTCGAGCTGGCGCGCCAGCAGCAGTTTCTCCTCGCGATTCATGGAGAAGCCCGGCGATTGCTCGCCGTCGCGCAGCGTCGTGTCGAAGATGTGGACCGTGTCCATGGAGACTCCTTCAGCCATGACTAGTGAACCGCGAACGGGCAAGGGAGTCCAATTTATAATTCTTGCGTAGCGAATAAATCCTGCTTATATAATAAGATAGGCTCCGGGGAGGGGTCGGAATGGACTTGGCTGCCCTTCAGGTGTTTCAGACGGTCGCGCGCGAGCAAAGCTTCTCCCGCGCCGCCCAGAAGCTTTACCGCACCCAGCCCGCCGTCAGCATCTCCATCCGCAAGCTCGAGGAGTGGGTCGGCCAGCCGCTCTTCGTTCGCGGCTCAGGCGCCAGGAGCCTCACCGACGCGGGCGTGCTCCTGCTCGAATACGCCGACCGGATGCTCAACCTGCGCGAGGAGATCCGCAAGGGAATCAAGGAGTTGCGGGAACTCGAGCGCGGCCAGGTCGAGATCGGCGTGAACGAAAGCTCGATTCATGCCTTGCTTCCGGCCCTCGATCGCTACCGGCAGCTTCACCCGGGCATTCACGTGCGCGTGCACCGTGTCTTCTCGCGCGAAGTGCCTCGCGAGCTCCTGAGCCATCACCTCGATCTCGGCGTGATTTCCTACCTTCCCGAGGAGCGCGAGCTCACCACCGTCGAATTCTTCCGCGATTCGCTCGTCCTGGTTGTCTGGCCGGGGCACCGCTTGGCCAGGCGCCGCGAAGTCGATATCACCGACCTCGGCCAGGAAACCTTCGTCGCCCACATCGTCGAATCGCCTTATCGCCGGCGCGTCATCCAGATGTTCGCGAAGCATCACGTCCCGCTGCGGATGGATGTGGAGCTTCCGACCATCGAGAGCATCAAGCTCCTCGTGGAGATGAAGAAGGGCGTGGCCATCGTGCCGCGCATGTGCGTCGAGCGCGAAATCGAACGCGGCGATTTGTGCGCGCTGCAGTTGAAGCAGATGCACATCGAACGCCACTTGTATCTTGTCTTCCGGCAGGATCGTCCGCTCTCAGCGGCCGCTCACGAGCTGGTCGCCCTGATCCGCGGCAAGCCCATCGGCCGCCCCTCGCACGCACGCTCTTGAAGACGGCCGTTTTCCTCAGTGTCCTCGGGGCCTTCCTCAGTGATCTCCGTGGTTTCTGTTTTTTTGGAAGAAGCTTGCTCTGTGGTCTCTGTGTCTCTGTGGCAAAAAAGAGTTTCGCCTGTCACGCCTTCGCTGCAAACTCATCCAGCGCCGCGCCGACCCGCGACAATCCCTCGCGCACCGTTTCCGTTTCACCTCCGACGCCGATCCGGAAATGTTCCGGCCCGTCGAAGAACCGCCCCGGAACCACGCTCGTCTCGTACTTTTCCGCCAGCAGTTGGCAGAACGCGTCCGCGTGGCCCGTCGTCAGTTGCGGGAAGACGATCGCTCCGGCCTCGGGCCAGATCGCGAGCAGGTCCTTTCGCGAGTCGAGGAAAGCCTTAAGCAGCGCCCGATTCGTGTCGAGCAATTTCTTCGCGCGCGCCGCGATCTGCGGCAGTTGATCGAGAGCCATCACGCTCAACTGCTCCACGGGGTATGGCGAGACGACGCCGAAGAGATCGTTCAGCCGCCACATTCGTTGCGCCAGAGCCGGCGCCGCCAGCACCCAGCCGCAACGCAACGCCGTCAGTCCGTACGCCTTCGTCAAACTGCTGGTGGCGATGAAATTCGGCCCGAGATGAACGGCGGATTGCCACGGTGAGTCGAAGCACGACTCAAGGTAGACTTCATCCACCAGGACGTGCGCGCCCAGGCTGCGCGCGATTTCTCCCACCATCTTCAGTGTCGAATCGGGCGTGCGCACTCCGCTCGGGTTGTGCAGATTCGTGATGGCGATCAGGCGCGTTCGCGGCGAAATCGCGCGTTCCACCTCGCGCGGGTCCACCTGGAATCCTGCCTCGAACGAGCGCGGAAAGCGCCGGATTTTTGCGCCCAGATAATGAGCCGCCGCGAAAATCGCCTCGTAGCCGGGCTCCTCGATCAAAATTTCATCGCCGGGCTCGAGCAGCGCCGCCATCGCCAGGTGATTTGCCATCGAAGTTCCCTGCGCGTGCACGACCCGGTCGACGTCGACGTTCGCGCGCACCGCAAGCCGCTCGAGAAGCGGCTGGTAGCCGTAGCCTCCCGGAGGAGAGAGCGAAAGGTCCTCCACGCGGACGTGCATTTCCGCCAGCGGGTAGTGCAGCACGTCGCTGGTCGCCAGGCTGTACTTCGCCTTCGAGCGCAGCTTCGCCCATTCGATGTAAATCGACCGCATTTCGCGCCGCGACGTCATGCGAGCATCACTCAATCCGTCTGGCCGGCCGGGCCAGCTTCTGCGACAGGAAATAGACGGGAACGCCCGTTGAAAGGATGCACAGGGCAAACCCTGCGTTACGAGGATATTTGTAAATCGTGTTGAACACAATCAGCCACGCCGACGCAGTGAAAAGCCCCGTGGTCCACGGATGCCAGGGAACACGATAACCCAGGTCCGCCTTGGTTGCGCGGCGGTCCCGCGCTCGAAACACGAAGATACAGCTCGCCGTCAGCCCGAAAAAGAGCCAGTCCATCACCACCACGTAGCTCAGGATCTGCTCGAACGTGCCGAGCGCGATCACGGCGATGGTCATCGCCCCTTGCAGCGCGATCGCCAGCATCGGCACGCGCGTTCGCGGATCGATCCACGCGAAGCTTCGCGGCAGCACGCGGTCCTGCGCCATCGCGAAGTAAAGCCGCGGATACGTCAGCACCGCCTGGCTCAGGAAGCCGAGCGTCGAAATGGCGATCGCCACGGCGATCAGGCGCGCCCCGAAGCTTCCCAGCGCTTGCCGCATCACTTCGGACGCCGGCGTGCCGGTGGCCGCAAGCCCGCCCGGCGTCAGCGCCTGCACGTAAATGAAATTCACGGAGACGTACAGCACGATCACGCCCAGCACTCCCAACAGCAGCGCGCGAGGCAGGTTCTTCCGCGGCTCGTGGATTTCCCCGGCGATGTAGTTCGCGGTTTGCCACCCGCCATAGGCGAACAGCACCGGGATCATGGTCGCGCCGAACACGGAAAGCAGGCCGAACGACATGGGCCGGTCGAGCAGCGGATGCCACGCCGGACGCGGCGCGCCGGACCGCGAAAGGAACCACGCTCCGCACGCCACCACAAGCGCCACTCCCGCGATCCGCAGCACCATGAACAGGCTCTGCACGCCGCTCCCCGCGCGAACTCCGAGAAAATTGATGACGATCAGGAGTAGCACTGCGCCGATCGCGAGCGACGTCTCCCCCATCCTTGTTTGTGTCAGCTCGCGAAAATATCTCGCGAATGTGACGGCGACCGCCGCCGTGCCGCCCGCGCCGATCACGAATAGTTCCGCCCAGCCGTACAGGAAGCCGAACAGCGGATGGTACGCGTCGCGGATGTACGCGTATTGCCCGCCGACTTCCGGCATGCGGTCCGCGAGTTCCGCGTAGATGAACGCGCCAATCAATGCCAGCACTCCACCCGCCAGCCATGCGCCCAGAATCAGTCCGGGCGTGTGCACCAGCTTCGCGACAACGTAAGGGTTGATGAAGATGCCGGAGCCGATGATCCCGCCCATCACCACCATCGTCGCGTCGAAGAGTCCAAGCCGCGCGGCGAGGTGAGGAGTGGAGACTGAACCGAGGGGCGCTGCTTTCCGAGGTTGATCCGTGTCCGGCACGCGAGCGCGAATCTACCACGAAGCGAGTTGCATGTGGCTCACCTCTTCAGACGTGGCGCCTTCGCTCTTGCCGCCACCGGAGCTCCGATCTATGCGCTCTGCCTGGCCTTGCCGCGTCGCAGCAGAAGGAATATCGCCACGCAGGCTGCGGCTGCGACGATGACCACGATCAGGATGACGATTGGTTGTCCGTGATGCGAGATTAAGCTCAGGATTCGTCGTCCGTAGGTCGCTCCGAGAAACGCAAGAATGCTGTAGCGAACTGACCGTCCCACGGCCAAAGCCGCCAGGAACTTGCCTCGCGAATACCGCGTCGCGCCCGCCGCAACCAGGAAGGGCACCATCGGAACCGGAGGAGGCAAAATCGCCGCGACCGCAATTGCCCCGAAGCCCCATCGGGCAAAAATCCGTTCCACCTTCGCCATCGTGCTGCGCCGCATGCTCGCTTTCAGTCTCTCGTTGCCCCCTTTTTGCGCGAGCCGGTAGGTCAGATATCCGCCGATCAGCGCGCCGATTGTCGCCATCAGCGCGTAGTACGGCCACCACTCCTGCTGAGCCGCCGCGAGCACGATCGTCAGCGCGTCCATGCTTCCCGGAACGGGTATGAGCGAGTTGTCGAGAAGGCCGAGCAGCATTAGTCCGGGGCCGCCGAGGTGCCGCAGCCAGCGCAGCAAGCTTCTGGGGAAGCTTCGTTTTTGAAATAGGGACAGCGCAACGTCACTCACGGGACTGGGCATCGCGATTATGGTCGCGCCGTCTTGAGCCTGCCCGGACGATCCGGCAGGCTCCGGCGGTCGGCTCTTGAGAGTAAGTAGAAAGGGACGCCAACGCTACGAATTTGTGGATTGGTCGCGGCTGCCTCCTTATCTTTTCCCCGCGGAGCGCCAATCTCCTAATTGCTCCGTCAACTACTCAAACACGCAATCAGCCCCTGCGCCAACTCTGTCGGTGCTATCATCTGGTTCGACGACGTCACGAGTTTGCAAAATCGTCACAGCCGCCTTTGGCGTCGGCGCGGGAGCATCCGCCGCCGGACATACTTGGTGCTTTTGGCATGCGTGCTTTAAAGACTATCTATGTTCTGTTCGGCTTGTGGTTTTTCGCGTCCGCTGTTCTGAGTCTTCGAGCGATTCATGCCGCGCACAGTCACACTGCAGGGACGAGTTACGCCGTCTTTCGCACAATGTCGTTGATTGTCGCTTCAGCGTTTTGCGGTGTCGCGGTCTATGGCATTCACAAGAAAGCTCTCATCGCGTGGAAGATTGGATTTAGCGTAATCGCCGCAGCACTTCTGGCATTCTTGATCAGCGCGTTGTCAGCTGCAGCGAAAATTCCAAGCAATGACCATCCCGGGGTTGCCGCTGCCGCCGTCATCGTGACGGCGGCGGCGCTCGCGCTCTTTTGGAGCTTTTGGTGGAAGAAGCAGAAGAGTTATTTCGTGAAATCTGCACCGCCGAAGGACCCGCACAAATGAATCGCCAAACCCTCGCGAGATTTGGATTTCAAACTCGATCGGTTCGGTCAACTCGATGGACGTTCACGGCGATGCTTGCAATCTGCACATTTTTATCGGGCTGCGCGGCAGAATCTGAAACTGGCCGAAAACGCCGTGGATCGATTCCATTCACAGCTTGATTCGGAAGAATACTCGGCCATCTATCAAGCAGCGGGCGCCAGCATGAAGAAAGCAACAAGCGAGGCGGATTTCGTGAAGCTCTTACAGGACGTCCATCAAACGCTAGGGGCAGTCCAAAACTCGGTTCCGAAGGGTACAGTTTTTGAGATGGCTCAAGGAACGATCCGCCTCGACTATGACACAATCTTTGCTCGGGGATCGGGTAGGGAGCGGTTCGTATGGGAGTTCAGCGACAACCGCGCATTCCTGTCCAGTTACAAGATTTACTCAAAGGAATTGGCCACAAAGTGAGTCGTGGAAGGCGGGACTCCCGACTATTTTTCCTCGCAAACCCTAGTACTGGGTCTTGAAAAACGCCGCCAACTGTGGTATAAGGAGTTATCCTAAACAATTGAATATAATTATTTGTGTGCGCCCGCAGTTTTGGGGCATGCGCTAGACGTGTGTCCGGGTTTCAGGGTTTGTACTTGCCTGCCCCCGTGGGGGCAAACCCTGAGATGACAACGTCATGAAGGAGGAGGCTTGTTATGGAGACGCAGTTGACGGGCCGCGGGCTACAGATCGCGGAGCGCGGGTTTCTAATATACGGTTCCGCGATTAGAAATCGCCGTAACTCGTTGAAAACACAGGGTCGGCACCATGTCTAATATACGGTTCCGCGCGAGACGTGCCGTCCGAGCCGCCCGCGTTCCGGTCGCGAGCTTCCGGACCCAGGGAGCTCGGTCGGTCTGTCCTTCCTTGCCTCTGTGTCTCTGTGCCTCCGTGGCAAATCCCCCGGCCTCCGGTTCAAATCCTAATCGCCAAATTCGAATATTAGAAACCACCCTAAGTCATTCAAAACAAAGGACTGGCACCGAGTCTAATCGCCAAAAAACGCGATTTCGATGTGCCCGTTTTTCGCTCGTCCGCTCCTTAGCCTCCTTTGCTTCCGCCTGCGCTCGGTGCCTTTATGGCAAAAGGTCCTGGTCCAGGTCCCCGGTTGGGCTAGAATCTCCCTTC
>DATIZQ010000106.1:0-12705 GCA_035517015.1 Candidatus Acidiferrum sp. | reverse complement strand
GCGCGGTTCGGCGCCGAGGTGTTCCGGCCGTCGCCGCGGCAAGCCGACCTGATGATCGTGGCGGGCACGGTGACGCTGAAGATGTCGCCGGTGCTGAAGCGCGTGTGGGAGCAGATGCCCGACCCGAAGTGGTGCATCTCGATGGGGGCGTGCTCGAGCGTCGGGGGACCATTCAACGTGTACTCGGTGCTGCAGGGCGTCGATCGAATCGTGCCGGTGGATGTTTACGTGATAGGGTGCCCGCCGAGGCCCGAAGGCCTGTTCTACGCGCTGCTGAAGCTGCAGGACAAGATTGACCAGATGTCGCTGGCGAAGCGTCCGACGGCGGTACGGCTGAACGAAGGCATGGTCGAGGACTTCAAGCGCGGCGTGATGGTGGCGCAAACGCCGGCACCGCGATAACACGGAGGACGATGGGATGGCGTTCGTAAGGGCGACGAAGAAGGACGAAGTTCCGCCGGGAATGATCCGGGAGCTGCAACTCGACGGCAAAGTGGTTGCGGTGGCGAATGTGGACGGCAAGCTCTACGCCATCAATAACGTTTGCCTGCACCGGGGGGGACCGCTGGGGCAGGGCGAGTTGAAGGGCCAGGTGGTCACCTGCCCGTGGCACGGCTGGCAGTACGACGTGACGACGGGAAAAGTGGTGATGAACCCGGCCGTGGGTGTGGAAACGTATCCGGTGGAGATTCGCGGGGAGGACGTCTACATCGACGTCGGCTAATCGCTCATTCTAAAGGACTTACCGAAGGTAGTGCCTGACAATACGCCTGCCGCTGATTTTGCTGAGATTTTTTCTCTCGATTTGCCCGGACTGCGTGTATAGTGCGCGCCATCACCACTTAAACTCGGCGGATGACGCAACCTCCCTCCACAAAGCCGCGACGCTGGCTCCTGGCAGTTGACCCGCGGATTTATCACTGGGACACCCTGTTCGTGAAGGGAAAAGAGATGTGGCGGCACGCCGGCCACAAGCCGGACGCGCTGCGGCAGCTCAAGGGAGTCCATAAAGGCGACCGGGCGCTGTGTTATCACGGCAAGGGAGAACACTCGGTGTACGCGCTGGCCGAAGTGAGCCGCGACCCTTACCCCGATCCGCATCATCCCGAGGAAAAGAAGTTCGTGATGGACCTGCGCGCGATCGAGCGCCTGCCCCGGCAAGTGACGCTGGAGGAGATGCGCGAAAACCGGTTGCTGCGCAAAATGAAGTTCCTGAAGAACACCCGCCTCACGATTTGCCCCCTGACCGACGAGGAGTATGCGGAGATCCTGCGCATGGCGGGGATCGTCGCATCGCCCGGAATTCCCCTGCCGTAAGCCACAGCGATAAGCAGCGGCCTCGCTAAGACTCCGCGCGGGCGAGGGACATGCTAACCTTCTGAAATCCTATGCCGGAGCTGCCGGAAGTCGAGACGGTCGCGCGCGGGCTGCGCGTTGTGCTGCCCGGGAGGCGCATCCTGGGCGTGCGGCTGGGCAAGACCGATTTCATCGACGATCCCGCCGCGCTCGAGCAGATGCTGCCGGGAACGTCGATCGCGGGCGTGCGGCGTCACGGGAAATTCCTTGTAATCGATCTCGCGGCGGCGAACGGCAACGCGGGCGCGATGGCGCTCCTGATTCACCTCGGGATGACGGGCCAGCTGGTAACAGCACCGGCGCAGGCTCCCGCGCCACCGCACACGCACGTTTTCATCGCGCTCGACGATGGGCGCGAGCTGCGCTACACGGACATCCGGCGCTTCGGGCGGATGCAGATTCTGTCGAATGGCGACGACGCGAGCGCGCTTGCGAAGCTTGGCCTCGATCCGCTCGAAGCCACCGAGGCGGAATTCACCGGGCGAATTGGCCGGCGGCGGGCGCGCATCAAGGCGCTGCTGCTCGATCAGCACGTGCTGCGGGGCATCGGCAATATCTATACGGACGAGGGCCTGTGGCGCGCGCGGATTCATCCGAAGCGGCTTGGCGCAAACTTGAAGCCCGCCGAGTTGCGGCGTTTGCATCGCGCCGTTCGCGACGTGCTCAATGAAGCGATTCGGCTGCGCGGTTCTTCGGTGTCGGATTACGTCGATGCCGAGGGGCAGCGCGGCGAATTTCAGCTGCGGCATCGCGTTTACCAGCGCGAAGGGAAGAAATGTTTCCGGTGCAAGACGCCGATCCGAAGGGCGATCGTCGCAGGCCGCAGCAGCTACTTCTGTCCGCATTGCCAGCGCGCACCGCGGAGGTGATCCTCATTTCGAGCGAAAGATGACGATCGCGCCGATCAGGGTGAAGACTGCGGCGTAGATGAATCCGGCGCTCGAGCTAACGCTCGACCACAGCGCGCCGACGGCCACGCTCGAAACCAAATCCCCCACGCCATTGACTGTAGCAAGCACACCGAATCCCGCGCCGCGATTCACCGCCGGCAAAAGTTCCGCAGCGGCGGATTTTTCGAGGGATTGCGCAACTCCAATGTGAATTCCCGCGAGGGCGAAGAGAATCGCGAGAGCGGGAATCGTCGGCTGCTCAAAAATGAAGCCTATGTAGGCGGCGACGCCCGTCAAGTAGCCGACAGCGAGGAGGCCGCGCCTGCCGACGCGGTCGCCGAACGCGCCCGCGGGATACGACGCGGCGGCGTTTACGAGATTGTGAAACGTGTAGAGCCCCACGGAGAGCGCAGCGGCTCGCGTGACGCCAAATCGCGGCGTCAGAACCTGGCTGGCGCGAAGGATCAGGAGCGTGGGGGCAAAATCGCCGATGCCGTGCGCGAAAACTCCGACGAGATAGCGCCAATAGCTTTTCGGGAGCTGCGCAAAGCTGGACGCAAAGCTCGCCGCGCGGTGGCCGTCGGCGCGCTTCCCTTTCGGCGCGAGCGAGCCAAACGCGGCGGCGGCCATCAACCCGGGCAGAAGGGTCCAGCGCAGAACGCCGCGAATCCCGAGGACGCCGATGAGGGCCGTTGCGGAGAGCGGGCCGAGGACCGCGCCGAGCGTGTCCATGGCGCGCTCAAAACCGAATGCTCGCCCCTGCTGCTCCGGAGCAACCGCGTCTGCCAGCAGCGTGTCTCGAGACGGGCCGCGTGAGCCGCGCCCCGCCCATCCGAGCGCGCGCAGGAGAAGGACGAAGGGCCAACTTCGTGCGAATGCGTAGCCGAACGTCGAGAGACCCGTCGCGAAGTAGCTGATGATGGCAGTTGGCTTGCGCCATGCAGGCCGGTCGGCGATCCATCCACTGGCGAGCTTCGCGAAACTCGATAGGCCGTCGGAAATTCCTTCGATCACGCCGAGCGCGACGGCGGGCGCGCCAAGGCTCGCGAGAAATGCCGGAAGAATCGCGGTGGCCGCTTCGTGTCCCCAGTCGGAGAAAAGGCTGGCAAGGCCCATGCCGAGCACGCCGCGCGTGAGCCAGCGTTTTTGCTCCGGAGGCGCGATTGGCCGGTCAGGCATGCGGGCTATTATGCCGGAAGCGCCGTGGATTGCGTTGTCTTGCTGAAACCGCGCGAATAGAATCGAGCGGCCATAGGGTTGCGACTTTGAAGCGAGGAGATTCGAACGGGCGATGCGAGCCGTGGTGCAACGAGTGAGCCGGGCGCGAGTGGTGGTCGATGGCCGCACCGCGGGTGAAATCGAGGCGGGGCTGGCGGTGCTGGTGGCCGTGGGCCGCGAAGACACCGCTGCGACGGCGTCGTCGATGGCGGAGAAGATCGTGAACCTGCGCATCTTCAACGACGAGCAAGGCAAGATGAATCGGTCGCTCGCCAACACGGGAGGAGCCGTGCTAGCGATCTCGCAATTCACGCTGTACGGCGACGCGCGCGGCCAACGCCGGCCAAGCTTCCTCGAGGCGGCGCCGCCCGACAAGGGCAAGGAGCTGTACGAGGAATTTGTGCGCGCGCTGAGGGCGCTGGGCGTGCGTGTCGAGACGGGCGTGTTTCAAACGCACATGTCCGTTGAGCTGGCGAATGACGGGCCCGTGACCATCCTGCTCGATTCCGACAAACAGTTTTAGCGCGGCGAAGAGCGCCAGAAATTGCCAGCACGCAACCTGCGCCAGAAAATCTGTCCGCTTGCCAGGCGGCGTCCCGTGCTCTAGGCTTTTTAGGGGGACCACAGGCCATGAGCGAGATTCGACGGATTCTGGATCAGATGGACCGGGCATTTGCGGGCGACGCGTGGCACGGACCGCCATTGAAGGGTTTGCTCGACGGTTTGACTGCCGAGGATGCTTCGAAACACCCGATCCAAGGCGCACACTCGATCTGGGAGATCGTCCATCACATCACCACCTGGAATACGGTGGTACACGAAGAACTCTCGGGAGCGAGTGTCCACGTGACGCCGGAGATGGATTGGCCTCCGGTGTGGGAAGTGACCGACGTCCAGTGGCAGCGCGCCGTACAGAATCTGGTGGAGGCGCGAAGCCGATTGCGCAAAGCGGTCGAAAGGCTTCGCGATGACCAACTGGACGAGAAACCCAGCAAGCGAACGAACAATTCGCGCTACGTGATGCTGCATGGAATCGTGCAACACGACGTGTACCATGCGGGCCAGATCGCCTTCCTCAGAAAAGCGATGCGGATGAGCCAGCAGGTTCACGTGTGAGGATGGCCGCCGAAAAGCCGACGCTTATGATTCGCGCGCCACAAGCGCGGGATTACGAGCGAATGGCCGATCTCGCGGGGCAGCTCGGATATGCGTCGGAGGCTGACGCTGTGGCGAAGCGGCTCGGCGGCATGGAGTCCTCGAAGGACCACGCCGTTTTCGTGGCGGAGCTTCCGAGCGGAGAGATCACCGGCTGGATCGGCGTTTTCCTCTACCGCTGCATCGAAGCCGATGCACGGGCGGAGATCAGCGGACTTGTCGTCGACGGCCGCGTGCGCTCGCAGGGAATCGGCCGGCAGTTGCTCGAACGCGCGGAGGAGTGGGCGCGCGATAAAGGATGCGCGGCGATCGGCCTGCGTTCCAACGTGATTCGCGACCGCGCGCACGCCTTCTACCAGCGGCTCGGCTACCGGCACATCAAGACCCAAAAAACGTTTCGCAAGGATTTGTGATTCCGGCTCGCTGCTGTCGCTTGCCTGCGGGCTGAGCATCGAGAGGTGAACGTGCGCGGCACGGATTGGATCGCGGCGGCCGGATTCTTCGGAGTGATCGCCTGCTGGGCCGCCTTTGTCATCGTATTTACGTTCCGAAAGAAACAGCCGAAAACACGAGAGACAAAACGCGACCCTGCATCCTATTGGGGGATGGGGCTCGAAGGCATCGGGTTCTGGATCATCTGGTTTTTCGCGCGGCCGTACTTTTCGCCCATCGTTCCCATGCCGCGAACGGCAGAAGTCGTCGTGACCGCCCTGGCGATCGGCGCGAGCGCTGCGTCCGTATGGCTGTGCGGAGCCGCGGTGCGAACGCTGGGAAAACAATGGACGTATCGCGCGCGCGTGGTGGAAGGTCACGAGTTGATCACGCAGGGCCCCTATGCGCTGGTGCGGAACCCGATTTACCTCGGGATGTTCGGGATGCTGATATCGACGGGCCTCGCGGTGGGGCGTTGGTGGACGTTGGTCATTGCGATCGTGGTGTTCCTAATTGGGACCGAGATCCGAATCCGAACCGAGGAAAAGCTGCTGCGGGAAGCGTTCGGCGAGAAGTTCGATGCCTACGCCCGGCAAGTTCCTGCCTTCGTTCCGCGCCTTTTGTGAATCACACAGCGGGTCACTACAAGGGCACAATCGTTGCGCACGATATATCGTGTTGCGATATAATTGAAACGGACATGAAAAAGAAGGCAGGCCCGTCAACCGAGTATCGTCCCCTCGCCGACTTTCGGTACGAGATTCGGCGGTTTCTGAACTTCAGCGAATGCGCTGCGCGTGAAGCAGGAGTCGAGCCGCATCAGCACCAGGCGCTGCTGGCAATCAAGGGCTTGCCCGCCGAACGCAAGGCGACGGTGGGAACGCTCGCCGAACGGCTCCAGGTTCACCACCACAGCGCCGTAGAACTCGCGGACCGGTTGCAGGAAAAGGGGCTGATTCGGCGCGTGCGAGATGAAAGCGATCATCGCGAGGTACTGCTCGACCTGACTCGCCGGGGCGAGAGCCTGCTGCAAAGGCTCTCCGGGCCGCATCGCGCCGAACTGCTTATGGCAGGCCCGAAACTGATCCTGGCGCTCCGTGCCGTGATCACGGGCAGCGACCGCAGGGGCTCAACACGCATGCGGACGAAGGCGCGCAGCAAACGGAAAGAACATGCTCGTGGACGATAAACGTGCGGCAGGCCGCCGCCATCGCCGGTTAGGAATCCGAAATTGAATTCTGAAGAGATTAACGAAGCGACACCGCTCGACCTGCAAGCGCACGGCTATCGCGTTGCGCTGCTTTCGATCCTGGCGGCAGGAGTCGGGTGCCTCGCGGCGATCATCGCGTATGCCCTTTACAATCTGATTGGGCTCTTCACGAACATTTCGTTCTATCACGCTTGGTCCTTTCACTTCCGGAGCCCGCAGCAAACGCCTCTCGGCTACTGGGTAATCGTGATTCCAGTGGTTGGCGGCCTCTTGATCGGGTTGATGGCCAAGTATGGCTCCGAGAAAATTCGCGGGCACGGGATTCCAGAGGCGATGGAGGCCGTACTGATCTCGCGCAGCCGGATACCGGCAAAGATCGCGATCTTGAAGCCGCTTTCGGCTGCGATCGGCATCGGCACCGGCGGCCCGTTCGGCGCGGAGGGACCCATCATCCAAACCGGCGGGGCGTTCGGCTCGCTGATCGGCCAGCTGATTCCGATGACGGCGACCGAGCGGAAGGTCATGCTGGCGTGCGGAGGCGGCGCGGGGCTCGCGGCGACATTCAACGCGCCGATAACCGGCGTGCTGCTGGGGCTCGAGTTGCTGCTGTTCGAGTTTCGGACGCGATCGTTCATTCCGTTGGTGATCGCAAGCACCATGGCCGTGGGAATCCGCCGGCTCCTGTTCGGCGGCGGGCCAATGTTTGGAATCGGAAATGTGGATTACAACTTTCTGCCCGCTCTGCCCTACTACATCCTCCTCGGATTGATTTGCGGCGCCGCAGCGGTGGGTTTTGCAGCAGCCCTCGAAAAACTCGAAGGATTCTTCGACGGTATGAAAAAGATTCCGAGCGTGTTTCATCCCGCGATCGGCGCGCTCGGCCTCGGGATCGTAGGGTTTTTCATCCCGCGCGTGCTCGGCTCGGGATACGACACGATCGAAGACATCCTCAACAATCATCTCGCCGTAACGCTCGTGGCGCTCGTGCTGGTGTTCAAGGCATTCGTCGTGCTGCTGTCGCTCGGCTCGGGAACGTCGGGCGGCACGCTCGCCCCAATGTTCATGATCAGCGCGGCGCTGGGAAACGTGTTTGCGGTGGTGGTGAACAAGATTGTTCCGGGCGCGCACGTTTCGCCGGCGGCATTTGCGATTGCGGCAATGGGGGCGTTGCTGGGCGCATCGGCGCGCGCGACGTTTACGTTCATGTTTTGCGCTTTCGAAACCACGCGCGATTTCCACGCGTTGCTACCGGTAATGCTGGTGTGCGTGGTGGCGGACGCGGTGGCGTACTACCTGATGCCAGCGTCGATCATGACGCAGAAGTTCGTCAAACGGGGCATGGCGGTGCCGGGAGAATATGAACCGAGCGCGCTGAAATCGGTGCGCGTGGGCGAGATTATGGGCAATGGTGTGGCAGCGATTCCGCCGGACGCGCCCGTCGGCGAAGTGGCGCGGAGGATGGCGAAGAATGAGCCCGGATTCGACGCCACGCAGGGAGTGCCGATCGTGTCGAAGGAAGGCGAAGTGATGGGGATTGTGACACAGCGAGACCTTCTGCGGGCACTCGAGGAAGATCCGTCCGGGATGCGACCCGTGCTGTCCGCGGAACCGCGAAGACTGATTGTTGCGTACGACGACGAACTCGCGTACGACGCGTTGTTGCGGATGCTGCAAAACGACGTAGGGCGGCTGCCGGTCGTAACACGCGAGAACCCGAAGCGGCTGGTCGGATTCTTGAATCGCGCGAGTTTTCTGGCAGCGTGGAAGCATCACATCGGCGAAGAATATGCGCGCGAAGCGGGGTGGCTCGATAGCTGGGGAGGTCCCGGCAGCCGATTCTCGCGGATGTGGCGCCGAGAACACGCGAACAAACCAGCGGCACCCGCGGAAAGATCGCACCCCGAGATCGACGAAGAGCCCTAAGAGGCGGCCACGGAGTTCAGAAGCCGCCTCCGCCACCGCCGCCGAATCCGCCGCCCGCTCCTCCACCTCCGCCGAATCCCGAGCCGCCCGAACTGCGCGGCGCGGAAGACATCACGGTTCCCACCTGGCTGGACATCAGATTGAGATCCGTGACGAACAGGAACGGTTGAAATCCCGCGCCGTACGGGGCCTGGTACCACTGCGGCGGCTGCATCGCGATCCCCGAAAAGGCCTGCACCCAATTTTTCTCGACGTGCAACGCCATCGCGTAGGGCAGGAATTTCTCGAAGAGCTGGGGGGCGTTTTCCATGCGCTTGATGCGATCGCTTTCGACGCGGCTCAGAAAATCCTCGAAGCCGAGGACCTTCGCGAAGGTCTGTGCGCCGCTGACGGTGCGCGCAGGCATGAACCAGCCGAAAATGCAGATGATGACCGCGGTGGCGATGCCGGCAATGAGCCAGGGCAAGGTGGCCATGCCGGCTTTTCCGGCGAGCCAGATTCCGCCGAAGGCGATCATGAAACCGACGACAAGCCCGCCGCCGATGTAGCCTTGCCGTACGGTATCCGGGCGATGCAGGTAGTACCCATCACTGACGAGTGAGTTGAAGATGCCGTCGCGAATTGCGGGCAGGTGCGTATAGAACTGATTCTGCAAGTCCGCGAGTCTCACGTCCGGATTTGCGCCCCCGCCGAACAAGCCCGAAAGCATTTCCTGCTCGTGCTCGCGCGCGCCGCCCCATTCGGCAGGCGGCTTCTTCAAGTGGAAGATGTAGTTCCTGTGATGGGTCAGGCCGAGCAGGCCGCTTTCCTCTTTCTGTTCGATGGTGAGGTAGCCTTTCACGGCGAGATCGACGAGAGTGGCGGTGATGTCGCGCATTCCGGCTTCGTCGTCGACCAGCGTACCGCATTCGCCGGGCGTGAGCTTATCGGGGGGCTCGTACTGCACGGTGACTGCGTCGCGTTCTGGATCGCGGCCACGCGTCCACCAGAGCCAATACATTATGAAGAGCGCGATGACTGGGATGAACACAGGCCAATTGCTTTGCAGGAAGAGGGCGATGCGCTGCCCTGGGGTCGGCTGGTGAACGAGGCCTTTGTCGAAGCCGATGACGGCCGTGAGGCCCTGGTGGTAGCCGAGCGGGCGATTGGCGTGAATCTCGACGGTGTTGTCATCGATCGTGACTTGCGCGTCCTGCCCACGGGAATTGAAAACGCCGGTGTATGCGGCCGCGCGAACTCCGCCGGCGCCTTCGGGCAATTCGATTTTGGCGCTCGCGGACTGAATGGGCACGTCCCATTCCTCGCCAGTGACATTCCAGTAGAGCTCGTCGTGGTCGCTGAAGAATCGCAACGCATCGAGCACGCGATAGTGGAGGACGATGGTGCGGGTGGAATTGTCCGGTTCGGGGACGTAGATCTTGAATTTTGCGTAGGGGCCTTCGGTGCTCCGTTCGAGGCGCAGCGAATTGCCGGCGTCGTCGGTGGCGGTGACATGATCGAGGAGGAGCGTGTAGTTGAATCCCTCGGGATTCGTGTATTGAATGGGGATGGTGCGATAGAGGCCGTGCCAACCGGTCCCGATGAATTGAGCCGCGATTCTCTCCGTAACGTCGATCGTGGAATCGCGGTGGACGACGACCTGCTCGTCGAAACTCTGGATGACGATCTGGCGCGCGAGTGCAGGCAGGGCGAGCAAGAGCGTGAGTGCGCAGGCGCGCAGAAAGAGCCGGCTTGTCTTCATGTGGCGTTAGCTGGCGGCGCCGCCGAAGCTGACCTTCGGAACTTCGCGCTCGGCGGGCGCGCTGATTTCAAAGAACTCGCGCGATTTGAAATTGAACATGTTGGCGATGATGTTCGAGGGGAACTGCGCGATCTTCGTGTTGAAGTCGCGCACGACGGCGTTGTAGTAGCGGCGCGCATTTTGGATGCTGTCTTCGATCGAGTTCAGCGTGCCCTGAAGCTGATTGAAACTTTCGACGGCGCGCAATTGCGGGTAGGCTTCCGCGAGAGCGAACACCTGGCGGAGCGCGGCCGTGAGCATTCCTTCGGCCTGCGCCTTCGCCGCCGGACCTTCGGCGGTCATGGCCTGGTTCCGCGCGGTGACGACGCCTTCGAGCGTGCCCTTTTCATGCGCGGCGTAGCCCTTCACGGTTTCGACGAGGTTCGGAATCAGGTCGTAGCGGCGCTTGAGCTGGACGTCGATGTCAGACCAGGCGTTGTCGCACTGCACCTTCAGGCGAACGAGCCCGTTGTAAATTCCGATGACGAAGATCACCGCGAGAGCGAGAACGATGAGAACAATGAGCCCTAGCATTCGTTGCCTCCACGGCCGCCACCATGAACGGCCGACCCAAATCGCGGGCTAAGGATACGGCGGCAGGGTGGCGGTGTAAACCTAGATTTCCTCTGGGAGAAGGAAGCAGAGGCCGGAACCGTGGAACCACAAATGAACACGGATAAACGCTGATTGAAGAAAACTGCGCCCTCCGAGGCCCGGAAACTGTACCGATTGAAGATTTTCATGCTATTGAGCTGCAAGGAGTCGCGGCGATTTCCGTTTGCAAAGTGTACCGATTGACGAGATGCCGAATCCCGAACCACAGATGGACACAGAGGAACGCCGATAAGACAGGCCGAGAGACCCGTGACGTGCAACTGCATAGCGGCGTCCTCCTTCCCTTGCGCGCACTTTGGTACGCGCGAAAACGAGCCACGGTGGCACGGAAACGAAAACTTGAACAGGTTCAAAAATTGAGTAGTACGGCTAGAACCAGGGGACCAGTCACCGGATTAGGCGCAACTCACCGCAGAGGCGCGGAGGGCGCCGAGCAGGCGCGACCTGGGCATCAGGCAAAAGGGGCGCAGCAAGCCTTCGAGGCTCAGGCCGAGGCCGCGCCCTACAGCGCAGAACAACCTAGAGAGATTTCAAGAATGTGATGATGGCGTCCTGATCGGCGCGTTTCAGTTTTTGAAATTGCTGCGTGACGTGTTTGGCCTCGCCGCCGTGCCGATTGATGGCGTCGAGAAACGTCAGGGAAGCACCATCGTGCATCAGCCGCGGACGCAAGCGGACTCCCCACAAAGGAGCAGTGCGAATCTTGTTCCGGCTGCTCTCGAAATCCTGCTTTGAGAGATACGCGGACATCTGCTGGAAGACCCTCTGTCCGTAGTGCTCGCGCGTGGCCTGAAGGATTCCGTCGCCGGTGCCGACGTCGTGCATCAGGAAATCGCTATACGGGTAAAACGTGACGGAGCCGAGCGCGGCGGGAATCGTGAACGTTCCGCCGTTGATTTTCGTTCCCGCGGGAGCAGTGGTTAGAGTTTCGGTGTGGCAGGCGGAACAGCCGATTTGGGCGAACAATTCGAGACCCTTCTTCGCGTCCGTGCTGTTGGCGAGCTGTGAATCGCGAGCGGGGGCTTTGGTGGCGCGGATAAAGCGGGCGAAATGGTCAATGTCGGAGAGACCGTCCGGCCCGGGCGTGTCATTCGGCTCGGAGGCTGTGTTGCAGATGCTGGTTACTTCCGTGGGTTGGAGGCGATTGGTGATGCCCATCTCGTTGAGGTATGCGTCGGCAGCAAAAGATAACAGACTGGCGTGCTGGTCCTTCCAGCCGAAACGGCCGACGCCCATCTGGCCGGGCGCTTCCACGACGGGGACGTAGAGAACCTGGCCGCAAATCTTGCCATGCGAGGACTTGCACTGCTGCTTGGAAAGGTCCACGAGCGTTTGATCGGCAACGGCTTCGACGAAACCGTCACCCAAGAGATTCAGGGAGAGACGAAACGCGCGGATCGTTTCGGTGTCTGGAACGCGCTCTTGAATCTCCTTGTCCGGGAAAGCGGCGTTGGGGCAGATGGCGCGATCATTTACAAGGGAGCGGCCTACGATGATCTCGGCTCCGTGATCAATCGGTATCTCGGGATTGCGGAAATGCCCGTCGGGCGCTTGATGGCCAACTCGCAACTCCGTGACTTGAGAAGCAGCACCGGATACGGGATTCTGATGACATTCGCGGCAGGACTGCGCGTTGTAGAGCGGGCCGAGACCGTCGGTCAACTGCTCGACTTCCTCGAATTTCGTCTGGTCCGCCTGATGCGTTGCGTCATCGACCATCCCGTTGGATTTGTTGTCAAAGCCTGTTGGGGCGTCTTGTAACTGCGTGGCGGTGGAAACTAGGGCGAGGCTTAACGCGGCGGCTGCAATGAAGACCCTCATGGTTTCTCCCTTTCTATAGCGGATTGGGAGCTGGACCCAGGACTCTGGATACCACCTCTAGAGGCCGCGGAAAAGGCAAAAGAAAGGCGGGATGCGCAAGGCGGTAAGGCGGGATCGGTGCGTGGAAGCCGACGTGGACGTCGCGCCCGCCTTCGAGGGCCGGTGGACAGGCTGTGCACGGGCACGGCAAGCATGCCGTGCCCCTACAGAGAAAAACCGCGAGGTCAACGGCGTCAATCGGGAGGTTGGCGTTCGCGGGCGGGGGCGGGGCGCAGTAGCGCTAGCGCGGAGTGAGATTTTGGAGT
>DATIZQ010000105.1:0-83639 GCA_035517015.1 Candidatus Acidiferrum sp. | reverse complement strand
TGCGCGATGCTGACTCCGATGAGAAATCGCCTCGACCTTTACTTATTCGCCGTCTTGCGCTTCGAAGCCATCTCTTCAGCCAGCCCGAGCAACGCGCTCCTGTCTTCTTTGCTCACTCGCCCGAGCGCCCTGCGAAGCCGCTTGAGATAGGTCGCATCCCTGCCGGAACTTCCCCAACCTTTGTCCCTGGGGTTGCGCCGCTGAATCCTGGGAATCCGCTCGCCGTCGTACATCAGCTGATACATGGGGACTTCCAAAGCTCTCGCCAGCTTCTCCAGGGTGTCGAGCGTCGGAATGGTGCGGCCGTTTTCGAGGCGGGAAATGTAAGCGCGGAGCAAACCCGTTCGCTTCTCGATCTCTCCCTGCGTCAGCTTCTTGGCTTCTCGCAAGGCGTGCAGACGATCGCCAATCTCCATGTGCGGCTCCCGGCGGGTGCGCAGCCTCTGTCAGCGCGCCGCGCGTTCGTTTCACCCACGACCAGCGCGATGATACCACCGTCACTGTTGCCTATGTAGCGCCACGCTTCAGCGTGGCATCTTGCTTCCTTAGGGTTCCGTCCTATTGCCCGTCTCTCCACCTGCGACCCGACCTGCGCACATGTGGCTTATGTAGCGCCACGCTTTAGCGTGGCATCTCCTTGTTTCTCCGCCTTCTCTTTCCAGGGGGGAATCCATTCCGAACTCGGCTGTGACCCGAATAGACGCATGCCCCGCTCTGTGAAGGACCCCGAAAACAGAAAGTCCTGCGGCAGACGGCACAAGCCTTTGCGAACAGGATTCAACCAGGTGTACCAAGCCACTCTCCCTGCTCCCTCGGCCTTTCGGAGGATGTGGTCGTAGTACTTGAACTGCCAGAGAGGAAATTTCGCTTTCCCGGCGAATTGAAACGCAGTTCCCTGCTTGAACGAGAGCACGAACTTGGTCAGGTCGCTGTCAGCGGAAGCTCCTTCCGCCAGGAAGTGCAGCGCCACGCCTCAGCATGGCATTCTTCCTCTCTTTATGCAGCGCCAAGCGTTAGCGTGGCATCTTCCTCTCGGAATCAATACAAATGAAAGGTTACCTCGATCTCCTCTAACACCTGCACCGGCTTTCCGTCAGAGTCCCGCGCGGGCTGGAACCTCCATCGCTTCACCGATTCCACCGCGCTTTGGGTCAGGCCGCATGGCAGCCCTTGCACGACCGTGATCTTCGCCGGAAAACCGTCGGCGCTTATGACCACTTCGAGCGTAACCTTGCCTTGAATCTCCCTTTCGTGGCCGGGTCCGAATATTGGGCCACTGGGCAATAGACGCATGCTGGGTAACCGACGCCCTTCGTTCCTCCCTTCGGCGCGTCGCCAGTCGTGACCGGGGGATGCTCGGAATTCACCCACGCTGGTATGCCGAGAACCGGGCGAGGAACAGGTTCCGCTAGCAAGGTTTTCATTTCAGCCGTGAGGGGAATCGCAATGCGGCGTTCGAAGATGGGCGCGTGATATTCCTGGCCCCGAATCCAAAGAACGACGCGATCGGGAAGTTCGTTGAGCGTCGCAGTCACAACGACCGCCGCGCCGGGCTCCTTGCCGTAGCACTCTGCGGTACCCGGGTTCACCAGGTCGTCTGCCGTCGGTCTGTAAACCGGATCGGCGCCGGTCAACGTGGCGCGGTCGATTACCTCAAAGCCTTTGGCGTGCCTTGTCATGGCAGACGAGAGTTCATCCGCGAGCGCAATGCCGAGCGGCGTGACTTTGCCATCCTGCTCCGTGAAATCGCCTACCGCAACCTCTACCCGGAGCGGCGAACCGCGGGACGTCTTGACGATTGCGCCGGCGATATCGGAGGCAACATCGTCGAATTGCGCGCCCTCCTGCGCCCGCAGCGGTCCCAAGCCAACCACGGCAATCAGAAGCGCGCAGAGAAGCTCCCTGCCTCTCCACATGTCCGCTAAATCCTGGTACCTAAGCTTCATGTAAATGGCCCCAACCGGCCGAAAGTCCTTGACTTCTAGTTACTTATATGATATAAGAGCACAGGATTACTATGAAGGACAAGGACTTACGTTGACCGGGAGGGCCGCACGGCCCTCCGCGGCGCCCCGAAGTTCGGGGGCCCGCCATCCCGCCCCGCAAACCTATGATTTTTTTAATCGCCAAAATGAAATATTAGAACCCCTGCTAAGTCATACAAAACAAAGCAGAGGCCCACGTCCTAATCGCCAAAAAATCGGAAATCACTCCCGTGGCGTTTGGGACGGTTTCCAAAAATGGAATCGCCCTCCACTGCGCCCGCGGCCTCATCAGCGCCCCGCGTGGACCGCCTACGCGTGCGCAGCGCCGTGCCGGAAGCTGGCGATGGCTTCTGCTTCGTCTGTGAATGTGGGAATCGAGTGGATCAGGCGCGTCAGTTGCAGGACTTCCTGGACGTGGCCGGTGGGGTTCAGGACCTTCAGGCTGCCACCGTGCCGCTCGAGTGTGACGAACGACCGGACGATGGTGCTGATTCCGGAGCTGTCGATCTGCTCGACCGCCGCCAGATTCACCAGCACGTCGCACGGCCCGCTCTCGGCCAGCTTGCGCAGTTCGGCGCTCAGGATGTCGTTGGCGCGGCCGATGGTCACACGGCCGTGCAGATCGAGGATGGTCACATCTCCGGATTTTCGCGACGAGATTTGCAGGCCCATGTTCACGCTCCTTCGCGCCGCGCGCAGCGTCCTCCGCTGCGGGGCGCCAGGCCCTCGACCCCGGGGCATTATAACCCCTACGGGCGCCACGGGAAGCAAAGTGTCGCATTTTGGCACACGCGGATACGACAGGCGCCGGGACCGGGGAAAACTGACCGGGAAAATAAAACGGGAGGTGAAATGCCTAGCGGCGGTTCCACCTCCCGGGGTGGGTGGGGTGATTACCGGAAACAGCCAGCCGGATGTTGGATCCGGCCTAGAGTTCCAGCAACCCGGCTCATCGCCGGTGCCACGTACTGTGTGGGTTACCATACATCGAGGAAGAGTGTCAACGGCAATCGTCACACGTCCGAGTCTTTCCATAATTCTTCGCGACAGTTTCCCTCGGCAACCGCGAAAAAATCTTTACAGGCCGGCGCGAAAACGATGTCCAGCAGTGCCCCGAAAGAGCACGCGAGTGACATCTTTGGGCGCTCAGGATTTCGGGAGGGCGCGGGCGGATTGCCGGTCGAGCGCCTCGCGGACTTTGCAGGCAAGGTCGCGCGCGGCGTACGGCTTCTGCAGCACGGGCAAGCCTTGCTGCAGCACTTTGTTCAGCAAGGTGATGTCCGCGCTGTAGCCGGTGGCGAAAATAACGGGAAGGTCGGGACGGTCGAAGGAGATGCGGGCGTAAATCTCCGGCCCATTCAGCTTGGGCAACACAACGTCCAGCAAAGCGAGGTCGATGATGCGCTGGTTCTTCTGAAATTCGCGGACCGCCTCTTCGCCGTCCGCGGCGGCAATCACCTCGTATCCGAGCTTCGTCAGCGTTTCGATCGCCAGTTGGCGCAAGCCTTCGTGGTCTTCGGCCACGAGCAGCGTCTCTTTGCCGCCTCGAACTTCGCCCGAATCCTCGGCCGGTTGGGCCGCGGGAACGGACGACGCGCTCACCGGGATGTAGATCCGGAATGTGGTGCCGATGCCCAATTCGCTGTACACCTTGATGAAGCCGCCGTGCTGCCGGACGACGCCGTAGACGGTCGCCAGCCCAAGGCCTGTGCCCTTGCCGAGCTCCTTGGTAGTGAAGAAAGGCTCGAACATGCGGTCGAGCGTGGCGGAGTCCATGCCCGTCCCCGAATCCGTGACGGACAACATCACGTAATCGCCCGGACGCGCCAGCGGCTCGAGCTTGCAGTCCGCGTCGTCGAACGAGGTCTTGGCGGTTTCGATGATCAGCGACCCGCCTTCGGGCATGGCGTCGCGGGCGTTGATGCAAAGGTTCATCAACACCTGCTCGAGCTGCGTGGGATCGGCGCGAACCACGGGAAGATCGGCCGCAAGGGTGGCGCGTATCTCGATATTGCCGCCGATCACTTTCTCAAGCAGGCTCAGCGTTTCCGTCACGCTTTGGTTGACGTCCATGTCGCGCGGCTCGAGGATTTGGCGGCGGGCGAAGGCCAGCAACTGCTTCGTGAGTCCGGCAGCGCGCTTCGCCTGGTGCTGTATCTTTTCGAAGTGCCGGTGCAGGCGCGCGCTCGCGTCCGTCTCCTCGATTCCGAGATCCGCCCAACCCAGAATTGCGCCGATCATGTTGTTGAAGTCGTGCGCGATGCCGCCGGCGAGCTGGCCGATAGCCTCGAACTTCTGCGCCTGCCGGAGTTGTGTCTCGAGCGCCGCGCGTTCGGTGACGTCCTCCACGAGAACCTCGGCGCATGCGTTGCCGAACTCATCTTTGGCCTGGCGGCCGTTGATGCGGACTGTAATGAACTTCCCATCCTTCCGTCTCCATTCGACGGTTGCGTCGACGCTCCCGTATTTCGCGTACGCTTCACGAATGTTCTGCCGCTTCACCGGATCGCGAAAGATCGTCTCGGTGCTTTTGACCGCGAGCAGGTCCTCCTGCGACTCGTATCCGAGCAACTGCACAAGCGCCGGATTGACGTAGAGAAGCGTGCCATCGAGGGCCGCCCAGAAGATCCCGTACGACGAGTTGTCGACGAGGCTCCGATACCGCGCTTCCCGTTCCCGAAGAGCTTCGACGGCTCTTTTTTCCGCGTCGCGAATCGCCTGCTCGTCTTTGGCCCGCTGCAGCACCATGGGAAGCCGGCTCATCTGGTCTTTCAGCACGTAATCGGTGACGCCCATCTTGATGCACTCCACCGCCAACTGCTCTCCCAGCGTGCCGGTAAGCAGAATCAGGGGAACATCCGGAGCGACTTGTTTCACCGTGGCGAGCGCGTCCATGCCTGTCCAACCAGCCATGCGATAGTCGGACAGCACGATGTCGATGGGCTCTTCCTTCAGCTTTCGCACAAAGTCGTCCCGCTTCGAGACGACGTCGGCCACGAAACGAATGCCGGATTTCTTGAGCTCGCGAAGGCACAACTCGACGTCCGCCGGGGAATCGTCGGCCAGGAGCAACTGCCATGGTCGTTCGTTGTTCGATGCTGTCATCGAGCTCCCCAACAATTCAACTCAATCCGCAGGTTCGTCAGACGGACTTCCAGGGCGTCACGCGATTCCAAGATTCACCTCTCCGGACCGTTTCTGGGCCTGGGTCTCCGCCCGGTGCCCGTCCAGAGTGAAGAAAAACGTCGCTCCCTCGCCCGGCTTGGACTCGGCCCAGATTTCACCTCCATGGCGATGGACGATTCGCTGCACAGTCGCAAGACCCACACCGGTTCCTTCAAATTCCCGTTCCGTGTGGAGACGTTGAAAGACTCCGAAGAGCTTGTCCGCGCATTGGGGATTGAAGCCCACGCCGTTGTCCCGCACGAAGAACGTCAGGCTTCCTGCGTTCGGCAGCGTGCCGACTTCTATGCGGGCGTCGGGCTGATTCCGGCTGAATTTTACGGCGTTCAAAAGAAGATTGGAAAAAACGACCTTCATCAAACCCGGATCGCAGTCCGCCTCAGGCAATGGTCTGATTCTCCAATCGACGCTTCGGCCGTTCGTGCCGGATGGGAGTTCTGCGATGGCTTCCTGGACTACGCGATCGAGCTTCACTCTTTCGCGGACGATTCCCCGGCGTCCGATGTGCGCGAGGTTGAGCAAATCGTCGATGAGTTGAGCCATGTGACTGACGGCATGGAGGATTCGCTCGAGATGGTTCTGTGCCTCCGGCGAGAGCTCGGCGGCGTGCTCCTCTTTCAGGATGCGCGCAAACCCGTCGATGTGGCGGAGCGGCGCGCGAAGATCGTGCGAAACGGAATAGCTGAAGGTCTCGAGCTCCTTGTTGATGAGGCCGAGTTCTGCGACACGCTTTTTCAACTCGGCGTTCAGCTCTCGAATCTGCTCGTCCGCGCGGCGGCGCTCCGTAACGTCGCGGATGGCGCTCGCGACCAAAACGCCTTGTTCAGTTTCGATGGGGCTCAGGCTGATTTCCACCGGGAGTTCGCTGCCATCCTTGCGGCGGCCAAAAAGTTCCAGCCCCGGTCCCATGGCTCGGGACTTTGGGGATTGCGCGTATCCGTCGCGGTCCTCGGCATGTTGGTGTCGGAAGCGCTCCGGCACCAGGATTTCGACCGGCTTACCGACGAGTTCCTCACGCGAATACCCGAAGAGTTTTTCCGTCTGCGCGTTGACGAGCCGGATCCGCCCTTCCCGATCGACGATCACCATCGCATCCGGGGCGCATTCAAGCAGCCTGTGAAACTGGTCCTCTTGAATCTTGCGCTGGGTGATATCTCGATTGACTTCCAGAATTCGAACAGGCTTGCCGCTCGCATCCGATTGCAAGGCCCAACGGCTGGAAACGATGATTTGAGCCCCGTCACGCCGATGGTGAATGAGTTCGCCTTCCCAGGAGCCCTTTTCGTAGACCTCCGCTTCGATCTTGCTCAAGGGAACGGGGAATTTCGTCTGAAGGAGGTCGTGGCTGATTTTGCCCAGGGCTTCTTCTTTCTTCCAACCGTACGAGCGCTCGGCACCGCAATTCCAATAGAGAATGGTGCTATCGAGCCCGCGGACGAAAATCGCGTCGTTTGTGAGATCGAGCAGCTCCGCTTGTTCTCGGTACTCGGCCTCGCGCAGACGCACGTCGAGCTCGCGGCTGCGGCCGACTTCTCTTTCGAGTGGAGCCTTGTCTCCGGGTATGTCTTTCCAAAACTCCATGACCTTGCTCCCGCAAGGAACACCACACCCGACATCACCAAGAAGCGTCGTTGCGGCAGAAAGGAGAGGTCCTTTGCCGTTTCAAAACGCACGTTGCAAGAACGGGAGAGCACACCGATCGTGCAGTGCTACAGGAAGGGGGATTTATATCTTTTCAGGGGGCGAACACCAAAGTCAAGACTGATGGGAATTCGGTGCTTTGGAAGGCACTCCGGGGACTCGGGCTCAGTGCCCCGGCGGTTGCTGCGGCGGGTGGGCGGCAAAGTACTCTCCCATTCCCGCGGTAAGCTGCTGTACGCCGGCGCGAACGTCCTTGTCGAGAGCCTCGACGACATCCGCGACTTTCTTGCCGCTCACGGGCTCGTCGTGGGCATACGAGTCGGTCCAAACGGTCATGCCCGATTTGGGGTCGACGAGCTCGAGCTGCATCGAAAAGCGCGCCAGGAGTTGCGGCTTGTCGACTTCATACAGGCCGAAGAGATGTCCTCGCACAATGTAGTCCGCGCGCACAGCGCTGTTCATTCGCGAAACCGAGCGGTACTGGCCGGTGGAGCGCAACGAGGAAATCAGAATGTCCTGAACCATGTCCGCGGGCGATTCGGCCCAGCGCTCATATTCGTACGTGCCCAGTTCGACAGGGCCGGCGCCGAAGACGAGACGGTCGTCGCGATAAAGGTGGGTGGTCGCGACGCGCCCGACCGAGAGAGACACAGGAAACTGCTGGGCTGCGGCGGCGGCTGGAGCCGACGCAACGTCGAGCATGTAGTAACTTACCGGGCGGGAGGCTCCACAGGCGGAGAGCAGTCCCGTCACCGCGAGCAGGAAAACTGTTTGTTGGATGCGTCGCATCGCCGTCTTCTTCCCTCGATCTATTGCGGCATCGCCTGGCCGGGCTCACGAGGCTTCACGCCGGAAGAGCGGATCAACGTGTACGGCCGGGTCTTGATGGTTTCCGTGAACGAGTTCAGGTTCGCGGTCACGTGCCGCAAGTTTTCGATGATCTCATCGAGATTTTCGGAATTCGCGCTCATGGTGCGGTCCAGCTGGTCCGTAAGGGAAACAGCGGAAGCCAGCGCCTTGCGAAGACTGCCGACGGCCTCATGAACATCGGGGCGATCCTCGGCAACCATGGCGTCAATGTGGGCAAGGGCGTCGTTCGCCTGAGCCGAAGTCTTGCGAAAATCGTCGATCAGGGGACCAAGCTTGGCGCTCGAGGCATTGACGTTCTCAAGCGTCGAATGAATGGCGGGCCGGTCTTCCTCGAGCATTCCGCGCACGTTTGCAAGGGTGGCGCTCAAGTTCGCCCGGTTTTGCGCGTTGATGAGATCGTTGACGCGGTCCATCGTCTCCTTGAGAGCGACAACGCGATCATTGAGATTGTCGATGAGCTCGGTCGCGTGCGGGCCCAGTTGGGCGATCGTCGCCTTAATGTCATCGAGGCTTGTGTAGTCAACGCCCTTAAGAGTCGAGCCGGCCGGAGCCGTCGGGGCAGCGCGGCTGCCGGGATTAATGCCGAGAAAGTTGTCGCCCAGAGGGCTGGTGCTTGTGATTTCGGCAGTGCTGTCGGTCTTGACGGGAACATGCGGATCAATCGAGAACTCGATTTCCATCCGCGTTGGATCCTGGGGATCACTTCGGACTTTGGAAACGCGGCCGACCGACGGCCCGCCGGCGTACCGCACCTCCGCGCCCGGGCCGAGGCCACCCGCATTCTTGAAGTAGGCGCGATACGAGACGTAACCGCTTTTCGTGGTTCCCGAAAGGAGGGCGACAGTGACAACCAGCAGCGCCGCCGCCACAAGGACAAATAAACCTACCAGAGCCTGCTCGCGTTTCGATTCCATCCGCTGCCTCGTTGATTTTCGATCCGATGACCAATCCGCTGAAAAATGTGCCGGGAGTATACCACGAGCCCCGCGTTTGGCACGGGCTAACGCCGCTCGGGCGGGTTCTCTCCCGTCAGCATTTGCAGATAGTCGATCTCGCCCGCCAGTTCCGGTTCCGGAATCCGATCCAAAAATTGCCGCACGCGCGGGTGCTGGCTCGCGCGAATCTCCGCGGTAGTGCCATTGGCGACGATATTTCCCTTGTCGAGCAAAATCATGCGGTCGGCTATCAAAAATGCGCTGGCCAATTCGTGCGTGACCACAACGATGCTGATCCGAAAAGCCTTCTTCAACTTCAAGATGAGATCGTCGATCCCGGCGGCGATGATTGGATCGAGGCCGGCCGACGGCTCGTCGAAGAAGAGGATTTCCGGGTCCATCGCGAGGGCGCGGGCGATCGCCGCGCGCTTTTTCATTCCGCCGCTCAACTGGGCCGGCATGTAATCCTCAAAGCCGGAGAGACCGACCTGATCGAGTTTCAGCCGCACCATGATTCCGATCGTGGAATCGTCCAATGGCGTGTGTTCGCGAAGAGGAAGCGCAACGTTCTCTCCGACCGTCATCGACCCAAAGAGCGCGCCTCCCTGAAAGGACATTCCCATTTTCTTGCGCAAATCATCGCGCTCGGCATCGGACATCGCCGCAAAATTCCTGCCACGGATCCAGATCTCTCCGGTGGAGGGACGCTCGAGGCCGACCAAAGTGCGCAGGAGGGTGCTCTTGCCCGAACCCGACCCGCCGAGAATCACCAGAGTTTCGCCGGCCGGAACTTCGAAGCTGATACCGTGAAGAATCTCCCGCTCACCGTAATTGACACGCAGGTTCCGCACGAGAATGGCGGAACTGTCATCCAGCTGCGGCTCTTCCTTCTTTTTCTTGTTCCCGAACATGGTCTAGCGCGGCGCCGTGAGATAGAAAATGGCCGTGAAAACGAGGTCCACGGCAACAACAAAGAAAATCGACTTTACAACGGCAGAGGTGGTCGAGCGTCCGACCTCCTCGGAGCCGAGTCCGGTGGCAAAGCCTTCGGAGCAACCGACCGCCGTAATCACCAAGCCAAACATCACGCTCTTGATGAGGCCGGTGACGATGTCGCGACGGACCAGGGCGTCCAGGGTCGCGCGGAAATACGTGGCCAGCGTGAAGTGAGCGCCCGTGATGCCGAAGAAGGCGCCGCCGCACACGCCCATGAAGTCCGACCATGTCGTCAGGCAAGGCATCATCAGGATCATGGCCAGGAACTTCGGCGCGACGAGAAAGGGAACCGGCTCAAGAGCCATGGTTTCGAGGGCGTCGATTTCCTCGTTGACCTTCATGGTGCCGATCTCGGCGGCAAAAGCGGAGCCCGAGCGGCCAATGACAACGATGGCCGTCATCAAGGGGCCGAGTTCGCGCGTCATCGAAATCGCGACGGCATTGGCGACAAGCTGCAACGCGCCGAGGCGCCGCAGCTCGTACGCACCTTGAAGCGCGAGAATTGTCCCAACGAAAAACGAGATCAGCGAAACGATTGGGAGCGCAAGGACTCCGACGGACATCGCCTGGTGAACGGCACGGCTGAGACGAAGCTTGCGTCCGCGAAAAGGCTCGATGAAAACGGCACGAGCCGCGCCTCCCGTGAGGCGAGCGAGACCACCCACATAGGCCAGCCCGTTGATCGTGGCTGCGCCGATGGACTCCGTGAACGCCATCCGTAACTCCGGACAAACTCCAAGCCCGGCAGGCCCGCCGCCCCAAACGACGGCTAGCTGGTCGAAGCGGCGCTGCTTCCGCCGCCCAGGGCTTCTTCTTCCGTCTCGTGGACTTCGAAGACCTTGATGAGCCGCGTAAGCTCGAGCACCTCGCGGGTCGTGCGGCTCAATCCGTAAAGGGCAAATCCGCTTTTGAGATCACGCGAAACCTTCAGCCCTTCCACCAAAGACGCGACACCGGCGCTATCAATGTACCGGACGCTTTTCAGGTTGATTACGACGCGCGGAACGCGCTTTTCCTTCAACAGATCGAGCAGGACCTTGCGAACCTGCGGCGAATTATAAAGGGTGATGTCGCCAATCACGTCGACAACTGTGGCGTTTCCTGATTGCCGTGTAGAGATTTCCATCGATATGGGGCCCCCTGCGGGACGTGGGGAGTGTTGTGCCAGAGAATCGGTTCAGATGCAATGAATTTCAGCGAGAGGAGGAGCGCAGGGGGCGGTGTTTGTGAACGGAACACGAGGCGAGAGAGTGGTGATTGACACTTTACTCTATGTATGTAGACTTAGCACATGGGCATCCGATTACGAATTTCGCCGCAGACGCTGGCCGTCCTCGATTCGCTGCTGCAGCATCCCGCGCAGTGGCGCCACGGCTATTCCCTGAGCCAACAGACCGAGCTGCCTTCCGGCACTCTGTATCCGATTCTGATGAGGCTCGAAAAACTGGGCTGGCTCGAGACCAAGTGGGAGGAGCCGGGCAATCTGGGGCGCCCGCCGCGGCATTTGTACAGACTCACGGGGCAGGGGCGGGCCTGGGCCGTCGAAGAATTGCGCAGCACAAACGCCCGGGAAATGTGGAAGCCAGTCCACAACGGAGTGTGACCTATGAGCGATGAAGGAACGTCCCGGCAACGGAGATTCGCGGTCAGGATCACACGCCTTGCGGTGAGCGCGTGGCCTGAGGAGACCCGACATTGGGGTTTAGCGCTCGAAAACGAACTATTGGTGATTCACAGCTCCAGCGCTGCGATGCGCTGGGCCCTGGGAGGCGTCATGCTGTTCACGCGAGCTTGGCTCGATCACTTGCTTCGTTCCTGGAATCGACCGGCGGGGATACCGGAGACTGGTCCGCTGGCGACGCTGGCGGAAAGCGCGAGGCGCGTGCCGCGGACGCCGCGGTTCGTGACGGCGCTGTTGCTGCTCGCGTCGCTCGCTATCCTCATGGTTCCCGACGCGCGCGAGGCAATGCGCGCAAGCTTCGAGGCCTGGACGAGGTCGCGGTGGGAAATGAGGGCGGCTACCCTGGCGCAGGTCCGCCAAGCTACGGAACGAAACCGAGACGCGCAAGCGATGGCACTGATCGCGCTTGTTTCCCAAGACCGTGCGGAGCGCATTCGGATGGCAGAGGAGGCTGTGCGACTCGATCCTTCCCTCACGTGGATCTATGCGGAGGTGTGGACGCAGGATAACCGAACGTCGTGCTGCCACAGCTTTCTGCCTTTGGCGTGGATTGAGGCACTCGAGAAATGGGATCCCGAAAACGCGGTGCCGCGACTGATTGCGGCGGATCAAGCGTTGACGCAATTCGACGCGGATTGGACGAAGAACGGCTACAGAGGGTGGTATGAGAACAGCGCGGAAAAGTATCTGAAGGGCAATGCGCAGTGGCTGGCAGCCATGGATTTCGCGTTTCAGGCTCCCAAATACGAAAGCTATTACCGGAACCGGTGGGAGCTCTACCGGGACGTCTCCCGGCGGTACGGATTCCGTGACACCGGGATGGCTCATGAGGTTCTGTTGTTGCTTCCGCTTAATCGAATTGAAGACGCTGAGGTCTACAGTTCGATCCTGCTGGAACGCGGAGAAGAGGCCGAGAAGGCCGGCCGAAAACAAGAGGCCGAGAAACTTTACTCGCGTCCGCTTCGCGTCAGCGAGTTGATGGGCGCGCAGTCCCACGCGGATTACGAACGGAATGCATGGGCCCGTATCGCCCTTGGCGCCATGACGAGACTCGAGCCCCTACTCGCAAAATCCGGCAGAAACGCCGAAGCAGCCTCGCTCCGGAGCCGGATCGAGGCCACCCAAGCTGGTTTTCTTCCGCCTAGTCCGGAAAGGGAATGGGCTTGGAGCGAGACGGGCTGGGAGGGCTTGACGATCCGGTTCTTGACGGCCGCGGTGCTTTTGCTCTTCGCGCTGTCCGTGGCGAGTTTGTGGGCGATCAACATCGGACGCAGGGCGGAATCTCGCGGACGAGCCTTCTGGAGCATTGGAGTCGACCTCTGTCCGATCCTACTGCTCGTCGCGTCGGCCGGGCTATACGTAGCCTATCGTCCGGTCGGGTTGGTCTACGAACAGTACATGTCATGGACGCTTCCCATCTACAATTTTCGCACGCTGCTTTACGCACTTCGGACACCGTATGAAAGTCCCGACGGGATGGTGTGGTTCTACAGCTATTTTGACCCGTATCATTATTGGATGGCGGCGATCGTGGCACTCTCGATCGTCGCGCTGTATATCGTGTTTCGGAGAACGCAGCGAAAAGCAGAGGCTTGAGCGGTTGGACGCGCGAGAGTAAAAGAAAGAGCAGCTAGCCGCGGTGGTCGAGGGGAATGTAACTTCGCAGGTCATGGCCGAGGTAGACCTGGCGGGGACGCCAGATTTTCTGCTCGGAATCGAGCAGCATTTCTTCCCACTGCGCAATCCATCCGGACGTGCGCGGAATCGCGAACAGCACCGGAAACATCGTCACGGGAAAGCCCATCGACTGATAGATGAGCCCCGTGTAAAAGTCCACGTTGGGATAGAGGCGGCGCGTGATGAAGTACTCATCCTCGAGGGCGATGCGTTCGCATTCGAGGGCGATGTCAATCAGGGGATTGCGCCCCATTACGTCGAAGACTTCGTAGGCGACGTGCTTGACGATCTTGGCGCGCGGGTCGTAATTCTTGTAGACGCGGTGGCCGAACCCCATCAACAGCTTTTCGCCGGCTTTCACGCGCTTCACGTAAGCCGGAACGTTATTCACGGAGCCGATTTCGAGGAGCATGCGCAGCACGGCTTCGTTTGCGCCGCCGTGAAGAGGTCCGTACAAGGCGGCAGTCGCTGCGGCAGTGGCAGAGTACGGGTCGACATGCGAGCTACCCACCCCGCGCATCGCGCTTGAAGAACAGTTCTGTTCGTGATCGGCGTGCAAGATGAAAAGCACGTCCAGTGCGCGTTCCAGCGCGGGGTTCGGGCGATACCTCAGCTCCGTCGTGCGGAAAAGCATGTTCAAGAAGTTGCCGGCATAACTGAGGTCGTTGTCAGGATACGCAAACGGCATGCCAAGGCTGTGGCGATACGCGAACGCGGCGAGAGTCGGCATCTTGCCGATCAGCCGGTACGTTTGCTTGCGGCGCGATTCGGGATTGAAGATGTCCTTCGCATCGGGATAAAACGTCGAGAGCGCTGCAACGGTTGAGATCAGCATGCCCATCGGATGGGCGTCATAGTGGAATCCGTCGAGAAACTTCTTGATGCTCTCGTGAATGAACGTGTGGTGCGTGATGTGGTAGGACCAATCGGCGAGCTGGGTCTTCGTGGGGAGCTCGCCGTAAAGAATTAAGTAGGCCGTCTCGAGATAGGTGCTCTTCTCGGCCAGCTCCTCGATCGAATAGCCGCGATATCGAAGGACGCCCTTATCGCCGTCGATGAAGGTGATCGTGCTCTTGCACGACGCGGTGTTCGTGAACGCCGGGTCGTAACTCATCATGCCGAAGTCCGAGTCGTGAACCTTGATCTGGCGCAGGTCGATCGCTCGAATCGTATCGTGGGTGATCGGCAGCTCGTATTTTCGGCCCGTTCGGTTGTCGACTACGGTCAAAGTGTCGCGCGGAGTGGAGGCAGGAATCGTCTCGCTGTTCGCAACCGAGCCTGCTTTTGTTGGATTCATCGACAGGATCCTCTCAGGCCGATCCCGGAACCATTACAAGTCCGAAGTATACACTTACCACGGTACACCAAATTCCGCCAGTGACCGAATGTGCCTGAAAGGATAAAAGACGAGCGGCCATATGCACAATACGCCGCCGTATGGAGGCGCGGAGGGGCCGGTGTCCAGTCTCTAGCGTGGACTTGGCGTCAACGGAGCGGCCTCAGCGGACGGGGTAGCGAAGGCAAGCTCTGAGCGGTCGCGCCCGTTTTGTTTTGCGCGGTACAGCGCGTCGTCCGCGAGTTGAAGCAGCGCCTGGGATTCGAATCGCGAGGCGTCGGTGCTTGCGGCAACACCGAGGCTGACCGTGACACGGATTTTACCCGCGTCGGTGTCGATAGGCTTGGAGTCGATGGCCTTGCGAATCCTTTCCGCAACTCCCAGAGCCGCCTGGGCGTCGGACCTGGGCACGACGAGCAGGAATTCCTCGCCGCCGTACCTTCCCACAACGTCGTAGGGACGCAGGGATCCTTCCATGATCCTGGTGACCGCCTTCAAGACCGCGTCGCCGCAGAGGTGGCCATAGGTGTCGTTGACGTTCTTGAAGTGATCGATGTCCAGCAGAATGACCCCGAACGAGCCTCCTTCGCGTTCCTGGCGGGATTGTTCGCGCCGCAGGGTTTCGAGAATCACGGCCCGATTGGCAACGCCGGTGAGGGCGTCATGCGAAGCGCGGAAGCGCAGTTCGTCGCCCGCGGCGATCAGCTTGTCCTGCAGATCCAGGATTCGGCGGCCCACGCGGAGGCGGGCGTGCAATTCCGCAGGATCGAACGGCTTGGTGACGTAATCGTCCGCGCCGGCTTCAAGGCCTTTGAGCAGATCTTCCCTTTCGGTGCGAGCGGTGAGAAGAAGTACGTAGACATAAGGCCGATCCGCCGATTGCTCGCGCAGTTTCAGACAGACTTGGGTTCCTTCCATGCCAGGCATCATCCAATCGAGAATGGCCAGGCGAGGAGCATCGTCGCGCGAGAGCAAGCGAAACGCTTCTTCGCCGTTGTTCGCGCTGACGACTTCGTAGTCTCGCTTGACGAGAAACGCCTCCAGGATGCGGCGAGACAAAAGACTGTCATCCGCGATCAGTATCTTGGTCTTTGGCGTCTCTTTCTTGTTTCGACCCATACACCGTTCCGGCAAAACCTCTCTATCGTGTTACCTTGCGAAGCGTCTCAAACTCGGCGAACAGCCGGGATGCCTCGCGCTTGACGATCTCCCACTGCACCTGCAGCTTCTCCAACTTCCCGGCGCGCGAGAGGGTCTCCA
Source organism: Candidatus Acidiferrum sp. (assembly GCA_035517015.1). Taxonomy (GTDB): domain Bacteria; phylum Acidobacteriota; class Terriglobia; order Acidiferrales; family UBA7541; genus Palsa-295. The sequence goes on along the minus strand of DATIZQ010000105.1, from coordinate 68,075 downwards.
ACTCCAAGGCCGCGCTCGAAACTCGTTTTGCACCCACATTTGCCGAAGCACCCTTCAGGCTGTGCGCGAGGCGTTGCAACAGGGGGAGGTCGCCTGCCGCAAGCGCGGACTCGATCTCGGCCACACTCTTCGGCCATTCCTCGGCAAAGAGGTGCGCGACTTCCTCGAGCAACTCTCGATCGCCGTCCAGTCGTTCGAGAGCCGCCGCCACGTCCATGACGTCCGTCGGATTGGCTTTCGCTTGCGATTCGTGAGAAGGAGATCCGTCCGGTTTCATTCCTCTGCTCCTTTCCAACGCCGCGAGCAAAGCTGGAACATGGATTGGCTTCGTAAGGTAATCGTCAGCGCCAGCTTCGAGGCACTTCTCGCGGTCTCCCTTCATGGCATGAGCGGTCAACGCGATGATCGGAATGCGACCGCCGGTTTTCTGCTCGTTCGCCCGAATCGCGCGAATCGCGCCGAGGCCGTCCATCTCGGGCATCTGGATGTCCATCAAGATCGCGTCTACGTTGCCGTCGCGTTCCAGGCACGCGAGCGCTTCCAGGCCATTCTCAGCAGTCAGAAGGGAATAGCCGTGGCGTTCCAGGAGGCGCTGCACGAGGAGGCGATTTACGCGGTTGTCTTCTGCGAGGAGCACTCGCAAGCCCGTTCGTGCGGTCCGTTCCGGGCGAGGCGGTGGTTGATCGACAGAATCAGCGAGCAGCGATTCAGGTTGAGAGAGTACCTTGAAAACTTCGTTGAACAGCTCGGAGGGCTGGACAGGTTTGGTGAGATACGCAGAAACCCCGAGAGCCCGCGACCGCGCCCGATCGGAATCTCCGGTCGAACTGAGAACGATGACGGGCGTTTCCTTAACATGCGGCCTTCGCCGCATGTTCTCGATAAGCGCGAATCCGTCGCGGTCCGGCATCTGCACGTCCGTGATGACGAGGGCGAACGGACGGCCTTCCTCATGGGCCGCTTCGAGCGCTGCGAGCGCTGGTTCCGCTCCGGATGCAGTCTGGGGACGCATGCCCCAGTTCGCCAGGATTTCGAGCAAGACGACCCGATTCGTCTCGTTGTCATCGACGATCAGGACGCGCTTGGCACGAAGCGCTGAGCGATCCGGAGACTCGGGTTCCTCGACCGCGCGGTCGGACACGCCAAACCTGACTGTGAAATGAAACGTGCTGCCGCTTGCGAGCCCGCTCTCGACCCAAATCTCCCCGCCCATCATCTGGACCAAGCGCGCCGTTATCCCAAGGCCCAGGCCCGTTCCCCCGTATTTGCGTGTGGTCGAAGCATCGGCCTGGGTGAATGGCTCAAAAATCAGCCGCCGTTTTTCTTTAGCGATACCGATGCCGGTGTCGCGAACGCGAAAGTGCAGCACAACCTGCTCTGGCTCCCGCTTGTCCGTTTGAACATCGACCGCCACCTCTCCCTTTTCCGTAAACTTGAGTGCGTTTCCGACCAGATTCACGACCACTTGTCGGAGCCGTCCGACATCGCCTACGAGCGCGTCCGGAACGTCGGCCGCTACGCGCCACGTCAATTCCAATCCCTTCTGATGGGCGCGGAAGCCCAGTGTCTTCATGGTTTCGCCAAGGCTTTGGTTCAGGAGGAAGAGAGCCGGCTCAAGATCGAGCTTCCCCGCTTCGATTTTTGAGAAATCGAGAATGTCGTTCAGGACACTCAGCAGGGAATCGGCGGAGGTCTTCACCATAGTCAGGTACTCGCGCTGTTCCGGCCTGAGTTCGGTGTCGAGCGCGAGTTCGGTCATTCCGAGAATTCCGTTCATCGGCGTGCGAATTTCGTGGCTCATATTGGCGAGGAATTCGCTCTTGGCGCGGCTGGCTGCCTCGGCCGCATCCTTGGCTCGCAACAGAGCTTCGGCGGCGAGCTTACGTTCGGTAATGTTCTCCATGATCGCGAGGCCATAGAGCAGTTGGCCCTGAGCGTCGCGGACCGGGCTCACGCTCAAGCCAATCCAAAGGATCTCGCCGCTCTTTGCGAGGAATCGTGCTTCCAGCTTGTCGGTCGGGACGTTTGCGCGAAAGTGGCGTTCGGCGCGTTCGACGATCGTTGGAACCTCGTCCGGATGCACAATCGCAAGAAATTTGAGGCGGGATAGCTCGCCTTCCGAATATCCGAGCATTTCACAGAGCGCGCGGTTGACCTTGATGAACCCAAAGTCCGCCTCGATCAGACCGATGCCGATCGGACCCTCTTCGATTGCCAGGCGGAATCGCTCTTCGCTGACTCGCAGCGCCTCCTCGGCACGGGTGCGCTCCGCAACCTCCTTCTTCAACTCGCGGGTGCGCTCGTCAACACGCAATTCGAGTTCCGAGTGAGCGCGCTGCACAGCGGCTTCGTGCTCCTGGATGCGGTTCAGCATTTCGTTGAACCGGTCAAACAAGAAGCCGATCTCGTCCTTGCTTTTCTTGGTTGCGCGGATCGAGTAATCCTTCTGGACGGAAACCGCAAACGCCGTGCGCGCAAGGTCCAGAATCGGTTCGGAGATCGAGCGCTGGAGGTTCGACGACAGCAGGTAGGCAGTCGCGAACGAGAGCAGGATCACAACGAGCAGGATTTCGCCGAAGCGTTCGACGCGGTCGTACAATCCGCCGAGATCCGCCTTCAAATAAATCGTCCCGACCGATTCGTCATTGAGACGAATCTGCCGGAAAAGAACAAGATAGCCGGCGTGAATCTCGGAGGCCTTCGCGCGAGGCTTGGGAAACGAAGCAGGCGAACCCGAACCCGCGCGTTGATAGTAAGCGAACACGGAGCCTTCGCGCGTGTAGATACAAGCCTCGACGATGTGCTTCTGAGCGCTAAGGGACGCCAGAGTTTCGCGGGCGGACTGCGCATCCCCGAATTCGAGAGCTGCGGTCGTATTCGAGCCCGTGATCTCCGCCACGGTGGCCAGCTCATTCTCAAACGAGGAGCGGAACGAAAACACGTCGTAGACAGCGAAAATCGTGCATGCAAGGGAGATGGCCGCTCCGCACGTGAGGAGCACGATGCGCGTGAGCTTTTGCCGGATGGAAAGGTCGTTAGACGAGCGCATCGTCAGCCTTTTCCATTGCCCGGGACTTCGCGAACGATCTTCGCGAGGACCAGGAGCTTCGAACTGATTTGCAGTCCGGCCCGCTCGGCCGCGTCCGTATTGATCATGAAGCGCACGTGCGCATCTTCGAGGGTGAACTGGATGGTTCCTCCGGAGGCCGCGAAGCCATCCGTTTCCCCGATGACCAGTGCATTGCTTCCCTTCAAGGCCCCAAAGATCTCGGGCAGACGCTTCCGTTCCGACGAGCTGACGAAGAGAATCTGGCAGTGGTGCGTTTCCGCTAGATCCTTGCAGCGCGTGACGACCACGGGATGCTCCCCGATAGCTTTCCCGCGCAAGACGTCGTCGATGGCCGGGCCAAACGGGTCATCGCCCAAAATGCAAATTTCAAATGGAGACGTGGGACTGGGAAAAGTGTTGTGCGGCCACTCGACGAATTTTGCGAAGTTGAAGAGGAATGCTGCCTTGAGCTGATATTCCCCCGGCGAATCGGCTTGAGGACGAGCGAGCGGTGCGTAAAGCGCGATGGTTAATACCACGCTTGCTGCCAGAGTCAGCGGCTTCATCGAGGCCTTGCCGGTGAATCGGGTTCGCTCTTCGGGTCGCATATGTTGAGATGGATTCACGATCTCTTGCTTCGCGATCAGAACCGCCAAGTCCACTCCACATAGGCGCTGCGCTTGATCAGGGTGGTCACCGCACTTGCAGTCGAGTCGACGAATTCTTCGTGACGATCCTTCAGAAGGTTCTGGCCCACAAGGCTCAGCGACGATTTCGCGTTCCATTGCCACGTGAGCCCGGTGTCGAGGCGTGTGTAGGACGGGATGACCGGATCGGTTAGACGATCCACGAAGTAGGCGGACGCGTCCCACGACAGGGCATGCGTCAACGAGAGATGCGAACGAACTTGGGCTGAATGCAGCGGACTACTTCCCTCGGCCTCGGAAACGGACGTGGTGTCCTGGCTGCCTGGCCCCAAATGCATATGAATCCGCTCGAACTCATAACCGGGACTAAGCGTCCACCGGCTGGCAACCTTCCAGTTCAGGGCAACCTCAAGACCGTGCGATTCCCCGTGCATGAGATTCTCGTAGGTGAGGGGCATGACCAGATGGGGCGGGGGGGGCGTTGACTCGAAGAACGGCGTTCCGGGTTCGGTGGTTAGCTGGTTATAGCAGCCGCTGTAGTATGCCGCCAGATCCAAGGAGAGCTGTTCCGCGAGGGACATGCGGTAACCCGCTTCGTATGAGACGGTCCTTTCATTGGAAAGGCTCGGGTTGCCGAGCAGGCGGATAGCCACCGATCCATTCGGTCCGGTGAACCCGCCGAAGTTGGCCTGAATGGAATCGTCGGTGGCCGCGGGATTGCGGTCAGCTTCCGATACTGCCCCCCACAGCGTCCGTTGCGCGTTGGGAGTCCACGCCACGCGGACGCTCGGCTGCGTGTCGAAGCCAGTGTAATGGTTGTGCTCCAGCTTGGTTCCAACCGTTACAAAAAGACGAGCGGGAACGATGGCGATTTCATCCTGGACGAAAGCACTGAAAAGGTGCGTGTTGAGATTTGGGGGACTAAGAGACAGAGCAATGCTGCCGACCGTTCGGGACTGCGAGTAGCGGTACTCGATTCCCCAAATGAGGTTTTGGCGGCCGCTCAGGGCGAAGTGGTGCTGGAACGCGACATCAAGTGTTCCTCGGGTTTCCCCAAGAACGTCGTTGCGCTCGTACTCGTCATACGCCAACTGTAGATTCGTACCTGAACCACTCGAGTACGTGTGGTTCCAAACTGTTTGAATAAAGCCGCCGCCCAAGTTCGTCTCTCTATCCACGGCTACCGGAGCCGAAGTGATGGAAGAGATGGCAAAACCAGGATTGCCTTCGCGGCCTCGGTACAAATCCCCCTCAAAGGTGAGCATGTCTTTCGGTGACAGGCTCGTGTCCGAACGGAATCCGATTCGAGACAAACCCCACCCGTCACCACCGTCCTGTCCGCTGGAATTGGGGAAATGATCCTGATTCAGGTATTTCGCGAAGGCCCGGAAGGATGTGTCCTTGCCGACCTTTCCCTTTCCCCCGTATTGCAGCGTTCCAAAGCCCTGATCGACCGTTCCGGCTGCTGCAACTACCATCGCACCCGGAGTTTCCGACGCTTTCCTGGTAATGATGTTGATCACGCCATTTACGGCGTTTGTTGCCCACACAGAGGCGCCGGGCCCACGAATCACTTCGATTCGCTCAATGTCCTCCAAGGGCAAATCCAACACGTCCCAGAACACTCCTCCGAAAGTCGGCGTGTAAACGCTCCGGCCATCCAGCAAGACCAGTAATTCATTGCTGAAACGTCCGTTGAGTCCGCGCACGGTGACGGCCCACGTATTGGCGTCGATCTGTGCAACGTCCACGCCGGGCACCATTCGCAGCAGGTCCGGTATATTCGTGGCGCCCGAACGCCGAATATCTTCGGAGCTGATGACAAAAACCGCCGAAGCAATCTGCGAAAGCTTTTGCTCCTTCTTCGAGACGGAGGTCACCTCGATATTCATGAGGTCGTCGAGACTCTGGCTTGCGAGATCGGCTGTTTTTTCCTGAGGAAATGCAGGAAAGGAAACCGCGGCTGACACCGCGAGACACGCCGCCAGGCCGATAATCTTTCGGCGTATCGAAGACTCGAAGGAGCGCGATTCCTGGCTGCGGTTCCCCATCTCCAGCATGGCTGGTAACACTTCCATTGAGGGCTCCCCATGCCCAGTCTTAGGCGACGCCCAATTGATGGCTACGGCCCGGGACCTAGCGGTACCATGCGAAGCAGAATGGGGACCAAAGAAAACTCGGGTGCTGGGCGCTAACTAGCTGCGGTTTCAATAACCTACGACTTACAGAAAGCAGGAGAGACCCAGCGACAATTCCCAAAGTTGTTCCACGGGGGCAGGACCGCACCAGTGTGAAACGCACGTGAACGCTGCATTACAAGATTGAAACGCCTAAATCACCGTCTTGCTTCCGAGGCGTGGTTTCCCGTATGGTGTGGGCGACAAGCTCCCGAGAGAATCGATGAAGCGCATTCTGGTAATCGAAGACGACAAGGACATTGTCGAGCTGGTGCGATACAACCTGGAAAAGGACGGATATCAACTCGTCAGTACGAGCGACGGGACGACCGGCCTGGCACAGATTCGCAAGGCGCCGCCTGATTTGTTGATACTGGACCTCATGCTGCCCAAACTTTCGGGCCTCGAGATCTGCAAAGAAGTCCGCAAGGACGTCAGCCTGAATCGCTTGCCGATTCTAATCCTCACAGCAAAAGGCGAAGAAGCCGACCGCGTGGTGGGTCTCGAGCTCGGAGCCGATGATTACGTCACGAAGCCATTCAGTCCCCGAGAACTTGTTGCACGCGTGAAGGCTCTGTTACGCCGATCCGAGCCGGGCGCACCCTCGGAAAAGCTCCTCGAGGTCGGCGTGCTTCGCATTGATCCCGCGGCCTATCGCGTCACGCGCGGAGGAAAAGCGGTGCCGATGAGCACTCTCGAGTTCCGTTTGTTATATTTTCTTGCGGCCAGGCCAAACCGCGTGTTTACGCGCGACCAACTGCTTGACGCCGTCTGGGGAACCGAACGATTCGTCACGCCGCGCAGCGTGGACGTTTACGTCCGGCGGTTGCGCGAAAAGATCGAAGCCGACCCGCAACACCCGGCTTACATGAAGACGATCCGCGGCGCTGGGTACCTGTTCGAAACTCGTGCGAGCTAAGCTCTTCTGGAAACTGGGCCTCACCTATCTCGCCCTCCTGTTGGGCGTTTTATTTGCCGTTGATCTCTATTCCGCTCGAGTCCTGCAGCGCAATTACGTCCGGTCAGTGGATGACAAACTTGCTTCTCTGTTGAGTGTGGCGGCCGCGAATCCTCCGAATCTCGATAATTCGGCGGAGGTGCGAACTTGGATTGCGTGGATGGCGAAGAGCGGGGCGCGGATCACCCTGATCGACCACAGCGGAAGCGTTCTAGCGGACTCGGCCCCAGCCCTTGAGACAGCGCAGAACCTGTTGGCTTCTCAAGAAGTTCAACAGGCTTTCGCCGGCGGCGAGGGAAGCTCCGTTCGCAACGCCGCTGCAACTCAGCGCCAGTTTGTTTACCGCGCGGTGCGCTATCAGCCGAGCGCTGGGCCACCTCTTGTGATTCGGATGGCCCTGCCACTTGCCGAAATTGACTTCGTGATATCGGAGCTTAGGGAGAAATTGCTGCTCGCGTCGGCGGCAATTCTCATCGCAGGTCTGGCGGCATCCTTCTTGTTTTCCAGGATGCTCGCCCTGCGGGTCGAACAGTTGAAGGACTTCTCGCACCGCATCGCACACGGAGACTTCCGCCCCTTGCGCTTTCACGGGCCACCTGACGAACTGGCCGACTTGGCCGATGCACTGAATGAAACTGCGGCTCGGCTTGACGCTACAATCCAGTCGCTGAGCCGCGAGCGGAATCGTTCGAGCACAATTCTGCGCAGCATGGTCGAGGGCGTCGCCGTAATCGATGCACACGAACGGCTCGTGTTTTGCAATCGAGCGTTCATCGATACTTTGAACCTCGATGGCACCAAGAGTGAAGGCCGGCCTGTCATTGAGGTCATCCGGAATTCCGAACTCTTAGGACTTATCCGCAGGGCCTTGCAAGGTGATGAAGGGTTGCGGAGCGACATCGCGATGGGCTTCGTTCAACAGCGGAGCTTTTCGGTCACAGCCGCGCCTGTGAAACCTCTGGACTCGGGCGTACCGCCGGGAAATGCGTCGGGCGGTTCATCGGCCGAAGGCAAACCGTCGGGCGCCGTTGTCGTGCTCCACGATGTGACTGAGCTCCGCAGGCTCGAACGCGTCCGGCAGGATTTCGTTGCGAACGTGTCTCACGAATTCAAGACGCCGCTCACCGCGATTCAAGGGTTCGCCGAGACGCTGCTGGCGGGCGCCCTCGACGATCCCAAGAACAACCGTCGTTTCTTGGAGATCATTCGAGACCATGCCGCACGGTTGGCGCGATTGACCGACGACCTATTGAAGCTCGCGCGCATCGAAGCCGGCAAGCTGGAGGTGCAGTTCTTTCCTGTGAGTCTCATCGACCTGATTGAAGGGTGCGCCGAGATAAGCCTGCTGAAAGCCACTCGAAAGCAAATTGCTCTCGAAATTGAGGTTCCGCCGGCTTTCCCCCTCGTTCAAGGCGATGCAAGCCTCCTACACGAAGTTCTGCAAAACCTGCTCGACAATGCCGTTCAGTACACATCCAGTGGGGGGAGGATCCGCGTCACCGCATCCGTGGGCAAGCGGGAGGCCGTGGTTACCCTGACCGATACGGGAATTGGAATTCCTCTCGTGGACCAGGAGCGAATTTTTGAGCGCTTCTATCGAGTTGACGCTGCCAGGTCCCGCGAAGCGGGCGGGACGGGTCTTGGCCTGTCGATTGCGAAGCACATCGTGGAGGCGCATGGCGGCCGGATTTGGGTGGAAAGTGAAGTCGGCCAAGGCTCCAGCTTCTCGTTTTCGATTCCGCTCGCCGTTTGATTTATCCCCTCGCAAGGCGTGTCTCGAAACGTTCATTCATGGTTCATCCTGTTGCAAACTGAGGAATCGATAGTAACTGTGGTGCGGAAGAGGGGGTTGCAGGATTCAAAGCGCCCAGAGGACACTCAATTGGGACTCACGAAGACCAACTCGGAAGTGGTTCTGCAAAATGTCTTGGTGAATTACCTTGTCTCGCAAGCACGCACGGTGGAATCGTCGATCAACCGCGCGCTTTGGGCTCTGCTTGAAAGGAACGAGCGGCTGGCGAGCGAAGTTTTCCTCACGGAACCCCGAATCAACGAAATGGAGATCGTGATCGATGAGCACGCCGTTCGTATGCTGCGTCAGAGCGACTTGCAGGACTCGGATGTCCGCCTGATTGTGGCGACGTTGAAAATCAACAATGACCTGGAACGTATGGGCGATCTAGCGGTCAACCTGAGCGAACGTGCGATTTCTCTCGTCGGCATGGGGGAAGTGGAGACGCCGCCGGAGCTTGAGCCCATGACCACCGCCGTCCGGGCCATGGTATCGAAATGCCTGGGCGCGCTGATCTATCAGAATGTGGAACTCGCAACGCAGGTCCTTGAAAGCGACGACATTGTGGACCGATACCGCGACCGTGTGTTTGAGGGATTGCTGGCCGGGATGACGAACGATCCGACTCTCGCCGCGCCGAACCTGCACTTCGTGCTGGCCTCGCGCCACCTTGAGCGTATTGCCGACCACGCCACGAATATCGCGGAGGATGTGTTGTTCTGGGTGCGCGGACTGGAAGTGCGCCATGGCCGCGCCAAGCGCGTCGAGGCAGAGGAACAAAGCGCGCGGGCGGCGGGAAGCAGCACCTAGGTCGCGGAATTTTCAACGAACTGTCATCCACGGTTCAAACAGGATACCTACGCTCCACCAACCGTGATTGCACAGCAGCAGGCCGAGCGCAGATCGAGCTACTGTCCGGTCGCAGGATTCCGGACGGAGTTGAGCTGCGTCGACGTTGCACCTACCCGGGAGGCGCGGCACACCACCTACCACACCCAGAAACTGCGCCTCCTCGCATCGCTTTAGAGTTCGCACGATTTCACGTCGAATTCTCTCTGATGTAACACGGCTGTAACAATCTGGAAGAAGGATTGGCTTGGGAGATTGAACGACCATGAAAAAGACGATACTGATGGTGTGTTTACTGCTCGGGCTCGCGGTATCCTTGGGCGCGGACTCAACCGTTCTCCTGAATGCTGCGGGCGCGACGTTCCCGTACCCGATCTACTCCAAGTGGTTTAGCGTTTATCACGACAACCATCCCGACGCTCAGATCAACTACCAATCCATCGGTTCGGGCGGCGGGATCCAGCAGCTTAAAGCTGGCACCGTCGATTTCGGCGCGTCCGACATGCCGTTGAACGATCAACTTCTAGGCCAGTTCAGCTTCAAGATCATTCAATTCCCTACAGTCCTGGGCGCGGTCGTGCCGACGTACAACATTCCAGGTGTCAGTGCTGAGCTTAAGTTCACGCCGCAGGCACTCGCCGACATTTTTCTCGGCAAAGTCACGAAGTGGAACGATGCCGAGATCGCGGGCAGCAATCCAGGAGTGCAGCTTCCCGCGAACGACATCGTCGTGATCCATCGCTCCGACGGAAGCGGCACGACCTTCGTTTGGACGGATTATCTCTCCAAGGTGAGCCAGGACTGGAAAGATAAGGTCGGAAGCAATACCTCCGTCAATTGGCCTGTGGGACTCGGCGGCAAGGGCAACGAGGGCGTGTCCGGCTTGGTCCAACAAACACCCAACTCGATTGGATACGTCGAACTCATCTACGCAATTCAAAACAAGATGGGTTATGGCCTCGTGCAAAACTCCGCAGGCAAGTTCATCAAGGCGAGCCTTGCATCCGTCAGTGAAGCAGCTTCAGGGGCCGCCGAGAAAATGAAGAGCGACATCCGCATCTCCATCACGAATGCACCGGGAGCCACAACCTACCCGATCTGCAGCTTCACGTACCTCTTGATTCCGGAGAAGATTTCGGATGCTGCCAAGCGGGATGCAATCAAGAACTTTCTCCACTGGATGCTGACAGACGGACAGGGTATGGTTGAGGCGCTGAATTATGGCCGTTTGCCCAAAGCCGTGGTCGCCATCGAAATGACACATCTCTCTGAGATTCAGTGACAGATGGGCTCTGACGCCAGTGCGGTCGAGCGCGCGCCGTCGCCTTGGGCGGCGCGCTCTCTGCTGCGCCGGCTTGCCACTGGTGACGAGGTCGCTCATCTTGTCACTCTCATTTTTGCCGCGTCGATAATCGTCATCACCTCGCTTCTCGTGTATCAGCTCTGGATCACCTCCGCCCCTTCGAGGACCGAGTTCGGCTGGAAGTTCTGGATCACTCGCACGTGGGACCCTGTTTTCGAGCACTTCGGTGCACTTCCTTTCATTTACGGCACGATTCTGACGTCCGCCATTGCGTTGATCATTGCCTTGCCGCTTGGTCTGGCGGCCGCGGTTTTTCTGGCCGAACTTGCCCCGCGGAAATTGAGCGACACGACAGCTTTCCTGATCGACCTGCTCGCGGCTGTTCCCAGCGTGATTTACGGCCTTTTGGGAATCTTCCTTGTCGTACCCCTGATGCGGACGGTGATCGGCCCGGCGATTCAGCGTGCGTTTGGCTTTCTTCCCATTTTTTCCGGCCCGAATTTCGGCGTCGGCTTTCTGACAGCAGGCATCGTTCTCGCGATCATGGTAGTGCCGTTCATTATTTCGGTTTCGCGGGAGGTGCTTCTCACCGTGCCCCGGGACCAAAGAGAAGCGGCCCTCGCTTTGGGAGCGACTCGCTGGGAATCCACATGGAAGGTCGTGGTTCCGTGGGCGCGTACGGGAATCATGGGTTCGGTTTTTCTGGCGCTGGCTCGCGCGGTGGGCGAAACGATGGCGGTCACTATGGTGATCGGCAACAGTCCCAGGGTCGCCGCATCGCTCTTTGCGCCGGGCTACACCATTGCCGCCGTGCTCGCCAATGAATTCAACGAGGCGTTCGGAACGATCTACAGGAGTTCACTGATTGAACTGGGCCTCGTCCTCTTTCTGATCACCTTCATCCTCAACGGCCTGGCTCGCTTGCTCATCCTCGCCGCCGAACGCGGAGGAGGCCACGCTTCATGAGCCGCGTCCGCTTAATCTGGCGAAAATCCCTGAATGCCTTCATGCTTTCTCTCACCGGTGTCGCCGCTTTCTTTGTTGTTTCGATACTCTTCCTCATTCTCGGGTGCCTCATCTACAAAGGAGCCAGTTCGCTTAACTGGGATTTCTTCACGAAGCTTCCCGCACCGGTGGGCGAGGCCCGGGGCGGCATGGCCAATGCCATCGTCGGCAGCTTGAAACTCCTGTTTTTGGCGGCCCTCTTCGGCTTGCCGGCTGGATTGATCGCGGGTGCGTATCTCGCGGAATTCGGAGGCAGGACGTTCTCCTTCATTGTCCGCTACACCACTGACCTTCTTAACGGCGTCCCTTCAATCATTATGGGTGTTTTTGTGTGGGCCCTGATTGTTGCTCCCATGAAGGGTTTTTCTACATTAGCCGGCGGTGTCGCATTGGGTATCATGGTGATTCCTATCACCGTTCGCAGTACTGAAGAGTTCCTGCGTTCCGTACCAGGCAGCCTCCGCGAAGGTGCAATGGCCCTTGGTGCCAGCAAATGGCGGACGATCGCCACGGTCGTATTGCCTGCCGCCAAGGGCGGCATTATTACGGGCATGCTGCTCGCTTTGGCGCGCGTTGCGGGCGAGACGGCTCCGCTGCTTTTCACGGCTTTCGGGAACCAATTCTGGAGCCCGGGTTGGAAGCAGCCCATTGCATCGCTCCCGGTGATGATCTTTGAGTATGCCCTCTCTGCGTACGAGGATTGGCACCGGCAAGCATGGGCGGCCGGATTGGTTTTGCTTGGGCTAGTGTTGCTTGCCAACGTTGGTACGCGGCTGGCTCTGAGCCGCGGAAGGGCCGCCCGCGGTGTTTGAAACAATTTCTGCTTCACAAGGACACAGCGCTGTGGCAGCCAAACTCGCGCCTCAAATACGAGCAACAGAACCTGCATCCACTGCCTCGGGTAAGGAGGCGCCGGTGCGCTTTGAAATCTCCAGCCTCAATTTCTTCTATGGCCCGAAGCAAGCGGTGTTTGACCTCAACCTAAAGATTCCGGCCAACAAGGTCACCGCGCTAATCGGCCCTTCCGGTTGCGGCAAATCAACTTTCCTCCGAACTCTCAACCGGATGAACGACACGATCCGGCATGCCCGTTTCACCGGCAGTATCCTCCTCGACGGCCAGGACATCTTGAACATGGACGTGGTGAAGCTGCGGCGCCGAGTAGGAATGGTCTTTCAGCGGCCGAACCCCTTCCCGAAATCGATCTTTGACAACGTGGCTTACGGGCTCCGGATCAACGGATACCAGGGCCGCTTGAGTGAGCTCGTCGAGCATAGCCTTCGCCGGGCGGCGTTGTGGGACGAAGTGAAGGACTATCTCCACAAATCAGCGTTCGCCCTTTCGGGCGGGCAGCAGCAGCGGCTTTGCATCGCCCGCGCGTTGGCGGTCGATCCGGAAGTGCTGCTGCTCGACGAACCGTGCTCGGCTCTAGACCCGGTCACGACCGCAAAAATCGAAGAATTGATGTTCCAGCTCAAAGACAGTTGTACGATGGCCATCGTCACGCATAATATGCAGCAAGCTGCCCGCGCAAGCGACTACACCGCTTTCATGCTGGACGGAAAGCTCATCGAGCACAATGAGACTTCGAAATTGTTCACGACGCCTTCCGACCCGCGAACAGAGGCCTACATTACGGGCCGGTTCGGATGAGGGCTGAAGGAACCGAGCGAACATGGAACGCCACTGGGAACACGACCTCGAAGAACTGAAGCAGCGTCTTCTCTGGATGGGAAGCCTGGCGGAGCGCGCTGTCCATCAGGCCGTGCACGCCGTGCTGGATGCCGACGAGCATCTGGCGGAAGCCGTGTTGAACGAGGAAGATGCGATCAATGAGATGCAAATCGAAATCGACGAGCGGGTTCAACGCCTGCTGGCGTTGCAGGCGCCGATGGCCGCGGACCTGCGCTTGTTGCTCGCGGTTTCCCGCATCAATGGAGATCTCGAACGGATCGGCGACCAGGCTGTAAACATTGCGCAGTCAGCCATGCGCGTGATGCGTCATCCGCAGGTGAAGCCTTATGTCGACCTCCCGCGCATGAGTGAGCTCGCCGAGGGCATGGTACGCGACAGCCTGAACGCTCTGGTTCGCGGCGATCAGGAGCTGGCTCAAAGTGTGCTGCAGCGGGACGACCAGGTGGATCGTCTGCGCGATCAACTCTTCCGCGAGTTACTCACCTACATGATGGAGAACTCGGCCGTGGTTTTCGCGGCGTTCGAACTCATCCTCGTTGCAAAGAATCTCGAGCGAATCGGGGACCACGCGACCAATATCGCAGAGGACGTCATCTACTTTGTCGCGGGCCGCGACGTGCGCCATCCCGCGCTCGATCGCCGATAGCTTATCCGCGGGCGATTGTGCAATTCCCATCCTATATTCAGGAGCTTGCTCACGGCACGGTCGCGAATCTAAATGCGCGCGAGTGCGCTTGCTTCGTCCTCGACAAGATCGAGCACGCTGTCCAGGCGGACCATCTTCAGTAGCATCACGACGCGTTTTGTCGGCGCAAAAAAGGTGCACTTTCCGCCGGCTCGTTTCAGCGTGCTGAACGACCGCACCAGCGCTCCAATGCCGGAGCTGTCCAGATCGGTCACGCCCGAAAGATTCACAGCTACGTAGGTGGAACCTGAACTAACAAGATCCTGAATCTGGTCGCGGAACAGCTCCTCAGCTTCCCCAAGCTTTAGTGGCCCGTTAAGGTCCAGAATTGTGGCCCGCCCGGCTTTGCGAATATTGATCTGCACTTGAACCTCGTTCGTGTGCTGCAGAAGCTAACCGAATTGCGATTCTCAATCAAGGGGCGCGTCGCCGGACGCCCGGCCCCAAAATCATCGCGTTCCTTGACGTCCAACCGCCCCATTTGTTACGCTGCGCCCGGTTCCGCTCCCTCGGCGTCTCGATGGGTTCACCCGGGCCGAGCGGGCGCGTCCCCTCCTGGGAGAGCCCATGGAAACATCGTCTGCTCTCTTTGAACTCGCGGCGGTGTCCCTTGCCTGCCGCGACCAAGACACGCTTCTGAAGACCTTCGCCGCTCGCGCAGGGGCCGCTCTCGGCGCGAGGGCGGTCCTCATCTGGACGGCCAGCCAAGAGGGAGAAGAAACCAAGCTGGTCTGCCGAATGCGCTGGACCGAACCCGGCGAACGTTTCAACGCCGCTGAAGAAGCCGTAGAAAACGGCCTTCTTACCGAAGTTTTCGATTCAGCGGAGACCCGGCGGCTGGCTGGGCGCGAAATCTCCGAGGAAGACTTATCCCATCTGGATGAAGCGAGCCGTTCCCGCATCAAATCGGCTCTCTATGTTCCCATTCCCGGCGCGAATGGTGCAGAAGGAGTCGTGGAAGCCCTCAACAAGAGGGCTGGCGAATTCACAGTCGAGGATTCCCACTTTCTCGAAGAGGCTGGCCGGGTGGCCGGCCAGGCATTGACGAATCTCGAGGCCATCGAAACCGAGCGCCAATCGCAACTTGCGACGCTCGAGCGCCTTACCGCACTGTACGATCTCGGCCGCACGTTCACCTCCACCCTGGAATTGGGGGAACTGCTTCCAGTCGTCGCAGCCAAAATCCGCGATATTCTCGCCGCCGGCGCCTGCAACGTCTGGCTCGTGGATAAGGACGACTCAGAGCTATCCCTTGCGCAGCAGGCAGGCAACGATCCTAGCGTCGAGGGAGGCGCTCGCGTGCCCCTGGCCGAGGGATTGTTTGGAGAGATTACGCAACAGGCAACTCCGAAACTAATTGAGACCCCGGCGGAAGAGCCGGACCTTGAGGAACGGCGGAAAGCAGCGGGTGACTTCGAGATTCTGTCATGGATGGCGGCACCTCTGCGAAAAGACGATGAAGTGCTGGGGGTGGTCGAGGTGGTCAACAAGGCGGACGGCACTCCGTTCGACGAAGACGACCTCTTCTTTCTCTCGAGCATTAGCGAACAGGCAGCTGTTGCTCTGCATAACGCGAACTTGCTGGAATCCGAACGCAAGGTGCACGCGCTTGACGCGCTGCTGAAAATCTCCAAGGAGATTACGTCGACCCTGGACCTCGATCACGTGCTCACTACGGTGGTCCACCAGGCGGCTTCCGTCGTGCCGTTCGATCGCTGCGCGATCGGCTTTTTCGACCGTGGCCGTTTCGTCCTGGGCGCCGTCTCGGGCGAGGCCGAAGTCCCGAAATCGCGTGAAATGGACGATCTGCGCTCTCGGCTCGAATGGGTGGCAGGTCAGGAAGGGGCGGTCTGGGCGGATCTCTATGAAGACGGCTGGCACGCCGATCCCGAGGAAGTGCGGGCGCAGTTTGTCTCCTTCCTTGAAGGGCACGGCTACAACGGACTCTACGCCCTGCCGCTGCGTGACGATCAGGGTAGGCTCGGCGCGATGGCTTTGCTGAGCAGTGACGCCGATTTCCTTAACCCTGCCAACAAGGAAACGCTTGCGATTCTCGCAAACCAGACGACAGTCGCGATTCGCAACGCGCAACTCTATCAGCAGGTTCCCCTCGCGAACCTGCTGCAACCTTTGGCGCAACGGAAGGCCAAACTTCTCTCGGCCCTGCCGCAAGGACGATGGCGGCAATATGGCGAGCGAGCTGCTGCAATTGCGCTCGCTCTCGTTCTTGTCCCCTGGCCCATGCGAGTGGGCACGGAGGCAACCGTGGTTCCTGCGGAGCGCCGCATGGTGAGCTCGATCCCCGGCGGGGTAGTCGAACGGGTGTTTGTTCATGAGGGCGATCTCGTTCAGCCGGGGCAAGTCCTGGCAAAGCTCGATGACGGGGAGGATCGTGTGAAGCTTGTACAGGCGGAAGCGGCGCTGGCGCAAGCCCGCCGCGATCTCGCCGAGGCGGAGTTCCGGAACGATCCGTCCGCCGCCGGGCAGGCAAAGATCCGAACAGATCTTCACGCGGCGGAGGTTGCGCTCGAACAGCAGCGGCTGAGCGAATCACAGCTATACGCGCCGATCGCGGGGGTCGTCGTGACACCCAAGGTCGAGGAAAAGACCGGTACAATGGTTCATCCCGGAGAAGCCTTCTGCGAAATCGTCGAGGAAGACCGGATGGCTGCGGAGATGAGCGTTCCGGAAACGGACTTGCCGCTGCTTCGCTCTGGGAACCGTGTGGCGCTCAAGCTGAATGCCTTTCCCGCCACGACGTTTATCGGAGTCGTCGATCGAATCGGCGCCCAAACGAAGGCCGAGTCTGGCGATCAGTACTTTCTAGTACGGGCGACCTTCGACAATCCCGAGGCACTGGCTCGCGACGGGATGGTGGGCCGCGTGCGCGTGCGGGCTGGAGGCGGCTGGCTCAGCAGCGGTTGGTATCCGGTCGGCTACGTGATTCTGCGGGCTCCATTCCGCTGGTTGTGGCAAAAGCTGTGGTCATGGCTGCCTTGAGAAGGAAGGCTCTCTATGAATAGAAACTGTGCGGCGTGCTTAGCAGCCGTTCTCGCAATCGCGGCGAGCGGCTGCGACAACTCCACCGTAGCTTCGAGTAACGGCGCTTCGCCGACCGCAGCAGCGGCTCCGGCCTCGGCCTCGATGCCCTCCCAAACCCCAGCGAGCGCCGCAAAACCAGCAAACGAGCCCGGCGACATCCTGAGCGTTCTGTCCGTCGAACACCAGGTGGACCTTGCCACGCAGCGCGACGGAATTGTGATCGCGGCGGTAAAGGACGAAGGTGCCGTAGTCAAGGCGGGCGACGTCCTCGGCCAGCTCGATGATCGGACCCTGCAGATGGAGCTCGTGAAGGCCCGTGATGACCTCCAGGTTTCGGAGAACAACGTCAAATTCAAGGAAGCGGAGCGAAAAGCCAAAGACGCGGCCTACCGCCGGCAGCAACAGCTCCGCCAGTTCGGCCTTTCCAGCGAAGCCGACCTCGAGGCTGCGGAATTCGAAGCCAAGGGCGCCGAATACGATCTGCACGGATACGAAGCGCTCGTCGAGAGTGACCAGGCGCAAATCCACCAGCTCGAGATCCAGATTGATCAGACTCGGCTCCGCGCTCCGTTCTCCGGCGTGGTTGTCCGGCGCTACATCCGCGAAGGCGAAACCGTCGCCAAGGGAGATAAGTGCTTCCGCGTCAGTCAGCTCTCTCCTCTTCAGGTGCAGTTCCAGATCCCGGAGTCGTCATCGCGGCGACCGGAGCGCGGCGCTTCCGTCGAGGTTCTCCTAATCGGCAATTCAAATCGTCCGTTGACCGCGCGCATCGTGAAGGTCAGCCCCACGGTCGATCCCGCGAGTGATAGCTACGACGTCGTGGCGCAACTCACCGGAACGCGACTTTCCGATTTGCGCCCCGGCATGGCGGTGCGGGTCAACTGGCCCGGTACGAGCGGCATTGATTCCAATCCGTAGCGACTTTTAGCGATGCGCTTTGGTCCTACCAGCCTGCAAGTCTCCAGCGTTCTCGCCCGGGGATTGCGCCGCCCCAAGCTGCGCTCAGACATTCGCATCAGCGAGCAGACGGTTGCCGGCGAAAAAAGCTACGTTATCAAGGTTTTCGAAACCAACTCCTACAACCGCTATGGTGAATCCGAGTATGAGCTCTTGACGCTGTGCGACGGGACTCGCACGCCCTCGGATATCACCGAAGAGATGAACGCGCGTCACCCCGACGAACCGGTCGCCGAATCCGAGGTGCTCGACTTTCTCGATGGCGTCGAGCCGGCAATGTGGGAGCGATCCCTGGGAGAAAAGAATCTTGCCGTGCTCGAGCGCATTCGCGACGAGCGCAAGAGCCGTGTCGACCAGTCGAGTGTCCTGTATATAAGCTTCCGAGCCTGGGATCCCAATAAGGTGCTGACGAAGATCGATCCCTACCTGGGCTGGCTCTTCACGCGAGGCTTCGTCGTGTTCTCCCTAGGACTATTCATCATATGCATGTATCTTCTCGCCGGAGATTGGACGCGCATCCAAGCCGACACGACGGCTTTGTACAGCTTTCAGAATAAGACCGCATACGACATCTGGGCTTTTTGGTTCATTATGCTCGGCCTCGGCGGAGTTCATGAATTCGGTCACGGTCTCACCTGTAAGCATTTCGGGGGCGATGTCCACCAAATGGGATTTCTCCTCATTTACTTCACACCCGCTTTTTTCACCGACACGACGGACATCCTGCTGTTTGATCGCAGTTCCCGCCGCCTGTGGGTGGTTTTTGCGGGGATCTGGGTGGAGCTCGTAGTCTGCAGCCTGTCGGCGTTGACGTGGCATTTCACGGTTCCAGGTTCGATCGTCAACGACCTCGCCTACAAGACCATGCTGTTGAGCGGCATCCAAGGCACCCTCTTCAACCTCAACCCCTTGATCAAGGCCGACGGCTATTACGCTCTCGCCCAGTTTCTCGACATCGACAACCTTCGCGAGGATTCCTTCACATTCCTGCGGGCATGTATGCGCAAGTATTTCCTGCGGGAGGACATCGACTTGCCGTCCGCAAGCCGTCGCCAACGCCGGATCTACGCGATCTTTGGCATCGCGGCGATACTGTACAGCACCACGCTGATTGTGCTTGTTCTCTTGTTTGTAAGGAACATTTTCGTCAGCAAATTCGGGACTTGGGGCTATGCGCTCACCGTTGCAGTGGTTTACTTTTTCGCCCGGAAGGGCCTCAGAAAAGCTGTGCCCGCTATTCGTGCGTGGCTGCGCGGAAAGAAGGAGGTTTACATGGCGTGGAAAATGACGCGCCTGCAGCAAATTGGGGCATTGGGCTTCGCACTACTGCTGCTTGTTCCTCCGTTCCCTTCGAAGATCTCGACCGATTTCATCCTCGAGCCGGGCCGCGAGGCGCACGCGCGCGCCCAGGTCGGGGGAATGATCGGAATGATCTTCGTCCATGAAGGCGACAGCGTAAGTGCTGGACAGCTTCTCGCGCGGATCGACAATCCTGAGATTTCTGCTCAGGCTGCCGTCCTTGCAAGGCAGCTGGCGCTTGCTAATGGTGATCTCCGCAGTGTGCAGGAGCGGCCCCAAATGAAAGATGCCGCCGCAGCGATTCGCGAGCGGAGACGTCTCGAACAAGAACTCGCGGTTGCACAGCGAAACGCGAACGCTCTTGAGATTCGCGCTCCGAGCGCCGGTGTCGTCGCGACTCCGGCGGTCGACCAAAAAGCCGGCGAGTACTTGTACGCCGGCGACGAATTCTGCCGTATCGTCGATCGCAGCACGATGAAGGCACGCGTGCTGGTTCGTGATTGGGAGTTAAATAAGGTTCGCGCCGGCTCCGAAACCCGAATGAAAGTCGTGCCGTTCCCTTTCCGGACCTACTCCGGCCAGATCGAACAGATCCTCCCGGCGGCGGCCACCGATCAACCTGTCGCCCAACCCCAGAAACTCGAGCGGCTGGGCCAGGAACTGACGAATTATTTTGCAGTCGTTGTTCGGTTTCCGAATGCAGACGGCTCCCTGCGCGAGGGCATGACTGGAACCGCCAAGATATCCGCGGGAAACGCTCCGTTGGCGTGGAGAGCAGGACGGGAAAGCTGGCACTGGGTGCGTTCCCAAGTTTGGTAAGAGCTGAGAATTCTGAGAGTTGAACCACAGAAAGAGAGAGCCGCCGTTCCTGGGACGGCGGCCCTAGGGTACTGCTGACTTCAATCCCCTGTCCGGCGGAGACGCCGGCTCAGGAGCTTGGGGCTAGCGCAACGGCCCTCTGCGGAGCATGCTAACAACTGTCAGCGCTTGCTTCTTTTCGAGCTTCTTGCCGGTCATCAGTTTCTTGCCCGGCTTTACCGGCTTTGGTTTTTTCGCCATAGAACTTCTCCCCAGCCCAATGCAGCCACCAGCGCGCACTCAGAGAACAACGCTGACCTACACTAGTCGCCTCAGGAAGGCCTGCGTCTTCAGAGTGGTCTTCTTCTCCAGCTTCTTCGCAGCTGCGAGCTTCTTTCCCGACTTAACTGGCTTTGGGTTGTTCATTGTCCCTTTATTCCCCGTTTTCTTAGAGTAGCCCGTTCGGCTCGAGCCTTCATGAGTGCAATTGCGTCGCCAAAGAAAAGCAGGCAGGCGAGGCCCACCAACCACTCAATATACAGGACTTAGGCTTGCTGGCTAGGCCGAACAGGCAGACGCAGCCCCTTTCGCGTTGAATTTTCCTAAGGGGACCGTTGAATTATTCAACGTTTTGCGCGAAATCTCGCATTCAGGAGTTATTGATGGTTCCGCGGCACTTGCGCGAGCCGCAATGACACCGCACGCGCTCGCCGTTCTTCGCGAAGTGGTAGTCGTAGCAAAGCTCTTCGCCCGCGCGAACCCGCCGAAGGCTGATCAGCCACAGACGCTTCCGGATTACGCGAAGCGCCAGGTTGGGGTCGCAGCTGTGATTGATCAATTCGGCCCCGTTTCCGCCCACTGCACCGTCGATCGCCCAATACGAATCGACGCAAGCCAGATAGTTCAGGCGCCGGCTGCGGCCATTTGATCCTTCCAGGAACCGCCGCCGAGTTTCCCGCCGGGAGATTCTTTCTCCTGTATATTCAATGACTTTCCGTCGTGGTGGGATGTTCTGGACGGCAAATACGCCTAGGCGATGAATCCCAGAGCGGCGGACGCGCAGCCTAAATGGAGAGGCCGTCGAAATTTTCGTCTGTGCCGCTCGGGCCACAGTGCGGCTGCTTGGACCATTCATGGAACGAGAGTGACGCTGCCACCAAGCCGACGGCAGCGCCCATTTCGAAGTTACTGAACCGCCGGAAGATAGACCTTCAAAGTCGTGGCCTTCGTTACCTTCTTGGCTTTCTTTAACTTCTTCTTCGCCATTTGCCTTCTCCTTCTCGGACTCGTTAAAAGCAAGAAGGCTGCCGCGAGACCCTGCGGTAGCCTCTCCTGCGACCCTAGAACCTGGGATCCTTCTTCATCGTCGTGGTCTTGGCTAGCTTCTTGCCGGACTTCAGTTTCTTTGCCATTTGTGCCTCTCCTGGTTGAATCACTTCTCGGTCACCGATCGAGCACGTTGGGGCTGCCGCCGAACGATGGCAGCCCCTGTGCTTCAAAGCATCCAAGCTAGCCGACAGGGCCCTTACCACCCGATAGCGGCATCGTCTTCGCGAGTTTCTTGGCCTTCTTTAGTTTCTTTGCCATTTCTTGTTCCCTCCAGAGATCCGAACTGCTTACGCACTGGCATGCAAATCACATGCCAATGTCCTCCGATTGAGGGCGAGAAGCTAACACACTCGCGCTGAACAACATACGATTTTCCTCAGCCGAATCGCGGCCACTTGCCGCCGTCTGGGCGTTGAATTTTTCACCGGTGTATTAATATTCCAACTCTTTCGGGCAACGGGACGGGTCGCGGCCTACAGATTGTACTTCCGGCAGAGGTAGTTCAGACGGTTTCGGTCCACCCCGAGCAGCCGAGCCGCCTCGGACTTGGTTTGCTTAGCCTGCTGCAGCGCTTCCTGCACCCACCGCTTCTCGAATGCCCCAATCTCCTTGTCCAAGTCAATCCCGCTGGGCGGCAGCCGGAACCGGCTCCGCGAGTCTCGCCCGCCGGCTTCCACCATCTCTGCGGGAAGGTCCTTTAAGGTTATCGAGTCGCCGTCCGTCATGATTACCAGGCGCTGGATGGCGTTTTCGAGCTCCCGGACGTTCCCGGGCCAGGAATAGCGCTTCAGCACCTGCATGGCATCATCCGCAATGAGCTTCACCGGTAGGCTGTTTGCCGCGCAGTAGACGCTCACGAAGTACTCCGCCAGTACGGGGATGTCTTCCACCCGTTCGCGGAGCGCCGGAACAAAGATTGGCACGACGTGTATGCGGTAGTAGAGATCTTCCCGAAAGCGGTCCTGCTGCACCATCTCCTCGAGGTCCTCATTTGTGGCGCTGATCAGCCGGAAATCAACCTTGATGGGTTTCTTGCCCCCGAGCCTCATCAGCGCCCGCTCCTCCAGGACGCGAAGGAGCTTGCTCTGGAGCGCCGGGGTAAGGGTCGCAATCTCGTCGAGAAAGAGCGTGCCGTTGTGCGCCAACTCGATGCGGCCTTCCTTCGTGGCAACCGCACCCGTAAAAGCGCCCTTTTCGTAGCCGAACAGCTCCGCCTCCATCAATCCCTCGGGCAGGGCGGCGCAATTGACGCTGATGAACGCCCGGCCGCGGCGTGGGCTTTGATCGTGAAGCGCCCTTGCAACCAGCTCCTTCCCCACGCCGCTTTCGCCGCGAACGATGACGTTTGTATTTGCTTTCGCCACTCTTCGGATCGAATCGAAGACGTGCTGCATCGAATCCGTCGCGCCGATCAAGTCCCCCAGAGCGCGCTTTCGGCTGATTTCCTCACGGAGGATGCGGTTTTCGCGCTGAATGTGCAGCTTCTCGACGGCGCGCTCGAGCAGATGTCGCAGAACGTCTGTATCGATCGGCTTGATAAAGTAGTCGTACGATCCCGCGTCGATTACTTTCAACGCGCTCGCCTTCTTGTCATCCGAGCTGAGGACAATCACCAGCGTGTCGATCTCGCTGCCGTCCAGCCGCCCAAGCAGTTCCGTGCACTCTTTCACGCCGCCCGAAGCCGCGGGAAGACCTAACAGCAAGACGTCGAGTTCGGATTCCTGCAGAAGTTTGTAGGCTGCCTCGTAATCCGTGCCTTCAAGCACCTCGAAGTCGGAACGTAGCGCGGATGCAATCTTCGAACGAAGGCCTGCGTCGTCATCCACGATTCCGATTTTGGGTTTGGAAGAGCCGGCTGCGATGGGTGTTCTCCGGCTCGCGACACGCCAAGTTCACGTTTTCTGCGAGGAAGGGTGTCCCCGAGCCGCCGCGATTCTAGGTGTCAACCCCTCGGCTGTCAACGCCAGGTACAAACCTCCCAGATGTGGCGCTGAGCAAGGCGAATCACGAGCTCCCGATTACGATCCCCACAATGAACACGGCAACGCCGCCTACGACTACCTGCATTGTTGACGCCAGCAGCGGCGTATCCATGTAGCGATGCCGGATGTAACTGATCACCGCGAGTTCTACCGCGACAATCAACACCGCAGCCAGAAACGCGACATGAAAATTCGAGATAAGAAACGGCAACGTGTGCCCCAGTCCGCCCGCGGCGGTCATCAGTCCTGTCACCGAACCGCGAATGATCGGCCGCCCGCGGCCCGTCAGCGATCCATCGTCCGACAGCCCTTCCGCGAAAGCCATGGAAATGCCCGCCCCGAGTGAAGCCGCGAGGCCCACCAGAAATGCATCCCACGTCTTATGCGTCGCGAGGGCTGCCGCAAAGATCGGAGCGAGTGTCGAGACGGAGCCATCCATGAGTCCGGCCAGGCCCGGCTGAATGATTTGCAGCATGAAGAGCTGCCGCCTGGATTTTTCTTCATCCCCGATCGACGCCGGACCTAGGTGCTTCGCCTCTAAACTCTCCGCAAAGTCATAGTGCTGCCGTTCGATCTCGGCCAAATCGCCCAACAGCTTTCGCGTAGACGCATCCGAGACCCGCTGTAGCGCCCGTTCGTAACACCGCAACGTCTCGAGCTCCATCACCTCCACTTGTTTGCGCACTGTGTTGATGCCCAGAGGCCGAACGAGCCATACGGGCCTCCGCTCGATGAAGCCTTTCACGTCCTGCCGGCGAATCAGAGGGATGTGATCGCCGAACCGCTGCTTGTACGTGTCGATCAGACTCTGCCGATGCCGTGACTCTTCGGCCTGCATCTCGCGAAACACTTTCGCGGTCGCCGGATACGTTTCATCGAGACCTTCCGCGAAGTCGGCATATACGCGACTGTCTTCTTCTTCGAGCTGAATGGCGAGCGCCAGAATTTCCCGCTCGCTCAGATCCTTGAAGCGCTTCTTGGCCATCGATTTCTCCCCAAGATGAACTCACGACGAACCGATGAATCTCGTCCCACGGCTGCTACAATTGTGGCCGCATGGCGTGCTTCTGCGCTAATGAGTCAGCCTGATGACGCGACGCAGCCATATGATATGAGTGAAGGGCACAAATCGAAAACGCTGAGGTGATTCTCATGTCAGAAACGCTTGGCTTCATCGGCCTCGGAAACATGGGTGCGCCCATTGCCACGAATCTCTTGCGCGCCGGCTATGCGGTGCGAGTGTATAACCGCACGGCATCGAAGGCGGCGCCGCTCGTCGAGCAAGGTGCCCTCCCTCTGAAACAGCCCATCGATGCCGCTGAACCCGGCGGAATCGTTCTTACGATGCTCGCGGACGATCGCGCTCTTGAAGAGATCTGTCTCGCGAAGCCATCCTTTGTCGAACGTCTGGGCAGAGGCGGGATTCACGTGTCACTCAGTACGATCTCGCCTGCAACAGCGCGCCGCCTCGCGAACCACCATCGGGAATTCGGAGTCGATTACGTCGCTTCCCCGGTCTTCGGCAGGCCCGAGGCTGCAGCTGCCGCCAAGTTGTTCGTCTGCGTCTCAGGAACACGCTCGGCGAAGAAGCGCGCTCTTCCCATCCTCGAAAAAATCGGCCAGGGCATCTTCGATTTCGGCGAAGACTCCGGCGCCGCGAATGTCGTCAAGCTCTGCGGGAACTTCCTGGTTGCTTCGACGGTCGAGGCTCTCGCCGAAATGATGGTTCTGGCCGAAAAGAACGGCATCAGCAAGAAAGCCGTCGCAGATATGATCGGCCGGTTTTCCCCGATGCATCAGGGCTACGCTAACCTGATCGCCGAGGGCCGGTTCGAGCCGGCCGGCTTTCGGCTCGCGCTCGGCTTGAAAGACATCAACCTTATCCTCGAAACGGCAGCCGCGAGCCTGACTCCAATGCCCTTCGCGAGCTTGATGCACGACCGCTGGGTTGCCAGTATCGCGAAGGGCCGCGAGAACCTTGACTGGTCGGCCATTGCTCTCGACGTCGCCGAAGAAGCCGGTATCAAAACGATGGTAGCCACTCCATGAAGGCGTGCGTACTGCGGTCACCGGCGGCGGTCACCACGAACCCGCTCGAATTCGTGGACGTGGGCGTTCCCGAGCCGCGACGCGGGGAAGTTCTCGTCCGCGTGAATGCCTGTGGCGTCTGCCGCACGGATTTGCACGTGGTCGAAGGCGAATTGCCGCCTCGCAAGTCGCCTGTGATCCCCGGACATCAGGTCGTCGGCACCATCGAAAAATTGGGCGAGGGCGCGACCCTCCATCGCATCGGCGCGCGCGTTGGCATTCCCTGGCTGCATCGGACCGACCAGACTTGCGAATACTGCCGCGCGGGCGCCGAAAATCTCTGCGATCATCCCGAGTTCACCGGCTATACCGTCGACGGGGGCTACGCTCAGTATGCCGTCGCGCCCGAAGATTTCATTTACGCGCTCCCCGAATTCCTGCCGGACGAGCAGGTGGCCCCGCTGCTCTGCGCCGGAATCATCGGCTTCCGGTGCTTGCGCCTATCAGGAGTGAAATCGGGCAGCCGCCTCGCCTTCTACGGTTTTGGAGCGGCCGCACACGTGGCGATTCAGGTGGCTCGCCACTGGGGCGTCGAGGTCTACGCATGTACGAGAGGCAAAAAACACCGGCAGCTGGCGTCCTCGCTCGGAGCGGTGTGGGTTGGCGAAGCCACCGCCGATCCTCCCGTCAAGCTCGACGCGGCGATCATTTTCGCTCCGGCGGGTGAACTGGTTCCCCCCGCGCTGAAAGCTCTCAAGAAGGGCGGCGCGCTCGTTCTCGGCGGGATTCACATGAGCCCGATTCCCTCCTTCGATTACGATCTTCTCTATCAGGAACGCCTCATGCGGAGCGTGGCGAACAACACACGCCGCGACGGTGAAGACTTTCTGCGCATCGCGGCTGAAATCCCGGTGCGCACTCAAGTCCAGATTTACCCCCTGAGCGATGCCAATCTAGCGCTGAACGACCTGAAGAGCGATCGCGTCAATGGCGGGGCGGTCCTCGACTGCCGGTCATGATTGCGGCGCCCGTCCCACCACACAACCTCCTAAACTGGCTGGAGTACAAACATCAGCGCGAATAGTGCCGAACTGACAGAGCGATCGGCAGGCCGACACAGAACCAGTGCTCCACGAACTCGCAAGCCTGGTAAATCAATGGCGTGTGCCGGTGCGGAGCTGCCGAAAGCGGCAGTACGACTAGGTGCATGAAGAGATAAACCAGAGCGCCGTAGATGAGGCCGCACAAGACTGCACGGTCGACTAAGAGCGCAAGGTCGCGGCTGGCCAGGTAATACACCGTCGCGGCGCCAAGCGCGATGCAGAAATGAAGAAGCACACCCAGGGCTGCGCTCTGAATTCCCCAGCTGTACACTTTCATCCCTAAAACACCGCTGGCGATCGTTTGAGGAATCAGAATCGGCTTGCGCGGGCTGTAAACGAGAATCGCGTAAATCAAGTCGAGCGCGCCCACCACGATCCCACCGACGACAATGACGGGAAAAGGTCGTGGTTTTGCTACAGAGGCTACGAAGCCGACGCTCATAGAGTCCGCCATTGAGATCCTCCCTGCTGGTCGCGGAGACATATTGCGACTCCAGA
Source organism: Candidatus Acidiferrum sp. (assembly GCA_035517015.1). Lineage (GTDB taxonomy): Bacteria > Acidobacteriota > Terriglobia > Acidiferrales > UBA7541 > Palsa-295. Next base: position 40,879 of record DATIZQ010000105.1, on the reverse strand, counting down.
GAAAGGAAGTCGCTCACGTTCGGATGAGATTGAGCAGGTTTGGGGGCGAACGCCAGCTGGTATGAGCGGTGTTCCGACCGCTCAGCTCTTGATCGTCTGTGACGCAGGATCCCAGCGAACACCACTTTCTGCGAAGTAGGATTCGTTTGCCATGTGGCACGCGAGTGCGGCGTGGTGGCCGAACACGACATCCTCCACCACCGGCTGCCGCATCTTGACGGCCTGGAAGAAGTTCCACAGGTGCGGCTTCGTGTCGTCCCACGACGGCCCCATGAAACGCGCCCCTTCGACGACCGCTTCCTTCCCGGGAGCCGTATCGTACTCTTCGTGCCACTTCTTCACATACTCATCGTGCATGGCGCGCGGAAAGCTTCCGGCGTAATAGCATGGGGCATCGTCTTGCCCTGATTGCGGCGTGTACGTCACGCTCTCGCTGTTCACTTCAAGAATTCCCTTCGAACCCATGAATCGATAGCCTTCGGGCGTGTTCGTTCCCAGGTTCAGCCTCAGATACACTGGAGCGCTGCCTGCCTTTTCGTACTCGAAGATCGAGGCGTGGACATCCGGCATGTTTCGCCCGTCTTTCCACCGCACGATGCCGCCCATCGCCATGCAGCGCCGTGGCGCTTCACTGGTTCCCACCATCGCCAGCATTCCGCTCACGAGATGCACAAGCAAGTCTCCCGCGACTCCCGTCCCGTACTCCTTCCAGCAACGCCAGCGTGCGAACAGGTAAGGATCAAATGCGCGTTTCGGCGCAGGTCCCTGCCAGGTGTCCCAATCAAGATTCGCCGTCGAAAGATCGGGCGGCGGCGGATATTCCCAGGCGCCGCATGGCGAATTGCGTCCATTCGATCCCTCGATCAGGCACAGATCGCCGATCGTCCCCTGTGCCAGCATCTCTCTCGCTTTCGCCGCGACCACGCCGCTCACTCGCTGCGATCCCACCTGCACGATGCGTCCGGATTTCTGCGTTGCGTTCACGATCGCGACGCCATCCGCAGCAGAATGCGACATCGGCTTCTCGCAGTACACGTCCTTCCCTGCGCTCACCGCATCGACCACGATACCCTTGTGCCAGTGATCGGGCACGGCCACGATCACGCAGTCGATGTCCTTGCTCGCGAGCACTTCTTGATACCGTCGCGTCGTCGGCAGGTTCGCTCCCGCGATCTCCTTTGCCAACGTATGCCGCCCATCGTAGAGGTCGCACGCCATCGCACACTCCACGCCCGGCAATTGGATCGAATTCGCCAGCAGGCCGGAGCCTTGCATCCCCACGCCGATAATCCCAAACCGAACACGATCGCTCGGGGCAACGGGCCGCGACGCCGCCCTCGCCCAAGCGGGGCCTTCCGGCTCCAGCAACACGGTCCGCGCCGCCATATACGCGCCCGCCGCTCCCGCGCTATCTTTCATGAACTCGCGTCGCGACATTCTCCTCTTTGTCATTCGCTCCTCCTCCGTCGGCCCGTGATCGCAGTTCTTCGTCGCCCTGAACTTTCACTCTGCGTCGTCTGCTCTGCCCGGTTCCTTGACTCACTGCGTCGTCGGCGAACAGCAGGGCGTCCTCACCGGCTTCGGCTCCATCAGCTCGACGCGGGTCAGATTCGGGTCGTAGAGATTGAGCTGCCATTTCCCGTCGCGCCCAATCTGCGGCTTCTCAGTGATCTTCGGGTCCCGCTGCATCACTTCCTTGTACCCATCGTTCACGCTCGGAACGCCCAGCGCCAGGTGATGCACAATCCCCATCAACCGTGGCGAAGGATGCTCGCCCACGTTCATCATGTATTCGAGCCAGTCGGTGCCGTCCGGCACTCGCATGTCGACCCAATCTGTCTCGGTATCCTTCATTCCTCCGTGCCACGTCTCCTGAAATCCCAGAATGTCCTTGTAGAACTTGTCGGCCGCTGCGCGATCGCGCACCGTCACGCCGACGTGAATGATGTGCTGCGAAATCCGTTTGTCCGAGAGGTCTTTTCCGAAATCCCGGCTGTGCAGCGAACCGGGCATCAACTGCACAAATTCCACCGTGTGCCCGTCAGGGTCCTTCACTTCAAAGCCGCGATTGCCGTCGAGCATCGCAGGCAGCTTCTCAGGCACGGCCACGCCGCGGCTTGCAAGGTACGCTCGCAACGCTTCCGCGTCCGTTGTCTCGAACGCGATGTGTGATAGCCGGTCCTCCTGCGGATCCTTCAGCTCGGGGAAAACCTCGATGAACTGATGATCGTTCACCTTGAAGTAGACCAGCAAAAGCTTTCCGGGAGGGTCGTCGAGGCTGAACGCCTCCGTGAACCCAAGCACGCCCGAATAAAACTTCCGCGCTTGGTCGAGATCGTCCGTTCTCAGGCCGATGTGCGCAACACCGACGATCGGCGGACGCTTTGGGGTCTCCTGCGCTCGCGGCCCGCCGGCGGCGTCCACCGTGAATACGGCGCCGTACAAGAAAATGGCAAGAGTCAACCACACGCGCATTGAACTTAAACGGAACATGAGTCCTCCCGGCGGCGGAAGCATACACCCGTTCGCGCTCGTGGTCCCATCGCTTAGAAAATGGTATCGGAAAGACCGGGGCGCTTACGGCTCTAATTCGAAAGAGGAATTGTGAGCCACTTCCGCTCGCGAGCGCTCACGGCAATCGCCTCGCACAGCACCACGCCGATGTGTCCCGCCTCAAACGCCGGAAACTCTCGCGGCGCTTTCATATCGCCCTTCTCGACGTACCTGTAGAACTCCTTGAAAAGCTGCACGAAAGTGTCGGGGTAACCTTCCGCGTGTCCTGCCGGATATGCCGCGAACCCGCGAGCTTCCGGACTCATCAGCGCCGGATCCTTTATCAATTCACGATTCGGCTCCCGCCGCCGCCCAATCCACAGGACGTTCGGCCGCTCTCCGTCCCACGCCACCGAGCCGTCGCTGCCGTCGATTTCAAACCACAGCCGGTTCTTGCGCCCCGCGCTCACCTGCGAAACCGTCATCACGCCGCGCACTCCGCCCTCGAGACGCAGCAGCACCGACGCATAATCCTCGGTCTCGATCCGCACTTCCTCGAAGTCCGTTCCTTTGCGCTCTTGAAAAGTCTCCACCGGCCCGCGTGGCCGCTCGCGAACCGGAACAATCGTCGCTAAGTCCGCGCACAATTCCGTCACTCGTTTGCCTGTAATCCAGGTGATCATGTCGAGCCAGTGCGTCCCGACATCGGCCACCGTGCGCATCGAACCGCTGAGTCCTGGTTCAAGCCGCCAGTTCCAATCCGAGGGATATAGCAGCCAGTCCTGCAGGTAGGAACCGTGCACCATCCGAGGCTCGCCGATCGTCCCCCGGCGGACCAGCGCGCGAGCTTCCTGGCACATTGGGTAGTACCGCAAATTGTGCGCTACCGCTCCCGCTCGACTCTCATGCGTCGCCAACTCGACAAGCGCCGCCGTTTCCTGCGAATCGAGCCCCAACGGTTTTTCGCACAACACGTGCTTTTTCGCCTTCAACGAAGCCTCCGCCTCCGGAGAGTGCAAATGATTCGGCGTGCAAATGTGGACCACGTCTACGCTCGTATCGCCCACAAGCTCGTCGAGCGAGCGGTATCCACGCGCAACCCCCAGCGCTTTCGATTGCGCCTGGGTTCGCTCGGGCGAACTTCCCAGTACGCCCGCAATCTCGATTCCCAGCCGCCGCAACGCTTCGACGTGTGCGCGCCCCACGAATCCAACTCCGATCACCGCTGCTCGCATCGCTTCGCCTCTCTCACGCCGCACAACTCGACCCGTTCGTTTCCGCGCCCAAGTCTCGCAGAACAATCGCCGCCGCGCCACTCCGTCGCACCGCTCGAAGATTCCCACGCGCTGCTGTTAGAATGTCGCCCGGAAAGCGAAACGAAGAAGAGAAGGAGGACCCGTATGAACGGAAACTTCGCGCGGAGCGCCCCGCCGTCGGCACCAGGATTCCTGCAACAAGCGGGCCGCCGAACGTTCCTGAAGACGGTCAGCGGCGCATTCGCCGTCGCGGCGGCCACCCGTAGCGCTGGCGCGGGCAAGAGCGCGTCGGCAGCCAAGCGCAGCGCCAATCGGTCCGACCTTCCCACAGCTCCGCGCAAGCTTCCCATCGGCGTGTTCGATCCGGTCTATGCACACCTCTCGCTCGACGCCATGCTCGAAAAGATCAGCGCCCTCGGCCTGGAAGCCGTCGAAATCGGAACCGGCGGCTACCCCGGAAGTCCGCACTGCCCGGTCGACGACTTGCTGGCGGACGCCGCCAAGCTCAACGCCTGGAAGAAGAAATTCGACAACCGCAATATCCACGTAGCGACTCTCAGTTGTCACGGCAATCCCGTCCATCCCGATCCCGCCATCGCGCAGCGCGACGCCGAAACGTTTCGCCGCACGGTCTTGCTCGCTGAAAAACTCGGAGTCAAGGTCATCGTGGGATTTTCCGGTTGTCCCGGCGCAAACCCCACGGACAAGAATCCAAACTGGATCACCTACGGATGGCCCGACGAGTACAACACGGCACTCCTCTGGCAGTGGAGGGAGAAGGTGATTCCTTACTGGAAGCAGGCCGCCGCCTTCGCGCGCCAGCACGGAATCCGCCGGATTGCTCTCGAAATGCACCCGAATTTCTGCGTCTACAATCCCAAAACGCTTCTCAAACTCCGCGAGGCCGTCGGCGAAGAAATCGGTGCGAACTGCGACCTCAGCCATCTGTTCTGGCAACAATGCGACCCCGTTATTGTGATTCGGCTACTCGGCAAAGAGGGCTGCATCTTCCACGCGCATATGAAGGACACGACGCTTTACAAGCACAATGTCGAGCAATACGGCGTCCTCAACTTTGCGTTCGAAACCAAGGATCTGCCGCAAGCCTCGGCAAATTTCCGGGCGGTCGGCTACGGCCACGGCGCCGAACTGTGGAAAACGGTCCTGCGCACCTACATGGAGGTGGGCTACGACGGAATCATCAGCATCGAAAACGAGGATCCCGAACTCACGGGCGAGGTTGGCGTCGAGCGCGCCGCCTACGTTCTAAAGAACGTCCGCGCCGAACTGCTGGCGGAAGGGTAGGCGCGATGAATCGCCGCCAATTTCTCGTCGGAACCAGTGCCGGGATCCTGAGTGCCCACTTCAGCGCTCTGGCGCGCCCCGAGCGAAAGCTCTCCGCCATCGGCTTGCAGCTCTATTCCGTTCGCGATGAGATGAAGCGCGACTTCGATGGCTCCCTTCAAAAAGTGGCGTCCATCGGCTACACCGAGGTCGAGTTCGCCGGATATTTCGATCACTCCCCGCGAGACGTTCGAGCCGCCCTCGACGGCACTGGTCTTCGCTCGCCCGCCTCGCACATCCCCTACGACCAGATCGAGAAGAGCATGCCCGCGGTTCTAGACGCGGCCCAAGTCATCGGCCAAGAATATGTTGTCTGTCCCTCCGTTGAGAAAAACCGGCTCCGAACCATCGAGGACGTGAAAAACGTCGTGGAAGTCTTCAACAATGCCGGCGCCCGATGCAAGAAAGCCGGCCTTCAGTTCGCGTATCACAATCACGATTTTGATTTCGAGCCCGTTGGCGGAAAGATGTTCTACGACGTGTTGCTCGCCGAAACCGATCCCCAGCTCGTCAAATTCGAAATGGACTTGTACTGGGTCGTGAAAGCCAACCAGCGGCCCCTCGATTACTTCGCGCGTTACCCGGGACGCTTTCCGATGGTCCACGTAAAGGATATGGACCACACGCCCGCGCGCGGCCAGACTGAAGTCGGGCGTGGGATCATCGACTTCAAGGAAATTTTCCCCCACTCAGACCAAGCCGGCATTCGCCACTATTTCGTCGAACAGGAGGATCTCGCCAACCCGTGGCCGAGCATGCAGATCAACTTCGAGTATCTCAGGGATTTGCGGTTCTAACGGGGCGCAGACCGCAAGGCGGCAATACCTCGAGGAGTTGCGGCTAGAGGACGGCCTTCGGGCTCGTGCCCGCTGCCGCGAACACCGCTGACATCTCCGCGCGCGCGAGCGGCAGGAAAATCTTCACGACGTCCGGGTCGAACTGCGTCCCGCTGGCTTCGAGCAGCCGCCGCTCGGCTTCTTCGAACGGAAGCCCGTTGCGGTACGGCCGGTTGGACACCATCGCGTCGAACGAGTCGATAACGGACACGATTCGCGAACCGGTCGGAATCTCTTTGCCCTTCAGCCCGCCCGGGTAACCTCTCCCATCATAGCTTTCGTGGTGATGAAGGATCAGCAGGCTCGCGCGCTCCATTCTCGGCACCTGGCGCAGCACGGCCCAGCCATACTCGGGATGTTTTTTCATCAAGTCGTATTCTTCAGCCGTCAATTTCCCCGGCTTGTTCAGGATCGCATCCGGAATTCCAATCTTGCCGATATCGTGCAGCAGGGCCGCGGTCTCGATATCCACCAGATCGCTTCCCTCGAGCTCTAGTTCGCTCGCGACGTGAAGGGCCCATTCCGCGAGCCGCGTGCTGTGAACTCCCGTGTTCAGGTCTTTCAGGTCGAGCAATTGGTTCAACGCGCAAATCAGCGACGTGCGCAGTGCCGCAAGCTGCTCCTCCACTTCTTTCACTTGCAGCAGCGCGGAGGACCAGGGAGCGACGCCGTTGGCGTGAACGTCGGTCGAAACGAGTACGCCCGAGAGGCCCCCAAAACTCGGGGGCATCCCGGGCGTGTTCTCAGCAGATTCGCGGATCATCGGAGGACAGAAGCTCGCCGGCGCTTAGTTCCCACAACCTTGACTTGACGTCAGTGCCTGCACTGCGCACACAACGTCCAGCCGCCCGTTGCCCATGTTTGGGCCGACCCAAACGGCGTGGGCGATGTCCGCCGCCGCACGGCTTTGGTTCGTGCTCGCCTGCGAATTCACGAGCAAGGCTGCCGTACCCGATACGAACGGCGCGCTGAACGAAGTTCCCCATCCGGCGGAGTAACCGCCGAACGGATACGTCGTCACGATCGCTTCGCCCGGCGCCGCAACCCAAACCACTTGATTGCCGTAGTTCGAGAAGCTCGACCGCTGGTTCAGGTCGTTCGTCGAAGCCACGCCCATCACATTCTGCAGCCCAGCCGGATAGACCACTTCCTCCTTGCCGTCGTTTCCGGCCGACGCCACGAGAATCACATTGTTGCTCGCGGCGTAATTGATCGCGTTGTTGAGCTCGGTCGACGGGCTCGTCAGGTCGAAGCTCATGTTGATGACGTTCGTGTGGTTCTGCACCGCGTAGTAGATGGCGCGGAGAATATCGGAGAGATTGCCCGTGCCATCTGACTGGAAAGCCTTGAGCGGCAGAATCATCGCCTTCGGCGCCGTCAAGTGAATGATGCCGACCACCATCGTCCCGTGGCCGAAGTCGGAGCCGCCGTCGCCGTCGACAAGAGCTGCCGAGGACTGATTCGTTCCCGAAGACTGCGGACGCGCCACGGAATACGAGTTCACGGTCGGGCAGGAGGAGCAGCCATTGTTCGAGGGCTGCGGATCGTTCAATTCCGACGCTCCCGGCTGATTCCTCGTGAAGTCGTACCCGGGCAACAGCACTCCCTGCAGTGCCGGATGCGTCGGATCGACGCCCGTATCGATGTCCGTGACAATCGTTCCCGCGCCAAGCACGTTAAACGTGCTTTGTGCCTGCGTAACGCGAATGATCTGCGTCGCCGGCTGCGTCGAATAACCCTCCCAGACCGTCGTACCGTAAAAGTTCACCGGATACGAATCCCACAATCCCGACGGAGCCACGCCCGCGATTGCGGGACTGTTTGGACTCATCGGGATCTGAACACCTTGATCCACTTCCGCGTCCAGGATTCCGTTGACTAGCCTCAGCACGCTGGCCAGCAGGTTCGGAAGCAACCCCTGGACCGGCTGCACCAGAAAGACCTGCCCCTGGCCGCCGTCCAGGTTTTCTGTCACGCTACATCCGCTGAACAGGCAGATGTTCTGAAGGCCCAACAGACCCTTGTTCGTGCGGACGATCACGCCCTGCTGTTGCCCGCTCGTTATGCTCGTCAGGGTTTGACTGACGTTCGTCAGCAATCCTCCGAGTAGTCCCTGAGCGGACGCTGGTCCGCTCCACAGACCCACCATAAGAATCGAGATGACCCAGAATCGGCGCTTCATGGTTGCAGTAGCTCCTTTTGAGATCCTGCCCAAGCGGCCTTCTTTGGGGGATGATTGCCGTACCAGTCTGGCTGGAACGACCTCGCACCGACAATGGTACGGTTGGCCCACTTTCTGCAGTTTTCGCATCAAACCTTCTTCCTAGGACCTTTCTTCGTTCCCCTCAGGAGCTTCCTTAAACCTTTAGAATCAGTCGTTTCTGGACCGTCGTCTGCGGACGAGCCAATCGGATCTACCAACGGAATCGAGAGCTCCGAACCGTCCGGCAGAGTCGCGCGCAACTGAAGATTCGTGTCCAGCTCGCACTCAAAATGAAACTCACCGAAGCGATTCGTGGCGGATTCGGCGACGACCCTGCGTCCCCTCAGCAGTGCTACCGGAACTGCGTCGAGCGTTGCCGCCGGATTCGCCGAGTTGAGCAACTGCCCGACGAGCGAAATCTTCTCTGAGTCGACCTGCGGTTCGAGGCGAAGGTCAATGCGATGATTGCCGCTCCCATACAGTAGCTGCCGGACATCCGCTGCGGAAGACCGCACGCCCGCTTGCAGGGGCGCTTGGAACGAGTCAAACAGCAACGTCGCAAACGGCGCTTTCGCCGCCATGGAGGGCTTGCCGTGGATCGCGTACATCGCCTTGACCGTGCGCAAGATCGCCTGCGGCGGCTCGTATTGCGCGTCTCGGCGCGCTATGTCGTGGACCTTCTTCCACATGTCGACGACTCCCTCGCACTGCTTGCATCCGGCTTCTAGATGGCTTTGCATGGCAGCCTTTTGTTTCTTGTCCGCCACTCCCCTCGCGAAATCAGCCCACTCCTCTGTCGAGAAATGTTTCATTTCCTCCCCCCTCGCGTTCCATGGCCCGGTCGTTCCCGCGACCGCGGTTTACCCCATCACCGACACATAAGGGTGCGCTCAAAGCCAAAAAATATAGGCGGATATGAGGTTCTTACCGTTTGGTCAGGATCAGCCTAAAGTCTTTCCTATCAATAAGAAAGGGGCCCAATGGTACGGGTGGGGATACGCGTCACGCAATTGCTGGGTGGCATTGCGCAGGGCAGCCGTCTTGCTGTCGCCTCTGCTCACGCTCGCATAGAACGCCGTCATAAACTCCGCTGTGCTTCGGTCATTCACGTCCCACAAGGTCAGGAGCAACGATTCCGCTCCCGCGTACAGCAGCCCTCGGATCAACCCCAGCAGCTCATCGCCGGCGGCCACAACATTTAACCCCGTGGCACACCCGCTCAGCGTCACCAGCTTCGCCTCGAGCTTTAGTTGATACAGGTCGTAGAGGTTCAAGTAGGAGCTTCCAATGCGGATCCCCGAGAACATCGGATTGTCCTGCCGGAAATTCCCATGCGTGGCGATGTGGATGATGCGGCTGTGCATTCCTTCGCGGCGCAACGCTGCTTCGCCGGCCTCCGCTCCGACCACCAGCTCGGCCCCCGGAAGGACTGCGGCGATGGATGCCACCTCCTGCGCGATCAAGGGCGCTCTCTCATCGGGCACACCAAGGATCAGCGGCCCGCCGGCCGCCTTCGAATTCTTGCCCTGGCAAAGCGCGAAGACCCCGGCGCTCGGTGCGTAGGAGAACGTGAACAGATCCGCTAGGTAGTCCGCTCCGTCGAACAGGGCGTGGAACGGCAGATAATGCAGCACGCCGTGCGGAACGATAATCACATGCCTTGCTCCGCCCACCTTCTCCCGCAGCGGAAGAAACAACTCGTTGTACAGATCCTTCAAATGAGACTGCGTGGCTTCGAGAAGGTTCTTTTCGAAGGTCCGGACGTACTCCGCGCCCAGCCGGAACTTCGAGATCTGGAATCGGAGCATTCGAACCAGGTTCGTCGCGCGTGAGATCGGCGTGATGGGAACGATTTCGAGCGTCTTGCGCGTCAAGACCGCGGCGATGAACTGCTCCCGCAGGCTGAAGTACTCGATCAGCGCCGCATCGGGCGGCAGGCTGTTCCGAATCTTGTCCAACGGGACAGGCGCGGCAACTCCTCCCCCTTCTTCCTCCGGACGGGGCATCTCTCGCAAGGCTCGCAAGAGGTCGTTTTCGTGCTCGTACGCCTCTTTTTGAAGTTTCTCGATCCGTTCCTTCGATGGCTCTTCGGCGCGCAACTGCTCGATCTCGATTCGGCGGTAGTACCAGTTCAATTCCTCGCGCATCTCGCGAATGCGCCGCACGAGGTCGCTTTGCCCTTCCTCCCTGGTCGCGGGCGCCGGGCCGTGGTGCATCAACAGCTCCGCCAGGCTGCGCGATTTTGCCATCTCGATGTAGCCGAACGACTCTTCCGCCGAATCTTTTCGCGAGGGATCGCTCAGGCACAGGTCCACCAGGCTCTCGTACACCTCGAGCCGGTTCTTCATGAAGGCGATCTTCAGCTCTTCTCCGCGCAGACTGCTTCGCAGCGCCTCAAGCGCCTCTCGCGCCTTCTGATAAGAATCGTACGCCGCGAAAAAGTCCTGGAGCGTCCGTTGAACCTCGCCCATCATGAAATGCGCCTGATAGTGAAGGACCGGCGCCTCCAACTGGCCCAGCCGCGCCAGTGCACGCTCGGATTCCTCGCTCGCCACCGTCGCGTCGCCGGTTCGCAGCGCGATCCGCGCGAGCAGCAGATGGCATACCACCGCCTTGCTCGCCAGAAACGAGTGATCGAAGAACTCCGCCGCCCGCGCGCACAGCCGCCGCGATTCGAAGAGCCGGCCCTCGTTGAACAGTACGATCGATTGATACAGGTCGATCAGCCAGGGCCACACGAGGTTTTTTTCGCGCACGAATTTCGCGCGCGATTCGCCGAAAACCTCGATCGACCGCACTGCCTTGCCGAGCTGGCTGTACGCGAGCGCCTCGTAACACTGGCACTTCGCCTCTTCGTACCCCATCCCAAGCTTTTGGAATCGCAGAAAGCCTTCGTGCGCCATCTCCCGCGCCTCGGCGCTCAAGTTCAGCTCGAGATAAATTTCCGCCAGGTCCAGGTGGCACAGCGCCACGTGGTATTCGTCCCCGATTGCCTCGCAGCGCCGCCGCGCCGCGTGAAGCATCTCGATCCCTCGGCTGTACTCGCCGCGAAGGTAGTAGAGATAGGCGATGTTGTAGTCGGCTTGCCCGCGCAAGAGCGGCAATTTGTCTTCGCCGCAAAACGCGCGTGCTCGTTCGTACGTCGCCAGCGCCCGCGGAAAGTCGTTCAGGCTGATGAGGCACATCGACATGTTCGAAAGTGCCACCACGAGTTCTTCCGAGTCCCCGTACGGAAGGAATTGCTCGTAGGCGCGTTCGTAGCACGCAAGCGCTTCCTCGAAGCGGTCTTGCCGGTGATAAATGTTGCCGACGTTGTTTTCCAGGCGCGCCAGCCGGCGCTTGTCCCCAAGGCGCGTGAAGATTTCGCGCGCTCGTTCCGCCGCGGGAAGCGCGCGCTCGTATTCCCCGAGCAGGATCAGCGGCTGAAGTGACGCCGTAAGCGTTCTTCCGATTTCCTCCTCGTTCCCGAGCGCCTCGAAGATCTCCAGAGCCTTTGTGTGAAACTCGATGGACTCCTGATTCTTCCCTGCGAAATAGAGCGCGTTGGCCTTCGCCCTCAAGCTGGTGCCGAGAACGCTCCGGCGTCGCAGCTTGCCCGCAATTGCCACCGCGCTTTCCGCCAGCGTCAGCGCCTTGTTCGTGTCCACGCGGCCTGCTGCCAGCACCGCCGCAATCAGCCGCTCCACGAACTCCGCGCGATTCACGCGCCGGTGTCTCGCTAGAAATTTTGCTCGGGCTGATTCGTCGGGAATTTCGGCAAGACGCGCTACGAGGTTGTCGTCGGAGGGAACCCTTTTCCGCACTTAAAAATCGCTCTCCGCCAGCTGCCGGCGCAGCTTTTCAAGGCAGCGCTGGCGAATGAATCCGATGGATCCCGTTGCGATTCCGAGCGTGCGTGCGATGTCCTGATACGCCCGCGCGGGCTCTTCGAAGAACAGCATGCGGATCAGTTCGCGGCACCGCGGCGGTAGCTCCGCGATTGCCTGGCGCAGATTCTGCTCTTCCTCTGCCTCGCGCAGGATTCCTTCCGCGCCTGCTGGCACCGCCTGCTCGGGCACATCGCCGTCGGAGTCCGTCCCCTGCGTGCGCTGCATTTGCCGCTTCCAGTGGAAGCACTTGTGCGACGTAATCTGCATGATCCACTTCGGCAGCGCCTCGGCCTTGCGCAGCTTCGGCAATTCGACCAGCATCTCGACGCACACCGCCTGAAAAATATCGGTTGCGTCGTCCACCGACATCCCGTACTTGACGGGAATCGAGAAAATCAGCCGCTTGTATTTGTCGATCAAGGCCGACCACGCCTCCTCATCGCCGCGCAAGCATTCCCTCACGAGCTCCGTATTCGACCGCGCCGCCCGCTCTTCATCGAGAATCACGGCTTTCGGCGGAGTCATCGTTTCACCCTGCTTCAGCGCACGTACAGTTGCTCCACGTTCCACAGCGCATATGGATCGAGCGTCGCCGGCTCGAAATTCCCCACGCGGTCCTTCGCACCCACCAGAATGTTGGGACTCGCCAGGCAGATCACCGGCAGGTCTTCCGCGACAATCTCCTGCACCCGGTCGTACAGCTTCCTTCGCGCCGCATAGTTCAGCGTGACGAGCTGCTTCTCCATCAGGCGGTCGATGTCCGCCTCCCACGGCGTCGCGGGCTTCGCCTCATTCAAATGCCACAGGTGTGTGCTCCCGTTCGACAGCCACACGTTCATCTCCGGCGTCGGGTCCGCATCTCCGCCCGCGAGCCCCATCAGCGCCGCCTCGTAGTCGTAGCTCTTCATCAGGCGGTCGACCATCGCCCCGAAATCGAGCGTCACCACGTGAACGTTCATCCCGAGCTGGCTCAAGTCGTCCTGAATGATCGTCGCCATCTTCACGCGCTGCGCGTTCGAAGCGCTCGCCAATATCGAAAAGTCGACTGCATTTCCGCCCGCATCAACCAGACTCCCATCGCTCTTCCACGTGAACCCGGCAGACGCCAGCAGTTGTCGCGACTGCACGAGTGACCGCGCCGGATGCGAAACCTTTGCATCCATCCACAGCTTGTTCCCCGGCGTCACGTGCCCCCACAGGGGCGTCGCGCGTCCGCTGTAAACGAGCCGAACGATTCCCTCGCGGTCGATCGCCTCCGAAACGGCCTGCCGGAATCGGACATCCTGAAACCACGCCTGCTTCTTCGCGATGTCGGGAAGGTTCTTCGACGCAAGGTCGTTCAGGTTGAAGAACAAGAAATTGTATTCAAGCCCTGGCCCCAGATCGAACAGGCGGTAGCTCTTCTCCTGCTGCTGTTTCGCGAGCACGGAAAAATTCTGCGCGCTGAATCGGCTCAGCACGTCCGTATCGCCCGACTCGAACCGGATTACCTGCGCGTCCTCGCTCGGCACGAACAGGAAAACCAGCTCGTCGAGGTACGGAAGCCTATGATTCTCCCGGTCTTCTTTCCAGTAATAAGGATTGCGCTCGAGCACCATTCGCTCGCCCGGTACATATTCCTTCAGCCGAAATGGTCCGAGCCCGGCCAGTTGCGTAGGAGCCGCGCCCACGCCCCACGCTTGCGAGAAATTCCCCGATTGATACGCGCTCTCGAGCAGGTGCTTCGGCAGGATCGCCAGGCTGTCGAAAATCCGCTCCGCCGCCGCGTACGGCTCTGCCAGATCGAACCGCACTGTCGCGTCGTCAATCTTCGTCGCGGCAATCGGCTTCCCGCCGACGATCAGCAAGTCCCGCTGCGGCGAATGAATTTTTTCATCGAGATAAACCTGAAAGCTGAACACCACGTCGTCCGCGGTGAACGGCTGCCCGTCGGAAAACTGCAACCCGCGCCGCAGGTGCAGCGTGTACTGCCTCCCGTCGCGTGAAACGCTCCACGTTTTCGCCAGCGCCGGTTCCGTCTTTTCCGATTCGCGGTTGATATGGATCAGGTCGGCTGTCAGGCACCGGATCACATCACGCGACGACGTGTCGGCCGCCACTACCGAATTCAGCGTCTTCGGCTCGGACCGCAACGCCACCACCAGCCGCCCGCCCGAATGCCCGATGGGATTGTCCGTCACCATCCATTCGGCCTTCGGCGCCGCAGACACAAGCGGCATCAGGCCCGCGCACACCAGCGCAAGCGCAATGCCCAGGTATCGCGCCCGATGGATCCCCATAGAAAATTCTTAGCAGAGATTTGCGGCTTTTTACAGCGACACGGACTTCAGGCGTTCCTGTAGAGCATCGGCCGCCGCGTAATACGCGAAGAACAGCGGAATCAGCAGCGCCGCCGGGAGGAACATCCACCAGTAGGATGCAAGCACATCATATTGTTGCAGCGACGCAAGCAGGCTGCCCCAGCTTGGCACCGGCTCGCCGACGCCCAGCCCCAGAAAACTCAGCGTGACTTCCGCCAGCACGTACTGCGGGATCAGCAGCGCCAGTTGCGTCAGCACCACGCCATATGTTTGTGGCAGCACGTGCCGTCGCAGCAGGTACGCGTCCGACGCACCGAATCCTCGCGCGGCCGTAACGAAATTCCGTTCTCGCGCGCTCAGCACCACGCCGCGAATCAGCCGCGCGGGCCTCGCCCACCCGATCAGCCCGATCACGCCGACGATCAGCAGGAACACCCGCCACTCCGGAATGTGCAGAGGCAGCGCCGCCCGAACTGCAAACAGGAGATAGAGCCATGGCAGCGCGAAAAACAGGTCGCTTCCTCGCATCAGCGCGTCGTCGATCCATCCGCCGTAAAATCCCGCCGCCGCGCCCACTGCGATTCCGATTCCTACCGACAGCGCCGCCGCGATCAATCCCGCCAGCAGCGACAGTTGCCCGCCATAGAGAAATCTCGAAAGCTGATCGCGCCCGAACGCGTCCGTGCCCAACAGAAAGACTCGCCCCGGCTCGTCGGCCCCGAACAGATGCGTGTGCGCGGGAATCAATTCCGCAATCCTGTACGGCGCGCCCGCCGTGAACAGCCTCACCGGAAATGGGCGCGACCTGTCTTCCTCATAGCTCGCATCTCCTGCGCCGCTCGCCGCCGCATACGCGTACACGAACGGCCGCATGTGAAATTCACCCCGCGCATCGACAAAATGCAGTCGCGTCGGCGGAGCGAACGGCATCGTGCGGTCCTGCGTCGCGAATCCGTACGGCGCAAAGAATCCTGCGAACAGAATGAAAAAGTGGAAGATCGCGAGTGCAACCAGCGCCACGCGGAGTTTGTGCTGTCGCTTCATCCGTTCACTCCGCGCGAATCCAAGCGAATCCGCGGATCGGCCGCGAACAGCAGCAGGTCCGCAATAAGGTTCCCCGCCACCAGGAATACCGACGACAGCAGCACCGCGCCCACCACCACGTAGACGTCGCGCGAAAGAATCGCTTCCACCAGCAACGGCCCCAGTCCCGGCCAGCTCAGCACCACCTCCACCAGCAATGACGCGCTCAGCATCGTCCCGATCGAAAACCCCAGCAGCGAAATCAGCGGATTCGACGCCGCCGGAAGCGCATAGCGCCACAGCAGCCGCGCCCGTGAAATCCCGTGTCCGCGCGCCGCGCGAATGAACGGCGCTTCCAGCACCTCGATCATCGCTGACCGAATGTGCCGCACGAGCATCGGCAGCGTCACCGCCGCCAATCCCAGCGCCGGCAGCACAAGATGCCGCGCGATGTCGCCCGCCTTGCTCCAGAATCCCGCGTCCTCCAGTCCCGGCGAAATCATGCCGCCCGCTGGAAACCATCCTGTGCGCACGGCGAGCAGCAGCAGCGCGAGAAACAGCAGCAAGTCGGGAATGGTCAGCAGCGTCGACGTCGCCGCGCCGGCCACGCGGTCCGCGAATTTTCCTCGTTTCGCCGCGCTCCAAATCCCGATCGGAATTGCCACTAGCCACGCCAGAAGCGTCGCCACGCCGGTCAGCAGCAGCGTGTTTCGCGCGCGCACCGCGAGAATCGGCCCGACGGGACTGTTATAAGCCAGCGAAACGCCCAGCTCGCCATTCGCCAAGGACCGAAGCCAGCGCGCGTACCGGATCGGAAACGGTTTGTCGGCGCCGTATTCCGCGCGCAGCCCGTCGATCGTCTTCTGTGAAATCCGTGGATTCACGCGCATCGCATCGAAGAAATCGCCGGGCGC
The DNA here is from genome assembly GCA_035517015.1 of Candidatus Acidiferrum sp. Lineage (GTDB taxonomy): Bacteria > Acidobacteriota > Terriglobia > Acidiferrales > UBA7541 > Palsa-295. The sequence goes on along the minus strand of DATIZQ010000105.1, from coordinate 24,641 downwards.
AAGCTGGATTAGCGCGAACGAGAAAAACGAAATTGCCGCGAGCAGCACGATCGCGTGCGCGAACCGGCGCGCCAGGAACTTCATAGCGCTGCCTCCGTCAGTCGCCCCGCGCAAATCGTTTCCATCGACGGCATCGCCGCCAGCAGCTCCCGCGTGTACGCATGTTCGGGATTCTCGAACAGCTCCGCCGCCGGTTTCTGCTCGACGATTCGTCCGTCCTTCATCACTGCTATCTCGTCCGCGAATTCCGCCACGCTCCGCAGATCGTGCGACACATATAGGAAAGTCATCCCCAGCGTCCGCTGCAAACGCCCGAGCAGCTCCAGAATCAGCTCCTGGCTCCGCAGGTCGAGCCCCGAGCATGCTTCATCCAGAATCAGGAGGCTCGGCTCGAGCGCCAGCGCCCGCGCGATCGCCAGCCGTTGCCGCTGCCCGCCGCTGAATTCGAGCGGACCTTTGCTCGCCGACGCCGCCGGCAGCGCCACGCTCTCCATCAGTTCCAGTGCGCGCGCCTGCCGTCCCTCCTTCGTGCCGATCCGCTGGATCACGAGCGGCTCCATGATGATTTCCGCCGCGCTCATGCCCGGATTCAGCGCCGAAGTCGGATCTTGGAAAATCATCTGTATCTTGCGTCGTACCGAAAAGAGCTCGCGTTTCCTGAGCGCCGGCAGATTCGCGCCCTCGAACCGGATTTCGCCTCGCGTCGGCTTCTCGAGCAGCGCCAGGCACCGCGCCAGCGTCGATTTCCCCGCGCCCGATTCGCCCACCAGCGCCAGCGTCGTCCCACGGCGAATCGTCAGGTTCACGTCTTCGAACGCGCGCACCGCAAATCTCGTGCGCGAAAACGTCCGCCGCTGCGCGAACTCTTTCCCGAGTCCACGCACCTCCAGCAGCGCCTCCGAACCAATCTTCACGGCAGCCCGCCTCGCGTCTTCTCGCGCCCTCATCGGACCAGTTGCCCCTGTTCCACGATTTCCCGTTCGCTCTTGCGGCTTTTGCGCTCTGCGCCGTCGGCCTTGTCGCTCGCCCGCAGCATCGCCTTCGTGCACTCGTGCGCCGGATTCCAATGAAGCTGATCGAAACTCCCCTGCTCGACGATCGCGCCTCCCGACATCACCATCAGTCGGTCCGCGAGGCTCGCTTGAATTTCCGGCGTGTGGCTGATTAGCAGCAGCGACACCTGCCCTTGCCTCTTGATGCCGCGCAGCAGCTCGATCGCTTCCGCCTGGTTCCGCGCGTCGAGCGACGCCGTCGGCTCATCCGCCACGATCAGCGCAGGCTCGCACACCAGCGCCTGCGCGAACACCACTCGCTGCCGCTCACCTCCGCTGAGCTCGTGCGGGTACGACCGGTACATTCTCTCCGTGTCCTGAAACCTCATTCGCTCGAGCGCCGCAAACGCTGCATCGCGGCAGCGCTTCCAGTTCCAGGCGCGATGCGCGTGCGCCACTTCCGCAATCTGGTCGCCCACGCGCATATACGGGCTCAGCGCGATTTCCGGCTCCTGATAAATCATCGCGATCCTCGCGCCGCGAATCTCCCTCAATCCGCGCTCGTTCATCCCCAGCAGTTCCCGTCCGCGGAACGAAATGGACCCGGAAATCTCCGTGCCCCCGCGCGGCAGCAATCCCAACAGCGCCAGGGCGAGCGTCGTCTTCCCGCATCCCGATTCGCCCATCACGCCCAACGTTTCTCCCCGCGCCACGTCAAAGGTGACGTCGGTCAGGGCCCGGTGCGGTTTCGAGTGGTCGGACGAGTACTCGACGCTCAGTTTGCGGATCTGTAGCAATGCCGCGCTGTCGTCTGGCGAGCCCATGCACACAACTCCCATCGGCGCCCAGCGTAGGGAGCGGCATCGGCGGCGTCGATAGTGCGGGAGTTCTATCGCTTCGGGACCGCCGCGCCTTGTCCGGCTAAGTGTCAGATTCTAAGCGACATACAAATTCTATGCCATCGTGCACGTCTCGAAACAACTGGTGTAGAATCAGGTCGGTACCCGCTTCTCAGGCGCCGAGTTGTCAGGAATCTTAATCAGCCGAAAATTTCAAGGAGGAACAATGCAAAAGCGAATCGCCTGTTGCACGGTCTTCGTTCTCGCGGTCGCCGTGTTGACGCTCCCCGGCTTCAGCCGGCAGCAGGATAAGAGCAAGCGCCCCAGCCCTCCCGCCAAGGCAGAATGCACGTTGCCGGGAGGCAAAACCATCACCACCGACTATTCGAGCCCCCGCATGAAGGGCCGCAAGATCTTCGCCGAAGACGGCCTCGCGCCCTTCGGCAAGGTATGGCGCGCGGGCGCGAACGAAGCCACCACGTTCGTCACCACCGCCGATCTGACCGTTGAAGGCAAGGAAGTTCCCGCCGGCAGCTACACGCTGTTCACGATTCCGAATGCCGACAAGTGGACTCTAATCATCAGCAAGAAGACTGGCGAGTGGGGCATTCCTTATCCCGGCGAGCAGTTCGATTTCGCGCGCGTCGATATGAAGGTTTCGAAGCTCCCGTCTCCTGTCGAGGACTTCACCATCTCGTATGAGAGGTCCATGGGCGGCTGCACTCTGCGCATGGATTGGGAGACCACTCGCGCCTCCGTCACCTTCGCCGAGAAAAAATAACCTCGCCTGGCTCCCGGTTCGTAGGGGCGCTGCCTGTCGCAGACCCGCCGCGGGAGGGCTGCGCCCCTTTCATCGGAATTTGCCGCGGCAAATACACGCGGACTCAGTGTTTCTCCGTCTCTTGGGTGGGAGCCCCGGGCTTAGTCCGGGGAGTGGGTCTCTTTACCCTGACATCGGAAGGGCAGGCCCGCGGAGAAAAGCCGCAAAGAAATCCAGGGCTTTAGAGACCGCGTGAGAACGCGAGGATGTTTCGGGTGGGAGCCCCGACTTTCAGTCGGGGGAGGGCGGCCTTTTTACCCTGACAGCGGAAGGGCAGGCCGCTCTAAAGAAGCCCCCAAGAAACATCTTGGGCTTTTAGCCCTGGGCCTTCTAGCGCCGGCATCCTGCCAGCTCCCTTGCTTGTGCCTTTCTCCTGCCTTGCCATCCTCAAAACTTAAAATCTTTTCTGGCCCCCTAGTTCTAGCCGTACTACTCAATTTTTGAACCTGTTCAAGATTCGGCTTCTGTGCTACCGTGGGCCGTTTTCGCGTTCGACGAAATGAGCGCAGAGAGGAGGAAGCAGTGCGATGGGGACGGCGCACGACGACCGAGGCCGGGCCTTCCTTGCCTCCCTGCTTGCTTGCTTCTTTGCCTCGGTTTCTAATCTACGGTTCGGGGATTAGAAATCGCCCTAACTCGTTGAAAACACAGGGTCGGCACCATGTCTAATATACGGTTGCGCGCGTCACGGGTCACGGGAGACGGGTCGCTGGCCGCGGCCTTTCTAATCTATACGCTGAAGATTAGAAACGGACTCAACTCGTTGAAAACAAACGACAAAAGAATTTCTAATCTATACGTCTTCCCGGTCATTAGCGCGCGGACGCAAAGCCTTTCCTTGTTCCAGTCGTGCTCATGGGTGGTTTCGGGGCTCGGTCCTCTGTCTCTCGTCCCAAAAACCGGGTACTATATTTGGCCGGTCCGAATCGCGATGGCTCCCGGCGCGCCGCAGGACCACTTGCGGCGCCAACCCCACCACAAACCAACATTCCCAGCTGCCGTAACCGCGACGTCCGCCGGGCCAGGTTGTCCGCAGAGCGGAAGGACCTGCTTTTAAGGAGAAGGGATCGATGGCCTCAAAGAGCAAGATTGGAATCCTGACGGGGGGCGGAGACGTGCCGGGCTTGAACCCCGTCATCAAATCCGTAGTCTACCGCGCGAGCGAAATCGGGCGCGAAGTGATTGGCATCCGCCGCGGCTGGGAAGGCCTGACGCACATGAACCCGGAGCTCGAAGTCGATGCGAACTACATCCGCCCGCTTACTCGTGAGAACACGCGAACCATCGACCGCACCGGGGGAACCGTCCTGCACACCTCGCGCACCAACCCGCGAAAGATGGCGGAGTCTAAAATTCCGGTGCACATTTCCAAAGATCAGGTGAAGCAGCTCCCATTCGACGGGAAATACTACGACTTCACGTCGATCGTTCTGCGGAACCTCGAACGGCTCGGGATCAATTGCCTCGTCGCGATCGGAGGCGACGACACCTTGAGTTTCGCCTCGGTCCTCGACGCGGAAGGCTTTCCGGTAATCGCCATTCCGAAAACGATGGACAACGACGTCCAGGGAACCGAATACTGCATCGGCTTCTCGACGGCCATCACGCGTGCGAAGGAACTGATCACGCGCCAGCGCACCACGCTCGGCTCGCATGAAAGGGTCGGAATCTTCCGCATGTTCGGCCGCGATGCCGGTTTCACCGCGCTCTACACCGCTTACGTCACTTCCGCGCGCTGCCTGATTCCCGAGCATCCTTTCGACCTCGATCACATTTGCAAACTGTTGCTCGAAGACAAGCGGAATAATCCCAGCAACTACTCGCTGGTCGTCGTCTCCGAAGGCGCCGTTTGGAAAGAGGGCAGCATTCTCGAATACGGCGAAGCGGACGCTTACGGGCACCGCAAGAAAGTCGACATCGGCCACGCTCTCGGCGACGAAGTGAAGAAGCGGACGGGTCAGGAAGTGATGGAAAGCGACTTGACCTACGATCTGCGCAGCGGTGAGCCGGACGCGATCGATCAACTCGTCGCCATCACCTATGCCAACGTCGCCGTCGACCTGATTCGCGACGGCGCCAAAGGCCGCCTAGTCGGATTGCAGAACGGGTGCTACAGCCAGGTCCCGCTGGCGGGCTTGCCGTCCGGCGCGCGGAGAGTCGATGTCCCCAAGCTCTACAACGTCGAGCGCTATCGCCCGAACTACACATCAAAGCTCGGAGCTCCGCTCCTGTTCAACCACATTTGATCCCGGAATCCGGACGCGGAACTCACAATGCTCACATCCCCACAGGCTGCCGAAGAAAAATGAAAATCACTCGGCGGTCATTCATCGCGGCGCTTCCGTTCGGAGTGCCCGCGTGGAAAGCGTTCGCGCAAGGCGTCTCCACGCACAGCGTCACGCCGCAGGCAAAGCCCCCGGCTTCCGGGCGCCCGTTCGACGCGCGCTTCACAGACGTCGCGCGGGAAGCCGGCCTGATCGCGCCTCTGATCTATGCGGAGGCGGATCACACCACCTACATCGTTGAGACGACGGGCTGCGGCTGCGCGTTTATCGACTACGATAACGACGGCTGGATGGACATCTTCCTCCTGAGCGGGACGCGTCTCGGCGGCGACCCGCCCGGCGCGACGAACCGCCTTTACAAAAACAATCGCGATGGCACGTTTACCGACGTCACTGCGCAGGCCGGTCTTACCAAAGCCGGATGGGCTTCGTCGGTTTGCGTCGGCGACTATAACAACGACGGGCTCGAAGACCTGTTCTGCACCTACTGGGGCCAGAACGCGTTGTATCGCAATAATGGCGACGGCACTTTCACGGACGTTACGAAGGAGGCGGGCCTGTGGAACGACGGCCCGACCCGCTGGGGGGCTGGCTGCTCATTCGTCGACTACGATCGCGACGGCCATCTGGATCTTTTCGTTTCGAACTACGTGCGGTTTGACCTTGAGCACGTGCCGAAGCCCGGGGGCGACGTCAACTGCAATTGGAAAGGAGTGCCGGTCGAGTGCGGCCCGCGCGGTCTGCCGTTCCCGATGCAATACCTCTACCGGAACAATGGCGACGGGACGTTCACGGACGTAAGCCAAAAAGCGGGGATCTCCGCCGCCTCGCGCAACAACTACGGCATGACGGTCGTTGCGGCCGATTTCGACGAGGATGGCTGGCCGGATATCTACGTGGCGTGCGATTCGACGCCGAGCCTCCTCTTCATGAACAATCACGACGGCACGTTTCGCGAAGAGGGCGTCCTGCGGGGAGTGGCCCTGAACGAGGACGGCATGGAACAGGCGGGCATGGGCGTGGGGATCGGCGACTATAACCTCGACGGCCATCTCGACCTTTACAAGACTCATTTCACCGACGACACGAACATCCTCTACCGCAACGACGGCAAAGGTAATTTCGACGACGTCACGTACGCCGCGCACTTGGGCGTCGAGACGCGCTACACGTGCTGGGGCACGGGAATCACCGATCTGGATAACGACGGCTTTCCGGATATTTTCTTCGTTTCCGGAAGCGTGTATCCGGGCCTCGAGAAGAAGCTGCCGCAATACCCGAACAAGTGCCCTCGCACGCTTTTTCGCAATATGGGGAATGGGACTTTCGAAGAGCTTTCGGGGCAGGCCGGCCCGGCGCTCGCGGCCGTGCATGCGAGCCGCGGCTGCGCCTTCGGGGATTTCGACAATGACGGCGACGTGGACATCCTGATCGTCAACTTGAACGAGCCGCCGTCGCTTCTGCGGAACGACCTGCGCGGAGGTCATCACTGGCTGAAAGTGAAGTTGATCGGGACGAAATCGAATCGAAGCGCGATCGGCGCGAGAATCCTGGTCCGCTACGGAAAAAAAATCCAGGCGCAGGCACTGACCAGCCAGTCGAGTTTCTACTCCTCGAACGACCCGCGCCTGCATTTTGGCCTGGGCTCTGAAACCACGGCCGACATCGAAATTCATTGGCCCAGCGGGCAGATGGAGAAACTGAAGGAAATCGCCGCTGATCAGATCATCACAATTGAAGAAGGAAAGGGAATTGTCCCCAGCAAGGGCTGGCCCGCCCCGCAAGCTAAATCTCCGAAGTAGTTTCGCGCCGCGGCTCGCGCGCTGATTCAGAAAACCACAATAAGCAACCGAAAATCGTCATTCATGGGACGCGTCGATCGCGATGTAATCGAACGCCGCTCGTTCCGCTCCGTCGGGCGTTCCTTCGATGCGAATCTCATCTCCGGGCCGGAGCGCCACACGGGCGATCTGGCGGCGTGTGGAAGTGTCGCCTCCTATTTTCGCGCTGGGAAGATTGTCATCGGCAACCCAGGTGTCCAGAAGTTGCTCTCCCACGAAAACCTTGAACGTCGACTGCCCGTTATTCTGGTCGAAGTATTGAACGTTCAAGTCGTACCGGCCCGGGGCGCCGCCGAAGCGGAAACTGGCCGAGCAGGGTTCCGACCTCTGGCACCCGACGGCCTTGCCCCCCGACGCATTTTCGGCCGGCGCCACGTCGATAGGCGTATAGCCGCGCAACTGCATCGACTCCGCTTCGGTGCGATCGGGATAATGACCGACGCGGCCCTTCGCGTCGGGAATTCCCGAGGTCCGAAGGAACCAATTGCAAACCGCGTCGCGCCAGACGATCGCGTGCCCTTCCTGGTATTTGAGCCGGGCCAATATGAATGCGAAACGGCCATCGTCGATGCGTCCGCGGAGCGATTCCCATTGGCGCACGTAGTCCTGGACCCGCTGCGCGCCTTGATAGTGCGAATCGTAGATGTGCTGGATCACCGTTTCGCCGGAATGCAGCACATCGGTGTACGGAACGTGGTGGAAGAACAGAAGCAGGTTGTCCGGCGTCGCCGGCAGGGTCTCGTAGAGTTTCTGCACCGCCGGAGAATACTGCCCAATAAAGCCCGTGCCGGTCGCGATCGTTCGGTCCATTCCGGCACCTTCGTGGTCGGCGCGGTGCCATTGTCCCCAGCCGTTTCCCTCAGAGGATGCAACGCCTGGTCCATAGTGGCTCCCAAGAATGTCGGTGAGAGTCCCGATTCCAAGCGGACCGGTATACTCCTCGTAGGTGCGCCATGACGACAACTGCATGGCGTCAATCGTCCGCACCACGATTGGATCGTTCCCGAACGTGAGCCGAGTCCATTCGTTCACGATCGCAGCGGCCGTGAGATCCGGATCCCACGCGAGGCGCGCAAAGCCATAAAGGTTCGCCATCGCCATCGGATTGCCCAGCCAGTTCGCATCAAGCCCCACATCGGCGACGCCCGCGAAGCCGCCAAGTGCGCGGTGAAATGAGCGTCCGGTCACCAAATCCTTGACGGGAGTCGAACGCCCTTCGACGCGCATGTCAAAGTCGAGCGCTTCTTTCCACATCGGCACCAGGAAACAAAGGTGGCGCTGCTGCCCCATGTACTCCTGCGTGATTTGCAGTTCGATCGCCTCGTTGGTTTTCTCGAGGCGGCCGAGGAGCGGCGAAACAGGTTCGCGCACTTGAAAGTCGATCGGGCCATTCTTGATCTGGACAATCACATTGTCGTCAAACGTGCCGTCGAGAGGATGAAAGATGTCGTAGGCCGCTCGCGCGCGATCGTTCTTGGGATTGCGCCAATCGAGATGCGAGTTATAGACAAAGGCCCGGTAGAACAGGATGCTGCCGTGCGGCTTCAGCGCGCGGGCAATAACGTTGGCCGCGTCCGCAGGCGTGCGCCCATAGGTTGCCGGGCCGGGTCGCCCTTCCGAATCCGCTTTTACGAGGAATCCCCCGAAATCCGGAACCTGGCGGTAAATCTCGTCGGTCTTCTGCTGCCACCACGCGACGACGCGCGGATCGAGGGGATCAAACGTGTCGAGCTCGCCAAGCGCCTTCGGGCTCGCGAAATCGACCGAGACGGCGAGCTGCACGCCCCACGGTCGAAACGCGTCAGCGATGCGCGCGAGTTGCGGAAGAAGATCAGCAGCGAGAATGCGAGGGTTGGCGTTCACGTTGTTGACCACGCATCCGTTGATGCCAACCGACGCAAGCAGCCGCGCGTAGTCGCTCGCCCGCGTGAGATCGCTTCGCACCGTGCCGTTGTCGAAGAATATCGAACGACCGCCGTATCCGCGTTCGATTCGACCGTCCAGATTGTCCCAATCGTTCACCCAGCGCAGCGGCGCAGACGGTTCCTGCGTTTCGCGGAGGCGCGTGAGATCCTCGCCAAAGGCGATCTTGCGAAGCAAAGTGAAGACGCCGTACAGCGCTCCGCGATCCGTTTCTCCCGCGATGACGATGCAGTCGTATCCGTGGACGCGGCCCGTGCTCAGCCAGAAGCCATCCGCCCGCAGAGTCTTCGGCGCACTGAGCCCCGGAGCGGCAGAACGGACGTCCGCGAGAGTTCCCAGAACGATCGAGCGCTCGCTCGGTAGACCCTTTCCAGCGCGAAGCGTTCGTCCGAGCATTCCGCGCAAGCCACGAATTAGCTCCGCCTGCGAAGTAGCGAGGACTGTAGAATCATTCAGGACGGCGACACTTGCAGGGAGGGAGTCGTACTTTGCGCGCTCGATCTGGGTGAGTGGCGCATACCGCAGCCAGGCATCGTGCCCGTCATCGGCGCGCGCGGCTTTCACCGACCAGACTCCGATCAAGAGGCCGGCAAGAATTGCGATCCAAAACGAAAATTTCAGCTTCACGAAACCTCTAGGGCTGCTCCGCCACTTGCGGGATCTCGAGCCCCAAATACTGCCGCGCGTTTTCGAAGCACAGATTCCGAATCATCTCACCCAGCAGCCGCTCGTCGTTGGGAAGCTCTCCGCTCTCCATCTCTCTCCCGATCAAGTCGCAAAGAATGCGGCGAAAATACTCGTGCCGCGGAAATGACATGAAAGATCGCGAGTCGGTCAGCATGCCCACGAATCGTGACAGCAGTCCGGCGTTGGAGAGCGCGTTGAGCTGCCATTCGATCCCTTCCTTCTGATCCAGGAACCACCAGGCGCCTCCGAACTGAATCTTCCCCACGACGGATTCGCCCTGGAAAGTCCCCACGGCGGTGGCAAACACGTAGTTATCGGCTGGATTCGAGTTGTAGACGATGACCTTCGGCAGACCGTTCTCCTGGTCGAGACGATCAAGGTATCCGCAAAGGGCCGCAACCTGGCTTGCGTCTCCAATTGTGTCGAAACCCGTATTGGGGCCCAATTCTCGATAGCGGCGCGTGTTGACATCGCGGCGGGCCCCCAAGTGCAACTGCTTCGTCCATCCCTTTTCCGCATCGAGACAGCCGAAAAAAACCATCAGAAACGAAGCAAACCTTTCTTGCTCTTCCGGCGTCACCGGAGCGCCCGCGCGCGCCTTTTCGAATATCACTTTCGCTTCGCGCTCCGCGCAGGGTAGTGCATAGCAATGGGGCAAGCCGTGGTCCGAGAGTCTGCTTCCGTTCTCGTGGAAGAAATCGTGGCGCGCTTTGAGCGCTTCCAGGAAGTCGTGCAGAGTGCCGACATCCCGGTTGCTCACCGCTTCCAGCCGATTGACCCACGCGCGAAAGGCCTCCGGAGTCTGCGTCAGAAGAGCGCTGTCCGGCCGAAACGTGGGGTAGACCCGAAAATCGGTTTCGGAGGCAGCGATGGCCCGGTGGTAAGAGAGATCGTCGCAAGGGTCATCGCTCGTGCAGATTGCTCGAACCCGAAATCTCTTCAGGATCCCTCGCGAGGTAAGGCGCCCGGACTCGAGAACCAGATTCGCGCGGTCCCAAACCGCCTTCGCGGTGCTCTCGCTAAGGAGCTCGCCGATTTCGAAGTGCCGCTTCAACTCAAGATGAGTCCAGTGGTAAAGCGGGTTGCGCAGAGTGAATGGAACGGTCCGCGCCCAGGCGAGATACTTCTCGTAAGGAGGCGCGTCCCCAGTGCAATAGCGCTCGGCAATGCCGTTGGCGCGCATGAGCCTCCACTTGTAGTGGTCGCCCTCCAGCCAGATTTCAAACAGGTCGCGGAATTGGCGATCCGCTGCAATTTCCGAAGCGGGAAGGTGCGAGTGGTAGTCGAGAATTGGTTCCCGCGCTGCGTACGTGTGGTAGAGGCACTGCGCCGTCTTCGAGTGTAGGAGGAAATCGTCGTGGATGAATTCCATCAAGCGCTCCGCGAGATAAGGACCAACGAACGGCCTCGGCAGACAAGGCTGGGATTGAAGATGCTGTTTGTCAAGAGTCCTGTTGGGCGTAATGGCCCTGACCCAAGCGCTTGAGGCGCTGATTTGGCTCGAACAGCGGAGCTATGCGGAATCTCAGGACGCAGCGGGCTAGTTTCTCGGAGGCAGGCGCTCCGTATCCACAATGCCCCAATAGGCGCCAAAAATCAGGACAGCCGGCACGGCGCGCAAATCTTGGTTCATCGCACTCCGGTGAGGATGTCGATCGTGATCTGATCCAGCCGTTCGTAAGGCAGGCGCTTCTTGAGGATCCGGTCGCGATCGAACACGTGACTGAGCAGCGACGCGCCGCCCTTCTTCGAATAACTCCCCATCTTCCCGATTCCGCTGGAGTCCGCCGAAATGTCCCGCAGGATCGATTTGATCTCCCCATCTTCGTTCCACTGCCGGGCCTTTTCCTTCAGGATCAGATAGGTTCGCATGCAACCCACGGCGAAATCCTTCACGCCCTCATAATCCTCCGTGCGGTAGGCGTGGGCGTCGAAATGCCGCGGATTTTCGTATTTCACGTCCTCGAGGAACTTCACCAGCCAAAACGCCGACTTCAAATTGGCGGACCCAAACCGCAAGTCCTGGTCGTAGCGTCCCGGCATTTGGTCGTTCAGATCGATGTGAAAAAGCTTGCCTGCCTCCCATGCCTGCGCCACGCCATGCATGAAGTTCAGCCCCGCCATATGTTCGTGAGCAACTTCCGGATTCACGCCGACCATTTCCGGATGGTCGAGCGTGGGAATGAATCCGAGATAATGGCCGGTGGTCGCCATGTAGATGTCGGCGCGCGGCTCGTTCGGCTTCGCCTCGAGCGCGAACTTGAACTTGTAGCCCCGGTCGATGTTGTACTCGCACAGATAATTCACCGCCTCGCGCAAGCGTTTGATTGCTTCATCGGCCCGCCGGCACGCGTCGGTCTCGACCCCCTCGCGTCCGCCCCAGAGCACGAAAATTCTCGCTCCGAGTTCCGCGCCGAGATCCATGGCTCGCATCGTCTTTTGTATGGCGTAGGCACGCACTTCGGGATCGTTGGAGGTGAAGGCTCCGTCGCGAAACACGGGATGGAAAAACAGGGACACCGTGGCCATTGGAACGACGATCCCGTTCTTTTTGCAGCTCTCCTTGAATTCACGCACGATCTGATCGCGCTCGGAAGGAGTCGCGTCGATGGGCACGAGGTCGTTGTCGTGGAGGTTTACGCCCCACGCGCCGGCTTCCGCCAGCAGCGAGACAATCTCCGTCGGCTTGATCGGTGGGCGCACGGCGTCACCGAAGGGATCGCGCCCTCGGTTTCCTACCGTCCAGAGGCCAAAGGAAAATTTGTGTTCTGGTTTCGGCTTGTATAGATCAGCTTGCTTCATATGGTTCTCCTTGCCTCCACGCCGGCGCGAATATTGTGCCTTCGCGATTGATGTTTCGAGTAGCGGTTTATTTCCCCGGTTTGGGATTCGGCGTGTGGCTAGCCTCCGCAGGCTCCCCCAGATAACGCGCGGCGAACGCCAGGAAGGTCGGCCAGTTCGGCAGATCTGTGTGACCGCCGTCGTGCTGGCGAAACGCCAGCTCGCCCTTGATTAGAGGAGTGCCAATCGCAGGCATCTCTGTGGTTTCCAGTCCTTTCTTTCCAAGAAGGGTGTACACCGGCCCGGCCGCGACCTCCGCCATGAACTGGCCCTTGTCATCTACCCAGCCGCCTTCTACTTTCGGCGAGCCGCAGCTGATGAACACCGGGCGCGGCGCCGCAAGGGCAATCAGCTCGTGAGCGTCGACGGGCATATCGTTTGGAGTCAGCGGGCCGGCATATTTCAGGAAGTTCCCGGTCATCCAGTGATATTCGCCGGTGGAAGCGATGTTCTCCACCGTTTCGCCAAAGTTGCGCCGAAGTAGTTTCGCGCCGCCGGCACCGGAGGAACCGATAAGCCCGATCGCAAAACGCTGGTCGTAAGCCATCGTCACAAGCGCGGCCTTCCCGTAACGCGACAGCCCTTCGATGCCGACTTTTTTGGCGTCCACGGCTTTGTCGTTCTCGAGATAATCGAGAAGACGGCTCGCTCCCCAGGCCCATGCACGCAACGCTCCCCAGTCATCGACTTTGCGCGGTTGCCCCTTATTGCACAGGCCGATGATTCCTTGCGTGAGCCCGGCTCCGTTGTCCGCCTGAAAACTCGTCGGGATGATGACGGCGTATCCCCAACCCTTGGCGACTACCTGCTCCTGCCACGTTGGACCGGGCGGGGGAGGCGGAAGCTTTTCGCCGCGCGCCTCCATTTGCTCGCGGAACCGGCGCATAACGGCGGGGTCAAATCCGAACTCCACCATTACCGGCACAGGACCGCTGCTGTCTGCCGGGGTTGTTAGAGTCGCCTGAATATCCACGGAGATGGACGGATAGGATGAGTTGTCGACGTGGCCCACGAGCTTTTTCGTGATGACGGGCGTGCCGCCGCTGGTCTCCTGCGCCACGCTCGTCACTTCCCATTTCACCTCGGGAGTATCCTTCGGAACTCGCCCGTAGATTTCCCGGTCGAAATCCTCGACGATCTCGGGCCGGCGCTTGGTCCACCACATCTTCGCGGTCGTAACCTTCGTGCCGTCGTTCAGTCTCAGCGGGTCCGGCAGATACGGGTATGGATTGGCCTTGGATTCATCGGAATTGGCTGCGTTGGACGCGGCTGGGTTGCCACTCGGTCCGCTTCGGAGGGAAGAGATGTGAAGAAGATCCATCATCCGTTGATGGTCCTCCTCTGTCGTAATTTCAACCGGTGGAGGAGTGGTGGCCTCCTTTTTCGCGGGGACGGATTGGCGCCCTGAGGCTAGCCAGCCAACGAGTAGCACAGCGATCATCAGGCCCAATGAACCAGGAATCGATCGCAGACGCGGCACGAATTTTCCCCCTGGCGCTTCGCGCGGTTACAGGAACAGCCTTGCGAACATAGCTCTTTCGATTTCCTCGCTCAAGCCCCGCTGTCGCAATTCAAGTGGAGTGGCCTCCCGGGCGCAGACGTCGTGATTCGGAGCGGCAGGTGCAGCGCGCCGGATTACTTCTTGAAGGACGGCCAGGAGCCCTGCCGTTGACTTCTCGTGGCGCCGAAGTATCATATTTGTAGTGGCGAAGGAGTTCGCCCTCTAACCGCTGTCCGACTTATGCCGGGACAGATGATGACTCCTGACAAGGATCTTGTCGCGGAGTCATGTCCCCGGCAATGGTCCCGCGCCCAAGATAGAAGCGAGAACTGACGTGCAAAATGTCTGGACTCTAGCGGCCCTGTGGGTCGGCCTAGCCCTCTTCGCCACACTGCTGGCGATTTGGTTCAAAATCTCCACTGCTCTGACAGAAATCGTCGTAGGAACCGTCGCGCAGCTAATCATCGGAGCGATCGTCGGACCTACGGGCCTAGCAGCCAAGACCGAGTGGATCACTTTTCTGGCGGGCACCGGGGCAATCGTCCTTACCTTCCTAGCCGGAGCGGAGCTCGATCCGACGATCTTCCGGGCGAAATGGAAGGAAGCGACAGTTGTTGGGCTCGTAGGCTTCTTCGGTCCGTTCCTTGGCTGCTCGGCAATTGCCCACTATGCTTTGCACTGGACCGTTCGGTCTAGTTGGCTCGCCGGTGTGGCGCTCTCGACGACATCCGTTGCGGTGGTCTATGCCGTAATGCTGGAACTCGGATTCAACAAAACCGACTTTGGGAAAGCCATTCTGGCGGCGTGCTTTGTAAATGACCTTGGGACGGTCATCGCGCTAGGCTTGATCTTTTCGCCGTTCACGGTTCGGACTGTGATCTTTGTCGCCGTCAGCGCTGTCATGTTCTTCATTCTGCCGTTCCTGACGCCGCGGTTCTTCAAGTACTACGGCGGTCGAGTGTCAGAACTGGAAGCCAAGTACCTTCTTTTCCTGTTGTTCGGGATGGGCGGGTTAGCGGTATGGTCCGGAAGTGAGGCCGTTCTTCCCGCGTACATCATCGGCATGGTACTTGCGGGAACCGTCGGGAAGGATCACGCATTAATCCGGCGGCTTCGAACGCTTACGTTCGGACTTCTGACGCCTTTCTATTTCATACGGGCCGGCTCATTTGTATCGGTTCCGGCGCTAGTGGCGGCTCCAATTGCATTTCTGGCCCTGTTCGGCGGCAAGATGGTCTCGAAAATCGTTGGCCTGCTTCCAACCGTGAAAGCCTTCAAGTACCAGCGGGAGGAAGGGCTGTACTACACGCTTATGATGTCGACGGGGCTGACGTTTGGGACAATCTCATCGTTATTCGGGCTTAGCCACGGAATCATCGACCAAGCGCAGTACTCTTACCTCGTGGCGACGGTCATTGGAAGTGCCGTGGTTCCGACAATGTTCGCGAATGCCTGGTTTATGCCGAGACATCTGTTGCCGAAGGCAGAACACGAGTCAACCATCAAAGAAGTCAGCACAGCAGGCACGAATTGAGGTGGCGATATGATGGGCCGCAGACGCTCCCAGTTCAAAAAGATACTCGTTGGATTTGACGGCTCGCCGCAGTCGGAAAAAGCGACAGAGTCTGGCCTCGCTCTGGCCCAGTCCTTAGATGCCAAGGTGCTCCTCTTTGCAGTTGCCCGTCCCCCGGAGCCGGCGACGATCGTGGAAGTTGACGCCATGCTGGATAACGCGCGCGAGCAGTTCGAGGAGCAATTCAAGAAAATCATCCAGCGTGCCAAAGACTTGGGTGTGGACGTTGAAACTGACATTGCCGTGGGGCACCCCGTTGAACAGATTGTCCATCGCGCGGAAATCGACGGCGTCGATCTGATTGTGCTTGGGCGGCGGGGCAAGTCGAGGTTCGAAAAGATGCTCGTGGGCTCGACCGCGGAGAAAGTGCTCCGGTACGCTCACTGTCCGGTGATGGTTGTGAGATGACCGAAACGAGTGCCAGCCCCTCGCCCGATGCCGGTGGCCTGAACGAATTTCAGGCGCAGCGCCTGCGCATTACCTGCCAGTATATCGACAAGCTCCTCGGCGAAATCGAAGGAATCCTGAATGTCTGCGGCTCAAAAGCGGCTTTCCCTCAATATTCAGCGGACGTTGCGCCCACGCAGCGCCGGACGATTGAGGACTACATCGCGCGCCTTCGGGCCCAGCTCGTGCGTGTCCTGGATGGCCAGGGAATCCTCAGAGAAAAGCCTTCCATTCCGGCTTCGCGCGCGATCCACGTCGAACTGGGTGCGATCGATATCGCGGTCGAGGAACTGAGGCCGCATTACATGCAAGGATACGGAGAGCTGCCGGAAGCGGCGGCCACCGAACTGAATGGCATTGTCGGCGAATTGCGCGGCTTGGTTTCGAAGCTCGACCGGTATCTGACCGAGGGACCGGGGCAAGATTTCAAGCTGCGCTTGCAGCGCCTCGAACAAGAAAGCAACGACCTCGAACTTCTCTCGAAGATTGAAACCATCGTGGCTGACCGAGGCCTGGTTGAGTTTCGAACCATCATCGGATCGATTCTGGATCGGGCTGAGGATAAAACCTTTGAAATCGCCGTCTTTGGACGAGTGAGTTCCGGAAAGTCTTCTCTCTTGAACGCGATTCTGCACGTGGATGTCCTTCCGGCGGGCGTCACCCCGATCACGGCAGTCCCCACACGAATCACGCACGGGCAGGAATCTTCGATTCGGGTCTCCTTTGCCGAAGCTCCTGCGAAAACGATGGACGTTGCGAGGCTCGCCGAGTTTGCGACCGAACAGCAGAATCCGGGAAATGCAAAACGCGTCACGGGAATTACCGTCACCCTGCCGACCGCGCGCCTGCGGGACGGCGTCACCTTTGTCGATACACCGGGCCTCGGCTCGCTGGCAACGAGCGGAGCTGCCGAAACCCTTGCTTACCTGCCGAAATGCGATCTCGGAGTTGTCCTGATTGACGCCGGATCGACGCTCACGACCGAGGACTTGCGCACGATTTTGGCCCTGCAAGAAGCGGCGACGCGCGTTAACGTTCTTCTCAGCAAAGCCGATCTTCTAAACGCTGCGGACTGCGAGAAGATAATTGAATACGTGAAGCAGAACATCGTTTCGGAGTGCAACCTGGACTTGCCTGTTCATCCTGTTAGCGTTCTTGGCTCGCATAGGAACCTGCTCGATCAGTGGTTTGACCGGCAAATCCTTCCGCTGTATGCCAGCTCGCAGGCACTCCGGGCAACATCGCTGCAAAGAAAGGTCGGCGCGTTGCGCGAATCCGTGGTCTCGGCTCTGGAGACCCAACTTCGGCGACGTAAAGGCGCACCGGGCGAACTGCAGAACGAGATTCGTGCCATTGAGGGTCGCTTGCGTCGTACAACGGGTTTGATTGAGGAGACGCGATCCGCATGGGAAAAGGAAATCGAGGGGATTCCGGCGGACGTATCCGAGGCGTTCGATAGAATGGCTGCCGGCTTGCTGGAGGCGTGGTCCGTCGGACAAGGTCACTCGATTTCGGGCGAGGACGCCGTCCGCGAAGCCCTGCTCCAGTTTGTGCAGCAGAGAATCAAGAAGCTCCAAGGCTCAATGGACGCGCTTGCACTGCAGCTTCGAGACGACCTGGGGACAACCGCCGCGGCGCTCGGCATTCCGGACACGCCGGGCGAGGACGAGTTTCAGGCCTTCGTTCGCGGCGCACCCATCTTTGACCCCGGCGCAGTCAGCGTTCATGTGCCTCGGCCACGGCTTAGCGCGATTTTCGGAACGGAATTCGCCCGGAGACGATTGGCCGGCCGACTTCACACACAGTTGGGAGTGCAGATCGGTCAAGCTCTCTCGATCTATTCAGGCGTTCTGGGGGAATGGCTCAGGTTAGTGACCGCCCGGCTTGCGCGGACATTCGAAACGTACGCCGAGCGCTATCGAGCCCAAGCCGAGCGGTCGCTCGGCGGCGCTGGACTGAATGCCGAGCAGATTCGCGCCATCCAGGAGAATTTGCGGGCCCTCAGGCCGCCGAACGACACTTCAACCAGCGCGAAGTTGGGGGGCACGCTCACAGAGGAGAGTCACGCGAGCCCATGAACAAATATCTGATTGTGGGCATAGGAGGCTTCGTCGGCGCAGTCGCCCGGTTCTGGCTCGGCGGGTACATCAGCAACCGAATGGGAACACGATTTCCTTACGGGACGTTTGTCATCAATTGCACGGGGTCGTTTCTCATCGGATTGATCCTTACGCTTCTGGCCGAGAGGACTCACTGGAGTCCGAACTGGAGATACCTGATTCCGGTTGGGTTTATCGGCGCCTACACGACTTTTTCTACGTTCGAGTACGAAGTATTTCGGACCATTCAGGACGGAGAGTTGCTGATCGCCGGTTTGAATGTGGTCCTCAGCGTGGCGGTCGGTTTCATCTCGGTGTGGCTCGGAGTGATCACGGGAAGAATTTTCGCATGAAAGAGACTGCGCCGCGCGGTTGGGAATCTTGGATCAGGAGGGGCACATGCTGACAGCCGGGCCTGCGAAGAAGGTCAGCATCTACGTCGGCGAGGACCACAAGTATCACGGCCAATCGGCTTATTCCGCGATCCTCGACTTCCTCTTTTACCGCGGCGTCTCCGGGGCGACTGTCATGCGCGGCTTCGCCGGTTTCGGCGCCGACCACCACCTGCACACCACGCGGATCGAGCGCCTGACCGAAAATCTCCCCATAAAAATCGAATTCGTCGAGTCCGCCGAGAAAGTCGCAGAGCTCTTGCCCAAACTGCAAGGGATGGTGGGTACCGGCTTGATTGAAATTCAAGACACGACCGTCGCGAAGCCGTCGGAAGTGTCCGGAAAAGAGGCGCCGGAAGCGTCGATCCCAGCGCTCAGACGCGAGGGAAGAGCCAAGCTCATGCGGATCTTCATCGGCGAGAACGACAAATGGCACGACAAGCCTCTGCACAAAGCTCTGATCGAAAGCATGCGCGCCAACGACATCGCCGGCGCGACAGTCTACCAGGGCATTTTGGGCTACGGCGCCAACCGACGCATTCATAAGGACACGGCGCTCCACCTCTCGCACGACCGGCCAATGATGCTGTCGATCGTCGACACGGAAGAGAAGCTCCGTGCGTTTTTCCCGATTCTCGACTCGATGATCCAACAAGGACTCGTGGTTCTGTCCGACGTCGACGTCATCAAGTACACGCACGACTACTCGGGCGAAGAAAGGCGGAAGGAGGTGCGCAAATGAAGCTCGCGGGCAAAGCAAAGATGCTGCGCATTCATTTCGGCGAAGACGACAAGTGGAGGGACAAGCCTCTGTACCGCGCGATTGTCGAAAAATGCCGGGAGCTGGACATTGCCGGCGCCACCGTCTTTCGTGGCATCGAAGGATACGGCGCCAGTACGCTCATTCACCGGTCACATCTCCTGTCGTTCTCTTCGGACGCGCCGATCATGATCAGCGTCATCGATTCCGAGGAAAACGTGCAAAAGCTCCTTCCGTATCTCGACGAGATGGTTGACGAGGGCTTGATTGCAATGTCCGAAGTGGAGGTAATCAAGTACGTGCATCAGGGTGGCGCTCGCTCGCAGTGATGTGCCCGCGTTGCGAACCGTTTCCGGATGAGTCTGCAATTGAAAGAGATGAATCAAATCGTCCTCGCCGAAGCTCTCATTGGCCGCAAGGATGAGTTGCGGCAACTTCGCGCCGCAATTCATGAGCGCAAGAGCCGCTTGGTTTGGGGGCCTGCCGATTCGGGGAAGACGGCCCTCATCGCGGCCGCAATCGCCGAGCTTCCGGAAACAGTACAGCGGAGTTGCATCTATTGGACAGGAGCCGCAACCGGCAGGCAATTGCTCTCGCATTTCGTCGGCCGGCTTTACGAATCAGGCGATCCATTCGTGACGAGCAAGGTTCAGGCGGATGGAGCAACGCAAGCGTCGTTGCACCGATGGGTGCAGAACCAATCCAGCCTGCGGCTACGCGGGATTTTGTTCACGGCCTTTGCGCAGGGTAATTACCGTCTCTTCTTGGACCGTTTTCCTCCGGCAACGCACAACATGGCTCGGCTGATGAAAGACCTTATGTACAGGTGCAAGACCCCTGTGTACCTCGCTGCCCGCGGCTGCTGGAAGGAAGATGCTGGATATGCGTGGAGCCTGTACTGGAACGATGGACTGCGTCTCCGCCTGGGCCCGCTCAGCGAGCGTGCTGCGCGAAATTTGCTGGAAGCTTGCATCCAAAGATTCTCTCTCCCGTCGCTCGACCTGGATGACTTCCGCGACGAAATCCTTCGGCTGAGCGGCAATCTGCCGGGCGCTATCGTGAAAATGTGCGAATTGGCCGCCAACTCGCGTTACCACTGCGGTGATCACATCAAGATGAAGCTCCTGCGCGTGGATTACCTGATGCAGTCAAATCAACAGGCCATTGCACACCTGACGAATTCCCTGCCATGAGCCGAAGCTCTGAAAATCGTGCTGGTGCGCTGCAGGACCTTTCAGGCGAGGCGGTGCTCTATCGCCTGGCCGAGTTGGCTGGCGAATTCGGCACGGAGCGCGTGGCTTCCACGGCTCGTTCTCTCGCCGAACGGGTCTCTGAAGGACGTTTCTATGTGGCGTGCGTCGGCCAGTTCAAACGAGGCAAGTCAACCCTCTTGAACGCGCTCATTGGCCAGACAGTGCTCCCGACGGGCGTCGCTCCCGTGACGACCGTTCCTAGCATCATTCGTTACGGTGACGCCCTTGCTGCTCGCGTTCGTGTCGATGGCGCGGAATGGATGAGCGTCCCGGTGAACGCGATTGAAGACTACGTTTCGGAAGAGAAAAATCCCGAAAACGCACAGCGAGTTACGGGGCTCGAGATTTTCGTTCCCGCCACGCTCCTCAAAGCGGGGATGTGCCTCGTGGATACGCCTGGGCTCGGATCCGTCTTTGCAGGAAACACCGCGGCAACACACGCTTTCGTTCCGCACATCGATGCGGCCATCGTTGTTATCGGGGCCGACCCGCCGCTGTCGGGCGACGAACTCGCGCTCGTGGAAACGGTGGCTGAACAGGCGGATGACGTGCTGTTCGTCCTTAATAAGGCAGATAGAGTCGGTGAGGCGGAGCGAGCGGCTGCGGTCGAATTCGCCCGCAGCGTCTTGGAAAGACGTCTTGGCCGAAGCGTGCCCTCTATACTCGAGGTGAGCGCCCTCGAGCGGCTGGAGCGGCGCGGCCTCGGCAGAGATTGGGCTCAGTTGGTCCAGGCGCTGGAGAATCTTGTGCTCCATTCGGGGCGCTCTCTGGTCCGCGAGGCTACCGAACGGGGCATCCGCCGCGCATCGGATCAGTTGCTTGCGATGATAAAGGAAGAACGGGAAATGCTCGTGCGTCCGCTGGAAGAGTCGGTGCAGCGTATCGCCAGGCTGCACAAGGCTCTGGAACAAGCGGAACAAACCATGCGAGACCTCGAGGCGCTGCTGGCTGCGGAGCAACACCGCCTATCGGAGATCTTCGTGCAGCGCCGCGATCTTTTCGTGAAGCGGGCCCAAGCGGACGCTCCGAAAGCGCTGCAGGATCGCCTGCGCTTTTCCGCTCACAAACGAAATGGGCCGGCATACCGGCGCGAGGTCAACCATCTCGCGCAGGACGCCGCTCGCGCGTATCTCACTCCTTGGTTTGAGGAGGAAGCGAGGTACGCGGAAGAGGCGTTTGGCAAGACCTCGAGACGATTCGTTGAATTGGGGAACGACTTCGTCCGCCGCCTGCGTGAAACGGAGATCCCCGGCTTGGAAGAGTTGCCCGACCAGTTGGGCTCCGATCGAGGACTGCATGCCCGCTCGCACTTCCACTTTCATGTAATCGAGCGAGTGGCTGCTCCTGCCTCGCCGTTTCTGTTCACTTCTGACCTTGTCCGCGGCGCTCTGGGCTTGCGGAAAGGGATCCTCCGTGACGCACGCGAATTCCTCCTCGAATTGCTCGAAGTGAACAGTTCAAGAGTGCAAAGCGACGTGGATGACCGTGTGCGCGAAAGCCGCAAAAAGCTCGAGGCGGAAATAAAGGCAGTTCTGCGGGATGCTTCTGTCACCGCGGATCGCGCCTTGGCTCGCGCCCGAGCAGCACAATCCGCCGGACGTCTCGCAGTCGAAGCTGCGCTCACGCGGCTTGCGGAAGCCGAAAAAGAAGTGAGCAATTTCGCGGCTGCGAGTCCCTGAGCATGTTCCGCGAGAGCTTGCGAGCACGACACGTACACGTCGGCGGATATCCAACGGCGGACGGGAACTGCTTATCAATCAGTTCTTAGGCCGGACGTTTGGAGGAACTTCGATTTGGACCGGCAGGCGGATGACGCCCTGACCAAATGTGGTCGCATAGATGCTGCCGTTGGCCCACTTTACGTCGGTGAAGTTCAAGGGAATGGCGTTGCCCTGCGCGCTGACCCAATGCCCACCACTGTCACTGGACAAATAAATTCCATCCCAATGTCCTGCCGCAGCCAATCCTGATCCAGAAGGATCGTAGGCGACGGCGAAGAGCGGATCGGGCCAGGGCTGCCGATAAAGCAACAAGTTGGGACCGAGCCCAGTGCTGGCCGGAGCGAAAGTGTTTCCGCCATCCCTACTGACAAGCACTCCGCCGTCACTCTGTTGGGGTGGGCCCGACATTCCCACCATGATTAGGTTTGGCGAAGCAGGA
The DNA here is from genome assembly GCA_035517015.1 of Candidatus Acidiferrum sp. Classification (GTDB taxonomy): domain Bacteria; phylum Acidobacteriota; class Terriglobia; order Acidiferrales; family UBA7541; genus Palsa-295. The sequence continues at coordinate 2,228 of DATIZQ010000105.1, read as the reverse complement.
TTCACCGAAAGCGACACAGGCCAACTGGCGACGGGATCGGATTGCGTTCCGGCATTGCCCAGCATCGTGGACTTCCAGGTCTTGCCGCCATCGTGGCTAACCTGGAATGTGCCGTCGCTTTCTCCGATGAAGATGTTTTGACTGTTCGTGGGATCGAAGGCGATCAGCGACGGGACCTGAGCCGTGGACCATTTCAGGGCGAAGTGAAGGCCGCTATCCGTGCTCTCCCAGATTCCTTGCGGCTGGCCGTTCCAGCTCTGAGCCGCGACATATACATTAGTTAGAGACTGCGGATCGACGGCGATAACCTGAGGGTTATTTCCGGGATACTGAGGGGCGTTGAGATCCGCACTTACACTTTGGAAGGTCGTGCCGCCGTCCGCGGAAACCCAAAACCCGCACGCGGCGTTGTAGACGTAAATATACTGAGGATTCCCGGGATTGATCATAACTGTAGGGCCTTCACCGCACAGTGTATTGCCGCTCAATGAGGCGTTCCAAGTGGCTCCTCCGTCCGAGCTGGCGATCGGAGCGTAGTCCTGCGTGGCGAGAATGATCGTGTTTCCCGAGATGTCCAATCTGTACAGGAGAGATGTAGTGAGGTCACCGTTCAGGCTATTCCAGGAGTTTCCGCCGTTGTTGCTCGAAAAGATTCCTTGATCTGATCCGCTGACCGTAAGACCCGAAGTGCTCGCAAACTGCGTAACGATTTTCCGGATGTCACCCCCGGACGTCAGCTGCTTCCAGGTCTGTCCACCGTCGGTAGATCCAGCAAACTGGTAATCACCGCCGGAAAACACAGTCTTTCCCGAGGAGTCTGACGGGTCGAAAGCGACATATTGAACCGGCCATTGCAAGGGATTGGGAATGTCTTGCCACGTGGCACCGCCATCGGAGGTTTCCCAAAAATCGGGGCCTACGACGATGGCGTGGAGCGGGTTTGCCGGATTCGCGCTGATGGAGTTGTTGCCACTGGCGCAGTTATTCCCACAGGTAAGTTGAGGGCTTGTCGACCAAGTTCCGCCAGGAGTCTTCTGGACCATGACAGCGCCATCGCTGCGCGCGGCGTAGATGTAGGTTCCGGAGGAGGCCAGGCTCTGGACCGATACTGTGGTGGGCACGGCCAAGTTCCAGGTCGCTCCGTCGTCCTGGGATAGGGCGATTCCCTGCGAAGTTCCCGCATAGAGCAAGGCGCCGATCTGCAAAAGCGCCGTCGTTGGGCCAAAGCCCGGAGAGACGACCTGCCATGTGGACCCACCGTCAGTGCTGCGGAACATTCCGACGTTCAACGTGCCGGCTATCAAGATGTTGGGAGTGGCCTGATCGAGCCATAGAGCCGCGACTGCCGGATCCGTCAACCCATTATTGGAGGGCGTCCAGTTCGTGCCTCCGTTGGTGGTTTTGTAAATGCCGGTCGAGCTTGGGGGACCAAACCATCCAGCGCAGGCCACGTACATGATGGCCGGATTTGCGTTATTCACTGCGATCGCACCGATTTCGCCCGCTCCAAAGGTGCCCGACAAATAGCTTGTCTGAATATGGCGCGGACCAATCGGAGTCCAGGAGAGCGCAAGCGATCCGTAAGTGACGGTGCTGGTAGCCGTCATTCCGGAGCTTACTGTGATTGCGTTTGAAGAGTAAGTGGGAACGATCAAGGACGAATTCGAGCCACTCGGAAGAATTGGGGCCGCGACGCTGTAGGAGCCGGGCGAGAGATCGCTGAGCGTTGAGGTGCCGGTAATCGTCTGCTGGAAGCCGAATGGTCCCGTGACAATGATCTCGGCAGCGGCGCCGGAAGGCACGCCGGTGACGGTCACCGTGAGGCTGCCGGGCTGAGGAGGCGGTGGCCCTTGAGAAGTGCTTGAGCCTCCGCCGCACGTGGCGAGGACGAAGACCTCAAGCAGGAGAAGCAGGAAGGGCGTCAGGTGAGTCCATTTGTAGAAGGACTTCCCTGCCCTACTGTGATTTGAGTGGCGCACCCCTCGAATCTCCGGTGCTCGCGAAAAATATAGCGAAGTGGGCGAAGTAAACGTTTACGTGAGTGTAGTGAATAAGGCGCGGATGTCAAGATGCGTCGCTGTGGCATCTTCGGCGGAGGGAGTGTGGGCAAGAGAAAGCGTGCGGAAGACTGAAACACGCGAGATCGCCGGCTTCGGCGATTCGCAGACTGAAAAGGTTGGCTCCCCGGGCTAGATTCGAACTAGCAACCCTTCGGTTAACAGCCGATG
>DATIZQ010000104.1:0-2531 GCA_035517015.1 Candidatus Acidiferrum sp. | reverse complement strand
TTCAGCATCTGCCCGGCGTAGAGAGGATGAAAATAAGGGTAATTATCGTGCAGCCTCGCGGCGGCCTGGGACAAGACTTCTGCGATGCGCTCGCGGCCCGGGATGGTTTGCTCGAATGCGGGCAAATTCGCGAAACCCGCGTCAAGCCGCTCGACCGCGGCGAGGAATTCTTTCAGCGTATCCTTCTCGAGCATGATTCCACTGCCTCCCGCGTCGGAACAGATTTGACGCCCGCGCCGCGTAAAGCGAGTCTATGATATAACGCGCGTCGCTGCGGAGCGCGAGCCGATGCGGCAATCGGCGAGCCGCGCGCGCTGCGGGGACCAGTGGCGAGGATTGAGATGCGCGCGACGAGAATTCTATGGACGGGAATGATATTCGCGGGGCTGTCCGTCCTGGCCGCACAGGCTCAGCCGCAAAGCGAGGTGCCCGTGAAACCCAGCGTCGAGAAAAGCACGTTCGGCAAGCTCGCTGACGGCACAGTCATCGAGATGTACACGCTGAAGAACGCGACCGGCGCCACGGCGAAGATCATCACTTACGGCGGAATTGTGACCGAACTTTGGGTGCCCGATCGCAGCGGCAAATCCGGCGATGTGGTCCTCGGGTTCGACGACCTAAAGGGCTATCTCGGGCCACATCCCTACTTCGGCGGCATCGTTGGGCGCGTGGTCAATCGCATCGCAAATGCAAAATTCACTCTCGACGGCAAGACCTACGCGCTTCCGGCCAACAGCGGGACTCTGACTTTGCACGGAGGCAAGGTCGGTTTCGATCGGCGCGTTTGGAAAGCCGAGGCGCTCGTCGAAGCGCACGTTGCATCTGTGCGGCTCACTTATCTCAGCCCCGACGGCGAAGAAGGATTTCCGGGAAATCTTTCCGTCACGGTCACCTACTCGCTCATCGACGGCAACGCCTTGAAGATCGAATATCGCGCTACAACCGACAAGCCCACGATCGTCAACTTCACAAATCACAGCTATTTCAATTTCGCGGGCAGTGGAACGATTCTGAACGACGTCCTGACGATCAACGCGGACACTTTCACGCCGTCGGATTCGACGCTCATTCCCACCGGCGAAATCAAGCCGGTGAAGGATACTCCGCTCGATTTCACGCATCCGGCGGTGATTGGCGCGCGCATTGATGCGCTCAAGCCCGATCCCGGCGGCTACGATCACAATTACGTGCTGAACGGCAACCCCGGTGAGCTGCACTTTGCCGCGCGCGTCAGCGATCCATCGAACGGGCGGCAGATGGAAGTCTGGACCACCGAGCCGGCGATGCAATTTTATTCCGCGATTCACCTCGATGGCTCCATCGTCGGCAAGCGCGGCGTGGCATATCCGGCGTTCGGCGCGCTGTGCCTCGAGACGCAGCATTATCCGGACGCGATCAATCACCCAAATTTTCCCTCGACGGTGCTGCGGCCCGGCGCGGAATTTCACAGCGAGACCATTTACAAATTCTCGGCGAAGTGACGCCGTTTAAAACTACGCCGCGGCCACACGCGCGTGGCGCGGCACTTGATTCGTCGCGGAGGATGGATGCGATACAGAAAATTCGGACGCACGGGCTTCGACGTCAGTGAAATCGGCTACGGACTCTGGGGCGTCAGCGGCTGGTCCGGCTCGGATGATGCGGAATCGCTTCAAGCCATGCAGCTTGCCGTGGACGCAGGCTGCAATTTCTTCGATACCGCCTGGGCCTACGGAGACGGCAAAAGCGACGCGATGCTCGGCCGCATCCTGGCGCAGAATCGCGGCACGCGGCTGTATGCGGCTTCGAAAATTCCGCCGAAGAATAATAAATGGCCGGGGTCGGCGCGCGATTCCTACCAGGATGCGTTTCCGGCAGTGCATGTCTTCAAATATGCGAACTTGATTCGCAAAAATCTGGGCGTCGATGCGATCGATTTGCTGCAGTTTCACGTCTGGGACGACAGCTGGACCGACGATCCCGAATTTCCGGCAACAATTGCCAAACTCAAATCCGACGGGCTGATCCGATTCTTCGGCCTGAGCGTAAATCGCTGGGAGCCCAACAACGGAATCCGCGCGCTGAGGACCGGCCTAGTGGATGCAGTCCAGGTGATCTACAACATTTTCGATCAGGCGCCGGAAGACAAACTATTCCCCATTTGCCGCGAGCTGAATATCGGCGTGATCGCGCGCGTGCCGCTCGATGAGGGCAGCCTTGGCGGCAAGCTGACCGCGGAGACCAAATTTCCTCCGGGTGATTGGCGCGGCGGCTACTTTGGACCGGAGAATCTGGCCAACACGGTGGCTCGCGTCGAGAAATTGAAGAAAGTCGTCCCGGCGAAGATGAGCTTGTCTGAAATGGCGTTCCGCTTCATTCTTTCGAATCCCGACGTCAGCACAACCATTCCCGGCATGCGCCGCCCGCAGCACGTTCGTGAAAATATCGCCACGAGCGATGCCGGTCCGCTCGACGGCGCACTGCTCGAGCAGCTCAAGGCGCACCGCTGGGACCGCACCCCGAAGCGCTGGTCCGATTGAGCCGAATCTTCG
>DATIZQ010000103.1:0-10466 GCA_035517015.1 Candidatus Acidiferrum sp. | reverse complement strand
AACTTCGCCGTTTCTCGCCGGTGCGAACGCCAGGCCCGACGGCAACTTGAGGAGCGCAACACCATTCTGCGCGGCTTCCTGCTGAAGCCGCTCCAGCTCCTTTTCCTGCTTCGCCTTGACCTCCTGCTCGAGCGTTTGCTTGCGGGCTCTGTAATTCTCCGTCTCAAAAGCCGCGGGAACAGCGGTGCGCAGCGTTTGCAGCAGGTGCTCCATGTCATCGCGCAGGCGGGATCCGGCGCCGGGTGGGACCTTCAGAGCGCGGGGCGTTTCCGGATGTTCGAAATTGTTGACGTAGCACCATTCGTCCGGCGTGGCTTCCGCGCTGGCGCGTTTTGCCAGAATGTCGCGAACTGTGGAGTGCTTGCCTGTGCCGGCAGGCCCCATCAGGAAGAGGTTGAATCCCAGTCGCGGGATGCTTATTCCGAAGCGGATCGCTTCGAGGGCGCGCTCCTGTCCGACCGAGTCCGAGACGTCTTCCAGCTCCGAAGTATCCTTGAACTTGAACGCCGCCGGATCACAGCGAAGGTACAGAACATCCGCTGGCAAGGGAGCTATATGGTTCTTGCGGTCCACCGATTTATCCCTCTCATTCCCCTTGTTCCCGATGCGTGGACACCGACACTAAGCGTGGCCGCCGAGGGCACTCTGTGGCGCACACAACACGGCTGTGTGATGCGCATCACCGCCGTTCTACAGCTGGAAGCCGTAGAAAGAGAATTGCGCGAAGGGACTTTAACGGGAAATCGGGTTGAAGTCACTAGGCGAGAAAACCCGGCCCCACTGCCGAACAAAGGAAGGGTGACGTGGCTGCGAAGAAACTTTTATTCCGTTCCGCGGCGCGGGAAAAGATACTGATTGGGGCCACCGCTCTCGCAGACGCGGTCAGGATCACTATAGGCCCGAAGTCTAAGTGTGTGCTGATTCAAAAGAAGTGGGGAAAACCGATCGTATGTAACGACGGCATTACGATCGCCAAAGAAATCGAGTTGAAAGACGCCGAGGCAAATCTGGGCGCACAGATGATTCGCGAAGCAGCGGAGCGCACTGGTGAAACCGTAGGAGACGGGACGAGCACAGCCTCAATCCTGGCTCATGCGATCTTTGCGGAGGGTTTGCACAACGTTGCCGCCGGAGCGAGCGCAGTAGATCTAAAGCGCGGCCTCGATAGGGGGCTGAGTGCAGCCGTCCAGGCATTGAAATCGCTCTCGCGGCCGGTCTCCAGCCGGCGCGAAAAAGCTCAAATCGCCACCATTTCCGCTCACAATGATCCAAGCATTGGGGAACTGGTCGCCGATGCATATGAGAAAGTCGGCAAAGAAGGAGTCATCACGGTCGAAGAATCGAAGACCACGGAATCCGCTCTTGAGGTCGTAGAAGGAATGCAGTTCGACCGTGGTTACATTTCCCCTTACTTCGTGACCGATGCCGAAAAAATGGAGGTCGTGTTCGAAGAGGCGCTCATCCTGCTGTACGAAAAGCGCATCGGGAATATGAAAGACGTGCTGCCGTTTCTGGAGGATGTGGCAAAAGCGGGAAGACCGTTGCTGATCGTTGCCGAAGATGTCGAAGGCGAGGCTCTCGCTACTCTTGTCGTGAATAAAGTCCGAGGCACACTCATCTCGGCAGCAGTAAAGGCGCCCGGATTTGGTGACCGCCGGAAAGAGATGCTGGAGGACATGGCGATCCTTACGGGCGGAAAGTCGATCGCCGAAGAGCTAGGGATGAAACTTGAAAACTTGACGTTGAATGAACTCGGCCGCGCAAAGCGCATCGTCATCGATAAAGACAAAACGACGATCGTCGGCGGAGAAGGAGCGAAGACTGCGATTGAGGGGCGTTGCGCGGAGATTCGCAGACAAATCGATAAATCTACATCGGACTACGACAAGGAGAAGTTGCAAGAGCGCCTCGCGAAACTTGCAGGCGGCGTCGCGGTGATACGCGTCGGCGCACCTTCCGAGACTGAGATGAAAAACCGCAAGGAGGCCTTCGATGACGCGATTAGTGCGACGAAAGCAGCCTTGGCCGAAGGAATTGTCCCGGGAGGCGGTCTTGTTCTCCTGCGCCTCATCGATGTGGTAGCGGCCGAGGAAACGAAGTGCACCGGTGACGAACGCACGGGGTTGCTGATTCTCCGCCGCGCACTCGAAGCTCCAACGCGACAGATTGCGGAGAACTCGACGGTGGACGGGGGAGTCGTGGTGGACCGCATGCGTTCCGGAAAGGGCAATTACGGCTTCGATGCCGCCCAATGCCAGTACGTGGATTTGGTCGAAGCAGGGATCATCGATCCGACGAAAGTCGTGCGGGTCGCACTGGAGAACGCGGTGTCAGTCGCAAGCGTGCTTCTTTTGGCAGAAGCGACGCTCACGGACGAGCCGGAAGAAAAGAAAGAGGCGGCAGCGCCTGGGGAATCATTTGGTTAGGCGGGCGTATCCGAGAGGCTTCTCCATTTGCGGATTCGCTTCATCGCGCACCAGCCGTGCACTGGCTCTACGTCTGACGCTGAGCCTTCGCGATGTAATCGATGCACCCATCCAGCGTCGCCAATCGCGGATAGTCGGCTTCGGGAATTTCGATCTTGAATTCCTTGTGAACGCCAATCACGAAGTTCAGCAGGTCCATGGAATCGATATCCAGCTGATCGCGTAGCCGGACATTCGGCTTGATCCGCGAGACATCCGCTTCAGGCGCTACCTGCGCGAGTGCGCGGAAAATTCCGTCGCGGATCTCGTCTCTGGTCACAGCTGGCCTGGCTCCTGAAGAATTCTTTCCACGGCGGCCAGAAAGAGTCCCCCGCGGTGACCATCACTCACGCGATGATCGCCCGAAAGCGTGGCAGTAAGTGCACGTCGAGCCACAATCTGGCCTTCCGAAACGCACGGCCGCTCGACAATCTTTCCAAAACCCACCAGAGCGACCTGCGGCGGATAAATCACGCCGAAGACGGCTTCCACGCCTTGCTCGCCGAGGCTCGTCACCGTAATCGTCGGATCGGTTAATTCCGAACTGCGCAGCGATCCGGCGCGCGCGCGTTGAACCAGGTCGCGAAAGCTCTTCATCAGCTCCCTGAGACTTTGCCGGTCGGTGTTGTGCAAAGCGGGCGCAACCAGCCCGCCGCCCCGCAGCGAAATCGCGATCCCCACGTGAATTTCGGGCTTTGCAATTGCTTTCCCTTCGACCCACAGACCATTCAATTCGGGGAATTGCCGCAACGCCATCGCCACAGCCTTGACCAACAGCACGCCATAAACCAGCCGGTCCTCAATCGATCGCTTTAGATTCTCGCCTGCTAGCCAAGTCATCGCCCGGCTCATATCGATCGTCGTGCTCAGATAGTAGTGGGGAATTTCTCGCTTCGAGCGCGCCATCGCCGCGCCAATGGCTTGCCGCATTCGCGCGGCGCGGTCCAGCTCAGGCGCTGCCTCCGCCGGCTTGGGCGCGTGAGTCTGCGCCGCCCGCTGGACATCCTCCAAAGTAACGCGGCCGCCCGGGCCCGTTCCGCAAATCGTGGCGGGATCGATGCCGAGCTCGTCCGCAAGTTTCCTTGCAACGGGAGAAATGTGCAGCCGGCGCGCGCCCGCCTCGATCGTGGGCGGCGGCGCCGCCGCAGCGCCCTGCGGAGCCGCGGGTGCGGGAGATTTTGGAGCCGACGGAACAGCCGCCTCTACCCGGACAGCGGGAGCCTCGGCCGCGAATGGTTTCCCCTCTTCACGGATCAGCGCCATCACGGTTCCAACCGGGACCTTCTCGCCCGGCTGAATCAAGATTTTTTCAATCGTGCCTGTCGAGAAAACCTCGACCTCAATGTCGGCTTTATCGGTCTCGACGTCCGCGATAATATCGCCCCGCTGCACCTTGTCGCCGACACGTTTTCGCCATTGAAGCAGCTTGCCCGCGTTCATGTCTGCTCCGAGCTGCGGCATCACGAACTCAGCCATGGCGAGGCACCATCTCCCGTGCCGCGGCGATGATTTGATCGACCTGCGGCAGCGTCGCTTCCTCGAGGTGCTTCGCGTACGGCATCGGCGCCTCCGCGCTGCACACACGCGCGACCGGCGCGTCCAGATCGTCGAACGCCTTCTCCATGATCTGCGCGCTGATCTCCGCCGCAAAACTTCCGGTTCTCCAGGCTTCGTCGATGATCACGGCCCGGTGGGTCTTCGCCACTGAAGTCACAATCGTTGGCGTGTCGAGCGGGCGCAGCGTGCGCAGGTCGATCACCTCCGCCTCGATACCTTCACTCGCCAGCCGCTTGGTCGCCTGCATGGTCTTGCCCAGCGTTCCGCCGTACGTGATCAGTGTCACGTCGCTGCCGGACTGCACTACAGCGGCGTGAGTAATATCAAATGACGTTGCGCCCTCGTCGAGTTCGCCTTCGAGCGGATACAGCGTCGCGTGTTCGAAAATAAACACGGGATCAGGCTCGCGCAGCGCCGCCAGCACCATTCCATACGCGTCGGGAACGGTAGCGGGCGTCATAACTTTGATTCCCGGGATGTGCGCGTACCATCCTTCGAGGCTGTGCGAATGCTGCGCCGCCATTTGCCGTCCTCCGCCCGTCGCCACTCGGCACACGAGCGGCACGCTCAATTGTCCCCCGGACATGTGACGCAAGGTCGCGGCGTTATTTAGAATCTGGTCCATCGCGAGCATGCTGAAATTGATCGTCATGATCTCGACGATCGGACGCATCCCGCCGAGCGCCGCGCCGATACCCGCTCCCACGAAAGCGGACTCCGAAAGCGGAGCATCGCGAACGCGTTCCGGCCCGAATTCCGCGAGCAGGCCAAGGCTTACCGCAAACGCGCCGCCGTACCGCCCTACGTCCTCTCCCATCAGGAACACTCTGGGATCGTCTCGCAGGGCCTTTCGCATGGCCGCTCGAACCGCTTCGCGATATGTCAGCTTGGTCATTTGCTCGGCCCAGCCTCGACGTCTTTCAGAAGATCCTCGATCGGCTCCCGAGGACTTGCCTCCGCAAATCGGACCGCCTCCGCGATTTCCGCCGCGATTTCAGACTCGATACGCGCCAAATCCGCATCGGCCAGCAGTCCCATCTCCCGCAACTTCGCCTCAAAAAGCACGATAGGATCGCGCTTCTTCCAGGTTTCGATTTCCTCTTTGGTTCGGTACAAATCCGGATCGGCCATCGAGTGGGCGCGGAATCGGTAAGTACGGAACTCCAGCAGGCAGGGACCGTTTCCGCCGCGCACGAAATCGGCGCTCTTCCGGGTGGCGTCCTCCACTGCCAGGACATCCATTCCGTCCACTGCGCTTGAAGGCAGTCCGTAGGCATCGGCCTTGCGGCTGATGTCCGTCTGAGCCTGATGGCGCTCGAGTGCTGTGCCCATCGCGTAGAGATTGTTCTCGCAGAGAAACACAACCGGAAGCTTCCATAGCGCCGCCAAATTCAGCGACTCGTGGAACTCTCCTTCAGCGACCGCGCCGTCGCCGAAATAGCATCCCGTGATCGCCGGCCGCTTTTGCATCTTGTTGGCCAAAGCCAATCCCACTGCGACCGGCAATCCGCCTCCGACGATGGCATATCCGCCGTAGAAGCGCCGGCTCGCGTCAAAAAAGTGCATGGAGCCGCCGTGGCCGTGGCTGCAGCCCGTTGCCTTCCCGTACATTTCGGCCATCAATACGTTCGCAGACATTCCCCGAGCGAGTGCGTGCCCGTGTTCGCGATAGGTCGCGACGATGGCATCTTGCTGCGTGAAAGCCTGCATCGCTCCAACGCCGGTCGCTTCCTCCCCGATGTAAAGATGAAGAAAGCCATGAATCTTTTGGAGGCTGTACATCTCCGCCGCTTTTTCCTCGAAGCGCCGGATGCGAAGCATTTCGCGCAGGAGAAACAGCGAATGCTCGCGGTCGACGGTCGCGCGCGCGGAAATATCGGGTGCGGACATTCAATTGGCCTCGAGTGTGGAAATGTCCCCTTCGGGGAGGCCCAGTTCGCGCGCCTTGAGCAGTCGGCGCATGATCTTTCCGCTGCGCGTCCGAGGTACCGACGCAACGAACTCAATCTCTTTTGGAGCGACGGCCGCTCCCAATCTTGTTCGGGCAAACGCCATCAATTCGCGTCGCAATTCCTCGCTGGCTTCGTAACCTTTGCGAAGGACGACGAACGCCTTCACAATCTCCAGCGCCACGGGATCCGGCTTGCCGATCACGCCCGACTCGGCAACCGCCTGGTGCTCCATCAATACGCTCTCCACTTCGAACGGCCCGATCAGGTGGCCCGACGTCTTAATCACATCGTCCTTGCGACCGATGAACCAGACATATCCGTCTCGATCCCGTCTGGCCAGATCTCCCGTCAAGTAGAAGCCGCCGGCGAAGCACTTCTTGTAGCGCTCGGGTTCCTCCCAATACCCGCGAAACATCGATGGCCATCCGGGACGCAGCGCAAGTTCACCCTGCATATCCGGTTCAGTGATTACTTCCACTGAGCCATCGTCCTTTTGCCGCACGATCGCTGCGTCAATTCCGGGCAAAGGCCGTCCCATCGATCCGGGCCGAATGTCCATCGAGGGAAAATTCGCGATCATGATGCCGCCTGTTTCCGTTTGCCACCAGTTATCGTGGAAGGGCAGCCCGTAAGTCTCTTTGCTCCAGACGACCGCCTCCGGATTCAGCGGCTCCCCGACGCTTGCGAGAAACCGCAGGCGTCCCAGATCGTATTTGCGCGGGATATCGGGCCCCACTTTCATCAACATTCGTATCGCCGTTGGCGCGGAATACCAGATTGTGACTTTCTCGGACTGAAGAATTCCGTACCAGCGTTCCGCGTCAAAGTCGGCCTCGTCAATGATGCTAGTGATTCCGTTTGTAAGTGGCGCAATGATGCCATAGGAGGTTCCTGTCACCCAGCCCGGATCGGCGGTGCACCAGAAAATGTCGTCCGAGTGAAAATCCAGCGCCAGTTTGCCGGTGATGTGATGGGCGATCACTGCGCCATGAACGTGGACGGCGCCCTTCGGCGTTCCCGTGGTTCCGCTCGTGAAATGCAGCAGGGCGACGTCTTCCGGAGAAGTCTCCTCGATCGAGTAGGAATCCGCGGCGTCTTGCATGCAGCGACATAAGTCCACCGTATCCGTTACGTCCGTTGACTGGTGATCATCGCCGATCAAGAGAATGTGCTCAAGGCTATCCAATGACGCGCGGATGCCCTTTACTTTTCGCTCGTACAGAGATTCGGTCGTCACCAGAACTTTGGCCTTGCCGATAGTGAGGCGCGAACGAAGCGGCTCGGGCCCGAACGCCGAAAACAGAGGACAGAACACAGCTCGATGTTTCAGCGTTCCCAGCGCGGCCACATACAGCTCGGGAATCCGCCCGCTCAGTGCGTATACACGATCGCCCTTGGCGACGCCGAGCTCTCGGAGCACGTTGGCAAATCGGTTCGTCAGCTCCTGCAGTTGGCCGTAACTGTAATCGCGAACATCGCCGTCCTTGCCTAACCATCGGATCGCCAGGTGATCGCGCAGAGCGCTGTTCGCGTGCCGGTCGACGGCCTCGTAGGCGATATTCAGGCCGTTCCCGCCTGGAAGCCCATCCAGTTCGGCTCGAGCTTGCTCCCACGAAAACGTCCGCCGCGCCTTCGCGTAATCGCGAAGGTTTGGAGTGACGGTCCAGTCGCGCTGCGTCTTCACCATGGTCGGGAAAGCCATTCGTTCTCTCGGCCTCGCAGGATCAGTTACAAAAGCCTATCTCAGCCTAGACTGCGAGCCGTCCCGTGGCTGTGACCCCAATCACTTCATTCGCGGCGGGCGTTAAGATATATATAGGTTCGCGATGGCGAGATGGGAACATTTTGCGCATGGCGCAGATGTCGGCGTCCGTGGTTTCGGCGAATCCGTGGAGCAGGCATTCGAGCAGGCAGCGCTCGCCCTCTCGGCGGTCGTTGCCGATGTCTCCACGATCGCGCCCAGCCAATCGATCGAGGTCCAATGCGATGCGCCCGACCTGGAGCTTTTGCTGGTTAGCTGGCTCAACGCAATCGTCTATGAAATGGCAGTACGCAAAATGGTGTTCAGCAAGTTTCGAGTAGCCGTCTCCGGAAATTCGCTGAATGGCAGCCTCGCCGGCGAACGGATTGATGCCAGACGCCACGATCTGGCTGTGGAGGTGAAGGGCGCGACTGTCACCGCCCTCAAAGTCGCGCGCGATCACGACGGCAACTGGATCGCGCAATGCGTTGTGGATGTTTGAACGAAGTTGAGCTGGCAAAGCTCAGGAAGAAAAGGAACATGGACCGGCAATCTCTAGAGCGGCACTCGGATTTCGAATGGTGGATCAAGCCTACCGGGCGGATGCGTGTGCCTGGAATCATTTACGCGGGTGAGCATCTGATCGAGGACATGGACGAAAAGGTCCGCGAGCAGGTCACGAACGTAGCCACTCTGCCCGGAATTCAACGCGCATCCTACGCGATGCCGGATGCGCATTGGGGCTACGGTTTTCCGATCGGCGGAGTCGCGGCGTTCGATCCAGAAGAAGGCGGCGTGATCTCGGCCGGCGGGGTCGGCTTCGACATCTCGTGCGGGGTCCGCACGCTCCGCACCGGACTGACGGCCGAAGAAGTGGAGCCGCAAAAAGAAAAACTCGCGGACGCGTTGTTCGAAAGCGTCCCGGCGGGCGTAGGCAGCACGGGCGCAATCCGCCTTTCCGAGCATGAAATGGATGAGATGTTGCGCGGCGGCGCACGCTGGGCCGTGGCTCATGGATACGGAATAGCAGAAGATCTCGAACGGATCGAAGAAACCGGCTGCGCTTCGGGAGCAAAGCCCGAGTGCGTTTCTCGCGAAGCAAAGAAGCGCCAGTCCGACGAGATGGGTACGCTCGGCTCCGGCAACCATTACTTGGAAGTGCAGCGTGTCGCGCAAATCTTCGATGCCCAGGCGGCTGCTTCTTTCGGGCTCCATCTGAACGATACCGTCGTGAGCATCCATTGCGGATCGCGAGGGCTCGGCCATCAAGTCGGTACGGATTATTTGAAGAGCATGGTCGTCGAAGGATACAAACCGATCCCCGACAGAGAACTGGCCTGTGCGCCCATTCGCTCCGACTTGGGTCAACGCTACCTCGGCGCGATGCGCGCCGCCACGAATTGCGCTTTGGCGAACCGCGAGATCATCACGCACTTGGTTCGTCGCGCTTTTCACGAAGCCGCGCCGAAGGCAAACCTGACGCTGCTCTACGACGTGTCTCACAACACTTGCAAAATCGAGCAGCACGTCAGCGACGGCCGCACGCGCGAACTGTTCGTCCACCGCAAGGGCGCAACACGCGCATTCGGCCCCGGGAATTCCGAGCTGCCGTCCTCCCTGCGCGAAGTCGGCCAGCCCGTCTTGATCGGTGGAACCATGGGAACTGAGTCGTACATCTTGGTCGGCACCGCCGAAAGCGAGCGGCTTGCGTTCTCATCGGCCTGCCACGGAGCTGGCAGGGCCATGAGTCGCACGCAAGCAATGAAACGCTGGCACGGGCGGAACGTCATTCAGGAATTGGGCCGGCAGGGAATCCTGATACGAAGCCGGTCTTTTCGAGGCGTCGCCGAAGAGGCCCCTGGCGCATACAAAGACGTGAACGATGTCGCCGAAGCTGCCGAGCACGCGAACCTTGCCCGGCGAGTGGCGCGCCTAGTCCCCTTGATCTGCGTCAAGGGCTGAGCAAAGATGCACTCGTCAATTTCGATTGGCGAAAATCGAAAATCACGAACTAGCCGGAATCGGTGTGATAGGCAGAAAGGGTACTGCGGGCCCACGCAAGCGAGTTCGACATTCGCGCGCGTCTCCGTCAATCCGCTCAATTCCGCGCTCAGCGCAGAATCAGGTGTGTTCGAATTCCGGATCCATCGCGTGGGTGGACACGGGCGCGGCAGTTGGCTGCGGCGATGGAGCGCGTTCAATCGCAGGCCCCTCGCCTTGGGGTTCGAGCAAATCAGCCAAATGCAAGCGCAGATTGCCTGCGTTGGTGGAATAGGAAAGGCCTGTCTGAATGTCGATGACGCCCGCGCGAATCATTTTCTCGATCTCGTCGTCGAAGCACTGCATTCCTTCGGTTGAGCCGTCGCGCATGGCGTCGAGCAGCGTCTTGCCCTCGCCTTCGCCCTTTTGCACGTACTCTCGCGTGCGCAGCGTCGATTTCAAAATCTCAAACGCCGCCACACGCCCCGCGTTATCCTGCCTGGGAATCAGGCGTTGCGAAATGATGAACCGGAATGTCTTCGACAAGCGGGTGCGCACGGCGTTCTGATCGCCCAGCGGAAACGCTCCAATGATTCGCTCCACCGTTTTCGACGCGTCGATCGTATGCAGCGTCGAATAGACCAAGTGCCCGGTTTCCGCCGCCTCGAGCGCGACTTCGATCGTCTCCCGGTCCCGCATTTCGCCGACCAAAATCAGCTTCGGCGCCTGGCGCAACGCCGCGCGCAGCGCGAGCGCGAAGCTCGGCGCGTC
>DATIZQ010000102.1:0-31743 GCA_035517015.1 Candidatus Acidiferrum sp. | reverse complement strand
TCGCTTTCTCCGATACGTCGCTGGAAACAGCGAGCCTACTCGAAGAATCGTGTCCGCGCAATCAGCGGAAAGTCCGGAGGTGCGTCAGAAGTGGAATACAACGCCCGCCGAGACGCGAGGTTGATTCTGAGTGCTGGAGCCGAAACGCGTGATCAAGTAATCGATTTGAATGGGCCGAAAGGAGACGAGCGGCGCGACGTGGATATCGATTCCCGCTCCCACCGCAGCGGCAAAGGCACTGGCCGACGAGGGAATCACGGGGATAGTAGTGCTTGACGCGACGGTCTCATGCGCGCCCCCGAGCAGCAGGTGCGCGAATGGCGAAACGCGTCCGGGGAACCTGACCTGCGGGCCAAAGAGATAGGCATTCAAGTGCGTGCTCGCGCCGTCCACAGTTCCGTGGTGGCCGCTAAAATCGGCGACAACACCGAGCCACTTGTACGCATTGTAGACGCCGGAAAATTCCCAGCCGTTCAGGTTCGGGTGCGTGTCGGTGGTGGTCACAGGACACGGCGGAAGCGTCCCCACCGGGCATACGATAGTTGCCTGCACGGCGAGCGACGGGCGCAGGTACGAGTATCCGCCGAAGACTTCCACGGTATCTTGCGCGCGAGCGGAGCCCGCGAAGAAGGTGCTGCAAGCAAAGACCGCCAAGATTACGCAGAGTTTGCGCATCGTCCACCTCGGAGAGGAATCGCCAGCCTGTCCTGAGATGCTCTGAAGCTGGTGGTCGTTGTCTTGCAGTTTGATTCCACCGCGGAGGCAGCTAGAGACTGACGAAGACTATCCCGGCAAAGATCAAAACGATGCCGAAACACTGCGTGCGCTCCAGGCGTTCGCGGAGAAAAATCCACGAGAGCAGCACAGTGACCGCGCCATAGAGCGAGGCCAGAACACTGACGACGGAAACCTGGCCCGTATGGAGGCCGGCGTTGTTGGCGACGAACGCGACTGTGTCCATGACTCCCACAGCAAGCAAGAACCACCAAACGCTGCCGCGCGGGACCCGGAGAGTCTGGCGAGCGGGAGCCGCGACGAGCGCGAGAGTGGAGAACGATGACAGCCGGATCATCCAAACCGAAAAGGCGCTGCCGGCAACCGGGACGACGTGAAAACCGAGGAACCAGAAAAGGAATCCGAATCCGAGGGCAGCGACGAGCGACCAGCCGACGCCCTTCGTGAGGTGAGCGCGCTCGGCCGGCACCGCAGCACCCGCTGCGCCGTTGACCTTTGGCGCGAAGGACGTTGCGGCAAGGATTACTCCGGCTAGTGTGACGGCGATGCCAATCGCGCCCAACGGCTTAAGGCGTTCACCGCTCAGCAGCGCGAGCGCAACCGTCAGCGCGGGATAACTCGAGGAGACGGGTGCGACGATGCTCATCACGCCGATCTGAAACGAATAATAGAGCGAGAGCGAGGCGACGGTGTTAACCACGCCGGAAAAGGCCGCGAGGGCCCACGGTTGCCATCCCGGCGCAACGCCGCGCGAGATGCCGCCCGTCAACTCAAGATAGACGGACAAGACGACCAAGCCGATAAACTGCATGAAGAACAGGGTGCGATATGCGCCAACGCGGCGCGAGGCAAAGCGCGCGGCAAAATCGGCAAGCCCCCAGGAGATGGCACCCGTCAATCCGAGAAGGATTCCCATGCTATCGAGAGAGACTCATGGATGGCGCAGGCATCGGAGCTAGCGGCGCGGCCTGGGCTGTAGGCCGAGAACAGACATGACCTTTTGGAGATCCTTCCAAACTTCGCCCTTCGCGTTGGGATTGCGCAAAAGATAGGCGGGATGGTACGTGGCGATGAGTTTCGAGCCACGGTAATCGAACCATTCGCCGCGGAAACGAGAGATGCCCTGGTTCGTGGCTAGAAGCGTCTGCGCGGCGCACGCGCCGAGGCAGCAGATCACCTTCGGTTGAATCACGGAAAGCTGGCGAACGAGAAAGGGCGAGCAGGTTTCGATCTCGTCCTTCTCGGGCAGACGATTTTCCGGAGGGCGGCACTTCACGACGTTGCAGATGTAAACATCGGCGCGGCGAAGGCCCATCGCTTCGATCATCTGCGTGAGGAGCTTTCCGGCGCGGCCAACGAAAGGCTCGCCCTGCACGTCTTCGTCGTGGCCCGGGCCCTCTCCCACGAAGACAAGCTCGGTTTTGGGATTGCCGACGCCAAACACGATGTTGGTGCGAGCCTTGTGAAGCTTGCAACGGGTGCAGTCGCCGATGTCGGCGCGGATGCGCTCAAGCGAGTCGTTTTCGATCCGCTCGTCAAAAAGCGACGGACCTGTGGCAACCTGCACAACGCGCGGCAAAGGCGCCGGAGACGACAGCGGCGGCGAATAGCGGAGCGACGCGGCGGGAGACTTCGCGGGAGCAGCGACAGGCGTTGTTTGCGCCGAAGGGATCGAAGGAGTTTCCGCCGGCGACAGTTGCGACGAGGCCCGATAACGATAGTACGGGCCAAGGCCAAGATCATCGGCATAGCGGAGCCAGGATTCGAGATTGGTGCGATTGTTCGAGTTCAACGCGCCTCCATCAGGACGATTCGCCGCGAGAGAATTTAGCACAGGGAGTGTAGGTTTGAGGCGAAGTTATCGCGCTTGGGAAGCGGTGGCGCTCAGCGTCGACGCTGAAGATCGAGGGCGTGGTCGAAGATGCGGTGGGCCACTTGGAGCTTGCTGAGCTTCGGGAGCGCGATTTCGCGGCCGTCGCGAAGGAAAAGGGTGACGACGTTGGTGTCGGCGTCGAAGCCGGCACCTTCCTGCGTGACGTCGTTGGCGACAATCATGTCCACGCCCTTGCGCGCAAGCTTCGCGCGCGCGTTTTCGGCCAGGCTATCCGTTTCGGCGGCAAAGCCAATCAGGAGGCCATTCGCCTTGTCGCGAGAAAGCTCGGCGAGGATATCAGGAGTTGGTTCGAGCTCCAGGGTCAAGCGCTCACCGGAGCGCTTGATCTTCGTCGTGTGAGGCGCGGCGGGACGATAGTCCGCAACAGCAGCCGCCATGATGACGATGTTCGCTTCGGCTGCGTGAGCTTGAACCGCGCGGCGCATTTCTTCCGCCGAGCGAACGGGGACCCAATCCGCTCCTTCCGGAGCAGGCAAATCCGTCGGACCGCTGACCAGGGTCGCGCGCGCGCCGCGGCGAATCGCCGCTTCCGCCAGCGCGTAACCCATTTTGCCGGAGGAACGGTTCGTCAGGAAGCGGACGGGATCGAGATCCTCGCATGTGGGGCCGGCGGTAACGAGTACAGTTTGACCCGCGAGGTCGGAGCGGAGTCCGAGAATTTCGCAGACTTTTCGAGCGATCGTTTCGGTGGCAGCGAGCCGACCCGCGCCGGTCATACCGCAGGCGAGATAGCCTTCGTCGGGCTCGATGACGTGAACGCCCCGGGCGCGCAGGGCAGCGAGATTCTCCTGCGTCGACGCGTGCTCCCACATGTTGACGTTCATCGCCGGCGCAACCGCGACCGGCGCCTTCGTAGCCAGATACAGCGTGGTGAGAAAATCGTCGGCGATTCCGTGCGCGAACTTACCGAGAATGTCGGCAGTGGCGGGCGCGACAAGAAGAAGATCAATGCGCTGCGCGACGGCAATGTGCTCGATGGCGCTCTCGACGTTGGCGGGCGCCGCGTCGCCGGCGGCGAACATCTCCGTGATGACTTTCTTGCCCGTAAGCGCGGCGAACGTCAGCGGAGCAACAAACTGCTGAGCGGCGCGGGTCATCACGACCTGCACGTCGAGCTTTTCCTGCTGAAGCCGGCGGACGAGTTCGGCGGCCTTATAGGCTGCGACGCCGCCGGTAACGCCGAGAGCGACTTTCATGGAGTCCGCGGCCAGGGTGCTTACTTGCGCCGCTTGCCGTCCTTTTCTTCGGCTTCGTCGTGAAGCTCGGGCGTCTCGTATTCGAGAAGGCCCCTCTGCAATTCTTCTTCGGCGATGCGCGTGGTCTTGCGGGACTTCGGGTTCTCCACCAGCGACCTGCCGCCAATCATCAACTGGCGCGCCCGGCGCGCCACCACAACTACATAGGCAAACTGGCTATCCGGTGCCTCTCTAGAAACGGCCATGAGAAAGTCAGCCTCCAAAGGACATCAAAATCCGGCGAATTCTATCTTCGTTCCGTGCCACGCGGCAACGTGAACCGAGCGCGATGGCCTGAACCTCGGTGCCGGCGCGCGCAAGATCGTCATTGACCACCGCAAAGTCGTAGATGCTGTAGCTCAGCATCTCCTGCCGCGCGCGTTCGAGGCGGCGGCGAATTTCATCGTCCGAGTCCTGACCGCGAGCACGGATACGGCGCTCCAGCTCCTCTTTGGACGGGGGCAGGACAAAAATGGCAATCGCGCCCGGCACCTTCTGCTTGACCTGATGCGCCCCCTGCACATCAATCTCGAGCACGAGATCCTTTTTCTTCGTCCTCGCTTCATCCAGCCACTTGCGAGGCGTTCCGTACCAGTTCTTTCCGAAAACCTGCGCGTACTCGAGAAAATCGCCGCGCGACACCATCTGTTGAAATTCCGCTTCTGAGACGAAATTGTACCACTTGCCGTCGCTCTCCGTCTTCCGCGGCTCCCGCGTAGTGCACGAAACCGACAGCATCGTTTCCGGGAGCTCGAGAAGCTTTTTCACGAGCGTCGATTTTCCGGAGCCGGACGGGCCGGAAACGATGAGAACAAGCGGTTCCGATGAGCTCATTCGATGTTCTGCACCTGCTCACGCAGCTTTTCGATTTCCGACTTGATCTCCAGACCGCCCTGCGTAATCTCGAGGCCTTCGGCATCGTTCCCGGGAGTTTTCGAAAGCAGCGTGTTCGTCTCGCGCTGCATCTCCTGCAACAGGAAGTCCAGCTTCTTGCCGACATCCGCGCCGCCCGCCAACAGCGATTCGAACTGCTGGACGTGGCTGCGAAGCCGCGCCAGCTCCTCGGAAACGTCGCTGCGCTCTGCGGCAAGGGCCGCCTCCTGCGCGAGCCGCGCGGGATCAAGCTGCAATTCGTCGAGAAGCTCGCGAACGCGCGTTTCGAGGCGCTTCGCAAAGGTGGGACGCGCGCGTTCGGCCAGAGTCTCCGCGCGGTTCGCGAGACTCGCGATTCTCTGCAGCCGCGACACCATTTCTTCGCGCAAGTGGTCGGCTTCGCGCTCGCGCATGCGATCGAGCTTGTCGAGCGCTTCGACGAGACAGCGGGACACGGCGCTCTCGAGTTTCGCGAGCTCGTCTTCGAGGGACGCGGCAGCCGGGCCAATCACCCCCGGCAAACGGAGAATCGCAGCGATATCCGGTTCCGAGGACAATCCGAACTTGGCGCGCAGCGCGCTGGCGGCTTCGACGTAAGCAGCGGCAACCTCCTGATTCACGCCGACGGCCGCCGGACCTTCGAGTTCGTAATGAACGGCAACGTCAAGGTGGCCGCGCCGAATGCGCTCGCGAATGATCTGCCGGATGGCGGGTTCGACCGGCTCGAAGCCGTCCGGGACGCGCAGGTGTAAATCGAGAAAGCGGTGATTCACGCTGCGCACGGAAACGCGCAGGGTCCATCCGTCTTCGACAGCACGCGCCTGGGCGTAGCCGGTCATCGACTTGAGGCCCGTAGCGCGGGGTTGCGAAGGGGCAGTGGAGGCGGATTGCGAGCCGGCGCCTGACATGATCAAGACTCCGCCGCGCGCGCCGCGGGCTCGACATCGCGGAATTGAATGTCGTAGAGGCGCGCGTAAACGCCGCCGCTGGCGAGCAAGTCCTCGTGCGTGCCGCGCTCACAGATGGTGCCGCCGTCCAGAACTGCGATGATGTCGGCGCGGCGGATCGTCGAAAGCCTGTGAGCAATGACGAAGACGGTGCGGCCGGTCATCAGGTTATTGAGAGCGCTTTGGACGAGCAACTCAGATTCGGAATCGAGCTCGGAAGTGGCTTCGTCGAGGATCAGGATGGGCGCATCCTTCAGCAGCGCGCGCGCGATGGCGAGCCGCTGGCGCTGGCCGCCCGAAAGGCGCTGGCCGCGATCGCCGATGAGAGTCTGGTAGCCGCTCGGCAATTGAGTGATGAAGTCGTGAGCGAGGGCGGCCTTCGCGGCGGCTGTGACTTTTTCCTCTGGCATGTTGGGACGACCATAGCAGAGATTGTTCCAAACCGTATCATTGAACAGAATTGTTTCTTGCGTGACGATGGCCATTTGTTCCCGCAGGGAACGAAGGGTCACATCGCGAACGTCAAAGCCATCGATGCGAACGGAGCCGAAGGTGGCTTCATTGAAGCGCGGGAGCAAATTCACGAGAGTTGTCTTGCCCGCGCCGCTCGAGCCCACAATCGCGACAACGGTTCCGGCGCGAACCTTCAGGTCGATGTCCTTCAAGATGAGCGGACCGCTGTCATACGAGAAGCTCGCCGAATCGAACTCGATCAACTTCGAGAAACGGGGCAATGTTTTCGCGCCGGGCGTTTCGAGGCGCTCTTCGGGCAAGTCGATGAAAGCGAATACTTGAGCGGAAATTCCCGCGGCCTGAAGGAAGAGCTGATAGATGTTGCCCAGGCGTTTCAGAGGCTCGTATGCCTTGAAGAGCGCAAACGTGAAGGCACCGAACGAACCGATGGACATGCGGCTGACTTTGATCTCGCCGCGGGCGAATAGAAGGATACCGGAAATAACCACGGCTCCGAGGAGATCCATCAACGGCGACGTGGCCGCGAAGGCGCGAATCCAGCGCATGTTTTCACGTAACAGGCTGCGCGCGGCTCCCTGGAATTTGCGGATTTCGAAGCCTTCCATGCCGAAAGCCTTGACCACGCGGTTCCCGCTGATCGTTTCCTGCAGGATGTGGCTGAGGTCGGCAAGCTTCGAGCGGCTCTTCTCGGCGGATTGCCGGATCTTGCGGCCAAGCTTGTTGACAGGCCAGACGACGAGAGGAATGACGACAGCCGAAGCGATCGCCATGCGCCAGTCGATGACGAGCACGACGAGCACGAAGAACAGGAGATTGAAAATCTGACGGAAGAAGTCGGCGAAGTATTCGGAGAATGCGCCGCGCATCTGCTCGATGTCGGTGAGAACGGCCGACATGACGCGCCCGACGGGATTGTGCTCGAAGAAGCCAACCGGCTGCTGAACGACCTTGCTGTAGGCGCGGTTGCGGAGGTCGGTGACGCTGGAAAGGCCAGCATATTGAATCAAGGTCACGCCAAAGAATTCGGCAACGGCCTTTATCAAGAACATGAAGAGGAGGGCGAGGGCGAAAACGGACCAGACATGGTGAACGCGCGAGGGCACAAACGAGTTCAACGAAACGACGTGATTGGTGCCCGGGATCGTGAACAGAGCGAGATTTTGAACCGTAGACGCGGGATTGAGAATTACGTCCAAAGCCGGCTTGATGGCGAAGGCAGTAAGGCCATCGATCGCACCCATCACCGCCAGCAGGAGAACGCCCAGCGTCATGAGAGGAGTGTAGGGACGAACATAGCCGAGCAGGCGACTGAGTTCTTCGCGATCGGTCTTTGGCGGAATCGTTCGCATGCTCAGGTCTTTCGGACGCGCGCCTTTGCCATGGGGTTTCGATGCGGCATCGTCAGCTCGAGCTCTTCTCCAGGTCGCGGTGTACGACCTTAGCGGCAAAACCCTTGCGATGCAAATTCGTGCGAATCACTTCCGCAAGGGCCACGGAACGATGCCTGCCGCCCGTGCATCCGAGCGCGACAGTCAGGTAGCTTTTCCCCTCGTTGATGTAGTGCGGGATCAAGTAGAGCAGAAGGCTCTCGATCCGGCGCAGAAATTCGCGCGTCTGCGGAAACGAACGGATATAACGCGCCACGCGGCGATCCTTCCCGCTGTAAGGCCGCAGCCGAGGAATAAAGTGCGGATTGGGGAGGAAGCGCACGTCGAAAACGAGGTCGGCGTCGGCAGGAATGCCGTAGCGGAAGCCGAAGCTGACCACAGAAACGAGCAGCGGACGGCGTCCGGGCTTCTGAAAGCGATCGATGATGAACTGGCGCAACTCGTGGACGTTGAACTTCGTCGTATCGATGATGACGTCCGCGAGGCGGCGAATCGGCGCCATGCGGCGGCGTTCTTCGCGGATGCCCTCGGCAACCGAAAGGCCGAGGCCGAGCGGGTGGGGCCGGCGCGTCTCGCTGAAGCGGCGCATCAGGGCTTCGTCACTCGCCTCGATGAACACCAGGGTCGCGGGGTGGTCGCTGGCAAGAGAGCGATAGAGGATAGGCAGCTTTTCGATCTGCTCGCCTTCGCGGGCGTCGACGAGCAGCGCGGCGCGTTCGATTTCACCGCGGCCTTCGTCGTAGAGTTCGCTGAAGACGGGGATCAGGGCGACGGGAAGATTATCGACGCAATAAAAACCCAGATCCTCGAAGGTGTTCAGGACGGAGCCTTTGCCGGAACCGGAAAGACCGGTGAGAATTACAAGCTGGCGCGAATCGCGTTTCCGTTGGGAGCGGGCCACGGCGGCAGACGCTAACCCTTCACACGCCGGCGGTGCGTGCTGGGGATGCGCAAATCTTCGCGATACTTGGCGACGGTCCGGCGCGTCACGTGGATGCCCTCGTCACTCAATTTCTTGGTGATCTGGTCGTCGGTGAGCGGGTGTGCCGTGTCTTCCTGTTCGATCATTTGCTTCACGCGCCGCTTCAGCGAAAGGAGCGACATTTCGCTGCCCTGCGGCCCATTCACCGACTCCGAGAAGAAACTGCGAAGCTCGAGAACGCCCTGCGGCGTGTGAACGTATTTGTTGGCGACGGCCCGGCTGACCGTCGAGGGATGCACGCCGACCTCTTCCGCGACTTCCTTGATCATCATCGGCTTCAGGTGATCGGGACCGTAGTCAAGATAGTCGCCCTGGCGGCGCAGAATCGATTGGCAGACGCGCACGATGGTATGCTTGCGCTGTTCGATGTTTTTCATCAGCTGAATGGCCGCCGTGAACCGTTCTTTGACATAGTTGCGGACGTCGCGATCGGCAGCGTCGCGCGCAAGCAGGCGCCGGTATGTGGGATTGAGGCGGAGCTGAGGCAGATCGTCGTCGTTCATCAATACCTGCCACTCGCCATCGACCTTGCGGAATTGGACGTCGGGCTCGACGAGGCGCGGTTCCGTCTTGTTGTAGCGAAGGCCGGGCTTCGGATCGAGCCGCTTGATCACGTCGACAGCCCGCTTGACGAGCTCGACCGGGCGATTCAAAGCGCGCGCGACTTCCTTCAGCTGATTATTCTGCAAGAGCTTCAGGTGCTCTCCGATGATTTGCTGCGCGAGCGTATTCTGCGGATCGAGGACTTTCAACTGCATCAGAAGGCATTCCTGCAAGTCGCGGGCGGCGATTCCCGGCGGGTCGAACTCCTGGACCATGGTAAGCGCTTCTTCCACATCTTCCACCGAATAATTGCCGGATGCGGCGATTTCCTCGAGCGTGGCCGTGAGATAGCCGTTCTCGTCCAGGTTGCCGATGATGGCTTCAGCTATCTTGCGAACGACATCCGTGCTGATGCTGACACTCAACTGCCACGTCAGGTGATCGGCAAGGCTGGCCGGCGAAGAGAGGAACTTGTCGAAAGAGGGCTTGTCGATTTCCTCCTGTTCGCCGCCGGCGGCGCGCTCCGCGCCCGTATCGAGGTACTGCGTGAAGAAAGAGCCGAAATCGAATTCGTCGAAGGGATTGGGAGCTTCGGTCTCGGGAACTTTTTCCGTTTCCTTCTTGAGGAAGGCCTCGTCGGTGTAACTCTCCGCCGTCACCCCTTCTTCCGGAAGCTCTTCGAGCACCGGATTGGCCATGATCTCCTGATTGATCATTTCGCGCAGCTCGAGACGGTTGAGCGCGAGGACGCTCACCATCTGCACGAGGCCCGGCGTCAGAATTTGTTTCTGCGCGACGCGAAGATTGAGTTTTGGCTGGAGCCAGTTCATACGACTCAGTGCAAACGAAACCCCTCTCCGAGATAGATTCGGCGGACGTCCGCGTTCGTCGACAACTCCGCCGGTGTGCCCGCAAATAGAATCTTGCCTTCGGTGATGATATACGCGCGATTCGTCACGGCAAGAGTCTCGCGAACGTTGTGGTCCGTGACCAGGACGCCGATGCCGGCCGCACTCAAGTCCGCGATGATTTTCTGAATATCCACGACCGTCAGCGGATCGATGCCAGAAAACGGCTCGTCGAGCAGCACGAACGACGGCGAAAGCACCAAGGAACGCGCGATTTCAAGCCTTCGCCGCTCGCCACCCGACAGAACGTAAGCCTGGCTGCTCCGCACTCCTTCGAGGCCCATTTGGGCCAGGAGCTCCTCAACCCGGTCGCGCCGCTGCTCCGGAGTGAGGGGCAATGTCTCCAAAACGGCAAGGAGATTCTCTTCGACCGTCAATTTCCGAAAGACCGAAGGCTCTTGGGGGAGGTAGCTGATGCCGCTGCGGGCCCGAAGATACATCGGGAGGTCGGTAATGTCCTCACCATCCAGCAAGACACGACCGTAGTCAGGACGTGCTAACCCGACCAGGATGTAGAACGTCGTGGTCTTGCCTGCGCCGTTCGGCCCGAGCAGCCCAACCACTTCGCCTTGCTGAATCTCCAGGCTGATGTTATCAACGACTCGGCGGCCTCGGTACGACTTCCTGAGATCGGCGGCCTGAAGCTTCAACATGCCGGTTCATTTCTCAACCCGGTGCTTGGTAAGAGTGCGCGAACCTTCCTGCGAATCAATCAAAATCGTATCATTCGCCACAAAGAAGGTCAACGAATGGCCCGAGGTTGTGTTGCCAGAAGCATCGGTAAGGGTCGGCTGGCCGCCGGACAAGACGAACTTTTCGTCCGCCGACGTGTACTCGGCCCGGTCGGCGGTGCCCCGCCGGTCACCCTGCCGGACGACGACGCTGCCCAAGGCGACGGCGCGGTTTAGTTGTCCCCCAGCGGGTGCGGCGCGGCTCTTTCCCGCGGGTGGCCCGGAGGACTCGGGCGCGGACGCGGAACTAAGGTAAACGTCTAACGTGCGGGACTCGAGAGCCGCCTGCTGCGACGTGGCAATCACGCCGCCTTCGAGGCGCGCCTTGCCCTGTTCGTTCCAGAACGTGAGCGAAGGCGCCTGCACGCGCCAGAGGGCGGGCTGAGACGGGCTCGATGCAGGTCTCGCCGCCGGCCTCAGCGCCGGACCGGAAGTCTGGGCAAAAACGGCGACGACGTTTCCAGCAGCCTGCATCTTCTTTTCATCTCGCCAGACGGTGATTTGGTCCGCATCGAGGACCGATTCCCCCTGCCACAGCCGGGCGTGACCGGCATAGACCACGCGGCCCGAAGAGATGGACCCTGCCAGCGTGTCGGCCGTGATATTCGCAGGGCCTGAACCGATGTTCACGGAAGCGCCGTGGCCAGAAGGCAAGTAGGTGGAAACGACTCCGCCGCGAGCGTCGATCTCACCGGACTTCTGGCCGATCGTCACGGTGCGAGCAGTGGTGCGGCTCATGGCATCCGTAAGTATCGGCGAGCCGCTTAGCAGGATTTCGTCCTTGGCCCGATCCATCTTGGCGAAGGATGCGGAGGCCTGACGATCGGCCTGCTGGAAGTGAACATGGCCCGTTTCCTCCACGGTCTCCCACTGGCCATCCTGCGCGAACGCGGCTTTGAGATTCTCCGACGTACTGACTTGCGTAGTCGAGTTTCCGGCCTGGCGTCGCACCTCAACGCCACCAGTGCCGACCAAACTGTCCAGTCGCCCGCGCTGCGCGAACACGGCGGTGAATTTTGGCGCGCTTAGCTCGGTTGTCTCCGCACCCGTCTTCGATTCGATGGTCGCCGGTGCGAGAGTTTCGGCGCTTTCGATCCGCTGACTGTCAGCCCGCTCGCCCGCGGCGAACTTCACGCGCAAGGCGCTCGTCTTCAGAACTTGAGAGACGCCACCCTGCTCCGACTGCGCCGTCACGCTGCCGTTGGCGGTCATCTCCCGCAAAATGTTGCGCTGCGGCTCGAACGACACATCGACGCGCGAGCTAGAAAAGCGATCCGCGCCCCCGGGGGTTTGGCGCATTCCCGCGACGTTGCCGATCGCGGCGGCGCGTTGGACCCACCCCGCGGGGCTCAGAAATCCCTCAAAAATATCCGCGGCAACTTCGAACTGCTGGCCGGCTTGCGAATTGCGGATCGCCGGATGGCCCTCGGCGACTACGCGGCTCGCGCGGAAATTATCGTCCAGGTCGACCGACATCCTATCCGCCAACAGTTCCCGCTCGCCTTGCCGCACAATCGCGGGACCTCCCAGCGTGATCAAACGATCGTTGCGGCGGACTTCAAGACTGCTGCCCTTAATGGTGACGGGAGCGCCGCCCGTGCGCTGCGAGGGAATCAGTTCAAATTCAACCGCGTGTTCGATGCGCACAACCGCGGTTTGGGTGGTGTAGCTCACGCCTACGCCGCGACCGTGTCCTTGAGGAAGCAGAAAATCGACCGGCGAGGGAGTGGAGGCTTCGCCGGTTTGCCCGTCAAAGCTGAGGTTGCTGGTCTTGACTTCGAGCGATTTCTGAGCGGGCTGGTTCGCGGCGCGGTTGGCGCCTTGAACCTCAATAGTCACTTCACCCTGGCACTGCACGCTGCCGGTCTTCTGGTCGTAGCCGCACTCGCGTGCATGGATGTTGTCGTTTCGGGTTCCATCGCGACCGTAGATCGTGATCCAAACATCTTCGAGGAGCGCGCGGTTGTCCTCCCTGAATTGCGTCGCGCGGGAAGCACGAATCGCAAAGATCGTGCGGTCCTTCTCGACGCGCTTGTAGGAAAAGGTCTCGGTTTGCTGCTGTACGGCGGCGGGAACGACGGCAGGCGTGGCTCGGCGGCGCCGAGCGGCGCTGATTGCGCGTTCGGCGTAAATACCGATTACGAGCAGGGCGATCAGGCCGGCTGCAATGGCTGACCAGCGGGCATACCGCGCTGCTTCCTGGTTCCGCACAGAATCTCCCCTTCTCAATTATATAGGGGAAGCGGTTTCATAGCGGCGGCAACGCGTCAAACGTGCTATTCGCCGCGCGCGCGAGTCTTCGTGGGAGCCCGATCCGTGATCACAAACAGCTCGTGATCGTTGCCAAGATCGCGAGCGGAGGGAGTGACGATCGATTTGGGGCCGAGAAAAATCTTCTGGTTACCGGCAATCGCAGCACGGACGTCGGTTTCGGAAACGAATTCGGCGACGACGACCGGAACCGGCTGGGCTGATGGCGCTGCGGGAGTTGGTGCCGCGCTTGTCGGTCGCTCCACGTATGCCGGGGACGCAGCCGGAGACGGTGCGGGGACCGGAGCCGTGGCGGCTTGGGGTGCTGGTTCAACCTTTGGCGTTCCACTCCGAGAAATACCGCGTGCAGCGAAGACTTGCTCGACGATGCGCGCGATGGTCTGGCGATCGGGAACAACAGGACCCGGAGCAGGCTCCCCTGCGCCAGCGGCCGCAGCCGCCGCGATTTGCCTGGGGACGGCTAAAGCTCCGGTTTCGGCAGAGCCCTTTGGCGGAGCTGAAGCCGGGACGCGGTGCGAATCCACCGGCTCCGGCGTGAAGGCGCTGCCCGCGAGGCGCTGCTCGACGGGAATCGTGCGGTGCTCGACGGCGCGCGATTCCCAGGCGACGCGCTTGATGTTCATCAGGTGCTGCGGGCCGATATTGTCCGAGGTGATGTTGCCGCCGTGGGAACCGCAGCCCAGAGTCATCGCGGGAAACAGATGAGTCGAATAGCCAATGGAACCGTGCACCGCCGACGTGTTGACCACGATACGAAACGCAGGAATCGCCAAGCCGAATTGCTTCACCGCCGCTTCGCTCTGCGAATGAATCGACGCCGTGTGGCCCAGGCCGCCGTACTCCAGCAGCTTGGTGCAGAGATCGATTCCCGCAGCAAGACTCGCGACGGAATAAAGCGCGAGAATCGGCGAGAGCTTTTCGGCGGACAGGGGATGCTCGCGCCCCACTCCGTCGAGTTTCGCGATCAGAACGCGCGTAGACGCGGGCACGCTGATTCCGGCCATCTCCGCGATCACCGTGGCGGCGCGCCCCACGATCTTTGGGCTTGGAGCGGCTCCACTGGGAAAAACGATTTCGCCCAGTTTACGGATCTCGTCGGCCGTTAGGAAGTACGCGCCTTGGTGGCCGCACTCCTCGAGCACCTGGTCGCGCACTGCTTCCTCAGCAACGATCGATTGTTCGGATGAACAGATGGTGCCGTAATCGAACGTCTTCCCCGCAAAGATGTCTGCGACGGCCTTACGGACATTGGCGGTGCGTTCGATGAACGACGGCACATTGCCGGGACCCACGCCGAAGGCGGGGCGCCCCGAACTGTACGCCGCGCGGACAAGGCCGGTGCCGCCGGTCGCAAGAATCACGCCCGTCAGGCGGCTCTTCATCAACTCCTGCGTGCCCTGCATCGTCGGATGTGCGAGGCAAACGATGAGGCCCTCGGGAGCGCCCGCCTTAAGCGCGGCGCGCTCGAGGATGCTCACCGCCTCGCAGATGCATCGCATGGCCGTCGGGTGAGGGCTGAGCACAACGGCGTTGCGAGCTTTGAGCGAGATGAGAGTTTTGTAGATGGTGGTCGAAGTGGGATTGGTCGACGGGATCACCGCCGCGACGACGCCCACCGGTTCGGCAATCTCCAGAATTCCCTTCTCGCGGTCTTCGCGAAGGATGCCAACCGTTTTTATTCCGCGAATGGCGCGCGGAACGTCCACGGAGGCGAGGCGATTCTTGATGATTTTGTCCGGAACATTCCCGTAGCCGGTTTCCTCTACGGCAGTGCGAGCGAGCTGCTCTGCTGCGGCTGTGGCGGCTTCCGCACAGGCTTCCGCGATGGCGTCGACCTGTTGTTGGGAAAATGTGGCGAACTTCTTTTGGGCTTCGCTCGCCCTTTCCAGGGCGTGGCGGGCTTCCTGAATCGAAATCAGGTCGCGGTCGCGGAGAGTCAAAGAATCGTACCTGATCGGCGCCTTCACCGCGCGGATGCCGCAGAGAGTGCAGTATCCGGCGGCGCGGCGCTACTTCTTCACGGGCAGCTGGCCACCGCCCGGCAGAATCTTTTCGACGAGCTCGTGCGGCCGCGGAATCACGTGCACGGCAACAAGCTCACCCACGCGCCGAGCGGCAGCGGCGCCCGCATCCGTAGCGGCCTTCACCGCACCCACGTCACCGCGCACCATCACGGTGACGAATCCGGCGCCGATGTATTCCTTGCCGATCAGGATCACATTCGCAGCCTTCACCATCGCGTCGGCCGCTTCGATCGAGCCGACTAAGCCCTTCGTCTCGATCATTCCCAGCGCTTCATAGGACATGCGTCCTCACCCAGCCGCGGCATTGCGCCGCGGACGCCCCTCGTTTTGCGTGCGAAAATTTCGTGCGCAGCGTAACACGCCGCTTGGAGTGAATCAAGCTGAGGATGTCCTTGGATCGAGATGTAAATCACCGCGGGGGAATCAGGAAGTGGGAGCGGCTCCGGGCAGGACCCCAAGGGCGGCTGCGGCGACGCTGTCGCGCGTGGTGTTCTTGACCAGATACATAGCCTCGTCGGCGAGGTGCAGAAGCTCCGCCTTCGTTCGCGAGTCCGTGGGATATGACGCGACACCGACACTCGACGTGATCTTGACGTTCAAGCCCGGCTCCTTCAGCCACACCGTGTCGCGGATCAGTTTGTGCAAGCGGCGCGCTACGCCGAGCGCATTTTCCTTCGACGTCTGCGGGAGCAGCACCACGAATTCGTCGCCGCCGTAGCGGAAGGCGAGGTCGATCAAGCGGCATTTGTCCTTGATCGCCTGCCCGATTTCCGCCAGCAGCTTCGAGCCCATCAGGTGGCCCCACGTGTCGTTCACGCTCTTGAAGTGATCGAGGTCGATGAAGATTAGAGAGAACTCGAACGCATAGCGGTGCGAGCGGTAGATTTCCGTGTCGAGCATGAAATTCAAATGGCGGGCGTTGTAAAGGCTGGTGCAATCGTCGGTGATCGTCAGCTCGTGGATCCGCTGGACGTGGCGGGCGTTTTCGATGGCGATCGCGGCATAGTCGGCCAGAGCTTCGAGAAGCGCCAGATCGCGCTGGCTGAAGCCTTCGGGCCCTATGCAATTGATCAGCTCGATCACGCCAAGGCACTGCTCACGGAATCGAACGGGGACCGCTACAATCGAGCGCGTCTCGGTTCTTGTCTTCTCGTCGACTTGCGAAAAGAAACGGGAATCCTTCGTCGTGTCCGGAACTACGACCACTTCGCCGGTTTGCGCCACCCATCCGGCCAGCCCTTGGCCGAGCTTGATGCGAACGTCCTTGAGGGCCTCGGCGCCTTTGCCGGTCGCGATTTGGAAATAGAGCTCGGCCTTGTCGACATCCATCAGGAGGAGCGACCAGGTGTCGGGCCGCAGCACCTCGTTGATCTTCTCCATGATTGTGCGAAGGACTTGATCGAGCTGCAGCGAGGACGTAAGCGCTTTGCCAAGTTCATGAAAGACGGTAACTTCGTTGCTCTCGGGCACGTCGAGGGGCACGTTCGAATTTCGGCGGCGTTCTACGCCGTCGAAGGCCTTCGAGGCGGTTCGTCGCGCCGCGGGCTCGGCCGCCGGCGGCTTCGGGTCTCTGGGTTCAGGAGGCAACGTTGGCATTATAGTGAACCCTTTTTACCCTCCGCAACGTTCCTTCGCGAACCGATTGCCGAAAGGCCAATGGGCGCCCAACCGGTCACGGGCGCCCGCCGCGGACTTCCCTGCCTCGACGCCCAGGATTGACACTGCTGTGACCCGCGCCTATATTTTCCTTTGGTTGTAGGTCCCTTTGGAATGGCGTCGACTTCACCTTTTGGCGAACACCTAAAACGCGAACGGGAAATGCGTGGCGTATCGCTGTCGGAAATCTCCGCAGCCACGCGCATCAGCACGAGATTCCTCGAGGCAATCGAAAATGGGCAGTGGGAGCAGCTGCCCGGAGGCGCGTTTAATCGGGGATTCATCCGCTCGGCTTCGCGGTATCTCGGGTTGAACGAGGAGAGCATGGTCGCCGAGTACGCGCTCGAAACCAAGGGCAACGGAGCCACGCCCGCAGCTCCGCAAGCCACGAGCGAGCTGCCGCGCGACTGGCGGCCACTCGCGGCGCTCATCGGAGTCCTGATTGTGCTGGTCGCCGGTGGCTGGTTCGCCGGGACAAAGATCATCGCGCGGTTCCGCGCCCACCGGGCCCTTCCCAGTGCGAGTGTCACAGGCTCAGGTGCAAAGGGGGAACGAACACCTCCAGTGGCTGTCGGCCCGCTTCGCTTGACAATCCAGGCAAGCCAGACGGTCCATGTTGAAGTGGTTGCCGACGGGCAGTCTGTCTTCCAGGGCGAGGTCGCCGCAAACGAAACAAAGCAATTCTCCGCCCGCGATTCCTTCCAAATCTCCTCCGGTGATGCCGCCGCCGTGCGCCTTGAACTGAATGGACAACCCGTTCCCACGATGGGCCCCGCAGGCCAAGCCGGGCAGGTTACACTCACAACGAAAGATCTAAAGTCCCCCGCTGGAGGAGTCCATTAGCACTGAATTACGAGAAGCGGTTCGCTCCGGGCACATTCGGCCCGAACAGAAATTGGCCATTTGCAGCGGCGGAATGTCCCTGCCTGCCGAAGAGCGCGCCGAGATGTTGGCCGTGCTGGCGGCGGATTCCGACGCCGCGATTGCTGAACGCGCCAAGAATGTGGCGCTGACGCATCCCTTAGCGGCGTTCATCACGGCAATTTCGCGCCCGGATGCAGACTCACGCCTGTTTACGTACTGTTCCGACAACCTGGGAGATAAGCCCGGCATGGCCGACGCGCTGGCCAAGAACCCGGGATGTCCCACGTCGCTGGTGGCGCGCGTAGCACCGCACCTGACAAGCGCGGGAATCCAGGTCCTCCTCGACAACCTCGAATGGCTGACGAACGACCCGGAACTCGTACTCGCTGTTTGCCAATCGAAGGCCGCAACGCCCGAGCAGCGCGAAATGCTGGACGAGATGCAAAAGGGCGCGATGTCTATGAAGGAACTCGAAGAGGCGGCGGAAGAGGTCGAGCCGGACCCGGTGAAGCGCAAGACGATGATGCAGAAGCTTGCGTACATGACCGTGGTGCAGCGGATCACGCTGGCCCTGAAAGGCGGCCGCGAGGAACGGATGCTGTTGATCCGCGACCCAAACAAGCTCGTTCAGAAATGCGTGCTGCAGTCGCCCCGCCTGACCGACACCGAAGTCGAGTCCTTTGCGGCCATGGCGAACCTGACGGCGGAGGTCCTGAGAACCATCTCGCTGAACCGCGTCTTCATGAAGAACTATTCGGTGGCGAAGAATCTGGTGATGAATCCCAAGACGCCTCTCGATGTTTCCTTGCACCTCTTCCCCCGATTGACCGCGACCGATCTCGTCAAGCTCACGACGAACAAGAACGTTCCTGAGACGCTGCGATCGATGGCGCAGAAGCTGCATCGCAAACGCAAACAAGGAATCCCGGACTAGTAGACGAACGCCGCCGATGTGCCAATCCATTTCGCTTGGTGAGTTGCCTGAGGCTTCAGGAGCGGTCTCTACAAGAACGACGAATCGAAGGCGCGCGGCAGCAGGTTCCCCGAGCTCTCCTGCTCGATTTTCCCCTTGAGGTTCGCGAGAATCACGGGAACGTCGCCGCAAAATTCCCAGATGATCTGCCGGCAGGCGCCGCAGGGCGGCGTGAGCTTCTCGGTGTCCGTGACGACGGCAATCGCGTCGAATCCGCGTTCGCCTTCCGAGATGGCCTTGAAGATTGCGACGCGCTCCGCGCAGCACGTGAGGCCGTAGGATGCGTTTTCGACGTTGCAGCCCGCGTAGATGCGTCCGGACTTGGCGCGCAGCGCGGCGCCGACCCGAAAATTCGAGAAAGGAGCGTGCGCGTTTTCGCGCGCCTGCTTTGCGGCGGCGATCAGTGCGTCGTGCTCGGCCATGGCCCGGCATTGTAGCGGGTCGATGGAGAGGAAGCAAAGGACGCGGTTCTAAGCCGCGCCGGACGCGATGCGAGGGATGATCGCGCGCAGGAGCGCCACGAACTGGCCTTTTACGCGTTCGCCTGTCGCCATCACTTCCGCGTGATCGAGCGGCCGATCGAGAATTCCGGCGGCCATATTCGTGACGCAGGAAATCCCGAGCACGCGAATTCCCATGTGACGTGCGGCAATGGCCTCGGGGACCGTAGACATCCCGACAAGGTCCGCGCCAATCGCGCGGAGATACCGAATTTCCGCGGGAGTTTCGTAGCTCGGACCGGCCAGCGCGGCGTAAACGCCCTCGTGCATTTCGATGCCCAGTCGCTTCGCTTCGGAAACCGCGATTTCGCGAAACGGCCTCGAGTAAACCTCGCTCATATCCGGAAAGCGCGGCCCGAAGCGATCGTCGTTTGCGCCGATCAGCGGATTCGCGCCCTGCAGATTGATGTGGTCGCGAATCACGACGAGCGCGCCCTGATTGAAATCAAGATTGATGCCGCCGGCCGCGTTCGTGAGGATCGCCGCCTGAATTCCCGCGCGTCCCAAAACGCGAATGGGAAACGCGACTTCGCGAACGGAGTAGCCTTCGTACAAATGCACGCGGCCCTGCATCGCGGCCACGGCCATGTTCCCGGCTTTGCCGACCACGAGCCGGCCCGCGTGGCCGATCGCGGTCGACTGCGGAAAGCCGGGAATCTTCGCGTAGGGGACGCTCGTAGCATCCGTCAGATCGTCCGCAAAGACGCCCAGGCCCGAACCAAGGACGAGTGCGATTCGCGGCCGCAGCTTCGTTTTCGAAAGGATGAATTTCGCGGCGCGCTCAGCGCGGGAGAATTCGGAATCGCGCGGAGTCGATTTCACGCGGGCCGCCGTCATTTCAGCATGATTCCGACAATCGACGCGGACATCAGGTTAGCCATCGTGCCGGCCAGCATCGCGCGAATGCCGAGGCGAGCAAGATCCGACTTCCGATTGGGCGCGAGCGCCCCGATGCCGCCGATCTGAATGCCGATGGAACTGAAGTTCGCAAAGCCACAAAGCGCAAAGGTGGCGATCGTGAACGAACGGGGATCGATGGTGTCCGCTGCCGCCATGGGGCCGAGCCGCTGGAATGCGATCAACTCGTTTGTCACCATGCGCAGGCCGAGGAGATTGCCGACCGTCGTTGCGTCCTTCCACGGAATGCCGATCAGCCACGCGATCGGTGAGAGTACCCAGCCGAAAACTTGTTCAAGGCTGGCGGGAAACCACAGGAGGTGCGCGTGAATGGCGCCGAAGATTCCGTCGACCAGATAAATGAGGGCGATGAAGGAAATCAGCATCGCCGCGACGTTGATTGCAAGATTCAATCCATCCGTCGTGCCGCGAGCAATCGCGCCCAGGGCGTTTGCATCCCTCTCCATGTGCGCCATCTCGACCTTGCCTGCCGTAAGGGGCTTCTCCGTTTCCGGCACCAGCATCTTCGAGAGCAGGATCGTGCCCGGCGCCGTCATGATCACGGCCGCGAGAAGATGTTTCGCCTCGATGCCGTACGCAATGTAGGCGGCCATGATCCCGCCGGAAACGTGCGCCATGCCGCTGGTCATGATGGTCATCAGCTCAGACTGCGTGACATCAGGAAGATACGGACGGATCGTGAGCGGAGCCTCCGTCTGCCCCATGAAGATGCTCGCGGCAACGTTGAGGGATTCGGCGCCACTGGCGGCCATCAGGCGTGTCATCACCCATGCGGCGATGCGAATGATGAACTGCATAATCTTCAGGTAATAGAGCAGGGCGAAGACCGCGGCGATGAAGATGATCGTCGGAAGAACCTGAAACGCGAAAACAATTCCCCAGGGCTTCTGGTTCTGCCCCAGTGGCCCGAACACGAACGTTGCGCCGTAAGCCGCGAATCCCAGGAACCAATTGACCTTGTCGCCCAGCCACTGAAATGCTTCGCGCCCGCCCTCCCAGCGCAGAACCAGAAAGGCGAACACGATTTGAAGCCCGAGGCCCCAGGCGACGGTCTTGTAGCGGATGGCGCGGCGGTTCGTCGAAAAGAGAAACGCCAGGCCCATCATCGTGAGCATCCCAAGGACGCCCGTCAGCCGGTGCATTTCAGTATTGGCTCCCCCCGGCGTTACGCATCACCGATTACCTTGCGCACGAGCGGCGCAGCTTGCGGCGCTGCATCGCCGATTTCGAAACTGCGCGACAGCAGTTCCGTCACTTCCGAAAGCCGCGCGTCCGAATTGTAGTGGACCGTGCAAAGCGTGGCGCCGGTCTCCACCGACTCGCCTACTTTCCTTTCGAGCACCAGCCCGACCGCCGGATCGATTGCGTCTTCCTTCTTCTCGCGGCCCCCGCCGAGCATCATGCTTGCGACGCCCACCTGCTCGCAGCGAACCGCGGTGACGAATCCGCCGCGCGGAGCTCTCACTTTCGCGAGATTCCTCGCGCGCGGCAGCCGGCCCGGATCATCCACGACTGCCGGATCGCCGCCTTGCGCGCGAATGACCTCGCGGAATGTATCACGGGCGCGGCCCGATGCAATCATTTCCGCCGCGAGAGCGCGGCCTTCCGCGACGCTCGACGTGCGGCCCGCGAGAACGAACATCCGTGCAGACAACTCGTCGCACAACTCGCGAAGATCGGGCGGACCAGCGCCGTGCAGAACATCGAGGCATTCGTCGACTTCGAGCGCGTTGCCGACTTTGCGCCCGAGCGGCTGCTCCATGTCGGTGATCAGGGCAACCACCTTCTTCCCCATTCGCGTGCCGGTCTCGACCATCAACTGCGCAAGGTATTCGGCGTCGGATTGCTTCTTCATGAACGCGCCGTCGCCGGTCTTGACGTCGAGGACCAGAGCGTCGATTCCCTCGGCCATTTTCTTGCTCATGATCGATGCGCAAATGAGGTACGGGCTCTCGACCGTCGCGGTAACGTCGCGAAGCGCGTAGAGCTTCTTGTCGGCGGGCGCGATTTCGGGCGTCTGCCCAATCAACGCGCAGTTGCACTTTTCCAGCACGTTCCGAAATTCACCGAGCGACAAGTTCACGTTGAACCCCGGGATCGACTCGAGTTTGTCGAGCGTGCCGCCGGTGTGCCCGAGGCCCCGGCCGCTGATCATCGGGACGAATACGGGCTTGCGTCCGAGCGGCACGTTCGCGCCCGCAGCGGCGACCACCGGAGCGATGACAAGCGAGGTCTTGTCGCCGACGCCGCCCGTCGAATGCTTATCGACTTTCACGCCGCGAAGATTGGAAAGATCGAGGACTTCGCCGGAGCGGAGCATCGCTTCCGTGAGCGCGGCCAGTTCCGCGTGCGTCAAGCCGCGCCACAGGACGGCCATCAGGAACGCGGCCATCTGATAGTCGGGGATGGAATCGCGCGTCGCGCCGTGAATCAGGAATTCGATTTCGTCGCGCGACAGCTCCGTCCCATCGCGTTTCCTGCGAATGATATCAACGGCCCGCATATTAGAGGGTGGAAGCAGCCGCCCGCTCGGCGATATGGGCGGCGACCTGCTGCATCTCCGCGTGGATGAGGCCGTTACTGGCCAGGATCGTCGGATCGCCCGGATGATACGGCAGGCCATGAAGATTCGTGACCGCGCCGCCGGCCTCCCGGACGATGAGCATGCCGGCGGCCGTGTCCCATGAGTTCAGGCCGAACTCCCAAAAGCCGTCGAAGCGACCGGCAGCCACAGAGCACAGGTCGAGAGCAGCGGAGCCGTCGCGCCGGACGCCGTGCGAACGCAGCGTGAATTCCCAGTAGTAATGGATGTTTCGATTGTTGGCGCGCTGGTGAGTGGGAAAGCCGGTAGAGACCAGGCTCGTCGCCAATTTCTCGATGGGCGAGACGTGAATGGGTTTGTGGTCGAGATACGCGCCTTCGCCGCGCACGGCCGTGAAGAGTTCACCCGTAACCGGATTCAGGACGACGCCAACGACGGGTTCGTTGTCCTCGAGAAGGCCGATGGAGACCGCGAAACAGGGATACCCGTGCGCGAAATTCGTCGTGCCGTCGAGCGGGTCCACGTGCCAGCAGTATTTCGTACCCGCGGCGGCACCGCGCGAGCCTTCTTCCGCAACGATGGCGTGCTGGGGGAAATGGCTGCGCAGTTTTGCGACGATGAGCGCTTCCGAGCGCTTGTCGGATTCGGTGACGATGTCAACTTCGCCCTTGTACGAGATTTTCTTCGGGCGGTCGAATTCCGTGCGCAGGATCGAGCCCGCTTCGCGGGCGGCATCGACAGCGATCTCGAGAAAATTGTGCATCGATTGCGGGCCCATTCGGCTAGCTCCCGCCGGCCGTGAAATAGCCCTTGCGGAAGCGGACCGCGTCGCCGCTTTTCACTTTCACGTCCACGCGGCGATAGCTTCCGGGCGGCGGGACTGGATTCGGATAATAGCCTAACAAGTACTGGGTGCGAAGCTCGCGATCGATCCGGTCGAATATCGCATTGAGCTGGCTCAGTTCGTCGAGGGTGAACATCGCGCCGCCGGTACTGTCGGTAATCGTTATCAAGGCGTGTTCGCCGGCCGTGTTGCGGCCGCTTTCGCTCTTAATCGGCCGAATGACGATGGTGTAGAGCAGGGCCTCCGAGTTGATGGCGGCGCGGCGCGCATCCTCGAATTTCGCGATGCTGGTGGTTTCGCCCGCATCGGTGACCAGGACGATCGCGCGGCGGCGGCCTTCAGGGCGGCGCCGAAGCGAATTCGAACCGAGCACCAGCGCGTCGTAAATGGACGTGCCGGCGCCCGGCATGATGCGGCGCACCGCACCCTGGAGTTGAGGGACGTCTTCGGAGAACGGGGCGAGCTCGGTGACGTCCTCGTCGAATTCGAAAACGGCCAGGCGGTCGCCGGGGCGCACGACCTGCCGGATGAAGTGCGCCGCGGCTTCGTCCTCGAATTTCAAGTCCTTGAATGTGCTCGCGCTCGCATCGACCATCAGCGCCAGATCGAGGGGGCGATTGGTTTCAGCCTCGAAACGCTCGATCTTCTGCGGCACGCCCTCCTCGGAAAGTTCGAACTGGTCCTGCGCGAGATCGGACACGGGTTCGCCGTGGGCGTCGATGACGCTCGCCAGAATATCGACGAGATTGGTTTGGACTTCGATTGTGCCGGGGCGCCGCTCCTGCGCCTGAAGCTCGATCGCGACAGCAAACGCGAGGCTCCCCGAAAGCAGGACGTACAGGGGCCACCGGATTGTCGTCATTTAGAAATAGATGAATCCGGGGCGGAAATGGCTTGCTGAGCCGCCTTCTCGCCTTCCGCCCAAACGGCACCGTCGGTGAAGTGTTCTTTTTTCCAGATCGGCACGGTGCGTTTGAGGGCGTCGATGGCGTAGCGGCACGCGTCGAAGGCGGCGGCGCGGTGCGCCGAGGCGACCGCGATCAGAACGCTGGTCTCGCCGATTTCGAGGCGGCCCAGGCGGTGCACGATCGCGATGCGATGAACCGGGAAGTTCGCGCGAATGTGCGCGCCGATCTCGCGGATTTTGGCCTGCGCCATCGGTTCGTACGCTTCGTACTCCAGGAACTTCGTGCGACGGCCCTTGAAGTTGTTGCGAACGAAACCGTCAAAGACGACGACCGCCCCATCTTCGGGCGCTTTCACGCTTTCGATGAGCGCGCGAGAATCGATCGGCTCGCGGACGAGCTGAAAAATGTCCTCGGCGAGGGTGACGGCCTGGCCGCCGCTGACAGGCGGCAGAAAAGCGACTTCGTCGCCGGGAGCGAGGCGCGCGCGCCATTCGGCGTACTCCTGATTCACGGAAGCGGCGATTGAAGGCCGAAACTCCGCAAGCTTCGGAAAACGGCGGCTGTAGCGTTCGAAAAGGTCTTGCACCTGCGCGCCTTCGGAGAGATCGGCGTCGTCCTCGGCAACGCCGACGATTTCCCTGAGCTGTCCGAAGAAGAGGACGCGGATGCGCATGGGAATCATTTTATCTCGCGGAGCCGGAAAGCCGAAGTTTCATGGTTCGTCTCGATCCGAGGGCGATTCGCGGGGCTTGGGCGAACGGCGCGCGAGCAAGTTCTTCATCAGACGGTTGATGTCAACCTGTTCGGCCGATTCCTCCGCGGCGGAGGTGCGCATCACGTCGAATGCAGGCATTTGCGCAATCACAACCGGGTAGCCCTTGGTGTTTCGGCGGACGGAGAACCAGATGATGCGATCGAGCACCTGCGGGTTCGCACGATCTTCCGATGAAAAATCCTGGCGTTCGCTCTGGTGAATCCAATACGCCGTCTCGCGGTCGCTCGGCACGCGGGTCATCAGATTGTTCAGGGCAACATCGGGCAGCGTGGCTTTGTAAGGCCGGAGGTCGGCGTCCGGCTGAAAAACATCCATCGGAGCCGCGGACGCGTCGAGCTGATTCATCGGCGGCATGCCGAGAAGCAACTCCATCGTGCGAATCAGGCTGACCGTGCTGTGATACTGGTGGATGAGAGCGCCCGGGCGATTGTAAGCGCTGATTACGAGCGCCGGCGAGCGATGTGCGTCGACGTGGTCGGGACCGTCCTGCGCGTCGTCCTCGAGAACGAAGATCGCGGTGTCCTTCCAATACGGGCTCGACGAGACTTCCTGAACGAGCAGGCCGAGCGCATAGTCGTTCTCGGCGGCATAGAACTGCGGCGTGGGGAAATGCGGGCGCATGCCGTTCGTGTGGTCATTCGGGAGATGCATGATCGAGAGCGCCGGGAGCGTTTCACCCTGTCCCTTGTTCAGCGCGTCGACGTAGCCGCGAAACTCCGTGAGGAACGCAGCGACGCGCGAATAGCCGCGGAAGTGAGCGTCCGAATTCCAAGAAGAGATGAGCGGATCGACCGTGCCGCCGGAATCCTTCGCGGCACGATACGAATCGGTGGTCATCGAATCCGGTGTATAGAGATCGAACGCGCGGTACGTGGGGCTGTGGTGATTTTCGAGCGCCTTTTTCGCCGGAAACACGATCGCGGTCGGCGACGTGTCCGGGTAATCGCGCTCGCGGTTGGCGTTGAAGGCATCGACCTCCGCCTGCGACATCGTGGCCATGAATTCGCCGAAGGTGCGATAGCTGATTCCAGCGCGGGCCGCATCGTCCCAAAGATAGAGGGTGTCGGGCTCGGCGACGTCGCGCGCACCGTTGATGTACGGGATGAATTGCTTTATGTACGCGGCAAGCTCGTCCGCCGTGGCCGGGAGGGGGATGATCGGGGGCTCGCCTTTAATCGCTTCGGTATCGGGCACGCGGTTCTCACCCTCGAAGTCGTAGGTGCGGCCACGGCCCGAATAATTCCAGCGGAATACTTTGTCCACGTAATCGCTCGAGAAGGCCGCGTTCGACCAGTTGTGGCCGTCGGGGCTCGCTTCCGAATTGACGAAGAATCGATCGAACAGGCCGAACCGTTCGGCCAATGCGTGCGCGTTCGGCGCGATGTTCTGCGGCGGACCCGCAGGCTGCTGAGCTGCGGCGCCTGCGCCGAAAATTGCGAGGCCGGGATCGCCATCGGCGCGGTCTCCATTACCCGCAGCCTGGATATCGCCGAAGACCTGATCGTAGGTGCGGTTTTCGCGAATGATGTAGATGATGTGATGAATCGGCGATTTTCCGGCGAAGAGGTGCGCGTCCGGCGAACCGATGAGGCCGTCGTTGTGCATCACCTGATTCGTGTAACCCGCAAGGGCTTTGGCGTCCGGTTCCGCGATCAGTGAATAATTTCCGGCGATGAGGGCAACATCGTATTCGCCGCCTTCCGCCTTGTGCGCGCCGCGGCCGGAGGGAAAGCGGTCGTTGGGCGCATCAGGAGCGCGACCGGAATTGTCGACGACGAGCGAGGAATTCTGGAAGCCAGTTCCCTTCCCGTTGCCTACGATGAGGTCGCCGTTCGCCACGGCGAGCGCCGAGGGATATTGGCCGGTGGGAATGAAGCCAACGACACTGCTGCGGCTCGCGGCTTCGCGATCGTCGTCATCTTTTTTCCGAGCGCGGTCCTTGTCTGCAGGCGAGCCCATTGCGGCAGCGGAAAGCGCGACGACGGCGACGCTGTTACTGTGCGCGCCGGCGACGTAAAGCGTTGCGCCATCCGCGCTCAGCGCGACGGCCTCCGGAGATGTGCCAGCCAGCGCTTTTTCTTCCAGGCGCACGCTGATGGTTTCGACCACGCGGTCACGCGCCGTGTCAATCACGGAGACGCTGTCGGCATCGGAATTCGCGACGTAGAGCCGCGTGCGCGAAGCGTTGAGAAGCATTTCCGTCGGGTGGCGGCCGACGGGAATGAAAGCGACCGGCGCATCCGCGTGCGCCAGATCCTTGACGGCAACGGAAGCCGTTGCCCAGCAGGAGACGTAGACCTTTTGCGTTTCGCGTGCTCCGGGCGGCGCGAAGGCGACGACTCCATAGGGATAGACGAAGTGGCCGACGTGACCGTCACTGAGATCGACGCGAGTGAGCCGGCGCTCGAAGCGCAGGTTCCGAATCACGCCGAGACTGTCGCCGAGATTGTTGGCGACGAAAAGCGTTTCACCGTCCGGACTGATCGCAAGCCCCGTGGGATACACGGGTTCGGCGCCACGCTGATAGCGGGGCGAGCCGGCTTGCGACGTGAGACCCGCAACCGAAATGAAAGGCGCGGTGACTTTCGTTTCCGGACCGTCGGAAGGAGGCGAAATCGGCTCGCGCAATTTCGGATTGAAACGGAAGAGCCAGATTTTGTTCTCAAAGCCGCCGGAAACGTAGAGGGTGTACGAGCCGTCCGGCGCGGCTTGAGGCGCGAAGACGGCTCCGACATTGGCGCTCTGCGGCGCCGGGAAATAGACATTCTGAATCACGCGGGGAGCGGGCTGCGCGTTGAGGTCGATGACGCTGAGCGATTGCTGGCCCTCGTTCGTGCCCCCGCTGAACTGGATTCCGTAGCCGCTGTTGACAGCAATGAGAAAGCGGCCGGCACCGTCCAGGGCGGCGTGGTCGGGGGTACGCGCGAAGTTCACCGGAAGCGAGCCGACGGCGGGATTGCCGGTGGTGGCGTCGAGTATCAGCGTGCCGGCAGGCGTGATGGGGCGGCCCTCGGAGGCGGGCTGATTCGCGATCGTAACTGGATTTTGGGCGTGGCCGAGTTGGATCGAGATGACGGAAACAGCGAGGATCATGCCGCAGATAAGAGGACCCCGGATGAAGGATCGGTTCAATTTCGTACCCTCGAAGAGGATTTCCTGAAGCGCGCGCCGTGCAGGGCGCATTCTAACTCCACGAGAGGCGGAATGTAGCGAGAACCTGGAACATAGGCCGGAAGGCGGGCGTGAACGCATTGTCGATTTCGCGATTTTTGGCGATTAGGAAGGGGGCCGATCGTTTGTTTTCTATAACTTACGAGGTGTTCTAATCTACGAATTTGGCGATTAGGATTTAGAGGCTCGAGGCCGGATGCCGGAGGCTGGAAGGGCGCGAGAGACCCGCGGAGCCTCGCAGGGACCTCAGCCGTCGCTGACCGGCGTTCCCGCTCTGAAGTTTCAATTTTCCCAAACATAAAAACGAGCCACGGTAGCACGGGAACGGCGAAATG
Source organism: Candidatus Acidiferrum sp. (assembly GCA_035517015.1). Classification (GTDB taxonomy): domain Bacteria; phylum Acidobacteriota; class Terriglobia; order Acidiferrales; family UBA7541; genus Palsa-295. Next base: position 3,252 of record DATIZQ010000102.1, on the reverse strand, counting down.
GGTAGGTTCAAAATCGCGGTAGTACTCCTAGAACCCCGGATGGCCGCGGAGGCAAGTTGGCAGCCGATGGAGCGGAGGGGGACGCGAGACGGGCGACGTCGTCGAGGCGGGCGGCGGCACGATGCAACGCAGCGGCGAGTGAATCCGACTCCTGCGCGAATGTGGCGGCATCGTTAGCGTCGAGCGATTCGCTCACGCCCGGCAGGATCTCGGCGGCGTACCCGGCATAGCTTCCTGGGGCGAAAATCGTGTGTTCGTACCACGAGCGCCCTGCGAGGCCCTGAGGCGCAAGAAGGGCCTGCTCGACGCCAACCAGGTCGCGGTTGATCTGGCTTTCTTTCTCGCTGTCCAGAGCACCGGGAGAGAGTGAGCCCAGCGCCCGCGCTGCGCGCGCGGCGGCAGCGGCAAATTCGTCCGAAGCGTCTCCGACAATTCTCGCTCCCTGGCCCTGCATCCGGGCGATGCTAGCGCGGGCTGCGAGATCGTCACTCGCGCGTTTGATCTCGACGGCATACTCGGGATAGTTGAACGGCAGGATGTCCGCTTCGTCGAGGCGAAGCGCCAGCGTTCCGAGAACGCGCGCGAGCGCGGCGTGATAGGCGAACGAGGGGTCACCGAAATGCTTCATCCAGTAGAAATCGTCGTAGAGCGAATGGTAGACGCCGTAATCGCCGGTGAAGCTGACGTCGAGAGCGGGGATTCCGGCGTGATCGTAGAACGGGCAGAAATCGGAACCGGCGCCAAGCGCGCCAAGCGGCACTTCGATGGGGGCATCGGAACCGGCTTCCGACCCGGGAATTCGCTCCTCGATCTGCGGGCGCGTGAGACGATCACGCCACACATCGAAGACGCTGCGGCCGGAGCTGGGATCCTTGACGTCACTCGTGACGTCGCGGACGAGCTCGTTCAGCGACGGAGTGGCGGAGGCGCTGAAATTTGGCCCGGTGACACCGACGTCCGTGTTGATGTAGGCGACCGCCTTCTCCTGGAGCGCCGCGCGATTCGCTTCCACCCATTCCGTTGAGCCGAGCAGGCCCGGCTCCTCGGCGTCCCAGTGACAAATCACGATGGTGCGCCGCGGCTTCCAGCCAGAGCGCGCAAGCACGCCAAGGGCGCGAGCGGCCTCCAGCATCGCGGAGGTGCCGCTGCCGGGATCGGCGGCGCCAAAAACCCAGGCGTCATGATGGTTGCCGAGAATAACCCACTCGTTGTCGCTCATGCCGTGCAGCTTCGCGATGACGTCGTAGATGGGCCGCTGCTGGTAATCCATGGCGAGCTTCAAGTGAAGCTGCGTGCTGCCTTCGCCGATGTGATAGGTGACCGGCAGACCGCCCTGCCATCCGCGCGGAACGCGGCCGCCGCCCAAAGCGGCGAGGATGACGGACGCGTCCTGGGCATTGATAGGAACTGTGGGAATGCGCGGAAGGCTTGCCGCATCCGCAGGCGCGATGCGCCTGGCGGCAGGAGTGGCGGCGACGCCGGGCGTGAGAGGGTCGCCGGGATAAATCTGCGTGTAGAGAACGGAGCCGCGCTGGATCGCGCTCAAAGGACGCCAAGGGCCGCGCGGGTAGGTGTCCCCTGCGACGTAGCCGTCGTCCTGCGGGTCGGAATAGATCAGCAGGCCGGCGGCTTTGTGCTCCTCGGCAAGCTTCGACTTCACGCCCCGATAGCCGCGGCCGTACCGCACGAGCGCAATTTTCCCGGCGACGCTGACGCCGAGCGATTCGAGGTCGTTGTAGTCCTGAACTGTGCCGTAATTGACGTAGACAACCGGAGCAGTGACATCGGCGGAAGGCGAATACGAGTTGAAGCCGACGACGGCGCGCGGGTCCGACGAATCCCTGTCGCCGGCAACGGGCTGCTCTCGGGAACCGAGCGCCTTCTCTTCGGGAGCGACGAGCTCGAGTTTCACCTCGCGAGGCAGCGGGAGCCAGACGCTGTAAGTGACGATTTCCGCGTCGAAACCGAAACTGCGATACTGATCGCGCAGCCATTCGGCAACGCGGCGGCTTGCTTCCGTGCCGGCCATGTGCGGCTCCGCGGTCAGGCGGCGAAGAGCAGCCTCTGCACGCGCGGGATCCGGGGTGCCCTGGAGTTTCCGCTCGAGGTCGCGCTCCGCTTCGACGCGCGACGGGAGAAACCCGCGAATGGATGCGGAGGTCTGCGTTCGAGAGGCAATCGCTGCGGAAAGGACTCCGGCCAGCACGACGAGCGCGGAAGCGAAGCGGAGCAAGGAGAGCTTGATCGAATGACGCATCGAAGGGGGAGATTCTAACTCAATGTGGGGCGAACATCGCAGGCGCACTGCCGTTCGAGGCTCGAAGATTCGGCGAAGCCAACGCGAACGAACCGGCTGAAATGCGCGGCAAACGCGCCAAACACTTGACGCGCCCGGTATAGCGCCGTACGGTAGATTCGCTGCCCCTTCCCATGCAGAGCCAGCAGTGAGGCCGTCGTGAAAATTCTGATTGCGGGCGCGTCCGGGCTCGTAGGCACCGCCGCGACAAACGCTTTGCGCGCGGACGGACATGCCGTAGCGCACTTCGTTCGGCCTGGAGGCAGTGTCCGTGCGGGCGATATTCGCTGGGACCCGATGGCGGCGTCTGTGGACCTGGCAGGGATGGAAGGGGCGGACGCGGTGATTCACTTGTGCGGCGCGAGCATCGGCGGAGGCCGGTGGACGCACAAACGAAAAACAATCCTCCGCAGCAGCCGGTTGGGACCGACGCGTGTGCTGGTCGACGCCATCGCGCAACTGAAGCAGAAGCCGCGCGTTTTTCTGGCGGCGTCCGCGATCGGCTACTACGGCAACCGCGGGGACGAGGTGCTGACCGAGGCGAGCTCGAACGGGGTGGATTTTCTGGCGCAGCTCACGCGCGACTGGGAAGCGGAATCGTTCCGGGCGGAATCGATCGGGATGCGCACGGTGCTGCTGCGCTTTGGCGTGATACTTTCCTTGCACGGGGGCGCACTGCCGAGGATGCTGACACCTTTCAAATTCGGCCTCGGAGGCAAACTCGGCAGCGGACGGCAATGGATGTCGTGGGTGGCGCTGGAGGATGCGGTCGGCGTGATTCGCGCGGCGCTCACGGACGACCGGTATGCCGGGCCGGTGAACGTGGCGGCCCCGAATCCCGTGCGGAACGTGAACTTTACCCGCGGGCTGGCGAGCGCGCTGCGGCGGCCGGCGATTTTTCCCGCGCCCGCGTTCATGCTGCGAATCATGCTGGGCGAGATGGCGGACGAACTTTT
>DATIZQ010000101.1:0-4121 GCA_035517015.1 Candidatus Acidiferrum sp. | reverse complement strand
CGGCGAAGGTGAGGTTCTGTTCCGCGTCGCGGCGTGCGGCATTTGCGGTACAGACATCAAGAAAATTCATCACGGCTTCATCAGGCCGCCGCAGATTCTAGGACACGAGTTGGCTGGAACTGTGGTTAAGCTTGGGCGCGGGGTCAGCAGGTTCACGCCTGGCGACCGCGTGGTTAGCTTCCACCACATCCCCTGTGGAGCGTGCTTCTACTGCGAGAGGAAGCTCTTTTCCCAGTGCGCGGGATATAAGAAAACCGGATTGACCGCTGGATTCGATCCCAACGGCGGTGGCTTTGCCGAATACGTCCGCGCGATGCCGTGGATCGTTGAACGCGGGATGATTGCGTTGCCGCCGGACGTCACCTTTGAGGAGGCTACGTTCGTCGAGCCAGTGAACACGTGCCTGAAGGCGGTGCGGAAGGCCCGCGTGTCTCGGGGCGAGACGATACTTATTGTCGGCCAGGGGCCGATCGGCATGTTGCTGACGCTAATTGCGAAATATGAGGGTGCCACCGTTTATACCAGCGATCCGATGTCCGGGCGTCGGGAAGCCAGCGTGCGGTTCGGCGCTGCCGAGGCGTTCGAACCAGGTGCGTCTGATCTCGCGTCAGAGATTCGCAAGCGCACAAAAGGGCGAGGCGCGGATGCTGTTTTGCTGGCGGCGCCGAATCCGTCGCTTGTGCCGGAGGCCCTCGCCATTGCACGGCCGGGCGGGCGAGTGCTGCTTTTCGCTCATAACGACCCTGTCTTGCGGCTGGAATTTCCTGCTGCGGCGGTGGGCGTAGAAGAAAAGGAAATACTCGGGAGCTACAGCGCGTCCATCGACGTGCAGGCGGAATCAGCGGAGCTCGTGTTCCGGCGGCTGTTGCCGCTGCGCGAAATGATCTCGCACCGTTTTCCGCTAGAGCGCATCACGGAGGCGTTGGAGTTGGCGGCGCGACCAAAACACGATACCCTGAAGGTAGTTATCACACACGAATGAGCCGAACGAAAAGAAACGGACACATGACCGCGGCCGTCTTGTACGGCTGCGAAGACGTGAAGATCGAGCGCGTGGATATCCCACGCCTCGGGGAAGATGATGTGCTGGTGCGCGTGCAGGTGGCGCTCACTTGCGGCACGGATCTAAAAGTGTGGAAGCAGGGATTCCACGCACGGATGATCCAGCCGCCGGCCCTTTTCGGTCACGAGCTTTCTGGCGTCGTGGAAGAGAAGGGAAGCGCGGTGAACGGCGGGGTGCACAAGGGCATGCGGGTGGTGCCGTCGAATTCCGCTCCATGCAACCGTTGCTTCTATTGCCTGCGCGGCCAACCGAACCTATGCGAGGACCTGTTGTTCAACAACGGGGCCTACGCCGAGTACATTCGCATTCCCGGGCGAATCGTCCGCGAAAATATGCTGGAGATTCCGCAGAGCGTTCCCTTCGTTGATGCCGCGATGGTAGAGCCTCTCGCTTGCGTCCTCCGCGGCATTCACGAGACAGGAATCCGGCCGGGCGACACTGTGGTGATTATCGGCTGCGGTCCGATCGGGCTGAAATTCATTCGCATTCTATCGGCGCGGCACGTTCGAGTGATCGCGGTCGGCAAGCGCGCGAGCCAGGTCAGGGCTGCGGAGCGCCTCGGCGCGGTTGCGGCTTTCGACGTCTCGGAGATTGACAATCCGGTGACGCTGGTTCGCCAGCTCACAGAAGGCGGCCGGGGCGCGGACAGTGTGGTCGAAGCGGTGGGCCAGCCGGTTACGTGGCAGTGGGCTCTCCAAATGGTGCGCAAGGGTGGTACCGTGAATCTGTTTGGAGGTTGCCCGCGCGGCACGGAAGTGAAGCTCGATCCGTCCGCCCTCCACTACTCGGAAATCACGATCAAGTCTACTTTCCATCATACGCCGCAGTTCATCCGCGAGGCTCTGGATACGATCGTGCGCAGGGAAATTCGCGCGCATGACTTCATCACTGGCGAGGTTCCGCTTGCGGAACTCCCTCACGTTTTCCGGCACATGAAAAATCGAAACGGTGAACTGAAGACGGCAGTGATCCCCTGACCGCGGCGGAGCCATCGCAAACTGCTTGCTCATGCGGCTTGAATTCTGGTTTCTGACCATCAATCGATCCGAGTAGAAGTCGCTGTAAGCTGCTGAAGCTAAAGGCCGAAGTTCGTCGCCACTCGTCACAAGAATCCGGCCTGATGCAGGCCTTTAACAAAGCTATGCTGCCAACACCTGAACTCGAAATCGCGCGCACTCTCCCGCCCGAGGGTTGCAGCGCGGCTGTGGCGCAGCACTACACGCGCTGGCTTGCAACCCACCACTACGAGAACTTCAACGTAGTGTCTTGGCTGCTTCCCCGTAAGTTGCACCAGCATTTCTACAACCTCTACGCCTACTGCCGCTGGTCGGACGACCTTGGCGACGAGGTTCCGAACCGCGCCCGAGCGCTGGATCTGCTCGATGCTTGGGAAGACGAGCTGAAAGTAGTTTACGAGCCGGGGGGCGCGCCATCGCATCCCGTGTTGATCGCGCTGCGCGAGACGATCCGCGCGAAGGACATTCCGATACAGCCTTTCGCTGATCTGCTGCGGGCGTTTCGACAGGACCAGGTGGTTCAGCGCTACGTCGGCTGGGATGAAGTTCTCGACTACTGCGTCTATTCCGCTAATCCCGTGGGTCGACTGGTGCTTTATCTCTGCGATTATCGGGACGAGCAGCGGCAGCGCTTGTCTGATTACACGTGCACAGCCTTGCAGCTTGCGAATTTCTGGCAAGACGTTTCTCGCGATCTGGACAAGGGCCGCATTTACATTCCGCTCAGCGCGCTCGCTGCGCACGGCCTTACAGAGAGTGACATCGTTGACCGTCGCTTCGGCGTTCGTTACGTCGGCTTGATGAGAGAATTGATCGCCCGTACGCGGGGCATGTTCATTGCCGGCATGCCGCTCGCGAATCTTGTCGATGGAGCCCTCCGCACCGATATCGAACTTTTCAGCCGTGGCGGCCTCGCTGTTCTCGACGCCATCGAAGCGTCGGGCTACGACACGCTCCACAATCGCCCGGCGATAAGTAAGTGGACACAGCTGCGGCTTTTGACGCGCGGGGTAGGCTCGCGCGCGTTATCCCGCGCCGCTGTTGAAAAGAGCCGCGAGTCGGTCGTGGCGCCAACGCCGCGCTCGGACGAGCAGACGAGGCATTCCGTGAACACTTCTACAGCGATTGTGAGGTGTAGACCGGAGGAGATCGCGGCATCTTACGCGGAGTGCAATCGCATCGCGCGGGCTGCCCACAGCACCTTCTACCTGGCGTTCTTCGGCCTACCGAAGCCGAAGCGCAATGCTCTTTGCGCGCTCTACGCCTTCATGCGGCTCGTGGACGACGTCTCAGACGAACCGGGAGATATTGAGTCGAAACGCCGCGGTTTGGCCCGATGGAGAGCGATGCTCGACGAAGCCGCCTCCGGGGACACAAGTAGCCATGGGATTCTTCCTGCGCTTAGCGACACGATCGCTCGATTCGATGTTCCCACACGTTACTTTCATGATCTGATCCTCGGCGCCGAAATGGATTTGACGGTGACCTCCTACGCCACCTTTGATCGCCTTTCCGAATATTGCTATCGAGTGGCGGGGACAGTCGGCTTGACTTGTCTGCACGTTTTTGGTTTCCGTGATCCCCGCGCGCCGGATCTTGCCGAGCGGCTCGGCCTTGCCTTCCAACTCACGAATATTATTCGCGACGTTCAAAGCGATTTCGAAATGGGCCGCATATACCTGCCCCAGGAGGACCTCGAGCGATTTCGCGTTAAGGCGCAAGGACTTCGCGGACCGCTGACGCCAGAGCTCGAGAGGCTTCTCGGTTTTGAGGCCGAACGCGCTTGGCGTTTCTACCAAGAAGGTGCGCCCCTGGTCTACGAGGTAGACGCAGACAGTCGCTCAACGCTCTGGGCATTGATCCGCACCTACAGCAGTTTGCTGGCGCGGATCGAAGGGCGTGGCTTCGATGTTTTTTCTTCGCGCGTCTCGCTATCGAGCGCCGAAAAGATTCAATACCTACTGAGAGCCGGAATCGCAGGCTGGCGGAAGAAGGATGCCCTCGCAAAGCGTGCTAGTGATCGGCGGCGGACTAGCGGGGTT
>DATIZQ010000100.1:0-244156 GCA_035517015.1 Candidatus Acidiferrum sp. | reverse complement strand
AAAGGAGATGGCCGGCTGGAACGCGTTGAGCCGGGAGGCGGATAGATTAGAAATTTCCAACGTATTGATCTTGCGCGGGTTGCGGTGATTTCTAATCTTCGGCGGGTAGATTAGAAGCAGATTAGACAGGGGGCGGCCGTTGTCAGCGACCCGCCGTCCCCGCCCCGCGAAGCGCGGCTCCATCATCTCTCCTTTCACCGTCTCCTCCATGCCCTGTCCGTCATTTTGTCGAGCACAAAAACGAGCCACGGTAGCACGGAAAGGAGATCCTGAACAGGTTCAAAAATTGAGTAGTACGGCTAGAACCAGGGGACTACTTGAATACGGAATTCACCGGCGCGATTTCCCCAAGGAAGGAGCGTCAGGACGCTCCGCTCAGGATGACAACCGCACCTGCGGTGGGGGAAATGGTGCAGGCGGCGAGACGGTTCAATCGTCCCTCCGGGACTGCTGAATCCTTTCTGCGGGGTTTCGTGCTCCCGGCGGCCTTCCGACCAAGAGGGGGTCGGCCGCCCGCGGCGTCACAAATGGCGAGGGGTGCCTAACACCCAGATTTAGAGGACGACGTTTTGCGCCGGAACGACGTTGACAGCCAAATCAGGCCCATTGCCAAGAACGCAACGCTGCGCGGTTCTGGCGCGGCTACACCGGGAGACGCCGCGGTCAGCACGCGAACATAGTCCCCGGGCGAACTAGCAACTGTGTCGAAAAGGATCTGCTGCGGGCCGCTTATTGTGACCGAGTCCCCTGCCTCCAGACCCCTCAAGGTCGGATTCAGGTAATTCACGCCGGTGTTCGCGAGGAAATCGGTGGACGCAAGGCCACCTGTGCTCGTGATGATTGCGAGCACGTCGGAATCGAAATTGACCGTTCCGATCACTTGTTCGGCTGGGCCCGGATCAAAGAAAATGTAATAGCTCGAGACCACTGTTCCCGCGGCGATCGGGCTTGCGCCCACGTCCACCGTCAGCGGCGCTACCAGAGTGATGTTCTGGTCCTCATCGAAGCCAAACAGGTCGGGACTTTGAAAGTTATCGCTTCCCACACTGTCAGGAGGGCCAAATGGATTCGAGAGAGGAGGAGTCAACTTTACGAATGTTCCTCCGGCGGCAAGAGCCGATCCGCCGGTCACGCTTCCGCTAACAATATCCGCAGCCGCAGGAACGCACATGGTGAGGATCAGTGACGCCACGCCAAAAAACAGTTTCCTCATGTCGCACCTCAGGAACTCGGAAACCGCGACTACCGGGGTACTGGGCGCCGTCCAACCTAACACGGCTGGGTGGGTCCTCGCAAGGCAAGCCCCCCACGCCCTCACGTTCTCACGCAGTTCGCGGTCGCGCCTAAAGGGGCGACCCACAACGCTTTGACTGGTTCTGCGGGCTGGGTCAACGGGAGAGGCGGATGAGGATGGAAAGGGATTGGCGGGGGCTGAGGTCTGGGAGAATGACGCGGTGATGATCGGGCAAGAGCTTGGCGCCGGAGTCGACGGATTCGATGCGGCGGCCGAAATCGAAGGTGAGGCCGCTCACGGGCTCGTCATCGGAGATGTTCAGGCGGATTTCGGAGCCGGATGGCGACGCGACGGTCCAATGGAGGCGGTCGCGAGCGCGCCAGAACTTAGCGAAGCTGAGCATGTCCGTTGCGGTGACGTCTTGAGGCAACTCTTGCAGGAGTTTTTCTTCGGCGGCGAGCTTGGCCTTCGCGTCGCTCGGGTGAATCAAGAGAACGTTGATCGCGCCGTTCTCGGCGTTCGCCCGAATCACGTTCAGGGCGTTGTCGACCCGCTCGAGGAGCGGCGGAGATTCTTCGTCCTCGAAGGTGACGGGAAACTCGTAGAGGCCGCTGTCTTCGGCGAAACCCACTCCCAGAGGCAAGGCGAACGGGAAGTTAGTGAGCAGATCGTCCGCGGTGAACGAGGAATCGAAATCGTAGCCGCAGCGCTGAAGCGCTTCGGGAAGAGAGTCCGGCACGCGGAGATGGCCCGCGCGAAAGAAGAGCGTGTCGTGGCCGGGCAATTCGCCGTCAAGCAGCGACTTGCTGACGCGAACTTCGCCGAAAACCGTGGCGCCGGCGGCCGATTCGAAACCCGTGCCGCGCGGCTGGTACGCGGGAAACGCTTCGGTCCCACTGCCGAGATCGAAGCGATTGAACGCGCGCGAGTGAATGATGGAATGGCTGCCGATGGAGAATCCCTGAGCGTAGAGCTGCTTCAGATCCGCGAGATCCTTGCCGAAGAAAAATGACTTGCTGTTGTAATCGCTCACATATTTGGTCTGAATGAAGAAGGTGCTTCGGGCCGAATGCTGCTTTTCCATGCGCGCGAATTCGAGGGCCGGATCGAAGGAGTTTTCCCAATCGATATCGTGAGACAGCAGCAGGACGGAGCTTTGTCCCGCGGGAATCGTATCGAGGCGCACGGCATTCGGTTCCTGGGATTCGTACCACGCGCGGAGGAGAAGCATCCAGACGTCGGCGCCGGGCTCAAACTGGTTGACGTAGTGGCGTTGCGCTTCGTAATCGCGGTCGACCTGGCTGCGTAAGACCGCGTCGAAATAGCTGACTCCCGTGAGATAGGCGGCACCCTTGCCGACGTTGTTGCGGAGCAGCGCGGCCGTGCCATCTTCAAAGCGCGCGAGGGCGATGGCGTGCGCTTCCGGCGTGTAGCCATTCGTCCAGAAAATATCGCCGGCTTTCGGGTTGCCGAGCTGCACTTCCTTTTCTTCGGCGCGATTCAAATAGCGCAGAGCCGGGTCGGAGGCGCCGACGAAATCGACACGGTAACGGCGGCGCGAAGCAACGTAATTGTGGAAGCCGAAGAGCGGCCGGAGTCCGCCAGCGAAGACGTTGACGGCGAAGACGCTGCCGCCGGCTTCGACGTGCTGCATCAGCTTTGCGATTTGCTGCTCGGTGAAGGTGCGGCCGTCCGCGGTGGGATAGATGATGACGAGACGATGGCGGAGGGCCCGGTCGAGATCGCGCGTGATGAAAAAGGGCACGCCCATCTCGCTGAGAGAGTGGACGATTTCGAGAACGCTGTCGGGGCTCGACCAGTAGACAGCGACTTGGAGCGGAAAGGACTCAGGATAGGCTTTGGTGGGATCGTCCGCGTGATGAACGAGAGGGTGAACGGGAACGTCGGCGGCGTGGAGATCTCGTGCGGGGTCGCGCGCGCATCGAGATAGGAGCGCGGCGGGCGCAAGCAACAGAATGGCGGCGAGGATCGATACGCTCGGACGTCTGAGGGTTTGCACCAACGGTCCCCGTCGAGACTTCTCTGTGGCACTAGTTGCTTAGATACGTATGCGCGGAATCATTCTAGGTGGGCGAGCGTGCGGTGCGAAATGATTGTCGAACGGACGTGCCCACCGAAGCACTGTGCCAAAATGGAGCGCGCGCCGATGCGCAAACGGGGAACGCTGTTTTCCCCAGTCTGAAGGCGGTCCTCAGTCGAGTTTGAGCGGTGTGAGCACGCCGTTCTCTTTGATACCGGCGCGGATGGGGCGCGGCGGGCCTTGTGCGGGGATGGTGACTTCGACCCACATTTCCTCGCCTCGTTTGAGGGCCGGAACATTGGCGTTGTCAGAGACAAAAAGAAGAACGGGTTCCTCGCTCAAGGCCACGATTGATCCGTCGTTGTTCCTGCGAATGTGGACCCACTCGCCGGGGCCGGGCCCCTTCGCCGTGGCGATCAGCTGATTGTCGCGAACCTGCAAATACGCCCAGTTCTGGTTCACGTACCAGTCGGTCGAATTCGGCTGCGACGGCTCTTTATAGCCAAAGCCCTCTGCGGGAAAGCGGAGCCGTTCGCTAAGATAGCGGCCACGGATGGGCAGCTCGGGATCGTAGACCTCGGCCAGCACCCAAACGCGAGGGCGGGTCACGCGGTCATAAAGCAGCTTGCCGCCGAGGCTGAGGACCAAGGCGATCTGGAGCGCGCCGAGAAGAAGTCCTTTCCACATGGCGGTCATCGGCTCATCTCCATGCGAGCCATCAATTTCCGGCGGGTAATTTCAAGAACGTAGCCACCCAAGAGGCAAAGAACACCAAGGATGAGGAGGCTCGCCGAGCGTCCCAATTTGCCCATGAAACTATCGAAATAAAAGAAGAGAACGGAGATGGCGAACCCGGCAATGCCGAGATTCAACCGCTCCTTCCGTTTTTCGTAAAGCCCCCAAACGACCAGTCCGGCAGATCCAATCGCGAGCAAGGCGTAGAGAGCCAGAGTCGCGAGCAGGGATTGGTGATATTCGTGGGGCCCAAATGAGCGCGAGTAGCTTGCCGCCAGAATCAGAGCATAGGCCCAGGCCGCGCAGACAACGTTCATCCATGCTGCGGGGCCGCGCAGAAACCAAGCGAGGACCAGCGGCGCGAGCAAAGCAACCGTCCAGCCAACGGCGAGAGTGACGCTTGACAGCGGGGGATTCTGGCCGGCGACATAGGACTCGGGGACGTTGTCAATCACAATCGCGATGGCAATGGCGACGCAGGGCAGGAGCGCGATCCCCCCGATCCAAACGAGGGTGCGGCGCGACGCGCTTTCCTGGCCGGCGATACGAGCCGACAAGTAGCAAAGCGCGGTAAGGATCAGCCCAACCGCCAGCAAACGTTCGCCGCCCGAATGCCATTCCGTCTCAGTCGACCACTGGCTGATGAGCCATGCAGGGACCAGGAGAGCCAGAGCAGCCGCCTGCACCCAACTTCGCAGAAGAAGGTATCCGGCGACCGCGCCAATCGCCCAGAGCAGAACGCCGGTAGCCCAGTTCTCATGGAGATTGAAGATTTGAGCGGCAAGAAAAATAGCGGCGCCGAGCGTGACCGTACCCACACCGTGCAGCGTCGTCGAAAGGGCGGGAAAGCGGGCTGCAGATGCCGCCCCACCCAGGTGACACACGCCGAGCATCAGAAGCAGCAGCGAAAAGCGCATCGCGGGCGAAAGATCGCTCCAATGCGCGGCGACGAACAAGGTGATCCCGGCGGCGAAGAGAATGCCTCCGAAAACCATAGCGAGGAATACGGGCCACCGAAGAGCAGCGCGGCGCTCCTGCGCGGATTCAAACTGGAGGATGCGCTCCGCGGTCTTTGCGTCGACCAGACCGGCCTCGATCCACCGCTCGACGCGAACTTCGAGTTGGTCACGCCAAGTCACAGCCTGCTTTCTCCAGATGGCGCGAGTCCTGTGCGGAACATACAACCCACCGGGTCAGAATGCAAACGCACGACGGCGATGGATTGGCGCGGGGCGACGGCTTGGGTAAGATGGTGGCGCGGTAGAGAGGTGCTCTGCTGAGCGGGACGGACAAAAAGGAAAAGGTCGCGAAGAAGGAAAAGGCGGTTCGCGATCCGTGGAAGGCGGCGATCGAGCGGATCGTCCACGCGGAGGATTCGGACCCGTTCCAGATTCTCGGGCCGCACTGGATCGAGCGCGACGGCAAACGCGTCCTGGCGATTCGCGCGTTTCGTCCGGGGGCTATCGCGGCCAACATTCTCTGGGGCAAGGTCCCCACGTTTGCCGCGGCGAAGATTCATCGGGAGGGCCTGTTCGAGGCGATTGTCCCCGCGGAGGTCAGCGGGCTGAAAGACGGCGAGAGAATTGCGCCCGCAACCTACCGCGTGGAGTTCCGGTTCGCGGACGGCAAGACGCTGGAGACGCTCGACGCATACGCGTTCCCTCCGGTGCTGACGGAATACGATTTGCACTTATCGAGCGAGGGAACGGATTACCTGAAGTACGAGAAATTCGGGGCGCACGTGCGCGAGGTGGAGGGCGTGCGCGGCGTCCTGTTTGCCGTGTGGGCGCCGAACGCGCAGCGCGTGAGCCTGGTGGGCGACTTCAATCTGTGGGACGGCCGCGCGGACGCGATGCGCAGCCGCGGCGGGAGCGGCATCTGGGAACTTTTCCTGCCGGGGCTCGACGAAGGCGCGCTGTACAAGTTCGAGATTCTGTCGCGCGTGAAGCATCAGCTGGGCGTGAAGACCGACCCGTACGGCTTCGCATCGGAGATGCGGCCGAACACGGCGTCGGTGGTGTGCAACATCGACCGGTACAAGTGGAGTGACGCGGCGTGGATCGAGGCGCGCGCGAAGCGCGACTGGCTGCACGCGCCGATGACGATCTACGAGGTTCATGCCGGGGCGTGGCGCCGGAGAACGGAAGACGGGAACCGCTGGCTGACGTACCGGGAGCTGGCGGACGAGCTGATTCCGTACGTCAAGCGGCTCGGGTACACGCACGTGGAGTTCATGCCGATCATGGAGCATCCGTTCGACGGCTCGTGGGGCTATCAGACGGTCGGCTACTTTGCGGCGACGAGCCGGTTCGGGCCGCCGCAGGACTTCATGTATTTCGTCGATCGGTGCCACAAGGAAGGCATCGGCGTGCTGCTCGACTGGACTCCGGCGCATTTTCCGAGGGACGCGCACGGGCTGGCGTTTTTCGACGGGACGCATCTGTACGAGCACGAAGATCCGCGCAAGGGCGCGCATCCGGACTGGGGCACGCTGGTTTTCAATTACGGACGCAATGAGGTGCGGAATTTCCTGCTGTCGAACGCGCTGTTCTGGGTCGACAAGTACCACATCGACGGGCTGCGCGTGGATGCGGTGGCGTCGATGCTGTACCTGGATTATTCGCGGGCGCCGGGCGAGTGGATTCCGAATCCGTTCGGCGGGCGGGAGAACCTGGAGGCGATTTCGTTCATCAAGTGGCTGAACGAAGTGCTGCACCAGAGACATCCGGGCGCGCTGATGATCGCGGAGGAGTCGACGGCGTGGCCGGCGGTTTCGCGGCCGACGTATATCGGCGGGCTGGGCTTCGATTTGAAATGGAACATGGGATGGATGAACGACACGCTGCGCTACTTCGCGCTCGACCCGATTTACCGGCAGCACCATCAGAACGAGCTGACGTTTTCGATGATCTACGCCTTTCACGAGAATTTCGTGCTGCCGCTCTCGCACGACGAAGTGGTGCACGGCAAGCGCGCGCTGCTCGAAAAAATGCCGGGCGACGATTGGCAGCGGTTCGCGAACCTGCGCCTGCTGTTTGCATACATGTACGCGCATCCGGGAAAGAAACTGCTGTTCATGGGCGGCGAGCTGGGGCAGCGGCAGGAGTTCTGGGACGGCGGGTCGGTGGAATGGGCTCTCGAGAAATCGCCGCCGCACCGGGGAATTCAACGGCTCGTCGAGGATTTGAACCGGCTGCACAAGACCGAGAAGGCGCTGCACGAACTCGACTTCGAGTGGGCTGGATTCGAGTGGATCGACGCGAGCGACGCGGCTGCGAGCGCGCTGACGTTCGTCCGGAAGGCGAGAAACGGCGACGACGTGGTCGTGGTGGTGTGCAACTTCACGCCGGTGACGCGAGAGAGCTACCGCGTGGGCGTTTCCAGGCCCGGCTTCTACCGCGAGATTTTCAACAGCGACTCTAAATACTACGAAGGCAGCGACGTGGGCAACGCGGGCGGCGTAAACGCGGAGCCGATCCCGTGGAACGACCGGCCGTACTCACTGAAGCTGCGCCTTCCGCCTTTATCCGCGATGTATTTCAAAGTGCAGTGAACTTGCGCGGCAGCGAAGCAGCCGAAGCGGCGCTTCATGGGCGGCGCGCGAAGGATTCGAGCGCAACGTCTTCCGCAGAGTAAATCTGGAAAACCGTGGTGAGGCGCGACATCGAAAGCACCTCGAGCACTCGCGGCTGCACGGCAACGAGCTTAATATCGCCGCCCGCGCGCCGGACGGTCGAGTAGCAGCGAGCCAGTTCGCCGATTCCGTAGCTGTCGACGAAATCGAGCCCCGCAAGATTCAGCAGAAATTTTTTCGAGCCGTTGCCGGCGAAGACGTGAACCGCATCGCGAAGCTTGGTATGTCCGTCGGTAAGAGTGAGCCGTCCGACCGCGTCCACGACGACGACGCGGCCGGCCTCTCGCATGGTCAGCTGCAGTCCCATCACTCTTTCCTTGCGTTAGCGGGAATCAAGCGCACGCGGCGATTCGCGGCGCGCATTCAATCGGCGGCTTGCGCCTTGAGGTCGCGGCTGACGCGCTCGTTCGCTTCCATGACGCGCAGCAGATTGCCTCCGAGAATTTTGCGGATGTCGTCGTCGGAGTAGCCCTTGCGCATCAAGGCTTCGGTGATTTGCGGGAGATGCGTACAGTCCTCCATGCCTTCGGGCATGTTGGCGCCGTCGAAATCGGAGCCGAGGCCGACGTGGTCGGGGCCGACGAGCTTCACGGCGTGGTCGATGTGGTCGATGATGCGCTCCCAACTGACGTGCGGCAGCTTTCCTTCCGCGGTGAGCTTCTGCTCGAATTCCGCCTGGCCGCGCGAGATGCACTCGTTGTCGTCGCCGCACTTCTTCACGATGTCGGAAAGCATCGACACGACGCCACCGCCGGCGGTGGCTTTGTCGAACGCGTCCTTGTAGTTCTGATCGATGAAACTCTTTTCGTAATTGATTTGGATGACGCCACCTTTTGCGGCGAGCGCCTTGATCATGTCGTCGGACATGTCGCGGACGTGATTGCAGAGCGCGCGGCAGGACGAGTGTGAGGCGATGAGCGGAGCATGGCTAACTTCGAGAGCGTCGTAGAAGGTTTTGTCGGAGACGTGGGAAATGTCGACCATGATTCCCTGCCGATTCATTTCGCGGACGATCTCCTTGCCGAAGTCGGTGAGGCCGTTGTGTTCGGGCTTGGCGGTGGAGGAATCGGCCCATTCGTCATTGTAGAAGTGCGTGAGCGTCATGTAGCGGACGCCGAGATCGCCAAACATGCGGAGGACGCGAATGTCGTTCCCGATCATGTGGCCGCCCTCGACACCCATGAGGACCGCGATTTTGCCTTCGTCGTGCGCGCGGCGGACTTCGGCGGCGGTGCGGCAGAAGACGAGATCGTTCGAATAGCGAATCACGTCTTGATGGACGGCGTCGATCTGGTCGATGGCTTTCTCGACCGCAGGCGGGCCCATGATGCGGCCGTCGATCCAGATGGAGAAGAAGATGGCGTTCATTCCGCCTTGGCGCATGCGGGGTATGTCGATGGCGCCGTCGGGGTTCCGCTTGCCGAGGTCATAGCCTTTGGTGAAGAAGCGCTGGGTGGTGTCGTCATGCGTGTCGAGGACAATCGAGGAGAAATGGAGCTTGTGGGCACGATCGGCGATGGCATCGGCGGAAGTGGTTTGGCGAGAAACCGGCGCGGCGAAAATGCAAAGCACGACCGCCAAAGCGAGGAGAACACGACGCATGGTCAGCACCCCTTTTGATCCGGATGAAACGCAGGCCGGAACTTATACCGTGGTTTTGAAAATGGCAAGCGCCAGCGGAGCAAGGCACGTCGGACGCGACACAATTTCGGCGTTCAAGCGGCTGCATTTTCCCCTTGCGCTTCGACAAGAGGTAAGGTACCTTCCTGTCGAAGCCGGAGGGGAGCGTATGACGGAGCGAATCGATCTTCCGCAGGGCACGCTCGACCTGCTGATCCTGAGGACTGTCGCGCTCGGCCCGCAGCACGGCTGGGCGATTTCCGAACGGATTCATCAGGTGTCGAGCAAAGTCCTGCAGGTTCAGCAGGGCACGCTCTATCCGGCTTTGCACCGTCTCGAACGGCGGGGCTGGATCAAGGCGCGCTGGGGCGCGTCCGAAAACAACCGGCGCGCGAAATACTACGAACTGACGAAGAGCGGACGCAAGCAGCTCGAGACCGAAGAGAGCGAGTGGAAGAAGCTGACGGCGGCCATCGCTCAAGTGCTCGAAACCACGTAGGAGTGGCGCGCCATGCTGAACGACATCCTGATTCGATTGCGAGCGATGTTTCGACGGAAAAGGGTGGAGGGAGAACTCGACGACGAGATTCGGTTTCACTTCGACCGCCAGGTGGAAAAGTACGTCCGCGAGGGCATGGCGGACGATGAAGCACGACGCCGAGCCAAGCTCGAATTCGGCGGGATGGATCAGGTGAAAGAGGAATGCCGCGACGCGCGCGGCGTCGAGTTCCTTGAGACATTCTTCCAAGATATGAAATTCGGCCTGCGGATGCTGCGAAAGGCTCCGGGCTTTGCGGCTGTTGCGATTCTGACGCTGGCGCTGGGGATTGGCGCGAATACGACAATCTTCAGCGTCATCAATACCGTTCTCCTGCGGCCTTTGCCCTTCCCCAACCTGGACCGGCTGGTGCTGGTATGGGAAACGGACGCGAGCAAGCCGGACGACCCGGACAGTTTCAACATCGTTTCAGCCCCGAACTTCTGGGACTGGGAGAAGCAGAACGACATTTTCGAGAAGATGGCGATTTTCGACTCCGCGGGCCGGGGCTACAACCTTTCGCGCGGAGGCGAACCGGAGCGCGTCTCCGGCGTGCGCGTCTCCGCGGATTTCTTCCGCGTACTCGGAATCGAGCCGCTGCTAGGGCGCACGTTTCTACCCGAGGAGGAGACAGCCGGCAGAGACCGCGAGGTGGTGCTGAGCTACGCGCTGTGGATGCGCCGCTACGGAGGGGATCCGCAAATTGTCGGCAAGCAGATTCGCATTGATGGGGAAGACTCTACCGTCGTGGGCGTAATGCCGCAGAAGTTCCGGTTCCAATTCTGGAGCCACGAACGTGAGCTGTGGGTGCCGATGGGATACACGGAGGGAGACCGCGGGCGCGACTCGAATTCGTTCCTTTGTATCGCGAGACTCAAGCACGGCGTGACGATCGCGCAGGCTCGCACGGAGATGCACACCATCGGGCAGCGGCTGATGCAGGAGTACCCGAAGGAGGATCACGGCATGTCGGCGACGGTTGAACCACTGGCCACTGCCGGAATGCAGGAGGTGCAGAAAACGCTGATGGCGCTGCTGGCGGCCGTGGGATTCGTGCTGCTGATTGCGTGCGTCAACGTGACGAACCTGATGCTGGCGCGCAGCGCGACTCGAAACAAGGAGATCGCGATGCGGCGGGCGCTGGGAGCGAGGCGGCTGCGAATCCTGCGGCAATTGCTGACGGAGAGCGTGCTGCTGGCGACGCTGGGAGGGGTGGCGGGACTGCTGCTTGCCCTGGGGGGCGTGCGTTTGCTGGGGAGCATCTTACCGGACGCTTTGAGGTCTTCGCCGTTGCGGCCGGTGACCGAGATACCGCTGGATACGCGCGTGTTCTTGTTTGCCCTGGGAATTTCGTGCGCGGCGGGGATTCTGTGCGGTCTCGTACCGGCGTTCACAGCATACAAGGGGGACGTCAATGGTCTTTTGAAGGAGGGCGCCAGCCGCGGCTCAACGGAGAGCGGCGGGCGGCGGCTGCGCAATGTGCTCGCAGCGGCGGAGGTGGCACTGGCGGTCGTGTTGATCGCGGGCGCGGGGCTGCTGATAACGAGCGTGGCCCGACTCCTGGGGGTCGATCCGGGCTTCAACACGAAGAATGCGCTCGTTATGGGAATCACGACGCCGCAGGTCGATCTCTATTATGGGCCGCCGACGAACGAGCTGTTTTGCGAACAATTGCAGCAGCACGTGGGCTCGATTCCGGGAGTCCTCTCCGTGAGCAGCATCAGTACCCTGCCGCTCGCGGGAATGGCGACCCGCGCAGTGACGGCCGAAGGCGAACCGTATCCGGGACGCGACAACAATCCCTGGGGCAAATATAACTTAGCCTGCCCGAGCTATTTCCGAACGATGGGAATACCGATTATCGAGGGGCGCGAATTGCTGGATCGCGACGCAGTGGACTCCGAACAGGTCGCCGTGATTAACGAGAGCATGGCGCATAAGTATTGGGGCAAGAAAGACCCGCTGGGGCGGCGCTTCAAAATCGGACATCCGGACTCGACCGGTCCGTGGATCACCGTGGTGGGAATCAGCCGGGACAATTACCAGCGCGGCCTCGATCGGAGCATCTATCCGGAATTTTTCCGGCCGTTCACGCAGGCGGGCTGGCCGGTGATGACCATCATAGTGCGGACGGCATCGAGCCCACTGGCGTTCACGCAAGTGGTGAAGAAGGCGCTGGCGGAGGTGAATCCCGACGTTCCAGTGTCCGGAATCCAGACGCTGGACGACATCGTGACGGACTCGGTGGGCGACCGGCGGTTTCCGATGTTGCTGCTTTCCGCGTTCGGAGTGCTGGCGCTAGCGCTCGCGGGGATTGGAATCTACGGAGTGGTGAGCTACGGCGTTTCGCAGCGGACGCAGGAAATCGGCGTGCGGATGGCATTCGGCGCGCAGCCGCGCGACGTAGTCAAGCTGGTGGTGGGAGGCAGCATGGCGTGGACGCTGGCGGGGATCGGCGCCGGGATTCTGGGCGCGCTGGGAACGGCGCGGCTGTTGAGCGGCCTGCTCTTCGGCGTGAAGGCGACGGATCCGTTTGTCCTCGGAGGAGTGTCGCTGCTGCTGCTCGCGGTGGCGATGGCGGCGAGCTACATTCCGGCGCGACGCGCGATGCGCGTCGATCCGATGGTGGCGCTGCGATACGAATAAGCGCGCGTCCCGCCCGAAAGAAATTTCGTCTCGAAGACCCTCAGTGTTAGATTCAACCGCAATTCGAAGCATCACTGGCCGGAATCCAAAGTCAGAGGCGCGCGCAGACTTCTGCTCGTCGCGCCGCGCCGGAAAAACGGGGAGGAAACCGCGGTGGGGTCACCATTTGTCGGCGAATTCATGGGGACGCTCGTTCTGATTCTGCTGGGAAACGGCGTTGTGGCGGGCGTGCTTCTGAAGAAATCGAAGGCGGAGAATTCGGGATGGATTGTCATCACGACCGGATGGGCGTTCGCGGTGATGTGCGGCGTCTTCACAGCCATCGCGTGCGGCAGCAAGGATGCGCACCTGAACCCGGCGGTCACGATGGGTTTCGCGGTGAACTCAGGTGACTTCTCGAAGTTCGGCCCGTATCTTGTGGCGCAAACGCTCGGCGCTTTTGTGGGGGCGGTGCTGGTGTGGATTCACTATTCCCCGCATTGGATTGAGACGCTGGACCCGGGCTTAAAACGCGCCTGCTTCTGCACTGCCCCCGCGATCCGAAACTTTTTCACGAACCTGATCAGCGAAATCGTCGGAACGTTCGTGCTGGTTTTCATTGCCGGAGCGATTTTCTCAAAAGCCGTGGCGGGCACCGGGCTGGCCTCGGGGCTGGCTCCCTATCTGGTCGGGAGCCTTGTCTGGGGCATCGGGCTTTCGCTCGGCGGGACCACGGGCTACGCGATCAATCCCGCGCGCGACTTTGGTCCGCGCGCCGCGCATAGCATCCTGCCGATCGCAGGGAAGGGCGGCTCGGACTGGGGCTACGCCGGCATTCCGATCGCGGGTCCGCTGATTGGAGGCGCGTTGGCGGGATTGCTCATGCGCGCCTTCCGCTTCTAGGCTATACTCCGCGCACACACCGGGCGGGATGTGCCGGTCCCGGAACCAATTTATGGAGAGAAAATTGATGAAACGCTACTGCGTTGTGCTGTGTGTGACTGCGTTTCTTGCGGCTACGGCCGCGATCGCTCTGGCCGCCGATAGCCATAGCGCCGATATCAAAGCGCTCAAGGACAACGAGGCGCAATGGAACAAGGACTGGGAAGCGAGAGACGCCGCCAAGATCGCGTCGCACTATGGGAAAGATGCGGTTCTGATGGCTCCCGGCTCCGCGCCCGCGGTCGGAATGGAAGCGATTCAGGGCGAGTTGAAGGAGATGGTCGCCGACCCGGCTCTGTCACTCAAGTTCGCGCCCTCGGTCGTCGAAGTGGCAAAGTCGGGAGACATGGCGTACACGCAGGGCTCCTACACGATGACAGTGACGGATTCCGCTTCGAAGAAAGTGATTCACGACAAGGGCAGCTATGTAACCGTCTACAAGAAACAGGGCGGAGCGTGGAAAGCCGTCTCGGACATCGCAACGTCCGAGGGCGCGCCGGGAAGCATGTAAGCAAAGACCACATTGGCAGCCACCCTGCGTGCGACAATTCGCACGCGGGGTGCCCTCCCTGACGACGCCTGCCGTTGGGCATCCACCCTCCGTCCGATAGTCAGATCCTGCCTCATTCCTCGACACCTGCTTTGCGCCTCCCTACAAAGTTTCACGGAACATTTCGGAGGGGGTTTCCGTATTAGCTGGCAGGAAGGGCCGAGGAGGCTTCCCGAATATGCGAAAGCGAGTTCAAGTGGCGACGGTTCTGTGCTTGCTGGCGGCTGGAGCGGTGGTAACAGCGGCCCCGGCGCTGGCAGCGGGTCCGGAACGGTATCTGCACGTGAAGGTGGAAGACGCGTCGAAGGGAGAGAGCGTGAACGTGAACGTGCCGCTCTCGATGGCGGAGAAGATCCTGCCGACGATCAACAATCACGATCTGCACAACGGGCGCGTAACGTTCCATCACGCGGAAATGAACGGGATCGACGTTCGCGCGCTGCTGGATGCGGTGCGCACGGCGCCGGACAACGAGTTCGTGACCGTGAAGGAAAAGGACGCGGACGTACGCGTAGCGAAGGCTAACGGCAATATCGTGATCCACGTGGTCGACAAGGAAAAGAAAGACCAGACGGTGGACGTCACCGTGCCGATGAAGATCGTCGACGCACTGCTTTCGACGGCGAAGGACGATGAGCTGGACGTTGCCGCCGCGTTGCACGCGCTGAGCGATGCGGGAGACGTGCTGCTGGTGACCGTGCAGGACGCCAGCCAGAAGGTACGCGTCTGGGTGGACTCACGCAACACGCAGGAGTAGTCGCCGCGTCAGGGGTTGACCGACAGCAAGTGTCCGAGAGGTGACACATGATTCTGCTTGGAAAGATCGTACTCGGAATGGCGGGCACAGCCGTGGCGGGAGTGGGCCTTCTCTGCAGCGAGGGATTCGTTCAGGTCAAGGTGATCGAGAAGCAGCCGCAGGGGCACCACATCAACGTGATTGCGCCCGCGCTGCTCGGACCGATCGCGGCGCACTTCGTGCCGAGACGCGACCTGGCGAACGCGTCGGAGAAGATTCAGCCGTACCTGCCCACGATTCGCGTGGCGCTAGGCAGCCTGCGCGAGGCGGACGACGTCGTGTTCGTGGAAGTGACCGAGCCGGACCAGCACGTGCGCGTTTCGAAGTCGGGCGGATCGATCGTCGTGGATGTGGATGACCCTGGGGAAACTGTGCACGTCTCGACGCCGATTCGCGCCATAGAGGGCACGGTCGAACAGCTTGCCGCTGCCTCACCCGACCCACACTAGGTGGCAGCGGATTACCCGGACCGGCGGGTGCCACAAAGCCCCTTGTGGGCACCCGCCAAGTTCGGCGCGAATGTGGCGACGATGAAGTACGAAGGTCTTCGTTGAACATACGAAATACTTCGTAGTAGCGCATTGCGCACCGCGGCGGTCTTCTCGACCGTCAGCAAACTCCGAGTCGGGGATAAGGCATGCAGAACCTGCTTGGCAATATTCGCTACGCTCTCCGGCAGTTTCGCCACTCTCCCGTATTCACCGCAGCGGCAGTCCTGACGCTCGCGCTCGGCATCGGCGGGACCACTGCGATCTTCTCCCTGGTCGACTCCGTGATGCTGCGTTCGCTGCCGGTTTCCGATCCGGGCACTCTGTATCGGATCGGCGACGGCGACGAATGCTGCGTCGAAAGCGGACCTCAAGAACCGTGGGGGATGTTCTCGTTCCCGCTCTACGAACGGATGAAGGAGAATCTGCCGGAGTTTGAGGAAATCACCGCGTTCCAGGCGGGCGGAAACCGCATGAGCGTGCGGCGCGAATCGGACCGCACGGCCAAGCCTCTGCGGACGGAGTACGTGACGGGAAGCTACTTTTCGACCTTCGGCATTCGCTCATTCGGCGGGCGGTTGCTCTCCGAGGCGGACGACCATGCGTCGGCGCCGCCGGTCGCGGTGCTCAGCTATCACGTTTGGCAGGGCGACTACGGAAGCGATCCCTCCGTGCTTGGCTCAACGTTTGTGATCGAGAGTCATCCGTTCACGATCATTGGCGTGGCGCCGCCGGGATTCTTCGGCGAAACGCTGCGCGGCGATCCTCCCGATGTGTGGATCCCCATCCAGCAGGAGCCGCTGCTCCGGGGTGACGCTTCCCTGCTGCGGCAGGCGCCTGGCGCGTGGTTGCGGGTGATTGGCAGATTGCGGCCGGGAGCGACGACGGCGGGAGTATCGCCGCGCCTGACCGGGATTCTGCGGACGTGGATGGTGAACGACAGCGGCTATCCGGCGAATTGGATGGACGACGTGAAGCGCGCGCTGCCAAAGGCGATCGTCAGGGTCGTTCCGGCGGGTGCGGGCGTCGGCGTGATGAAGGAAAACTACTCCCGCAGCCTCCAGATTCTGCTGGCCGTGTGCGGTGTGGTGCTGCTGATCGCGTGCGCCAACGTGGCCAATCTGCTGCTCGCGCGTGCGGTGGCTCGCCGCGGGCAGACGGCCATCCGCATGGCGCTCGGCGCGTCCCGCAGCGAGATTGTTTGGCAGGCGTTGGTCGAAAGCGTGCTGCTGTCGCTGATGGGAGGGCTCGCCGGACTTTTGGTGGCGGTGGGCGCGGAGCGCTTGCTGCTCACGCTCGCGTTTGACAGCGTGAGCTTCCTTCCCATCAGCACGACGCCGTCGCTGCTGGTGCTGGCGTTCGCGTTTCTGCTCTCGCTGATTACCGGAATGATTTTCGGTGCGGCTCCAGCTTGGTTCGCGACGCGGGCCCATCCAGTCGAGGCGTTGCGCGGAGCGGGCCGCAGCACTCACGACACGACGACGTTCGCGCGCAAGGCGCTGCTGATCGTCCAGGCGACGCTCTCGGTAATCCTGGTTGCCGGCGCGACGATGCTGGCGCGGAGCCTGGGCAATCTGGAGCACCAGGACTTCGGATTCAAGACGGAGAATCGCATCACGGTGCAATTGAACTCGCCGCCGGCATCGTATACGCCGGACCGGCTCAGATCGCTCTATCGCGAACTCGAGAACCATCTCAGAGCCATGCCGGGCGTCGAGCAGGAAGGGCTCGCGCTCTACAATCCCCTCACCGACAACTGGGGCGAGCTGATTCTTGTGGAAGGCCATCCGCCGCCGAAAGTCGGCGAGGACTCGGATTCGTCGTGGGATCGCGTCAGCGCCGGATATTTTGCGGCGGTAGGCCAGCCGGTTCTGCGCGGCCGCGGCTTCACGGACGCAGACAACGAGACCACAGCTCCGGTCGCCGTTGTGAACGAGGCGTTCGTTCGGCGGTTCTTTCCGAACGAAGATCCGCTCGAAAAACATTTCGGAATGGACTTGCCCGAATTGGCGGGGACGTTCCGGATCGTCGGCGTGATACGCGACGCCAAATACGCCGGGTGGGGACTCTACCGGCCGGCGATGCCGATGTTCTTCGTGCCGCTCGCGCAGTTCACGAGCTACAAGGACGCCATGATGGCGCGAGTCGAAACACAGTCGCACTTCATCGGCGGAATGGTGCTCCTCACGCACAGCATGCCCGGCGCCGTGGAAGCGACGCTGACGAGAACCCTCGCCGATGTGGATCCGAACCTGACCATTGTCCGGGTTCGAACGATGCAGCAGCAGATCGACGTTGTCTTCAGCCAGGAACGCGCCGTAGCGGGTCTGGCGGGACTGTTTGGCATCGTGGCGCTGATTCTGGCGGCGGTCGGACTTTACGGCGTGACGGCTTATTCGGTGGCGCAACGCACGAATGAAATTGGCGTGCGCATGGCGCTTGGCGCTGGTCGCGGCCGGGTGGTTCAGATGGTGCTGAGCGGAGCCTTCCGTCGCGTGGGGATTGGATTATTGCTGGGAGTTCCTCTGGCGATCGGCGCCGGGCGATTGCTTGCGGCCCAGCTCTACGGCGTTTCGAGCTGGGATCCGGTGGCGCTTTCTGTCGCTGCTCTTTCGCTGGCAGGCTGCGCCTTCCTCGCCGCGATTATCCCGGCTCTCCGCGCGGCGGCGATTTCTCCAATGGAAGCACTGCGGATGGAGTAACAGAGGCGCGTTTCATTGTCGAGGCCGTCCTGATTGCTCAGCGGCGCGGTGTCTCAGAATTTGCCCGCGCGCCATCCGGCGCCCAGTAGGCTTCCTTCCGGATCGAAGCCTTCGCGAATCCGGCGCGTTCGAGAATTTCCATTCCGTTCGTCACCATCCGCGGATGGCCACAAAGATACGCAGTCGTGCCGGCGGCAGTCAGTTTCCATTGGTCAGCATACTTGCGGATGATGTCGTCCACGCGACCCTTCTCGCCCCGCCACGCAGCGTCCTCCCAGGGCCGGCTGACCGTAGGAACGTAGGTGAACCACGGCACGTCCGCGGCAATGGATTCGAGCTCCTCGCGATAGCCGAATTCCCGGGATCGGCTGGCGCCCTGAATCAGGTGCAGCCGAATCTCGGCCGGAAAGCGATTCTGCTTCCAATCGGCGTACAGCGTGCGGATGTAGGAAACGAAAGGGGCGACGCCCGTGACGGTGCAAAGCAAAAGATGATTCGGGTGGCCGCTCTTCAGATCGAGAGTGAAGCGGCCCTTCGCGATCTTGAGAAGGCTCACCTCGCCGCCAACCTGCAGGCTGTAAAGAGACGGCGTTAGCTCCCCGTGGGGAACCCGTTCCAGGAAGAGTTCTATCTCGTTCTCATAGGGGGAGGAGACGATCGTGTACGGGCGCTCGATAAAATCCCCGGATAACGGGACGCCGAGTGTCGCATACTGGCCCGCGACAAAGTTGTACTCGCCGCCGGGAGCAAGACGAAGCACCCAGAGATCGGGTGCGACATCGCGGCGATAGGAGACACGCGCCGTGTAGAATTTATCGGGCGAGAGCGCCATGCTGGGCCGTCCCCAGGCTGGCCGCGGACTTGCGCAGACTCGCGCGGCAGCCGAAAGCAAAAGGCGCCTCGGAAGCGATCGAGGCGCCCTTTCATCTAATTGTAATGGAATTGCCGGAAGTTTGCCCGGCGGGTCCCCTATTGCGGAGGCCTGTTCTGCATCATCTGCATCATCTGCATCATCTTCATGGGGTCAAACGGAACGGGCGTGCCGACGATCTTGTCCTTGGCGTCGGTAATCGTCTTCTCCAATACGATGGTCTCGCCCTTCTCCACCGACTTGATCAGCCCGACTGGAACAACCTTCTCGGACACCCAGACGTCGGCGCCTTCTTTCGTTTTGTAGTGTTCGCAGGTGAAGGTCCCGGCTGGCACCGTCACGGACTCGCTGCCCACATCGGTCGAATTCTGGTGGATGTCCTTAACCTGAACGGGGTGTGACTGGCCCTGTGGCATCTCCATCGGCGGCATTCCCGGCATCTGCATGATGGTCTTGATGGTTTGATACTGTTGGCCATCCACGCCGACGAGACTCTTGGCGAAGACGGGGCCCATGCGCGAATCGTTAAACGAGAACTCGACCCACACGGCGTCCTTTCCCGCCATCGATTCCTTGCCGACGATGTCGAGTTCGAACGTGGTCTTGTTTCCGTCCCTATCCACGTCGTAGACCGCGCCCGAGCCGACTACCGGGTGCCACAAGCCGCTCATAGCCGGCGCTCCCCATCCTTGCATGCCCCTCATTTGCGCGCTCAGCCCGACCGCTCCACAAAGAAGAATGAATCCACCGCACGCAATTGCGCTCCGGATTCTCATGCCAACCTTCCTTTCGTCAGAAGTAGATTTGCGACGAGCGTAGAGGCGGTCGCCGATGGCGTCAACCGCTTTTTTCTAAGGCGGTGCGGAGTTGAACTACACGAAGACCTTCTGCAGGCAGTGCGGGCCGGCGACGGCAGCCTCAGAGGTCGCGGCCCTGCGCGTCGTACATCTTCGAGAAGTCGAAGCCCGTCTTTATGGAAACGCCGGCGACAGCGAGACTGAACTCAGCTCCCTTTTCGTCGGCCGCGATCGTCGCTTCGCCCGTGGCCGATTTCTTGGGAAAAAAGATAACGATACTTCGAATGGTCTGGCCGTCCGGGCTACGCTGGATGTCCACCTTCGCGGCTTCAATCTTCTGCTTGTCCTTTTTCGTTGTGAGAGTCGCCTTCTCTTTGATCGCGTTTTCCTCGATGGACCGGAAGGGCGTCATGTTGGGACCTGCAATAATGACTTGATAGGTGTCCACAGGCTGCGCGGCTTGCTTCTCGGCGTCTTCTTCCTTCATGCTGCCTGACAAAACTGCGCCGCGCAAAAACGCCTCCCGCATCGTGCGAGACGAGAGCCACCGCACACTGAGAACGATCTGCGGGACGCCGCCCCCCATGTCCGACCCACCCGCACCGCCGCCGGCCTCCGGGGGCTGTGAACCGCCCATCCCACCACCGCCGCCACCCGGACGCCCGCCCCCTCCACCCATCGACCCGCCGCCGGCGGAAGAGCCCTGCGGAAGACCACCCTGCGAGGCTTGGAGGTCCGCCCCCGAACTCTTGGCATCGACTTGCACCGTCTTTGCCCAAGGCGAGTTCGATAGAACGTGTTGAACGTCCTTTTGATCCCATTGCTGGTAAGGCTTGTCTTTCCAGGGATCGCTGGAAGCCCAAACAAGTGCGGCTACCGCCAAGACTGCGAAACTTCCGAGAATTGCTTTTCGCATCTCACTCCCCCTTCGAAAAATAACGAGGCTGGGCACTGGGCGAACCACACGACGGGCTCCGCCTCATCTTCTCCCAAGCTTGGCTGCAAGATGGCTGGCTTTCTAGCGAACTGCTTTCTTCGCCACGATCGGAGCATCATCTGACTGCGTGGAACTCTCGGCCGCTTGCGTCGACCCGATCACCCGCTCGATTCGGTACACGGGATCGGCGCCCGACTCGAAGTGAGTTCGAGTCAACAGCTCTCCCACAAGTCCCACTGCGAGCAATTGTACTCCAAACAGGCACAGCATCATCCCCAGGACAAGCAAAGGGCCGTGCTGCACGAAGATAGGTGTGCGCCAGAAGACCTTCTCGATGAAGAGTCCGACCAAAATCGCGGCGCCGGCAAAAATCCCCAGCAGGCCCGGCGGGCCAAAGAAATGGAGCGGGCGTGTCATGTAGCGAAGCAGGAAGCGGATCGTGATGATGTCGAATAGGACGCGCAGCGTGCGCGAGATTCCGTAATGCGACTTCCCTCCCGGTCGAACGATGTTCCGGATCGGCACCTCCACCACTCGCGCGCCGTTCCACGCCGCCAGGGCCGGTATGAACCTGTGCATCTCGCCGTACAGGGGAACATCTTTGATGGTTTCGCGCCGGTAGACTTTGAACGTTGTGCCGAAGTCGTGGATGTCGACGCCGGAGAGCTTCGCCATCATCCAATTCGCCACTCGCGAGGGCAGACGACGCATCAGGAAGTTATCGACGCGCTTTTGGCGCCATCCGCTAACAATGTCGTAGTTCCCCGTTGCGAACGTGTCGAGCATCGTGGGAATGTCGGCCGGGTCATGCTGCAGGTCGCCGTCCATCGAAATGATGATTTCGCCGGCGGCATAGTCGAACCCCGCCGCCAGAGCCGTCGTCTGGCCGTAGTTGCGCCGCAGACGCAGGACCTTGACTCTCGGATCGGCGTCCGCAATCTCCGCGAGCAGCCGTGGCGTCGCATCCTTGCTCTGATCATCGACGTAGATGAACTCAACGGGCTCGTAGCGCTCGGTCATGACGTCGCTGAGCCGCTGGTGCAACTCGCGGACGCTCTCCTCCTCGTCGTGGAACGGAACGACGACCGAGTACCTGGGAGCGAGGCGGATGGGGGTATGTTCCCGCATGTCGTTAGTTTAACTCGCGATAGCTGATAAGCCGAACATCTTGTTCGGCCAAGATGCCTCTTAGTCCCGGATCGAGCAAAGCTTCGAGTTCGGTTTGCCGCTGCTGCTGCAGGCGGGAGCCGGTATTCGCCAGGTCGCGGTCGCAAATCCCTGGATGCAACATGATTTCGGTGTGGCCATCGCGAAGCGTGGCAATCATGCGACGCAGGACCGGCGAACCGATCCGCCCCGTCATCGCCACGCCAAGAAAGCGATCCGGCGAACGCAGACCGTATTCGCGCGAGATGGCGCGAAAGCACGGAGCTGCGACACGAGCCATAGCAACCGCCGTCAACTGTGTCGAAGCGCCCACACCGTCGGTTCGCATAGCCGTCCACGCATCGCCAAGCGTCTCGAAAGGGTTCCGTACTCTTGTGATTCCCACCTCGCGCGCCACGCGAGCGAGCGCCATCATCACGCGGGGGTGCGCATGCGTGTGCTTGTGAGTATCAAGGTGGGTTGGCTCGATTCCCGTTGCGCGAATTTTCTCAATTTGGGCCCGGAACTCGCGCTCGATGTGGCGTTGGCGAATCAATCCGGCGCTCACTTTGGCAACGAACGCGCTCAGCGTCGAAGGAAGTCTTCCGTCGGCATCAACCAGAGAACGAATTTCGGCGGCCGGAGCTACGGCGCGGCCGCCAACGAGAACAAGATGGCATCCGACGCCGAGTGAGTGACTTGCACGCGCTCGCGCGACCGCATCGTCGAACGCGGGAGCGTTGGCCATCAGCGTCGCGCTGGTCAGTATTCCATCGCGATGCGCGCGCACAATTCCCTCGTTCACGCCCGACGTCAGACCAAAATCGTCCGCATTCAAAATGAGTTCTTTCATTGGGAAAGAGTTAGCAGGCGGAACGGAATAATATCACGCACGCGGTGCGCCAACCTGTGGAGAAATCACCCGCTCGCACCACACGCGCGAGCGGCGTTCCCTTTGTGACACGCGACACGGACGAATGCAGCGCCTTGGGTAATTTCCACACCACTGATTTCGCCCAGGCCGAAAGAAATGTGAACGCTGCGTGACAGTTTTCAACAGTTCTGTTGAAAACCGTGTGGAAAAGGCCGCCGCAAATTTCCAAAGCGCTCTCGAATGCTAGAGTTACTGCGAATTGCACCAGGAATTGTGCACCGTGCGGAGCGACGAGGATTTTCTGGAAAAATTCTTGCAGCATACGCCTGGGGAACAAGATTAGTACCAGTGCGGAGGAGGCTCGAGCTTGATCTCGATCGTGTCTTCGTCCTTTTCGATGTCGTACCACTTGCCGTATGTGTGCCAACCTTTTGCAATTACTTGAATCAAGATCTTGCCCTGCGGGATTTCCGGGACCTTCACCGAACCGTCGTCGTTGGTCTTCAGGTTCAGCTCGGCAAGCTTGTCCTTATGAAGAGGTCCACCCGTCTGGTTGAACCGGACGTAAACGCTTGCGTTTCCAACGGGCTTGCCGTTCGGGTCCGTGATCTCGATCTTCAGCCGCGTCGTCGGCGGTTCGCTGTTCTTGTCTTTCTTGTTCGCGCTCGAGGACTTATCCGGTGAGTCCGATTGACTCTGAGGATTCGGTTGGCTTGCCGCCGGCTGAGCGCGATCCGTGCTGACCCCAAAAAGCACAACCGAAAGAGCGAGGCCGCAGCCCCACAGGCGACGCACGGAAGGCAACCGCCCGAGTTCCATGATCTTCTTTTACCGCAATCGAGCGCGCGCCTCAAGCTCTTCCGCTTTCGAGCGAGGAACGTGGCCGCGAAGATTTGACTGCCGCTCGCTTCTCCGCTAAGTATGATGGAGCTGGAGTTGCTCGCCGACTCGCACTCGAGTTCTCTTTCGGCACTCCACGGACGCTCAGGAGGCGGTAATGGGTTTTTCGACTGACGCAATTCACGTAGGCCAGGAGCCGGACCCGGCAACCGGTGCCGTGGTCGCACCGATCTATCAGACCTCGACATACGTGCTCGAGGCGGTCGGCAAGAGCAAGGGCTACGATTACGCGCGCACAGCTCACCCGAACCGCAAGGCGCTCGAACGCACGCTCGCAAAACTCGAAGGGGGAGATTCCGCGTTCGTGTTCACTTCCGGAATGGCCGCAATCGACTCCGTCTTCCGCCTACTGCGTCCCGGCAACCACACAATTCTCTCCCAGGCCGTCTACGGCGGAGTGTTCCGCCTCACCACGAAGCTCCTGGTCGACTTCGGGCTCGAGTTCGATTACGTAGACACCGGCTGCCTCGAAAAGGTCGAGCGCGCGCTGAAGCCGAATACGAAGATGCTCTATGTTGAAACGCCGACAAATCCTACGATGATCGTAACGGACCTGGCGGCAATCAGCCGGCTCGCACACAGTCGTAACCTGACGCTCGTCGTCGACAACACATTCCTAAGTCCTTATCTCCAGCGGCCCATCGAATTCGGCGCAGACATCGTCGTCCACTCGATGACGAAGTACCTCAATGGCCACAGCGACTGCACCGCCGGCGCGGTTGTTCTGACACGCCAGGCGGACGCGGAGAAAATCTATTTCATTCAGCGCTCCGCAGGCGCGGGACTGGCGCCCATGGACTGCTTCCTCGTCTCGCGTGGCGTCAAGACGCTCGCTGTGCGGATGGAAAGACACAATTCGAACGGCATGCAGGTTGCCGAGTTCCTAGCGTCGCATCGCAAGGTGCAGCGAGTCATCTATCCCGGACTCAAGTCGCATCCGCAGCATGAGCTTGCAAAGCACCAGCAGCGCGGCTTCGGAGCCATGATCTCATTCGACCTCGGTTCGCTCGAAGCTGCGCGTAACCTTTTGAATCACGTTCGGCTCTGCTCGCTCGCCGAAAGCCTTGGAGGCGTCGAAACGCTCATCTCGCATCCGGCTCTGATGACCCACGCCTCCATGCCGCCGGAAGTCCGCAAGCAAGTCGGCATCACCGACGGCATGGTGCGAATCTCCATTGGCATTGAGGATGTCGAAGACATCATCGCCGACCTCGGCCAGGCGCTCGCCAAGGTTTGACACTCGACAGGCGGTTCGACTGACCCGCGCGCGGTCACTTTCCAGTTCCTCTTTGCAGTTGAACGTGGTATGAAGCGCAATCGCGGGGCGTAATGTCTGCCTGGAATATCTTGCTTGCTCCCGCAAATTGACTCGAGGTTCGCGGTTGCAATCCCCGAGCTATCTTAGGAGGACGAACGTGTTCCTGAAGTCACGTGGAGCAGTTCTCAGCTTGTGCGCATTCTTCATTTTGACGCTTTCTTCTCCCGCCTTCGGCCAATCGGACGAAGCTGCGAAGGAACCGGCGAATCCGTTTCACGAACTGCACTTCCGGCCGCTCGGGCCGGTGGGCAATCGCACCGCTGCCATCGTGGGCGAACCCGGAAATCCGCTGGTGATCTACGCCGGCGCTGCGGCGGGCGGAATTTTCAAGACGGAGGACGGCGGGGTCACGTGGCATCCCGTCTTCGACAAGCAGGATGTGGCCGCCGTCGGCGCGCTCGCGATTTCGCCGGTCGAGCACAATATCGTCTGGGCCGGCACGGGCGAGCCATGGCTCATCCGGCCGTTTTACCCGATGGGCGACGGCGTGTACAAATCCACTGACGCCGGGAAGACGTGGCAGCACGTCGGCCTCGAAGAAACCGGCCACATCGCCCGCATCGTCGCTGATCCACACAACGCGGATGCGGCGTACGTCTGCGCCATCGGCCAAGCCTACCGCCCGCAGCACGAGCGCGGCATTTTCCGCACGACGGATGGCGGCAAGACGTGGCAGCAGGTTCTCTTCGTCGACGAAAACACCGGCTGCTCCGAACTCTCGATGGACTCGCACGATCCGCAGACCCTGTTCGCCGGAATGTGGCAGGTCGACATCAAGACGTGGAACCTCAACAGCGGCGGAAAGAGCAGCGGCGTGTACGTCACGCACGACGGCGGCACAACCTGGAAGAAATTGAGCGGCCATGGCCTGCCGCCCGCCGATCATCCCCTCGGGAAAGTTGCGGTACAAGTCGCGCCTTCGGATTCGAGCCGAGTGTACGCGCTGATCCAGGACGCGACGCCCAGCTTCTACCGCTCGAACGACGGCGGCGCAGCCTGGACCCTCGTCAACCAGTCGCACCTTCCCAGCGAGCGCTCGCCTTATTACACGCGCTTCGGCATCGCGCCCGATAATCCCGATCTGCTCTACTTCCCCTCTGTCTCGTGGAGCGTTTCGCGCGATGGCGGCGCCACTCTGGCCGACGACATCACGCGCGCCGGCGGCGATAACCACGACGTATGGATCGATCCGCTGAACCCAAATCGAATCCTCGATGCGAACGATCAAGGCGTGAACATCAGCCTGAATCGCGGCAAGACCTACGACCACATCATTTTGCCGATCGCGCAGGTCTATCACGTCTACACGGACACGCGCATTCCCTACAACGTCTTCGCCAATCGCCAGGACGGCTCGTCGTACTACGGCCCCAGCAATAATCTCGAGCTCGGCTTCTTCGGCGGCCAGATCGGCGCGGGAGATTGGAAAGCCTACGGCGGCTGCGAAAGCGGCTTCGGCGTTCCCGACCCGCAGGACCCAGACATCGTCTGGTCCGGCTGTTACAACGGCGGTCTCGATCGCACGAATCTGAAAACCGGCCAAGCACGCAACGTGGAAGTCTGGCCGGATCCGGATTACGGCTGGGCGCCCGCCGACGTGAAGTACCGATGGCACTGGACGTTCCCTATCGCGATTTCGCCGTTCGATCACAACAAGGTCTACGTCGGCAGCCAGTTCGTGCACATGACGACGAACGGCGGCCAATCGTGGACCGTCATCAGCCCCGACCTCACGACGAACGACAAGAGCCACCAGCAAAACTCGGGCGGCGTCAGCTACGACAACCTGATGACTTTCGACGGCTCGACGCTCTACGCCATCGCCGAATCGCCGAAGCAGGAAGGCGTGATCTGGACCGGGAGCAACGACGGCCAGGTCAACGTCACGAAGGACGGCGGCAAGAATTGGACGAACGTCACCAAGCACATCTCCGGCCTGCCGCCGTGGGGCACGGTGATGAATGTCCAGCCGTCGCACTTCGAGGCCGGCACGGCCTATGTCCCCGTCGACCTCGAGCAAGTCGGCGACTACAACACGTACGTTTACAAAACGTCCGACTTCGGCGCCACGTGGAAACTCATCAGCAGCTCTGTTCCGAAGTCGGTCAACTCAAGCGCGAAATGCATCATGGAAGATCCCGTACGCAAAGGCATGCTGTATCTCGGCACGAACAATGCGCTCTACGTTTCCTGGGACGATGGTGAGCACTGGATGCACTTCCGCAATAACCTGCCGCCGGCTCCCGTCTACTGGATTGAAGTCGAGCCTCGTTTCAACGATCTCCTGATCGCTACGCACGGCCGCGGAATCTACGACCTCGACGACATCACACCTCTCCGCGACTGGGACAAGGCCGAGTCCTCCGACGTCTATCTCTTCCCCGCGCGGACCTCGTATCGCCTCCGCACCATCCAGACCACGCGCGGCCGCGAATCTGAACACGTTGAAGGAGAAAATCCGCCCTACGGCGCGGACATCAACTTCTATTTGAAGAAGCCCGCCGAGAAATGGACGATCGCGATCACCGACGCGGAGAACAAAACCATTCGCAAGCTCGATGGCAAAGGCGAGGCCGGCCTCAATCGCGTCTGGTGGAATCTCGGCTATGACGAGCCCACGCCAGTTCATCTGTTGACGCCGCCCCCCGATGCGCCGTGGGTGAAGCCCGGCGCGCCCGCGCGCTTCGGACGCGCAAACCCTGAAGCCAAGAAAGAAGACTGGCGCCCGCTGGTGATCTGGGGCGTCGGCGAAGCGGGAGCCACCCTGCGCGTTCCGCCCGGACGCTACACTGTGAAACTCACCGTCGGCGACAAATCATCCACGCAGCCGGTCGAGATCCTGCGCGATCCCGGCACGCTTGGCACCGAGGCCGACATCCAGGCACAGGTCAAGCTACTGCTCGAGATTCGCAGTGAGCTCGACGAGCTGGGCGGCATGATCAACCATCTCGAACGCACGCGCCGCCAGGTAGAGGACTTGCATCACGCTCTGTCCGGCCCTAAGGCCGAGGACGCGGAGAAAGCGGCGAAGGAGTTCGAGGATAAGGTCATCGCAGTCGAGGGCCTGCTCTTCGACGTTCACCTGACCGGACAGATTGAGGACAGCTTCCGCCATCCGATGATGCTTTACGGCAAGCTCGCGAATCTCGACGGCGAACTCGGCGGCAGCGGCGCCGACCTGCCGCCTACCGACCAGCAAGTCGCCGTGAACAAAGAACTGGCGGGACAGATCGACCAAGCGCGCGAAAAAGTGAAGGAGATCACCGGGAAAGAGACAGCCGAGTTCAATCAGCAGCTCAAATCGCTCGGCTTCTCCGCCGCCATCGAGCCCTGAGCACGAGTTATCCAGACGCAAAGCCGGGGTTCCTCTCCTTACGAGCTTGCATATGCCCGAAGCCAAACGTCGCGCCAAACAGCCTCCGAAGCTGTCGGCCGGTGCCTTGTTTGCAAAAGCCGATAAGCAATGGGATAGCGGAAGGCTTCGGTCCGCGTTTCGTCTCTTTCTATCCGGCGCAAAGGCTGGGGATTCGAGCGCTCAACTCAGCGTCGGATACTTCTACGATGTAGGAATAGGCGTCAAGCGGAACCGAAAAGCAGCCCTACGTTGGTACCATCGGGCCTTTCGGCGCGGGTCCGCTGCAGCGGCCAGCAACATTGGGACGATCTTTCGGGACGAAAGGAAGATATCCAACGCCCTGTCATGGTTCCAGAAGGCCATAAACATGGGCGACAGCGACGCCAATTTGCAGGTGGCCAAGATCTACCTTCGAGAAAAGAGAGACGCCAAGAAAGCAATCACCTACCTGAAACGCACGATTGCCGCCAAGAGGAGTACCGAAGCATCTGAGGAAGAGGCGCAACGCTTGTTGAAGCAACTCGAACAATCGCACAAGGCCTAGCTAATCTGCCTTCACCGCTCGCGAGAAGTAGCGATGCATTCGGAGATCCACTTCGGGTAATCGCGAGAGCCGCAATGGCAGCGCGATAATGCGGCACGCTTAGGCCCTTTGCCCGCGCCTTCTCGGCGGACCGAGCGATTCTACGATCCACGCAAGATATTCGGGCGAGCCGGCCGCAATCGGCAGCGCGATAATCTCCGGCACGCGGTAGCTGTGCAAGCTCTTCACAGTGGTCTCGAGCGCTTCAAACCGCGAAACGGAGGTTTTGAGGATCAGCAAATATTCCTTCGCCGACTCGATCAGGCTCTTCCAGCGATAGATCGATCGAACTGGCACCTCCAACACATTTCCGCATGCCGCCAGCCGCTTTTCGACCAGCGTCCGCGCAATCTTTCGCGCCTCTTTCGCCGACCCGCACGTCACCAGCACAACGATCTTGTCCGTCATTGTTTTCTGCCCTCTGCGTCTCTGCGGTGAACAGGTTTCTCCCTGTTCTCCAGCCTTTTCTCGGTGCCCTCTGTGGTCAGTTTTCCCCGCCGACACGGTCTTTCACGGCGAAGCCGACTGTACTCTTGCGATGCGCCTCTACGCAATTCCCCCTATTCGCCCCTCTTGCGCGCCAATATACAATGCTTCGGGATTCAAGAATGGCGGCTCCCGCAATCAAATTCGGAACTTCCGGCTGGCGCGGCATCATGGCCGAGGACTTCACTTTCCCCGGCGTCCGGCGTGCTGCTGCTGCTATCGCCGGACACGTTCTCGCGCAGAAGAAGTCGCCGGTCCTCATCGTCGGCTACGACACGCGGTTTTTCTCCGAGGATTTTGCGCGCGCGGCCGCTGCCGTCCTCAAGTCCAAAGGCTGCCGCATCCTTTTCTGCAAGGAAGCGACGCCCACGCCGACCATCGCGCACGCCATCATTCACGGCAAGCTCGACGGCGGCGTCAACATCACCGCCAGCCACAATCCCGCCGCATACAATGGCCTGAAATTCTCCGGCCCCGAGGGCGGTCCTGCGCTGCCCGAAGTGACGCGCGACATTGAAGCGCGCGCGGCTTCGATGAAGGATGCCCCCCCTCCCTCGCATGAGCATGAAGAGGACGATTTCGAGCGCATCGATCCCCGCGAGCCATATTTCGGTCAGCTCGCCCGCATGATTCGCTTCGACGTGATCGCAAAAGCGAAAGGCTCCTTCGTGTGCGACGCGGTCCATGGATGCGGAGCCGGCTGGCTCGACCGCGTCCTCGCGATCCAAGGAATTTCCGCCGAGATGATTCGTACGAACCGCGATGTCCTATTCGACGGCACCGGCCCGGATCCCTCGGAGGAAAACCTCGCACCGCTGAAGATGCTCGTCACCGGGAAGAAAGCCCTCGCTGGCCTCGCCACGGACGGCGACGCCGACCGCTTCGGCATTCTCGACCACGACGGCTCGTTTGTGTCGCCGAATCACATTCTCGGGCTGCTCTTCGACTACTTGCTCGAAACGCGCGGCTACAAGCTCGGAGCCTCGCGCAGCGTCGCCACCACGCACCTGCTCGACGCGGTCGCGAAGCTGCACGGCGTGAAAGTCTACGAAACGCCCGTCGGCTTCAAGTACGTCGGCCCGCTGCTCCGCGAAGACAAGATCGCCATCGGCGGCGAAGAGAGCGCCGGCCTAACGATTCGCGGCCACTTGCCCGAAAAAGACGGCATCCTCGCGTGCCTGCTCGTTGCGGAGATGATTGCGGCGCGCCAGGCGTCGATCGGCGAACAACTCCGCGATCTCTTCAAGCGCGTCGGCGGGCAATACTGGCCCATCCGCGTGAATTTGCATCTGTCGCCGGAAGTTCAGGCCCGCGCCCTCGCAAAGCTGAAGGGCGACGTGAAGGAGTTCGCGGGCCGCCGCATCGCGCGTACCGATCGCACCGACGGGCTCAAGCTGATCTTCGACGACGGCGCGTGGGTGCTCATGCGCGCTTCCGGTACCGAGCCGCTCGTGCGCATCTACACCGAGGCCGCGACTCCGGCCGAATCGCAAAAAATCGCCAAGGAGGCGCAGGCATGGATCGCGGCGTGAAGGCGAACGACCGCACGAGACCGCCTCGGCACGCGAACCACGCGCGCTCCGCCGACGTGAAAATCGACGCATCGCAGGCGTCCTTCTTCGACCAGATGCGCGCCTTCCTCCACCGCAACGTGACGTGGTTCCTCGTTGCCGGGTTCGTTCTCCTTCTATTGCAGGATGTTTTCGGGACGCACGGCGTCCTTGCGATGCGCCGCTCTCAGAGGGAAGCCGCCGAGGTTCAGAAGGAAATCGAGAAGCTCAACGAGGAGAACCAGAAGCTCCAGAATCGCGTCCAGTCGCTCAAGTCCGATCCCTCGACGATCGAACGCATCGCGCGCGAGGAAATGGGTCTCGCGCGGCCCGGCGAGTACATCTTCAAGATTCAGCCCAAGCCCGGCGAGCCTTCCACGCCGCTCGCGAAGCCCGCGGAACCGGCGAAAAAACCCTAGACGCGCTTCGCCTCTCCCGCCGGAGCCGTGGAAGCGCCGCCCCATCCGATTCGCTCTCGCACTGACGCAAGAATCTCCGCGCCCTTGCCCTTCATACGCGTGCGCCCGATCGACAGCAGCACCATCGCCGTGAAGATAACTGCCAGCCCGAACGTCGCCATCGGAATCGACTGCGATTGCTTCTTCAAAATCGAAAATCGCCCGTACACGAATTCGATGTGGACCCAGTAGACAAGCAGCGACGTCTGCCCTATCTGGATCAGCGGGCTGAAGCCCCATTGCCCCGGTCCCCACCGGCACCACGCGTAGCTCAGAAACACGATCATCAGCAGCACGCCCACGCGCGCGAGAAAGAACTGCGGGCTCGTGTGCCAGTAGTCGTACACGGCGTAGAGGTGCCGCGGGTGCGCGTCGAGCCTCATCGAGAGATCGAACAGCCCTAGTCCCGCGACGCCTGCAATCGCCGTCGCCTTCGCCGCGTGCCGGTCCGCCCAGTCGCTCATCAGGAAAAATCCCGCCGCGAGCCCCGCGAACGCAAACGCCGCCCAGGGAAAGATCGGAAACAGCCACGGGCGCGGCGAGTCGTAGATGTGGACGCCGTTGACGTACGACTCGAGGAACCACGGCAGCCATCGCGGCCGCCATGCGTTCCACAGCGGCGGCGTGACCATCGCGATGCCCGCTGCGATCGCCGCCGCCAGAATTGCGTTCCCCACGCGCGTCTTCGTCAGCCGGCACGCGATGCCCATCAGCATCAGCGACAAACCGATGATATTGAGGATATCGACGCGCAGCAGATCGGTCCAAGGCGACCACGGCTGCCCGAGGACAAACTCCTGCACCCGGAAGAGCAAGCCCATGCCGAAAATTTCCGCGCCGCGGCGAATCGTCGTGCTCGCGATCTCGTTCGCTGAAATTCCCTTCCGCCGCATCCGGTCCGTCACCAGCGCAAACGAGACGCCCGCCAAAAACAGGAACAGCGGCGCCGGAAGCGTTCCACCGAGCTGCGACCACCCGAAAAACGCAGTCTTGCGCGCCGCGCCGCCCAGCCACGAATCGTAGCAATGCGTCTGAAACATCAGCAGGCACGCGAGTCCGCGCATCCAGTCGACGTACGCGATACGTTGTTTGGCAGGTCCCGGCATCGAATCGAGTGCGCTCAGCATCGCCGAGCGCGAACCTCAAATCAAGTTTTTCTCGGCGCGTGCTGCCTCGATTAGAATCGGGACGATGGCAACCGTGGATTCCCGGTCGTGGCAAATAAATCTCTGGACTGCGCTCGCGTTGTGGGCCGTCATCGTCGCGGCCACGGCGGTAGGCGGAACCTGGCTCGGCTTCGGAGGCCGCCGCTTTGCCATCGCGCTTGGCGTCGCGGCGCTGCTTTTCGCGTTCGAGTTCTGGCTCGCCGCGCCGCGCGTGCTCGACCGCGCTCGCGCGTGGCTCGGCGAACACGGCCGCGCGCTTGCTCCCATCATTCCGCTCGCCGGCGTCATCGTCTATGGACTCGGCGTCACCGGAAGCTGGAAGTGGACGCTTGCCGGCGCCGCCTATGCCGTGGTCCCGGCGCTCCTCCTCGCGTCGAGCGCTGGCAAACCGCCGGGGACTTGGGAGGACTACGCCGCCGCTATTTTCATCTGGCTCGCCGTGTGGCTTCCGCCGCCTTACCGTTTGCTGTATCAAGTGTTCCCGTATCCGCCGCCGCTCACACATACGCTTTCGATCCTCCTCGCGCTCTCGACGGCCGTCGCGGCATATGTCGTTCTGCGTCGGCTCGACGGCGTCGGCTACGCCATCGAATGGCGGCGCGGCTTCGGCTTCAATTTCGGCTTTCACTATTTGAGTTTTATCGCGATCGCGATTCCGCTCGGGCTCAGGATCGGCTTCCTGACGTTCCATCCGACGCTCGGCCGCATCATTTCGCTGCCTGTTTCTGCGGTGGGGATTTTATTTTTTACGGCTTGGCCCGAGGAGTTTCTGTTCCGCGGTGTTCTGCAGAATTGCCTTTCGCGGACGTTCAAGAATCAGTGGGCTGGTTTAATCATTGCCTCTGTCATTTTCGGATTTTCGCACATCCTCCACGCGCCCGTGCCGAACTGGAAATATGTCCTGCTCGCCACGATCGCCGGATTCTTTTACGGCCGCGCTTGGATGAAAACCGGCTCGCTCCTACCCGGCACTCTCGTTCACGCCCTCGTCGATTTCTCCTGGCACATCCTCTTCCGCTAACGTTGTGCCGCTGGAAGCACAGCAGTCGTCAGCTATTCGTGCGTCGTGATCGTGTAGTCGGTCGGCGGTTGAAACAGCGAAAGGTTAGGCTCTGTCAGGTTGATATTCGTTAGCTGCGTGGTCCGGTCTCCCCCGCGCGGATCGGACACCTTCACCAGGACCGGGATTCGCAGCTCCTTCGAAACCCACCTCTCCGTCACGATCTGGATGGGCGCGTCGTTGCCTTCGGTCCCCGCCGGAATAGTCCGCGTCGTTCTGGTTCCGTCCACAACGAGGCCCTCCATCGTCTGAGTTCCGAGCTGTTCAATCTTGAAGTTCGGATCCGGGGATTGCGCGGCAACCGGAGAAATGGCCGCAGCGCCTCCGCCGTTTCCCGCTCGCACATCCAACCGCCGAGCCGTCGGAGCCCCGCCAGGACCTCCAGCAACCATCGGGCGGAGCGGAGACTGCTCGCCACTGTGCTCTCGCGGATTCAATAGGTACTCGAAGCCTGCGATCGGATCGCGAATCATCACCGTAGCCAGGATCTCGGCATCGCCGTTTGAGTGCAACGGCTTCACGTAGTGTTCCGACCGCGTTCGGCCCTGCGAATCCCGCCACACTTTCGTCGTGGTCCTCCGGTCGATGTGCGTTCCGTCGGCCAGCGTCTGGACCGTTTCCGTCTCCTCAACCGCCGAATACGGCTGGCCCGTCACTGCCGGGATCCCGTTGACGACCGTGGTATCCTGTGCCGGCAAAGCTCGCCCGCACAGGGCCAGAATTCCGCAAACGCACAACAATCTGAGATAGGTGTTCAAGCTCTTCCTCCCATCCCGGGAATTAAATGCCAATACTTTTGACGTGCGCCGCTGGGCTTTCGTCTCGGCTATTTCTTCTCTGTGTCTAGCAGCGTTGATCTGTGGTCTGAGGTGCCGTCGCGCCGTCCGCGGTCCGCTAGCGCACCACGCCTTGCAGCGGGCTTGACGCCGTCGCGTACAATTTCTTCTCGACGCGCCCGGCGAGGAACGCCTTGCGCCCTGCCTCGACCGCCGCGCCCATCGCCTCGGCCATCAGCACCGGATCCTGCGCGCCCGCAATCGCCGTGTTCATCAGGACGCCGTCCGAGCCCAGCTCCATCGCGATCGCCGCATCCGACGCCGTCCCCACGCCCGCGTCGACAATCATCGGCACTTCCGTGATTCGCTCGCGCAAAATCCGCAGGTTCGCGAGGTTCTGAATCCCCATGCCCGACCCGATCGGCGCCCCCAGCGGCATCACCGCCGACGCGCCCGCGTCGATCAGCTTCCGCGCGGTGACCAGGTCGTCATTCGTGTACGGCAGCACGACGAAGCCCTCCTTCACCAGCACCTTCGTCGCCGCGATCAGTTGCTCGGTGTCGGGAAACAGCGTCTGCTCGTCGCCAATCACTTCGAGCTTCACCCATTCCGACAGTCCCACCTCGCGGCCCAGCCGCGCCGTGCGAATCGCCTCGTCGGCCGAGTAGCAGCCCGCCGTATTCGGCAGAATGAAAAAATTCTTGCGGTCGATGTAATCGAGCAGCGACTCCTTGCTGCGGTCGGTGAGATTCACGCGGCGCACCGCCACCGTCACCATCTCCGCGCCCGACGCCTCGTGCGCGCGCGCCATTTCCTGGAAGCTGCGGTACTTCCCCGTCCCCACAATCAGGCGCGAACCGAAAGCGCGCCCTGCAATCACCAGTTGGTCAGTCATAAAATTTCTCCCAGATCATTCTACTCCGGTCGTTCCGGGCCGGGCGCGTCCGCCCTCGCCGCCGACGGCCACTCGTGGTGGTGCGGGCGCGGCTCCTCGACGTCCGCATAGAGGCGCGCGATCACGTCCGCGTATCTCTCCTCGATGATCCGGCGCTTCAGTTTGAGCGTGTAGGTAAGCTGCCCGTTCGCAAACGAAAACTCCTGTTCGAGCAGCGCAAATCGCTTGGGCTTTTCGTATTGCGCGAGCGAAGCCGTCAGCCGCTCGACTTCCCGCGCGATCAAATCCCGCACCCACTCGTCCCGAATCATCTGCCCGGGAGTCGCGAGCTCGCGGCCGTTCCGTGCCGCCTCCGCGCCAACCGCGTTGAAATTCGGCACAATCAGCACCGAGGCGAATTTCCGCCCGTCTCCCACTACGATCGCGTTCGAGATGAACGGCGACGTCTTCAGCGAATTCTCGATCGGCGCCGGCGCTACAAATTTCCCGGCGGAAGTCTTGAGCAGTTCCTTCTTACGGTCGGTGATAATCAGGTAGCCGTCCTCGTCGATTCGCCCGATGTCGCCGGTCGAGAGCCACCCGTCGGGCGTGAATACTTGCCGCGTCTCCTCCGGCTTCTTGTAGTAGCCCTGCATCACGCAGGGACCCTTCACCAGAATCTCGCCGTCCTCCGCGATTTTCACTTGCACGTTCGGGATCGGCCGTCCCACAGTTCCGACCCGATTTCCGTCCATGTTGTTCGTCGACACCACCGGCGACGTCTCCGTCAGGCCGTAGCCCTGGTAGACTTCGACGCCGATCGACCAGTAGAACTCCGCCAGCTCCGGCGCCAGCGGGCCGCCTCCCGAAACGAAGCGCTGCCGCTGGTTCCCGAGCCCGGCACGAATCTTCGAATAGACGAGAGCGTTCGCGATCTGCCACTGCAGCCGGATGCCCGCCGACACGCCCTTGCCATACGCGCGCCACGGCACAGCCTCGTCCGCCACTTTCAGCGCCCAATCGAAGATTCGCCGCTTGATTCCCGATTCACGATGGCCCTTCTCCAGGATGTTCGCGTAAATCTTCTCGAAGAACCTGGGCACCGCCGCCGCGAACGTGGGGTGAACTTCGAGCAGCGCCTGCGGCACGTCCTCCATGCGCTCGACGTAGGCGATTGTCACGCCGTTGAAAAAATAGCCGTACCCCACGACGCGCTCGTAGACGTGCGCGAGCGGAAGGAATTCGAGCGCCAAGTCCGTCGAATCCACGTGCTGCCCGCGCAGCGAGTCCAGCGCGTTCGAGCTCAGATTCGAGTGGCTCAGCATCACGCCCTTCGGCTCGCCCGTCGTCCCGGAGGTATAAATCACGGTCGCGAGCTCATTCGCGTTTACGCCCATGGCGCGGCGGCGGTACTCCGCCACGTCCTCGGGCCCGGAGTTAACGATCAGCGTCTCGTAGCGCAGCACGTCTCCGCGCAGGTCGGCGGAAGCCCCGACCGAAATCACCTGCTCGAGGCTCGCGAGCTTCGGGCGGCATTCGGCGATCTTGCGCGCCTGCGCTTCGCCCGCCGTGATCAGGATGCGAGCGCCGGAATCCTCAAGGATGTAAATGAGCCGCTCGGGCGACTCGTTGAAGTAGACCGGGACATTCACCGCGCCCAAGCCCTGAATCGCGAAATCCGCGACGTGCCATTCCGGGCAGTTCGGCGCGAACACCCCCACGCGGTCGCCGGGCTTGATCCCGAGTTCGTCGAGCGCCTTCGCCAGACCCGCAATCCGCCGCAACATCTCCGCCGACGAGTACGACTGCCACCCGTTCGCCGTGCGGTACATTTGCACGTGCGGGTTCGCAAACTTGTCCACCGCATCGAGAAAGCTTTTCGTAAGAGAGGGATATTCGTTCGCCATGTCTGCCTGAGGCCCGCTGCCCGGCGGGACTTGCGCTCACTCTAGCCTATCGCCCCCGCAATGCGCAACGCATACGAGTTTTACGCCTTGCCGGGCGGTTCCGCGCGCGCCACGCGTGTGTGACTGCCGTCCGGCAGTTTTCTCCAGGTATCCCCGTTCATATCGAGCCAGTCCCCCGTCGGCTTGTCTTCACGCGGTTCGGAGCCGATCCGTAGGACGTTGCCGTCCAGATCCTCGATCTGCATCTCGTACGCCCAACCGTAATTGCTCGGCTCGTGGCGGACCTTCGCGCCCTTCGCCCGGATCTCGTCGAGCAGAACTTCCACATCCTCCACTCCGATCCACACCCACGTTCCGAAATGCCCCTGATCTCCCACACACAGGAAGATGTGGCAAC
This sequence comes from Candidatus Acidiferrum sp., assembly GCA_035517015.1. Lineage (GTDB taxonomy): Bacteria > Acidobacteriota > Terriglobia > Acidiferrales > UBA7541 > Palsa-295. Next base: position 206,796 of record DATIZQ010000100.1, on the reverse strand, counting down.
GGTCACGCGAGACGGACGCGAAATCCGCGCCGCCCCAGTCTGCCTTGAAACCGAGTGCGTTCACGTAATAGTCGATGCTCGCTTGCAGGTCCCGCACGCGAAAAATCGGGTTCACGCCACCGAAAACCTGCGCCTTCGCCGTCCCTTTCGCCGCTGCTTCTGAATCCGCCATGGTCAGCCTCCTTTGCGAACTGGAGATTCTCGCGTCCCGCACTGTAATTGATGGACCCGGCCAATGGCAAATCGTTGAGCCGGGAGACGGATAGATTAGAAATTTTCAAGTAATTGATTCTGCGCCGGTTAAGGTGATTTCTAATCTTCAACGGACAGATTAGAAGCGGAGGCATGGATGCCAGGATGCAGAGCGGCAAGGAGAGGCCCCCTGCTACCGAAATCGTCCGCGACTGTATATTAGACATAGTGCCGGCCCTGTGTTTTCAACGAGTTAGAGCGATTTCTAATCGCGGAACTGTAGATTAGAAAGACGGCGGCCGGTGAGGAGCAGCTCGTGGCTCCGCGACCCAGAGACTTCGCGAGGGGCAGGCACGCCACTCTGAGACCCGGAGAAGTGTACCGATTGAAATCTAGACCCGCCCTTTGTTTTCCGTGAGTTACGGGCGTTTCCGTTTGCAAAGTGTACCGATTGACGTTTCCTTCGCCCCGACTTGGCTCCGCCCATCGCACGACGTACCCTCCCCTCCATGCCCACCGTCCGGCGGGCAACAAAAACGAGCCATGTTACCACAAAGTTATCTATTTGTCAATGGGTAACTTTTACACAGCGACCCCGGCGGGCCGAGTACTAGCCCTCGAGGAACGCAACGGCGGCTCGCGACCGCCGAGCTCGCCCGTTTTGCCCCGGGTTGAGCTAATATGCGCGCGGGAGGCCGCTCATGCCAATCTGCAGGATAGCTTCCGAGGCGCCAAAGAGGATCACGAGAAGGGTCGTTCGAATGATTTTCCTTGGCTGCATCGCCGTCGTTTCCGCTTGTTGGGTCAGCCCGTTGCAGGCGCAGTCCGGCACGACGCTCGAGGAGGGCATCAAGAAAATCATGGAGCGGCCGGAGTTTGCCCATTCCCGATTCGGGATCAAGTTCATTTCGGCCGACAGCGGGAATGTAATCTACGAGCTGAATTCGCAGCAGCTCTTTGTGCCGGGTTCCACCACCAAGTTGCTGACGGAGGGCACCTCTCTCGAACTCCTGGGAGGAGACTATCGTTTCCACACCAAGATGTACCGCACCGGCCCGATTGGGCAGGACGGCACGCTCCAGGGCGATTTAGTACTGGTAGCCGCCGGGGATCTCGATCTCTCGAATCGGATTCAGCCGGACGACACGCTGGCATTTGAAAACGAGGATCATTCGTACGGCGGACCGGACAGCAAGGGCTTGCCGGGCGATTCGTTGGCGGTGATCCGCGAGTTCTCACGGCAGGTAGCGGCAAAGGGAATCAAACGGATCACGGGACGACTGCTGGTGGATGCGACGTTATTCCCGGAGGGAGATCGGGAACTGGGTACCGGCGTGGTGATCTCGCCGATTGTGGTGAACGACAACGTGGTGGATGTGGTGGTCAGCCCGGGACCCGCCGAGGGTTCGCCCGTGCAACTGAAGACTGCGCCGCAGACGGCGTACGTCACCATCATCAATCAAGCCACGACAGGAAAGCCGGGCTCGAAGGCCACCCTCAATTACGAAAGTGAAAAACTTAACCCGGACGGAACTCGGAGCGTAACCCTGACCGGCAGCCTGGCGCTGGACGCGAAGCCGCCAATGGCGGCCTATCCGGTTCCCGAGCCGAGCCGTTTCGCCGCGACTCTGCTAATGGAGGCGTTGAAGGAACTGGACGTGTCGTCGAAGCTCGCGGCACCCGGGGATTCGATCGACTTCAAGGCGCTCGCGGCCAACTACAAGGCGGAGAACGTCGTCGCCGAACACATTTCGCCGCCGTTCCGGGAAGAGGTGAAAATCACGCTGAAGGTCAGCCAGAATCTTCACGCCAGCGCCATGCCATTCATTCTGGGCGCGCTGATCGCGCACAAGGACAAGCAAATCGATCAGGCCGGCTTCGACGAGGAAAATCAGTTTCTGGCGAAGGCCGGCCTGGATTTGACGGGAGCGGCGCAGAGCGATGGAGCCGGCGGCAACGCCTATTTCTCTCCGGACTTCATGGTCCACTACCTTCTCTACATGTCCCGGCAGAAGAACTTCGACGACTTCTATCGCGGTCTGCCAATTCTGGGAAAGGACGGCACGCTGTTCAAGATTCAAGTGAATTCGCCCGCTGCAGGCCACGTGCACGCAAAAACGGGTACGTACGCCACATATGACGCGCTGAACAAAAGGCTGATGGTAACGGGGAAAGGCCTTGCGGGTTACATGGATACGGCGAGCGGGCAGCATCTGATTGTGGCGCTGTACGTCAACATGGTGTCCGTTTCGATGGACGATCCAGAAGCCGCGCAGAAGATCGCAGGCGAGGCCCTTGGCGAGATCGCCGCGGCGGCCTACGCATCGACGCCGGGGCCCGCGGCCGCGCAATCTCGAAAACCCGGGACGCGATAGCCGACGCCGAGGGCCTTTCCCGCTGTCGCAGGTGCGCTTCTCCGCGATAAGATGCTGGCGGAGGCAAGGGTCATGTCGAAGCTAGCTACCGACGACGCAACTACAACCTACCAGCCGATACGCGCGCCGCGGGGTCCGCAGATTTCCTGCAGGGGATGGCAGCAGGAAGCGGCGATGCGGATGCTGATGAACAACCTCGACCCGGAAGTGGGCGAGAAGCCGGAAGAATTGATCGTCTACGGCGGGCGCGGCAAGGCGGCGCGCAACTGGGAGTGCTATCGCGCGATCGTCGCGTCGCTGAAGGCGCTGGCGAACGACGAAACGCTGCTCGTTCAATCCGGCAAGCCGGTGGGAATCTTCCGCACGCACGAATACGCGCCGCGCGTCCTGATCGCGAATTCGAATCTCGTCGGACACTGGAGCGACTGGAAGCACTTCGACGAGCTCGACCGCGCGGGCCTGATGATGTACGGCCAGATGACCGCGGGAAGCTGGATCTACATCGGCACGCAGGGAATCTTGCAGGGCACGTACGAGACGTTCGCGGCGGCGGGACGCAAACATTTCGGCGGCGACCTCGCGGGGAAGCTGGTCGCGAGCGGCGGCATGGGCGGGATGGGCGGCGCGCAACCGCTGGCGGCGACGCTGAACGGCGCGGCGTTCTTGGGAATTGATGTCGATCCCGAGCGCATCAAGCGCCGCGTGAAGACGGGCTACTGCGATGTGATGGTGAACGATCTCGACGAGGCGCTGCGCATTCTGAAAAACGCGGTGCGGAAGCGCGAGGCGACGTCCGTGGGACTGGTGGGAAATTGCGCGGACGTGGTGCCGGAGCTGGCGCGGCGCGGCGTCGTGCCCGACCTGCTGACCGATCAGACGAGCGCTCACGATCCCGTCGGCGGCTACATTCCGCAAGGGCTCGACGTGGCGCAGGCCGCGGAACTGCGCAAGAGCGACCCGGACGCATATCGCGAGCGCTCGCTTGAATCGATCGCGAAGCACGTCGAGGGCATGCTTGCGCTGCAGAAAATGGGCGCGGTGACGTTCGACTACGGCAACAACATTCGCACGTTCGCGTTCGAGCAGGGCGTTAAGAACGCCTACGATTTCCCGGGCTTCGTCCCGGCTTACATACGTCCGCTGTTCTGCGAAGGACGCGGGCCGTTTCGCTGGGCGGCGCTCTCGGGCGAGCCGGCGGACATCTATCGCACCGATAAGCTCGTGCTGGAAATGTTTCCGCACGACGAAATCCTTGTCCGTTGGATCAACCTCGCGCAGAAGCGCGTGCGCTTCCAGGGATTTCCGGCGCGGATTTGCTGGCTCGGATACGGCGAGCGCGACAAATTCGGGCTTGCGCTGAACGATCTGGTGGCGCGCGGCGAATTAAAGGCGCCCATCGTGATTGGGCGCGACCACCTCGATTGCGGGTCGGTGGCGTCGCCGTATCGCGAGACGGAGAAAATGCGCGACGGCTCGGACGCGGTGGCCGATTGGGCGCTGCTCAATGCCCTGCTGAACACGGCGAGCGGCGCGAGCTGGGTTTCGATTCACAATGGCGGCGGTGTCGGCATCGGATACGCGCAGCACGCGGGCCAAGTGACCGTCGCCGACGGAACGAAGGAGATGGCGGCGCGCATCGAGCGCGTTCTGACGAACGATCCCGGCATCGGCGTCGCGCGCCACGTGGACGCGGGATATCCCGAGGCGATCGACTTCGCGAAGAAGTCGGGCGTCAAGATTCCGATGATGGAAAGCGGAGAATAGAAGGGCAAACACGGAAAAGCCCTGAACCACAGATGAACACGGATGAACGCAGATAGAAGGATCGGATGCGCCGAACATATTCGCTTGAGGAAGTACAATTCGGGAGCTGAACGGGTTGAGCGCAAATGTCAGGGACGCCCGAATACGTCGGAGCCGCGCTGCTCTTGTGGTTCGCGCTCTCCTTGCCTTTCACCGCGATCCAAATAGCGAGGCGGCGGGACGCGTCTCTTCGCTTTCGCCGCGCGCTGGTGATCAAGCTACTGGCGCTATTTTTGCTGTTGGTCTTTGCTGCGCTCGACCTGGCGTTCCCGCGAAGCCTGTTTGTTTGGCTCGCGGTGGTCTCTGTCGGTCTTTCGGTCGGCGCTTCGAGATACTGTCTGCATGTCATGAAGAAAGAGCTGCCGGAAATCGCGCGCGGAGCTTGGTGGCCAGTCTAAAGATTTCGCCAAGGGCAATGACAAAAAGAAAATGGCGGAGGCAAGATGATCGTCATAACGGGGGCGACGGGGCATACGGGACGGCCGGCGGCGGAGGCGCTGCTCGCAAAGGGCGAAAAGGTGCGCGCGGTCGGTCGCGACGCGCAGAAGCTCGAGCCGCTCGCGCAAAAGGGCGCGGAGGCGTTCGCCGGCGATCCGGCAGACGCGGCCGCGATGACCAAGGCGTTCGAACGCGCGGCGGCAGTGTATTTAGTGGTGCCGCAGGGGCGCGTGGAGGATCCGCGCGCGTTTCAGGAGAGCGTGACGGATTCGTACGCGGCAGCGGTGGCCGCGGCAAAACCGGCGCACGTCGTCACGCTGAGCAGCATGGGAGCGCAACACGCGGAGAAAACCGGGCCGATCGTCGGGCTGCATAACATGGAGCAGAAGCTCAACAACGTTCCGAATCTGAACGTGCTGCACCTGCGGCCGGCGCAATTCATGGAGAACCTGCTGATGAATATCGCGCCGCTGCGGATGATGGGCTCGCTGCCGGGCGCAGCGCCAAAAGACGTCGCGCAGCCGTGGATCGCGACGAAGGATATCGGCGCATACGCGGCGACGCGGCTGATGGCGGGCGATTTTTCGGGAAGCTCAGTGCAGGAATTGAGCGGGCCGCGCGACGTCAGCTGGAAGGAGATCGCGTCGATTATCGGCGCGGCGATTGGCAATCCCGGGCTTGGGTACATGCAGGTGCCCTTCTTGATGCTGGAACCGGCGCTCGCGCAGATCGGGATGTCGAGAAAGATGGCGGCGCTGATGGTGGAAATGCTGAAAGCGGCGAACGCCGGCCTGCTCAATCCGGAACAGCCGCGAACCCCGCAGAACACGACGCCGACGACGATCGAGTCTTTCGTCGCGGAGGTATTCGCTCCCGCCTACATGGCGAAGGCGGCGGGGTGAAGACTCCCGGCAAGAACGAAAGGTCAGTCAATTTCTGAAACGGAGGAAAGATGCCGAAGAAGCCGACAGTTAATGACGCGCAGTTGATACTCCAGCTTTACGACCTGCGGCGCGAGCCCGAAATGCGGAAAGCGCGCAACTGGTGGATGGGCGAATTCTGGCCGCACAACGCGGACGACTTCGTCAAGGTCGCATCTGCGACGGGCACGCAGGAAAACAACTGGCTGCGGCAAGTGGGCGGCTATTGGGGAATCGCCGCGTCGTTCGTGCTGCAAGGCGCGCTGAGCGAGGAATTATTTCTGCGGCCGGCGTTCAGCGGCGAAATGTTCTTCCTGTTTGCGAAGGTTCATCCGTTCGTGAAGGAGCTGCGGGAAAAGCTCGGCGACCCGGAAGCGTTCGGAGACATCGAGAAGGTGATCACGCGGACGAAGTGGGGCCGCGACCGGCTGACCTTCATCATAAAGCGCGTGGCTGCGTGGCGCGACCGACTGGAGAAGAAGGCCTGAAGCCGGCGGAATTTCTTGAGCCGCGTTGGTCGATCGTCATCCAGTGGCGCCGCGGGTCAATGCGATGTCCGTGTGGACGAAGTCATCGCCTTTGCACAAAAGAGGCTCGCCAAGCACGGAAGCCAGAACGTAGGAGAAGCAGTCGCCGCAATTCAGCGCCGCGCGATGCCTTCCCTTTCCGAAGCGCGAGAAGGCTGCTCGCGCCGCGCGTCCCTGCTCGACATCCACAGCCACTAGTTCGATTCCAGCGGAGGATATGAAATGATCCACCGCTGCCAACCCCAGCGCCCCGCGCCGGCGCTCCGCGACTATGGAAACTTCCAGAAAACTCGCCACCGACATGCGACGGGAATCCGCCGCTTCGATGGCCTCGAGGAAGACACGCCGCTCGGGCTCGTGTTCCAGGATTGCCAACAATGCGGACGTGTCAATGACCATCGAATTGCAGACCGTTCAGCGAGGCAGACCGTTTTCGTCGTAGCCGATGATTTCGTCGGCCGATCGGTGATCCAGCACCGGAAGCGACTCGTACTGCTTTGCGATATCCTCAAGCTCGTCAGCCAGACGACGCTTCGCGCGTTCGCGGCGGACGCGAGCGAGGCGGTCGCGCAGGGCTTTAATCACGGCTTCGGTCTTTGTCTCTCCAGTACTCTTGGCGAGTTCCGCCGCCAGCCGCTCTGCTTCGGAGTTGCGAATGTTGAGCGCCATGTCTTTACGTGTAGTCTCTCATCTACACTGTAGCATTCTGAGGGCATAACGTCAACTGCAGCGATGCCTCCGACAAGCAACCCGTTTGATTTCATCACTTCGGTGCAGTATAGCCGGGGCCGAGGAGGACGCGCCCAGGGAGCGCGCCAGTCATCTTGCCGTTCTCGATCACCGGCACGCCGTTCACCAGGACGTACGTCATCCCAACGGAAAGCTGGTTCGGGTTCTCGTATGTGGCGACGTCGCGAATCGTCGTAGGATCGAAAATCACGATGTCCGCCCACATCCCTGCTTTCAACACGCCGCGGTCCGTGATTCTCATGCGCTGCGCCGGCAGCGCGCTGAATTTTCGGATCGCTTCGGGCAAGGTGAGCAGATGCTCTTCGCGAACGAACTTGGCGAGAATGCGCGGAAACGTGCCGTAGGCGCGAGGATGCGGGTGATCCTCGCCGAGGACGCCCTCCGGCGAAGCGCCGGAGGAATCGTTGTCGACCGAGACCCACGGCTGCTTCAGCGCGAGCTCGACATCGGATTCGTTCATGCCGAAGACGGAGACATCGGTGGCGGCGTTGTCCTTGACGAGAAAATCGAAAATCGCGTCGATGGGATCCTCATTCCACATCTTCGCGATTTCAGACATTCGCTTGCCTTGCAGCGAACGGAGCGCGGGGTTCAGGACTGAACTGACGAGAATCGCGTCGGCGCCGGGAATCTCCTGCCATTCGTTGTCCCACTCTTTCGTGGGCGTGGTCATGTCCTTGCGGATGCGGGCGCGCGTGGCGGGATCCTTCAGGCGCTCGATCAACTTTGCGTCGCCGCCGTCGTGTGCCCACGGCGGAACGAATGCAGAGAACGAATTGTTCCACGCGGTGTAGGCGTAGGTGTCGGCTTCGATGTCGAGGCCGGACGCGCGCGCATCGTCGACGAACTTCACCACTTCGGGCATGTGGCCCCAGTTCGAGACACCGGCCGTCTTCAGGTGCCAGATCTCGACGGGCGTCTTCGCTTCGCGCGCAATACGGGCCGTCTCGGCGAGCGCAGCCATGATTCCGTCACCTTCGTTGCGCATGTGAGTGGCGTAGATTCCGCCGTACTTCGCGCTCTCGGCGGCCAGTGCGATCAGCTCTTCGGTGGACGCGTAAGGAGCCGGCGCGTACTCGAGCGAAGTCGAGACGCCGCGCGCACCTTCTTCCATCGCCTGGCGAACGAGCGATTTCATTTGCTCGAGCTCGGCGGGAGTCGGCGCGCGATCAACGTCGCCGATGACGACGCGGCGCACCTGGGTCGCTCCGACGTAGCTGGCGAGGTTGATGCCCATTCTCTGTTTCTCGAGCCGCGCAAAATACTCGCGAAACGTCTTCCAGTCGGGCGTGATGCCATAATGCTCGTATCCCGCGCGGTCCTCAGCGAGCGTAGCGTCCGTTTGCGGCGCGATCGAGCCGCCTTCGCCGGTGATCTCGGTTGTAATGCCTTGATATATTTTCGAAGGCAGACGCGGATCGACGAGGATCGTCGTCTCGGACTGCCCGAGCATGTCGATGAAGCCGGGCGCGACGGTGAGGCCGTGTGCGTCGATGGTGCGCTTGGCGGGGGCGTCCGCGAGGTTTCCGATCGCGGCGATGCGGCCGTCGCGAATCCCGACGTCGCCCGAATACCAGGGCGATCCGGTGCCGTCGACGATATGGCCGTTGCGAATCACGAGATCGAAGGACGTGGAATCCGCGGGGTGCTTCGCCTCAGACGGTCTCGGCGCGAAAGTGAGAACCGCAACGGCGAGGATGCAAACACAGGCGCTCGTTCGGGCGAACATCGTTACCTCCGATGGAATCGCGCGCATAGTAAAGCAAATCCGTTCGCGCGAAAAGGCTGTTCGTTATTTTCGCGCACAGTAGTTTTTCACGACGGCACGCGCTAGTATGCGTGGCAATCGCCCGTGCCCGATCTGCTCATCACCGGCTGCTCGGAGCTGCTGACGCTGCGGGGGCCCGTCCCGCGGCGGGGACGCGCGGTGCGCGATCTGGGAATCATTCGCAACGGAGCGGTGCTGATCCACGACGATCGCGTCGCGGCTGTAGGCACGCGGCGGCGCATCGAAACTCTGCGAGCAGCGCGGCGCGCGGAAAGGCTCGACCTCGGCGGGCGCGTCGTCTTGCCCGGCTTCGTCGATTCCCACACTCACCTCATCTTCCCCGGAAGCCGGGCGGCCGAATACGAGCAACGCATCGCTGGAGCTACCTACGAGGAGATTGCGCGGGCGGGCGGCGGAATTCGGTCGACCGTTGAGCACTTGCGCCGCACGAATGCGCGCGCGCTGCACGGCCGGGCGCTCGAGCACCTGCGGGAGTTTGCGGCACACGGGACCACAACGGTCGAAGCCAAGAGCGGCTACGGCCTCGACTGGAAGAGCGAGCTGAAGATCCTGACGATCACCGCGGAGCTACATCAAGATCAGCCGCTCGACATCGCGTCGACATTTCTCGCGGCTCACGTGGTTCCCAAGGAATTTCAGCGCCGGCCTGACGCCTACGTGGAGTTGGTCGCGCGACGATGGATTCCCACCGTCGCAACAGCGGGCCTGGCGGAATTCTGCGACGTGTTCTGCGACCGCGGGGCGTTTACGGTTGCGCAGGCACGCAGGATTCTCTCCGCGGGACGAGCCTGCGGGCTGGTGCCACGAATCCACGCCGAACAATTGGCGCGCACGGGCGCGGCAATACTGGCGATCGAACTGAACGCAGCGAGCGCCGACCACCTCGAGAAGGTCGAGCAGAGTGACATTCGCGCGCTCTCCCTGTCGAATGTGGTTTGCACGCTGCTGCCGGGATGCTGCTTTCACCTGAGCCTGGCGCGTTATGCCCCGGCGCGCGAGCTGATCGAAGCAGGCGCGATCGTGGCGCTGGCGACGGATTTCAATCCGGGCACCAGCCCGACGCTCAGCATGCCGATGATTCTGTCTCTCGCGTGCACGCAGATGCGCATGACGCCCGCGGAGGCCGTCACCGCCGCCACAATCAATCCCGCCTATTCGCTGCGCCAGCACGACCGCGCCGGGTCGATTGAAGTTGGCAAATACGCGGACCTGGCGGCGTTTGACGTGGCCGACTACCGCGAAATCCCGTATCATTTTGGGGTGAATCTCTGCAGCTTGACCATGAAGCGCGGCAGCATCATTCATCGCAAGACCCGCTGAACCCATGAAACGACTCATCGAGTGCGTTCCGAATTTTTCCGAAGGGCGAGATCTGGCCAAGGTGGACGCGATCGTCGCGGCGATGCGCGAGGTGCCGGGAGTATTTCTGCTCGATCGCGAAAGCGACGCGGACCACAACCGGAGCGTCGTAACGCTGGCGGGAGACCCCGAAGCGGTGGCGGAGGCGGCGCTGCGCGGCGTGGGAAAAGCAGCGGAGCTGATCGACCTGACGCGGCACACCGGCGCGCATCCGCGAATGGGCGCGACGGACGTGGTTCCGTTCATTCCGATCGAGGGCGTGGCCATCGAGGATTGCGTCGCGCTGGCGAAGAAAGCCGGGCGCGAAATCTGGGAGCGGTACAGAATCCCGGTCTACTTCTACGAGGCGGCGGCGCAGCGGCCGGAGCGAACAAACCTCGAAAACATTCGCAAGGGACAATTCGAGGGCCTGCGCGAAGAAGTGCTTCGCAACCCCGATCGCGCGCCGGACGTCGGCGAGCCGCGGCTGCATGCGACGGCGGGCGCCACCGTGGTGGGCGCGCGCAAATTCCTGATCGCCTACAACATCAATCTGAATACGCCTGACCTGGAAATCGCGAAGAAAATCGGGAAGAACATACGCTTTTCGAACGGCGGATTGCGATACGTGAAGGCGATGGGCGTGGACCTGCGGGCGCGCAACCTGGCGCAAGTGTCGATCAACCTGACGGATTTCGAGCAGACGCCCATGCACCGCGTATTTGAAATGGTGAAGCGCGAGGCGGAGCGCTACGGCGTGTCGATCGTGGGCAGCGAAATCGTAGGATTGATTCCCAAGCGCGCAATTGAGCTGACAGCTGATTTCTACCTGCAGTTCGAAAACTTTTCGGCAGCGCAGGTGTTAGAGAATCGTATCGAAGCATCGCTGGCCGGTGTGGCGACGGAAGGTCCCGGGAAGCTGGCGGGACGGGCGCAGCCTTTTCTCGATGCCGTGGCGGAACCGACGGCGACGCCGGGCGGCGGATCGGTTGCGGCGCTGGCGGGGGCGCTCGGAGCAAGCCTCGGGCACATGGTGGCGGGGCTCTCCCGGAAGAAGAAGTCGCAAGCCGCGTTCGTCGATGCGCTGAGCGAAGCGGTGGCCAAGTTCAGCGCGGCATCGCGCGAGCTTGCAGGGGCGATCGATCGCGATGCCGCCTCGTTTGAATCGGTAATGGCGGCTTACAAGCTGCCGCAGGGCACGGCCGAGGAACAGCAGCGGCGAGACGCCGCAATTCAGCAGGCGCTGCGCGGGGCCGCTGATGTGCCGCTTGAAGTGGCGCGCAAAGCTGCCGATATATTTGATCAGCTCGGGCAACTGGAATCGATGTCCAGCCCGTCTATGAAGTCAGACCTTCGCGTGGGCCGGTTGATGGCAGCAGCGGCAGTTCGAGGGGCGCTCGAGAATGTGGCCATCAACCTCGAGTCCATCACGGACGCGGCGTTCCTGGCACGGACACGAGCGGAGGCTGAGTCGCTTGCGTCGCGCGTATCCGAAACAGCGGTCAGCGCGCGCCATTCGTAGTGCCTGCAATCTGAGGGGAAGAAAAGCATCATGAGACAGCCAATTCAAGTGACTTTCAAAATCGCTCTCGCCGGCGCGGTGTTGCTCGGCGCAATCTTGTCCGCGATTCCTCCGAGGAGCGCGGCCGATTCTTTGAGCACAGCCGTCATCGGCATGTTTCCGAAGGATGTGGGCGAGTTCGCGTACGCAGACATGAAATCCGCGCGGAAGCTGGCATGGTTTCCGCAACTGCGGGATCAGATCCTGCCAAGCCGCTTCCGCCAATTCGAGCAGTTCCTGACGGCGGCAGGCGTGGACCCGAACACGCAGGTGGATCAATTGGCCTGGGGCGGAATCACCGTCGGAAAAACGGGAGGCGAGGAAATCGTCGGAGTCGCACTCGGAACGTTCGACCCAACGTCCGCCGAGGAACACTTCAAACAGCAGAAGCTTCCGGCGTATGACGTGAAGGGATACCACCTGTATTCGTTCGGCAGCGGCCTGGCCGCCAATGACATTCTGTTCGTGTTCATCGATTCCAACACCGCCGCTTTCGGGCATCGGCCTGCGCTGGAAAAGCTGATCGACGTTCGCACAGGGAATGCGGAAAGTCTGTTCACGAACGACAAGATCTATCCCCTCATCACCAGCACGAACGGCAACGGAATCATCTGGGCCGTACTCAATGCGAACTACACGCATCTCGCGATGAACCAGTTGCTGCCGCAAGCAAACCAATTTCCGCAGGCTGCCACAATCATCGGCCGGCTGCAGGCGATGACGATCAGCGTCGACGCCGATAGCGGCATGGACGCGAAGTTCCAGGCGGTTTGCAGCTCGCCCGACGACGCAAACCTGCTGTCGGCCGCGCTGCAGGCGGGCGTCATGTACCGCCGGTACCAAGAGGCGCCAGCGAACCCGACGCTGGCGGCGGCGCTCGACCAGGTGCGCGTCACGCCGGCAGGCGATCGCCTCAACATAGAAATTCCCGTCAGCCAGGACCAACTTCTTTCGCTGATTCGAAGCAAAGTGTTTTCCGTGCAGATGTAGGGTATAAAGACGGCCGCCAGGCATCAATGTCCAGCGACCACATGCTGGCGGGGATGGTCGCGCGGTACGAAGTGAAGCCGCGGTAGAGTCGAACGGGAGAGCGAAGCGGGCGCCGAAACTACACTTGCTGCTTGGGCCTTTGCGCGGCGAGGTACTTGATCAAGATCGTCCACGGCCGGTGGTTGTAAACTTCGTGCTGGACGCGATCGACGTCGCTGCGCTGGAGCGCAGCCTTGACAGAGACGTAAGCTTCCGACGGAGCTCCGGCCTTGCTGCCAGCTGCATGGGACGGTCCGGTGGGATGCTCACTGTCGAGGCTTTCGATCGCTACTTCCACACGATTCGAGAAATCCGAGACGACCACGCGAAGAGTGGAACCACGATCGCCGTTGTGATTCGCAATCGAGAACACCTCGGCGCACGTTTCCGACGTGGCGGCGGCGAGGCCCGCCTGTTCGCGTTCGGTTAGGCCGACGCGCTGGCCGGCAAAGACCACGATTGCATCGACGGCCGCCAGCAAGCGGGAGTCGTCGTGCAAGACCACCTCGACGCGGGTGGGATCAGCGCTCATTGGAATCAGCGACACGAACGTCGCAAGCTTCGCGGCAGTCCGGACAATAGTAAAGCCCGTCGACACACAGCCGAATATTCTGTTGCGACTGGCAGAAGCAGCAGTACTTCTCGCAGGTGCATTGCCTTTCCGGCTTGTCACACTGCGAACAAAGCGTAATCACGGCACCGCTCCTTCGGGTTCTTCCGGCTCGTGCGGACGCGTCCTCTAAGTACAATACTAGGACATGCGTGGGTTCGCCACAAGCGGCTTCGCGGGCGGCATTTCAACCGTGTCCTAGCGCTCCTGATTCCACATAGTGGCTCACGGAACACAGTTTCCCGGCGCCGCCTTGCTCCGGGGACCTTCGTCTTGCTATCTTCGCCTTACCCCTTCCTGAGTGTTTTCACGACCAATCTGAGTCGCGGGTGTGCGCGCTGCCGGTGGAAGATACTCGTCCGCTGGACAAGCACCGAGGAGCCAAGAGCCGATGGAACCCGACTTTCGCGTGTCCGGAGAGATCGCGGACATGGAAACTGCGGCCCGGCCCTCGAGCGGGGCCCTCAATTGGTGGCGCAGGGCGCTAGTCCTCTTGCTCAGCGCCGGGCTAGCCGGCGGTGGCTACGGACTCTTGTGGAGATTTGCCTTCCCGGCGATGCCAGCGACGAGCCTCAGGCTGATAAGCGTTGGATTGGTCCTCTGTGTGTCGCTTGCACCACTGCTCTACTCGCTTCGACGAAGAGCCAAACGGCACGAGGTGCGCGAAAAGGCGCTCGAGGAGGAGCGGCGGCTCCTGCGGCTCTTGATCGACAGCATCCCGGACTACATCTACGTCAAAGACCAAAAGAGCCGTTTCGTCATTGCCAATCGAACTGTCGGGGAGCTAATGGGCGTGCAAAGCTCCGAGCAGTTGCTGGGCAAGACGGATTTTGACTTCTTTCCTCGCGACATCGCGGCCTCCTTTTTTGCCGACGAGCAGACTGTGCTTCGCTCCGGAAGACCGCTGATCAATCGAGAGGAAGCAAACGTCGACGCACGAGGCACGCCGAAGTGGAACCTGACGACCAAGGTGCCCCTGCTCGATGGCGAAGGCCGCGCCGTCGGAATCATGGGAATCGGCCGCGATATCACCGCGCGTAAAGAAGCGGAAGCGGAGCTCGAGAGGGCGCGCGAAGCCGCAGAACTGGCAAACAACGCCAAGAGCGCGTTCCTAGCGAATATGAGCCACGAGATTCGCACGCCCATGAACGGGATCATCGGCATGGCGGATTTGGCCCTCGACACCGAACTGACGTCCGAACAGCGGGAATACATCGACACGGTGAAGATGTGCGCGGATTCTCTGCTGACCGTGATCAACGACGTATTGGATTTTTCCAAGATCGAAGCGGGCAAGCTGGACCTCGAAGCAATCGACTTTCACCTGCCCGAGCTTCTGGAGCTGAGCCTGAAGACGCTGTCGACGCGGGCCGATGAGAAAGGCCTCGAGTTGCTTTGCGATATCAACGCCAACGTGCCGGGAGTGGTGCACGGGGATCCTGGGCGGCTGCGGCAAATCGTCGTCAATCTGGTGGGAAACGCCATCAAGTTCACGGAGAAGGGAGAAGTAGAGCTGCAGGTGGCGGTCGACGGGCAGGACGAGGAGCACACGCTGCTTCGTTTCACTGTCTCAGACACGGGCATTGGCGTCCCGCCGGAAAAGCAGGAGGCGATCTTCCATCCGTTCTCCCAGGCGGACGTCTCCACGACCCGAAAATACGGCGGGACAGGGCTGGGGCTGACAATCTCGGCGCGTCTCGTCGAAATGATGGGCGGCAAGATATGGCTGCAAAGCGAAGAAGGAAAAGGGACGCAGTTTCATTTCACCGTGCGGTTCGGACCTGCGGTCTCCCAAGGCGGACTCCCCGACGTAGCGTCGGAGGAAGCGATTAGCAACGCCAAAATCCTGATTGTCGACGACAATGGAACGAATCGCCTGATTCTCGAGCGAATGCTGGCGCGCTGGAACATGAAGTCGCGCTCGGTCGAAGGCGGCGACGAAGCTCTAGTGGAACTGAATGGCGCGGCAAGGGCAGGCACGCCCTACACGCTCATTCTGACGGACGTGCTGATGCCGAAGATGGACGGCTTCCAGCTGGTCGAGGAAATCCGCAAGCATCCGGAACTGTCGACGTCGGCGACCATCATGATGCTCACGTCGCTGGGTCAGCGAGGCGACGGAAAACGGTGCCGGGAACTGGGCGTGGCTGCGTATCTTGTCAAGCCGATCCGGCAAACGGAGTTGCATGAAGCCATCGCCCGCGTTCTCGGATCTGCCTGGGAGCTCGGCCCCGCTTGCCCCATCACTCGCCACACGCTTCGCGAGGAAGCGCGTTCGATGCCCCGCCTGCGCGTGCTGCTCGCCGAGGACAACGCCGTGAATCGGCGGGTGGTTTCGCGCCTGCTCGAAAAGCGAGGACACCGGGTGCAAACCGCAGGAACCGGGCGCGAAGCAATCGAGGCTATCGAGAAAGACCCCTACGACCTGGTGTTGATGGACATTCAGATGCCGGATATGGACGGCCTGGAGGCCACTACCGCCATCCGCCAGCGTGAAAAGGCGACTGGACACCATCAATGCGTAATCGCGCTGACGGCCCACGCCATGAAGGGCGACCGGGAACGATGCCTGGCAGCCGGCATGGACGGCTATCTTGCAAAGCCGGTCCAGCCCGAGGAACTCGATGAACTGCTCAAGGCATGCGCGAGCTGCCGGAAAGAACCTCCGCCGGTGGAAACCGCCAAATCGGAGCGCTAGCCGCATTTGCCGCCGCGCGCCGGTTTCTTGACACTCGAAAACACGCGTGCTAGGTTCGTTCTCTTGTCAACGAATCCTGAGAAATCCTCTGTGACCACTCCGGCCATTGCTGAACTGCGAAAAACTGCACTGAACCAGACCCACCGGCGGATGGGCGCGAAGATGGTGAACTTCGGCGGTTGGGATATGCCGCTCGAGTACTCGGGGATTCTTTCGGAGCACGACGCCGTGCGAACGCGAGCGGGGCTTTTCGACGTCAGCCATATGGGCGAGATCGAGATCCGCGGCGCGGGCGCGCTCGATCTGGTGCAGTGGGTGACGTGCAACGACGCGTCCAAGCTCGCCGTCGGTCAGGCGCAATATTCCGGGCTGATGAACGAGCGCGGCACGTTCGTCGACGATCTGCTAGTCCACAAGCTTTCGGACACGCACTACTTGCTGTGCGTCAATGCCAGCAACCAGGATAACGATTTCGACCACATCGTTTCGCACAACCGCTTCGACGCGAAAACGGAGAACGGCGGGCCGCGCTATTCGCAACTCGCGATTCAGGGGCCGCGCGCGGCGGAGATTCTTCAACGGCTGACGCCGGCGGCGCTCGGGTCCGTCCTCTATTATCACTTCAAGTTCGGCAGCGTGAGCGGCGTCGATTGCCTCATGGCGCGGACGGGCTATACGGGCGAGGACGGTTTCGAGATTTATTTCGATCCGCAATTCTCCGAGAAACTGTGGACTGATTTGCTGACTGCGGGCGAAGCAGCCGGAATGATTCCGTGCGGCCTTGGGGCGCGGAATACGCTGCGGCTCGAGGCCGGGATGTGCCTGTATGGGCACGAGATCGACGCCACGACGACGCCGCTCGAAGCAGGCCTAGGCTGGATCTGCAAGCTCGACAAGGGCGCGTTTCTCGGCAGCAACGTGATCGAGCGGCAAAAGAAGGAAGGCATCCCGCGGAAGCTCGTGGGCTTCGAGATGCTCGATAAACGGATCGGCCGCGACTGCTACCCGGTCGGAATCCAGGGACGGCAAATCGGCCAGGTCACCAGCGGCGGCCCGTCGCCTACACTGAAGAAGAATATCGGGATTGCGTATGTCCCGCCGGCATCGAGCGTGGCGGGAACTGAAATCGAAATAGGTATTCGCGGCCAATGGGCGCCGGCCCGCATCATCAAGTTGCCGTTCTACAAGCGGGGTCAGTAGTCTCGAGAACCGAGGAGCAAGGCATGTATCCAGCGGACTATCGCTACACGAAAGATCACGAATGGATCAAGGTAGAGGGCTCCGTCGGGACAATCGGCATCACCGACTACGCACAGCATGAGCTCGGAGACGTCGTATTCGTCGAGATGCCGAAGGTCGGTGCACAGATCAAGGCCGGCGAGTCATTTGGCACCGTCGAGTCCGTGAAAGCCGTCAGCGAAATCTTCGCTCCCGTCTCCGGCCACGTCACGGAGACGAATGCGGCGCTCTCCGACTCGCCCGAGAAAATCAACCAGGACCCGCACGGCGCCGCATGGCTGATCAAGGTGAGGCTGGCCGACCCCAAGCAGGTCGATTCGCTGATGGATGCGAAGGCCTACGAAGGCTATATCGCCGAGAAAGCACAGGAACATTCGGCCTGATGCGCTATCTGCCCAAGAGTCCCTCCGAACGGCAGGAAATGCTCGCTGCTATTGGCGCGGAATCGGTCGAAGAGCTGTTTGAAACAATCCCCGAGAAGTTCCGCCTTCGCGATCCACTTCCCTTGCCCGGCCCACTTTCTGAAATGGAGATCATCGAATATTTCAAAGCTCGCGCGGCGGAGAATGCAACTGGCTATACGTCGTTTCTGGGCGCCGGAGTCTACCAGCACCTTCGCTCGGTGGTCACGGACGCGATGGTCCAGCGAGGCGAATTCCTCACGTCGTACACTCCCTACCAGGCGGAAATCTCACAGGGCACGCTGACCGCTATCTTCGAATTCCAGACCTTGATGTGCCAGCTAACCGACCAGGAAGTGGCGAACGCGTCCATGTACGACGGTTCGACGGCGCTCACAGAGGCGGTCCTGATGGCGGAGCGTGTGACCGGCCGAGACAAGGTCCTCGTCGCACGGACGGTCCATCCCGAATACCGCCAAGTGTTGAAGACCTACGCGAAGAACCTCGGCCTCGAGATCGAGGAGATTGGCTTCGCCGCGTCGGGCCAAGTGGATCGACAGTTGTTGACGAGCGATAAGCTGAAGGACGCGGCCGCGGTGGTGATCCAGTCGCCGAATTTCTTCGGCGTGCTCGAAGAGGTCCCGGAACTTGCCGAAGCGGCGCACGCGGCCGGCGCGCTGCTCGTCACGACGATTGCGGAAGCGGTTTCGCTCGGCATCGTCCGTCCGCCCGCCGAGGCAGACATCGTCGCCATGGAAGGCCAGGCGCTGGGCGTTGCGCCAAGTTACGGCGGCCCGTTCGTCGGCGTGATTGCGACGCGCGAGAAATTCGTGCGGCAAATGCCGGGACGCCTCGCAGGACAGACAACGGACGCCGCAGGCCGGCGCGGCTTCGTCCTGACGCTCGCCACTCGCGAGCAACATATTCGGCGCGAGAAGGCGACGTCGAATATCTGCACCAACGAGGCGCTGTTCGCGCTGGTGGCGACGGTGCATTTGTGCCTGCTCGGGAAGGAAGGCCTGCGCGAAATGGCTCTGCAGAATCTTGCGAAGGCGCAGTTCGCGATCGCGGAGCTCGAGAAGATTCCGGGCGTCCGCCGCGCTTTCTCCAGCCGCGTATTCAACGAGTTCGTGCTCGAATTCCCACGCTCGGTGAAGCTCATCAACGCGGCGCTGATGCGCGAGAAGATCATTGGTCCCCTGGCCATCGGCACGCACTATCCTGAGTTGACGAAACGCGGCCTCGTCTGCGTCACCGAGACCACGCCGCGCGCGGAGATCGAGCGCCTTGCCGCGTCGATCCGGCGAATCCTCGAAAGCCCGGTGTAAGGAAAGGTAAGGAGCTGTCGCACTTGGACTCGAAACTAACAGAAACGGAAGCGCCGCCGACGACCATTCGCAAGGCCGGCCGTCACGTCAGCCAAAACGAAGGATTGATTTTCGAGAAATCGGCGCGCGGCAAGCGTGGGATGGAACTGCCGCCGCTCGACGTTCCGCCCGTCGACGCGCGTGCCGTTCTGGGCCCCGCGCTCGCCCGCGAGAGCGTCGACGGCTTCCCGGAGGTCAGCGAGATCGAAGTGATTCGCCACTTCACGCGGCTTTCCACGTGGAATTACGCCATCGATCTCGGGATGTACCCGCTCGGTTCCTGCACGATGAAATACAATCCGCGCGTCAACGAGCACGTTGCCCGCATCGAAGGGCTGGCGCTGGCGCATCCGATGCAACCGGCCGAGGTGGCGCAAGGCTGCCTGCGAATTCTTTACGATTTGCAGAATTGCTTGCTCGCAATCACGGGAATGGACGCGGCGACCCTCCAGCCCGCCGCGGGAGCGCAGGGCGAACTCACCGGGCTCCTGATGATTCGCGCGTATCTCGAAAGCCAGGGCAATCCGCGCAAGAAGGTGCTGATTCCGGATTCGGCGCACGGGACGAATCCCGCGTCAGTGGTTATCGCCGGCTACGAAGTGCAGAACATTCGTTCGAATGATCGCGGCCAAATCGACACCGACCATCTTCGTGAATTTGCGACCGACGACGTTGCGGCGCTGATGGTGACGAACCCGAGCACGCTGGGCGTGTTCGAGGAGCGCATTGACGAAATCGCGCACATTCTGCACGAACGCGGCGCGCTGCTTTATATGGACGGCGCCAATATGAACGCGCTCGCGGGCGTGGCCCGGCCGGGCGATTTCGGCGTCGACGTGATGCACCTGAACCTGCACAAGACCTTCTCGACGCCGCACGGCGGCGGAGGTCCCGGCGCGGGGCCCGTGATGGTCAAGAAAATCCTCGAGCCGTTCCTTCCGATTCCGGTGGTCGTGCGAAAGGACGACGGGCGTTTCGCCGTGGATCACAATCGTCCGAAATCCGTGGGCCGCGTGCGCGCCTACTGCGGCAATTTCGGAGTCCTCCTTCGTGCGCTGGCGTACACGCTCGCGTACGGTCCGAGCATTCGCCAGGCCACGGAAGACGCGGTCCTGAACGCGAACTACGTCCGCAAGCATCTCGAAGATCATTTCGATCTGCCGTACGATCTGCCGTCGATGCACGAGGTCGTCTTCAGCGACGCGCGGCAAAAGAAGAACGGCGTGAATACGATGGACATTGCGAAGCGCCTGATCGACTATGGATTCCACTCCTATACAACCGCGTTCCCCCTGATCGTTCCCGGCGCAATGATGATTGAACCGACCGAGTCGGAATCAAAAGAGGAGTGCGATCTGTTCATTGACGCCATGCGCTCGATCGCGCTCGAGGCCGAAAGCAATCCCGAGCTTGTGAAAACCGCCCCGCACTCGACTCGGGTCGGGCGGCTCGATGAGGTCGCTGCCGCGCGCAAGCCCGTTCTTCGCTGGAAACCCTAGGCCCGGAGGCAGCCGCACCATGACTCTCGAAAAAGCTGCACTTCTTTCGGAAACATTCTTATCGGCTGTTCGGCAAGAATCTGCGATCACCAAGCGCGTACTGAGTGCGATCCCTCCAGACAACTGCAAGTACCGCCCGCACCCCGATTCGCGCAGCGCCTTCGAACTGGCCTGGCACATCGCATCGGTGGACGTCTGGTTCCTCGATGGATTCCTTCAGGGAAAATTTGCGTTGGAGGGCGACGACAGTATTCCTGACGATTTTCAGGATTCACGCGACGTCGTCGCGTGGTACGAAGACAATTTTCCGGCAAAGCTCGATGAGGTCACAAAGCTCTCGGTGGATTTTTGGGCGACTCCCCTCGAGTTCTTCGGAATCTACAATTATCCCGCCGTGATGTACCTGCAATTTATGCTCTTCCACACAATCCATCATCGGGGCCAGCTTACGGCGTATCTTCGGCCCATGGGCGCGAAGGTGCCCAACATTTACGGCGGGAGCTTCGACGAACCGATGCAGCCGCCTCCGGCCAAGTGAACTGCTGATTGTATTTGGGTTTTTCAGGGATTGGAGGAGGTCGCGAGTGCCGCGGCTCTCGTCGGGCACTCGCGCCGCAAATTTCCTGCCTACTTGCCTTTGTCGTTCTTCGCGCGTTCCCCGGGCGTATTGCGGTGCGCCGACGCCGGCGAAACCTTCTGCTCGGTCGTGGCCTCCGCTACGGCCTTTGTGTTCGACGGGACGGCAAGTGAACGTCCGTCCGAAATGGCCGCGGCGGAATGGGTGCGGGGTTCGGGCGCCGGAGATACGACGGGCACGAGCGCGCCTTCGGCCTCCTTGAGGAACGTCAAGCCGTTCTGCGTGCCGTCCCAGTCGATCGAGATCACGTCGCCCAGGCACACCTGCTCGGTCGCCAGCAAACTCGCCAGCGGGTACACGATGTGCCGTTCGATCGCGCGTTTCAGATGACGCGCCCCGTATTTCAGGTCCGTCCCCTCGCGCAGCAGAAATTCCCGCGCCGCCGGCGTCACGCGAAACAGGAACCGCCCTTTCGCCGTCTCCAGTACGCGCTGCTGCACCATCCCGAGTTCAATTTCCAAAATCTGCTCGAGCTGCTCGCTGCGCAGCGGATGGAACACCACTACCTTGTCGATCCGGTTCATGAACTCCGGCGCGAACTTCCGCTTCGCCGCTTCCGACGCGGTCTTCTCCACCTTCTCGTCCAAACGCGGCTTCGACTCCGGCCGCACTGACGGCGCAAATCCCATCCCGCCCGTCATCAGCTCCGTGATTTCTCCGCCGCCCAGGTTCGACGTCATGAAAATCATCGTCTGCGACAAGTCGACGCGGCGGTTGTCGCCGAGCGTCAGCGTCGCTTTGTCGAGAATCCCCAGCAGCAACTGCCACAGCGCATCGCTCGCCTTTTCGATTTCGTCGAACAGCAGAAAACTGATCTTCAGCTTCTCGGTGTGATACTGCGCGAGCGCTTCCTGCGTGATCAGCGGATGCGTCTCCCGGTGCCCCAAATATCCTGGCGGGGAGCCGATCAGCTTCGCGATTTCGTGCGAGTGCTGGAATTCCGCGCAGTCCACCTTGATCACCGCGCGCGGATCTCCGAACAGCACTTCCGCCGTGGCTTCCACGACGCGCGTCTTCCCCGCGCCGGTCGGCCCCAGGAACAGCAGGTTCCCCACCGGGCGTCCCGGCGAGTTCAGTCCCGCTCGGAACACCTGGTACAAGTCCACCACCGCCTGCACCGCTTCGTCCTGGCCCACAATCTTGCGACGAAGCCCCGTCTCAAAATCCCGCGACTCCACGCTTCGTAGAGTTGGGTCGAGTTGTGCTTGCGCGCCCACGGCAATGCTCCCCTACCGGAACATTCTTCCGCTCTCCAGGCCGCTCGGTTCCGATCTCTCGAACTGATCCAGCTTGATATCGAGAGTCGAGCGTAACAGCCGCAATTGCGTGACCAGTTCCCGGCTAGAATGGGACCGGTCTGCCAGCAGCAGCATCGGCGGCGACAGATCGGCCAGGTCCAAGTTAAGGTTGCGTAGCGAATGCATCAGGTTTTGCACGTACGGCGACCGAATATCGAACAGCTCGACGCGGCTGTTCACCCGCTCGCGCAGGCGCGACCAGTCGACATCGAGGAATGGGTGGTTGCGAGATACTTTGCGAACGACGTCGTCGGTGATGCGCGGCCGCTCCCCAAGCCGTGCAAGGTGCAGCTGCCGCACCTTTCCCTGCCGGCGCACGTTGTGCACCAAAAAGTAGCTGTTCCCTTTTCTCCGAACGAAAGCCAAAACACGCCTCCTTTTCGGGCGGAGTCGCGTAGTGTACGGCCGGTCCACTACCCCGTCAATGGTACGATGCTGAGGGCTTTGTAAGGTTGCTTCGAATCGGTTATTACTCGGGAGGAACGCGCTTAGGTCCGCTGGGGGACAGGTGATTCGTCGAGCGACGCCTGCCCAGACAACCGCTTTCCCCTAGTTTATTGGATGCTCGGCGCAGGCAAAATGGCTTGAATCGAAACCACCGATGACCCAATCCGAAACAAAGACGCACTTCCAGCCGTAAACGTCACAGGGAGGCAACGAAAAGGCACATGTCATGGGACCCCATCTATCGCCTGATCAAGAAGATCCCCCGAGGGCGCGTCACGACGTACGGCGAGATCGCCCGCGCGGTTCGCGTCCCGGGCGGCGCCCGGGCGGTGGGCTACGCCATGGCTGCCTGTCCCAGCGGACGTGGGATTCCCTGGCACCGCGTGATCGGGGCGGGCGGCAAGGTTCGCATGCCTGAGCCGCACGCAAGTTTGCAGCGGCGACTGCTTGCAACCGAAGGCGTCGAATTCGACGGCGCCGCCATTGACATCAAGCGTTTCGGCTGGTCACCGAACAGGCGAAAGCGCTCCGGCGCAAAGCGCAAGAAGACTCGCCCATCGAGGTGACGGGGCTGCTCCGCATGCTTCGCCCGTGGAAAATGGGCCGAAAAAGCAGGGCGGCCCGCTTCATCGGCGATTCGCACTCGCATCACGATTGTGATATAGAAGTAGATTCCATTTTCGCAACGGGAATATTTCGTGGGCGAACCCATCATACTGGTTGAGAACCTCCAGAAGCATTACGGCACGGTCCAGGCTCTTCGCGGCGTGAGTTTCGAGGTGCAGCAGGGTGAAGTCTTCGGCCTGCTCGGGCCGAACGGCGCCGGCAAGACCACCACGATTGAAATCCTCGAAGGGATGCGCACGCCCGACGGTGGCCGCGCACGCGTGTGCGGGTTGGACCCTGAGCGCAGCGGCGAGAAGTTCAAGGAGACGATCGGCGCTGTCCTGCAGTCCACTTCCCTGCCCGACAAAATTCGCGTCAAGGAAGCAATCGACCTGTTCGCGAATTTCTATCCGGACCGCGCCGACACGGACAACCTGCTCAAACGCTTCCAGCTCGACGAGAAGCGAGGCGCCTTTTACAGCCAGCTCTCCGGAGGCCAGAAGCAACGCCTGGCTCTGGCGATGGCTCTCGTCAACAACCCGAAAGTGGTTTTCCTCGACGAGCCCACCGCGGGCCTCGACCCGCAGGTCCGGCGCGAAATCTACGACATCATCGAGCAGATGAAGCGCGAGAAGAAGACCGTCTTGCTCACGACTCACTACATCGAAGAGGCCGAGCGGCTTTGCGACCGCGTGGCGATCGTTGATCTCGGGAAGGTGATCGCGCTCGGAACGCCGCGTGAGCTAAAGCAACGCTCTGCCGGTACAACACGCATCGAAGTGCGCCTCGCGCACCCGCTGCAGGACGGCATGCTCACAAAAATGGAGGGCGTCGCCGACTGCCGAGAATTCAACGGCACATACGTGCTCCACTCCACGCACCCGCCGCACACGATTGTCGCCCTTGTGAAGCAGCTGGAGGCGCAAAACAACGAGCTGCAGAGCCTCGAAATGTTTTCGCCGTCCCTGGAAGACGTGTTCATTGAATTGACGGGCCGCAGGCTCAGGGAGTAGAGGAGAAAGTCGTGCGCAATACGTGGATACTGACGAAAATTCGCTTGCGGCTCGCCATGCGCAACAAGATGTTCCTGTTTTTCAGCCTGGTCATGCCGCTCGGATTCCTGTTTTTCTTTGCCGCTCTGTTCGGCAGAGGACGCACGGGCTGGATCGGCTACATCCTTGGCGCGATTCTGACGATGACCGTGATGGGCAGCTTCTGGGGCCTCAGCGTTCAGCTCGTAATGTTTCGCGAGCAAGGCATCCTTCGGCGCTTTCGCCTCGCGCCGCTCGGCGCCGGACCGATGCTGACGTCCAGCGTCCTCGCCAACTACATCATGATGATCCCGACGGTCGTGATTGAGATGCTTGTTTGCCGCTGGACATTCCACCTGAAAGATTTCGGCAATCTCTGGCAGATTTTTCTCCTCATTACCTTCGGCTCGTTCGCGTTCTCGTCGCTCGGTCTGATCGTCGCCAGCGTGACGAACACCATGCAGGAAACGCAGGTCATCAACCAGGTTCTCTGGACAGGCTTTCTCTTCTTGTCGGGAGCAACCGTTCCCCTCGGTGTCTTCCCCACCTGGCTTCAGCGCTGCGCCCTCTTCATTCCAGCGACCTATCTTGCCACCGGCCTGGAATTTGCCGCCACGAATCTTGCCGGCCGCCGTGAAATTATCATCGACGTGATCGCGCTCATCCTGGGATTGGGCGTCGCTTTCGAAGTCTCTCGCCGGATTTTCCGATGGGAGCCGGAGGCAAAAGTCCCCGGACGCGCCAAGCTCTGGGTTGTAGCCGCCTTGGTCCCATTCCTGATCTTCGGGACTTACGAAAACATCAAAGGGGACCGATTGGCCAGGGTCCATCAGGATTTCGACGTTCTCAACGGTCGCGCGGCGGCTCCTGGCAGCTCCGCAAGCCACTGACGCCCCTGCGTTTTCATACCAATCCAGCGTGCTCCTTTCTACATCGAATCCCCGAGGTACCCTCGCGGCCATCGACTGTGACTTATGGATACGTCGGATGAATAAGGGTAGACTCACGAAAAGCGGATTCGCCCCTTGGGGAATAATAAGGTCGGCTCCAACGCTGCCCGGCGCCGACCGGGGTGAAACGCTCGGCCACGGAATTTCGTCCAATCACATGATGGGAAACAGACGCGAAATGTGCGCTTAGGAGACTTGCACCCGCAGTTCACCAGTGGACACGATGACTACTACACAAGACAGGTCGTACTCGACTACGTTGGGGCAAGACCCCCCGAAGCCGCCGCCGGACCGTCCCGCCGAAGGCCGTCACAGGTGGTGGGCCTGGCTCATTGGCATAGTCGTGGTTTTGGCCGCCGCGTTTTGGATGTACCACCAATATCAGGCCAACCAGCAGGCGCGTCAGGCCAAGACGAACCAGCCCCTTCGCGGAGTCCCAGTTTCAACTTCAACCGTTCGGAAGGGCGACATCGGCGTTTACGTCTCAGGGCTCGGCACCGTCACGCCGATTTACACGGTTTCGGTCACCAGCCGCGTCCAGGGCCAGATCGTCGCGATTCACTACACGGAAGGTCAGATGGTTCACAAGGGAGATCCCCTGGTGGACATCGACCCACGGCCCTACGAAGCACAGCTATCTCAGACCGAGGGCCAGTTGGCGCACGACGAGGCGCTGTTGGCGCAAGCGCGAATCGACCTCGATCGCTATCAGACGGCTTTCAGCAGAAACGCCATTGCGCAACAGCAGGTCTACGATCAGGAGCAGCTCGTCAAGCAGTACGAGGGCACGGTCAAGAACGACCAGGGCGTAGTCGACAATGCGAAAGTGAACCTCGTTTATTGCCACATCACGTCGCCCATCGACGGCCGCGTTGGCCTTCGCTTGCTCGACCTTGGCAACATGGTGCAAGCTAATAGCACCACTCCTCTGGTGGTCGTTGCGCAGCTTCAGCCGATTACCGTGATTTTCAGCATTCACGAGGATTATTTGCCGCAAATCGTGCAGCAACTTCACGCTGGTCAGAAGATGAAGGTCGAAGCGCTGGATCCCACGGAAGTGAAGCAGCTCGCCTCGGGAACCCTCCTCACGGTCGATAACCAGGCCGATCCCACCACAGGCACCGTCAAGCTGCGCGCAACCTTTCAAAACAAGGACAGCGCGCTATTCCCCAACGAGTTTGTGAATGCCCGGCTCCTCCTCGATACGCAGCAGGGCGTCAATCTGGTGCCAACCGCCGCGATCCAGCGCAACAGTCAGGGAGCGTTCGTGTACGTGATCAAGCCCGACGAGACGGCGTCCGTGCAGCCGGTCACCGTTGGGACGACGGATGGCAACACGGCTGCTGTGCAAGGCGTGGAGGTTGGGCAGGTCGTCGCAGTCAACGGCTTCGATAAGCTGCAGGATGGAATCAAAGTGACGGTTCACAACACGCAAGGCAGTCGCAGCGCAGAAGCCACTGGCACGTCGACCTCCCGAGGGACAGAAACTCCTTGAGTCCGTCTCGCCCGTTCATTCTTCGGCCGATCGCCACCTCGCTGTTGATGGCGGCGATCCTGCTCGCCGGCATCGTCGCGTTTCTGCAGCTTCCTGTATCCGCTCTGCCGGAAGTCGACTACCCGACCATCCAGGTCGTTACCTTTTATCCCGGTGCCAGCCCGGACGTAACCGCCTCAGCCGTCACCGCCCCGCTCGAACGCCAGTTCGGCCAGGTGCCCGGCTTGAACCAGATGACGTCGACGAGCTCGGACGGCAGCTCGATCATCGTTCTGCAGTTCGCGCTCGACCTCAACATCGACGTGGCCGAGCAGGAAGTTCAGGCGTCCATCAACGCGGCCCAATCGTACTTGCCGACCGACCTTCCCGTTCCGCCGATCTACAGCAAGACGAATCCCGCCGACGCGCCGATCCTCACGCTGGCCCTCACTTCGGATTCGATGCCGCTCACGCAAGTGGAAGACATGGCGGACACGCGTCTCGCCCAGAAGATTTCGCAGTTGCCCGGCGTGGGACTCGTCAGCATCAGCGGCGGTCAGAAGCCGGCGGTGCGCATCCAGGTGAATCCCACCGCGCTTTCCTCCTACGGAATCAATCTGGAAGATGTGCGCACGGCGATTCAGCAGACCAGTCTCGATTCCGCGAAAGGCAATTTTGACGGGCCCCGCCAGGATTATCAGATCGACGCCAACGACCAGCTTCTGAGCAGCGCCGAGTTTCGCCCCATCATCATCGCGTACCGCAACGGCGCGCCGGTTCGGCTCTCCGATGTTGCGAACGTGGTGGACGAGCCCGAGAACCTGCGCCAGGCCGCTTGGATGAACAACACGCCGGCCGTCATCATGAATATCCAACGCCAGCCGGGCGCCAACATCATCC
Source organism: Candidatus Acidiferrum sp. (assembly GCA_035517015.1). Lineage (GTDB taxonomy): Bacteria > Acidobacteriota > Terriglobia > Acidiferrales > UBA7541 > Palsa-295. The sequence continues at coordinate 178,917 of DATIZQ010000100.1, read as the reverse complement.
AGGTGGTGGACCGCATCAAGACTCTCCTGCCGTTCCTGCAAAGCAATCTGCCGGCTTCGATCAATCTTCAGATTCTCACGGACCGCACCACCACGATTCGTGCCTCGGTGAAAGACGTCGAATTCGAGCTCATGTTGACCGTCGCCCTCGTCGTCATGGTCATCTTTCTCTTCCTCCGCAACATCTCCGCCACGGCCATCCCGAGCGTCGCTGTCCCTCTTTCCCTGATTGGCACGTTCGGCGTGATGTATCTCGCCGGCTACAGCCTGAATAACCTCACACTCATGGCTCTGACGATTTCTACCGGTTTCGTCGTCGACGACGCCATCGTCATGATCGAGAACATTGTGCGTTTTCTCGAAGAGGGTGACACACCCCTCGAAGCGGCCCTCAAAGGCTCCGAGCAGATTGGATTCACGATCGTTTCGTTGACGATTTCCCTGATCGCCGTTTTGATTCCTCTGCTCTTCATGGGCGACATCGTTGGCCGACTGTTCCGTGAGTTCGCCATCACGCTGTCGGTGACCATTCTCGTCTCTGCCGTCGTTTCGCTCACTCTGACCCCGATGATGTGCTCGCGATTGCTCCGCCACACGCCCGAGGCCCAGAAGACGCGCTTCTACAAAGCTTCCGAACGCGCCTTCGATCGCGTCATCGAGTTTTACGGCCGGACGCTCCAGTGGGTCCTCAAGCACCAGACGGAGACCTTGCTCGTAGCCGCCGCCACTCTCGTTCTCACGATCTGGCTCTACATCATCGTGCCGAAGGGCTTTTTCCCGGTGCAAGATACCGGAATCATTCAGGGAATTTCGGAAGCGCCGCCGTCGACTTCGTTCGAGACGATGTCGCAGCGTCAGCAGCAGCTCGCGAGCATCATCCTCAAGGATCCCGCGGTCGAGAACCTCTCCTCGTTCATTGGCGTCGATGGAACCAACACGACGCTCAATGACGGCCGCATCCTGATTAACCTGAAAGCGCTTGAGGACCGCAAGATCAGCGCCTCGGACGTCATCCGCAGATTGCAGCCGCAAGTGGAGCAGGTGGAGGGCATCACGCTCTACATGCAGCCCGTTCAGGATCTCACCGTCGAGGACCGCGTGAGCCGCACGCAATACCAGTACACGCTCGAAGATCCCGACGCCGACGAGCTGAATCGCTGGACCACCCGCCTCCTTCAAAAGCTGAAGGCGCTGCCGCAGCTTCGCGATGTGGCCACGGATCAACAGACGGGAGCGCTCTCCGAAGCCCTCGTGATCGATCGCGTCACCGCCTCGCGCATGGGGATCACGCCGCAAATGATTGATCAGACCCTCTATGACGGCTTCGGCCAGCGTCAGGTGTCGACCCTCTACACCCAGCTCAACCAGTACCACGTCGTGCTCGAAACCATGCCGGATTTCCGGAGCGATCCTTCCAAGCTCAACGACATTTACGTGCGGTCGGCCCTCGCACCCACGGGTTCCGGCACGTCTGGTGCGAACTCAAACGGCGTCGTAACAGCCAACTCCGCATCCGGGTCATCTTCGGGCGGTATCGCCAGGGCGGGATCGAGCACCGGATCCGGCGTGCTGAACCCTCCGGCGATTACTTCCTCCAACGGAGCGGCTGTCCCGCTGAGCGCCATCGCGCATTTCGAACAGCGCACCGCCCCGTTGACCATTAACCATCAGGGCCAGTTTCCCGTCGTCACCGTCTCCTTCAATCTGGCACCCGACGCCTCTCTCGGCGATGCCACGAAGGCCATTGATCAGGCTCAGCGCGAGATCAACATGCCCCTCAGCATTCAAGCCGCCTTCCAGGGCACGGCGGCGTCGTTCCAGGCTTCGTTGTCCAATGAGCCGCTCCTGATTCTGGCCGCCATCATCACCGTTTACATCGTGCTCGGCGTTCTCTACGAAAGCTACATCCACCCGATTACGATTCTTTCGACGCTGCCTTCCGCAGGCGTCGGCGCGATCCTCGCTCTCATCATCTTCCATTCCGAGCTCAGCGTCGTCGCCTTGATCGGCATCATCCTGCTCATCGGTATCGTCAAGAAGAACGCCATCATGATGATCGACTTCGCCCTCGAAGCCGAACGCAAGGAGGGCAAGAATTCGGTCGACGCGATCTACCGGGCCTCGCTCCTGCGCTTCCGTCCCATCATGATGACCACCATGGCCGCCCTGCTTGGCGCGTTGCCGCTCGCCCTGGGCACCGGTATCGGCTCTGAACTGCGCCGGCCCCTCGGTATATCGATCGTCGGCGGTCTTCTCATCAGCCAGGTCCTGACGCTCTACACCACCCCTGTGATTTACATCTTCTTCGACCGTCTCAGTCGGCGGTTCTCCCCCGCCCGTGCCGGTGACGAAGGCCCCGAGGCGGTTCCGGCGGACTAGCCATGAGCCTTTCGTCTCCATTCATCCGCCGGCCGGTCGCCACCACGCTCCTGACGGCTGCCATCGCGCTCGCGGGCGCAGTCTCCTTCCGGCAACTGCCCGTCTCGCCGCTTCCCCAGGTCGATTTCCCCACGATCACCGTAGGAGCCGGCCTGCCCGGCGCCAGCCCGGAAATCATGGCCTCCTCCGTTGCCACTCCGCTTGAGCGCCAGTTCGGCAGAATTGCGGGCGTCACGGAAATGACGTCCTCGAGCAACCTTGGTACCACGAGCATCACCCTGCAATTTGAGCTGAACCGCGACATCAACGGCGCCGCCCGCGATGTGCAGGCCGCCATCAACGCCGCGCGCAGTTATCTCCCCGCCAATCTCCCGAGTAATCCCACCTACCGCAAGGTGAACCCGGCCGACGCGCCCATCATGATCATAGCCCTCACCTCGGATGTGTATCCGAAGGGCAAGCTATACGATGCCGCCTCCACCATCATGCAGCAGCGGCTCTCCCAGATTGACGGCGTCGGACAGGTGAACGTCGGCGGCAGTTCCCTTCCCGCTGTCCGTGTTGAGCTGAATCCAACCCAGCTCAATAGCTACGGCCTGGGCCTGCAGGACGTCGCCGCCATGCTGCGAAGCCAGAACGCGAACCTCCCCAAAGGCCAAATCCGCGTTGGTGACAAGCTCGCTGACATCGCCGCCAACGATCAACTCCTGCAGTCCGATGCGTACAAAGACCTCGTCGTTGGCTATCGCAATGGCGCCGCCATCCGCCTTTCGGATATCGGTACCGTCCGGGATGGCGTCGAAAACATCCGCGCTGCGGGCTTCGTCAACGGGAAGCCGAGTATCCTCATCATCGTCTCTCGCCAGCCGGGCGCGAACATCATTGACACGGTCGATCGCATTTACGCCGCGCTTCCTTCTCTGAAGGCTTCGATCCCCACGGCCATCAATCTCACGGTCGTGCTCGACCGCACCACGACGATTCGCGCCTCAGTACACGACGTCGAGATCACCCTGATGATTTCCGTCTGCCTCGTGATTTTGGTCGTCTTCGTGTTTCTTCGAAATATTCGCGCCACGCTGATTCCCAGCGTCGCCGTCCCGGTTTCGCTCATCGGGACCTTCGGCGCCATGTATCTGTTCGGCTACAGCATCGACAATCTCTCGCTGATGGCTCTCACCATTTCCACCGGTTTCGTCGTGGACGACGCCATCGTTGTCATCGAGAACGTCACGCGTTACCTCGAACAGGGAATGTCGCCCATGCAAGCGGCATTCGAAGGGGCCAGGGAAATCGGCTTCACGGTGCTTTCGATAAGCCTTTCGCTCGTCGCCGTGTTCATCCCCATTCTGATGATGGGCGGAATCATCGGCCGCCTGTTTCGCGAGTTTGCCGTGACGCTTTCGGTCGCGATTCTCGTCTCCCTGCTGGTCTCGCTCACCACCACGCCGATGATGTGTTCTCGCCTTTTGCGGCACGAACGGCGCGAGGGGCACGGCCATCTCTACCGCGCCAGTGAAAGGTTCTTCAACTGGATCCTCAGCACCTACGACACGATGCTCAAGTGGGTGCTCCAGAATCCCGCCCTGACGTTGGTCGTTCTTCTCATCACCATCGCCGTCAATGTCTTCCTTCTTGTCATCGTCCCAAAGGGCTTCTTTCCGCAGCAGGACAACGGCACCGTTTTCGGCGGCATTCTTGGCGCGCAGGACACTTCGTTCCAGGCGATGCAAACGGCGACGCAGCGTTTCGTTGAGATTATCAAGACCGACCCCGCCGTCGAGAACGTAATGGCCTTCACGGGGGGGGGCGGCTCGACCAACGGCGGCTTCGTTTATCTCGGCTTGAAACCCCTCAGCCAACGCAAGATCAGCGCCAGCGACCTCATCAACCGCCTCCGCCCCAAGTTGCTTACCGTTCCTGGGGCGTCGGTCTTCCTACAAGCTGGGCAGGACTTGCGAATCGGCGGCCGTCACAGCAACGCCCAGTATCAGTACACTCTTCAGAGCGAGAATGTGGACGATCTCGTCAGATGGGGCCCCATGCTTCTGCAAAGAATGCGGAAGCTGCCGGGATTCACGGAAGTCAACAGCGACCAGCAGAATGACGGCCTCCAGGCCCACCTCACCTACGATCGCGACACTGCCTCCCGGCTCGGAGTCACGCCCCAATCGATCGATACCACTCTCTACGAGGCCTTCGGACAATCGCAGGTCTCGGTCATGTACACCTCCTTGAATCAATATCACGTCGTCATGGAGGTGGCGCCCCAGTTCTGGCAGAGCCCGCAGAATCTGAACGACATCTACATCCATCCGACCAACGGAGGCGAGGTCCCAATCAGTGCCGTCACGCGCTATGAACCTCAAACCGCTCCCCTCGCAGTAAATCACCAGGGCCAGTTCCCTTCCGTCACGGTCTCGTTCAATCTCGCTCCTGGAGTCGCCCTCAGCGATGCCGCGCGCGAAATCGATAATCTCGAGCAGAGCATGGGAATGCCGCCCGAGATTCACGGCATGTTTTCGGGCGCACTCCAGGCGTATCAAGAGTCGCTGCAGACCGAACCCATGCTCATCATCACGGCCCTTCTAGCGGTCTACATCGTCCTGGGCATCCTCTATGAGAGCTACATTCATCCGATCACGATCTTGTCAACGATTCCGTCTGCAGGCGTTGGCGCCGTCCTCGCCCTCATGTTCTTCCGCACGGACTTGAGCGTCATCGCCATCATCGGGATGATCCTCCTGATCGGAATCGTGAAAAAGAACGCCATTTTGATGATCGACTTCGCCCTCGCTGCCGAGCGCAACGAGGGCAAAAGCTCCAAGGAAGCGATTTACCAGGCTTGCTTGCTGCGCTTCCGCCCAATCCTGATGACCACCATGGCGGCTCTGCTCGGCGCTCTCCCGCTGGCCATTGGCCTAGGCGCCGGCGCCGAGTTGCGCAGGCCGCTCGGCATCACCATCGTCGGCGGACTCATTTTCAGCCAGGCGCTCACGCTCTTCACCACTCCGGTCGTCTACTTGTACATGGACCGTTTCAGCATCTGGTGGCGTGGCGCTCACAAGAAGCAAGTAACCGCAGCTGGCCAGGAAGCAGACTAATTTCGATGCGTGAGGAAACAAGAAACATGGCGCGAGGACTTACATTTCGTTTCTCGACCGCGGGCTTGATCGCAGTCACGGCGTTTCTCTCCGGCTGCATGGTCGGCCCCAAGTACCACACTCCCACTGCGCAAACGCCCGCCGCTTACAAAGAAGTCACGCCCGAGAACATGAACCAGGTCGACAACTGGAAGCTCGCCCAGCCTGGCGACACCATGATTCGCGGCAAATGGTGGGAAATGTTCGGCGATCCCGAGCTAAACAAGCTCGAGGACCAAGTAGATGCGTCGAACCAGACCATCGCCGCCTCCTACGCCAGCTTCATGGCCGCGCGCGCTCTTGCCCTCCAGGCTCGCGCACAATTCTTCCCCACTGGCACCACCAGCCCTTCGATCAACAAGACTCACCAGGCCTCTAACCTCACCGGAACCAGCAGCGCCAATGCCTCGTCGTTCACGGTCTACGATCTGCCCTTTGACGCCACCTGGGTCCCCGACCTTTGGGGTCGCGTTCGCAACACTGTCCGCAGCAATGTCTACAACGCGCAGGCCAGCGCCGCCGATTTCCAGAACGTCCGCCTGACCATTCACGCCGAACTTGCCGCGGACTATTTCGAGCTTCGCAGCCAGGACGCCCTCAAGCAATTGCTCGACTCCACCGTGAAGGCCTATCAGGAATCCTTGCGCCTTACGCAGGTTCTGTACGAGACGGGCATCGATTCCCAGGAAGCCGTCGCGCAGGCGGAAACGCAGCTCGACACGACCTTGGCGGAAGATACGAATCTCGGAATCGCGCGCGCGCAACTCGAACACGCCATCGCCGTGCTCACCGGCCAGCCTCCCTCGACCTTCTCGATTCAGCCCCAGCCTCTCAAGTTTGCGCCGCCGCCGATTCCTCTGAGCCTTCCCTCGCAGCTTCTCGAGCGCCGGCCGGACATCGCCGCCTCTGAGCGCCTCGTCGCGCAGGCTAACGCGCAAATCGGCATCGCCAAGGCCGCCTACTATCCCACGGTCACGTTGAGCGCCGCAGGAGGATTGGAGAGTTCACAGTTCACGGACTGGTTCACGTGGCCGAGCCACTTCTGGTCGATCGGCGCCGCCGCCGCAGAAACGATCTTCGACGCAGGCTTGCGCCGCGCCGCCGTCCAGCAATTCGAGCAGCAATACAATCAGACCGTCGCGAATTATCGCCAGACCGTCCTGACCGCATTCCAGCAGGTCGAAGACAATCTCGCGTCCGTCCGCATCCTCTCGCTGCAGATTGACCAGCAGGACGCTGCCGTGAAGGCCGCGCAGCGCAACCTCGATATCGCCACTGATCGCTACAAGCTCGGCATCGATCCCTATCTCAACGTCATCACCGCTCAGACCACTTTGCTCATCAACCAGCAAACCGCGGTCAACCTTCGCTCCCAGCAAATGGTTTCCAGCGTTCAGCTCGTCGAAGCCCTCGGCGGCGGATGGGGCCGCTCCCAGCTTCCATCGCCCGCCGGCATCCTCAGCAGGAATGCCAGCCCCGGCCCCGGCTCTCCCGCGCAAGCGGGCGTCAAGACCGCCGGCTCCGACTCTCCCGCTTCCACTCAGCCGCCCCAGAAATAGCCGAGCTGAAGGTATCGCCGTATCGTCGTCCTGAGCGGAGCGTACCGATCTTATTCATCGCGCAAATCGTACCCTTGCGATTCCCGCGTCGGGACGCGCAGTCGGAGGATCTCTCTTTGGTTCGCGGAAAAAAGGGGTCGTGCTACCTGAAGTGGGCTTACTCGCACCGCAACGCGATCGTCGGCTCAATTTTCGTGGCTCGTCGGGCGGGAAGGTAGCAGGCCGCCAGCGCGACGACGGCGAGCGCCACCGCCACGCTCGCGAACGTCAGCGCGTCCGTTGCGCCCACGCCATACAGCCGGCTCCTCAAGAAACGGGTCAGCACCAACGAAAGGGTCATGCCGACCGTCAGGCCAGCAGCCGCCAACCGGAAGCCCTGTCGCAGCACCAACCGGAAGATCTGGCTTCGCTCAGCCCCCAGCGCCATGCGAATCCCGATCTCGCGTGTGCGCTGGCGCGTGGTGTAAGCGACCACGCCATAGATGCCCACCGCCGCCAGCAACATCGCGAGCAATCCATAGGAGCCCGCAAAAGTGGCGGCTACGCGCTCAAGGAGGGTTCCAAACTCCATCGTGACCTTCAGCGGATTCACGTTGAACAGCGGCAGTTCCGGATTCAGCTCACCCATGGCTCGCTCAGCCGGAAAGGCCATCGCCTGAGGATCGCCCGAAGCCCGCAAGTGAATCGTAGTGTCCTGCGTCGAGCGGTACGCCTGGTAGATCGAGAGATAAATCACTGGCTCGGGCGGGTACGTCAGCATGCGGTACTTGGCATTGCGGGCCAAGCCTACCACCGTAAACCATTCGTCTCCGTCTTTCACTCGCTTCCCGATCACGTCCTGGCCCGGCCAATACCGGTCCGCCAGCGCCTGATTGACGATCACCACGCGCTGCGATTCCGGCCCATCCTGATCGTTGAAATCCCGCCCCGAGATGAGCCTCGTCCGCATCGTATGGAAGTAGTTCGGACCCACGATCCCGCGGCTGATTTCCATCGACTCGTGCGGCTGCGGCTCATACCCTTCCAGCTCCAAGTAATCGCTATGAATCGTGAAACTGAGTGGCGAGAAATCGGCCAGCGTCACTGACTCCACGCCGGGCAGCGCGGCAAGTTTGGCCAGAACCTGCCGGTCGAAAGTGATGGAGGTGGCTCGCGAATAACCCGCAGGCGAAAGCTCATAGGAAGCAAGCAGCACATGATCCGGATCGAATCCCGGGTTGGACTCTCGCGCCTTTTCCAGGCTGCGCGTGAACAGCCCCGCGCAGACCAGCAATAGCAGCGAGAGCGCGATCTGGGCCACCACGAGGCCGCTCGAAAGGCGGCCCTTGTGGAACGCCGCTGACACGCTGCCTGCCTCTTCCTTCAGGACCGTCTGCAGCGACAGGCTCGAAGAGCGCATCGCCGGCAGTATCCCGAAGATCAGCGCCGTAAGAATCGAAACAGCTGCGGTCCCCAGCAGCACGCGCTGATCGACATGCGCGTCGAGCGTCAGCGGAAGAGTAGTCGGAGGAAGGAAGCCGGCCACGCTGCGGGCCGTCCAAACCGTGATCAAGACGGCGACCGCTCCGCCCGCCAGACCCAGCACGAGACTCTCCACCAGGAGCTGCCGCACCAGTTGCCCTCGCGTCGCCCCGACCGCCATGCGGATGGCAATCTCGCGCCGCCTCGCCACCGAGCGCACCAGCAGCAGATTCGCTACGTTGGCGCACGCCAGCAACAGCAAAACCACGGCCAGCCCCAGCAGCATCGGCAGCGTCTTGTAGAGATAAACGTTGGCGCCAAAAGGAGAGCGCCACAGCGGATCGAGCGAAATCTGATTCGGGCTGCCGCGGTGCTCCTCCGGCGATCGCTCCACAATCTCCTGCATCAGGAGGTTCAATTCGGCCTGCGCTTGCCGGTTTGTGAAACCCGCCCGCACTCTCCCGAGAACGTTAAGCCAGAAGGTCCCGCGTTCATCGGGGCGATCCGAACCCCACACGAATCGGTCCATCGTCAGGGGAATCCAGACGTCCGTCCGCAGCCCCGTCTTGCATCCGTGGAATTCGCGCGGCGCAACTCCGATGATTGTGTAGGGATGACGATTGATCTGCATCGTCCTCCCAATAACCGATGGGTCCTTGCCGAAGTGGGTCTGCCACAGGCCGTAGCTGATCACCGCCACTGCCGCGCCCGCGCGCTGCTCCTCTTCAGCTGGCACGAATCCGCGCCCGAGAATGGGATGGACGCCCAGCACGTCGAAGTAATTGGCCGACGTCAGCGCTCCGTAAACGCGCTCCGGCTTCCCAACCCCGGTCAGCGAAATGAAATCGTCGTGGTACCCCAGCAACCCCGCGAAGCTGCGGCTATGGTCGCGCAGGTCCCGATAATCCAGGTAAGAAAATGGCGGGCTGGGGTGGTCGCTGCGTTCGCCTCGCATCACCGTGACGGCGCCGGCCGTGCGTGTCACGCCTGGAATCGGGTTGAGCAGTGTCGAACTGATCCAGCTGAAGATCGTGCTGTTCGCGCCGATGCCGAGCGCCAGGGTCAGCACCGCCACCACCGTGAAGCCAGGACACTTCAGGAGGATTCGAAGGGCGTAACGGGCGTCCCGAATCATGTCACTCGTGTTGGTCAGGCCAGCTCGCTGATCTGACCCTCTATAGCCATCTAGCCTGACCCGGAGACCCGCTATCAGTGACCTGGATCACATCGGGCCGTGCGTCGGCGGCGGCCCGGAAGTATGATTGGCTCTCAGGAGCAGCGACCCGTGACCAAGCGTCCACCCAAGCTTCACACCCAACTCGGCCGAGCCGCTGTCCGCATCTTTGCCGCCAACGATCGCATGAACCAGATTCTGATCGAGCATCTTGACCCCGCCGCCTGGAGAGCCAAACCGCCCGGCAAGGTCCGCACCATTGTGGCGATCTTCACGCACATGCACAATGTCCGCTCGAAGTGGGTCCGGCTTACCGCTCCGCACCTGAAGGTTCCGCCGCAGCTCGACCGCGCGCGCTGCACGCCGCAGCAGGCCCGCGCGGGATTGGCCGAGAGCGCCGCTCGCTGCGCGGAGATGCTCGCGGAAGCGCTCGGCGGTCCTGGGGGTCGCGTCGAGAAGTTCCTCAGAGACGGCTGGGCTCAGCCTTGGCCGGTTGGTCCGGAAATGCTGTGCTACATGCTGTCTCACGAAGCACATCATCGCGGGCAGGTGTGCATGCTGGCGCATCAGCTCGGATTCCCGTTGCCGGCGCAACTGACGTCCAGGCTCTGGAATTGGGAACGGCTGTGGAAAGAGTGCGGCTCGCCCCGTGGCCCCGGCTGCGATTCCTAGGTGGACCGCTCACTTCTTGCGCATCCAGACGCGCCACGTGATCGGCCCTGCTTCCTGATTGCTCAGTGGACGGCCCGCCAGCTTGAGCGCCAGCTTTATCTGACCGTGATGGTAGCCCTCGTGCCAGATCATGTGTTGGAGGAAGAGGATCGGGTGGTCGTAGTGAAGGTCCATCTCCCGGCCTGACTCCACCTTGCTCTTCACCGCGTCCCGCACCGCCTTGGCGCTCTCGTTCAGCATCTGCGCGATCCGGTCAGAGTCGCGCTCGGCCGCCCACTCCTCACGGGGCAACGTTCTGGCGAACTCGGGAGCGTCCTCGGAGATGAACACAAGCCGCACATAATGGATGTGCGTGAAGAGCTCCGCGATCGATGGGCTGCCCTCCATCGCCCTGATTTCCAGCCCGCCCTCCGGGAGGGCGCGAAGCAGGTTGACCAGGATGGTGTTGTTCCGGTCCCACGAATCCAGCAGCGCCTCAAGCAAGCGTTGGTCTTGCGCATCCGCCATTTCCACTCCCCACCGATTCGGTTTTGACGGCCGGCTAACTCGTTGTCCCAGCGGCCCGCGAGATTCTATACCAACCTTGAATGGGTCGAAGTCCCGGCAGCTCGCGTGGAACTGTATATTAGACATGGTGTCGGCCCTGTGTTTTCAATGACTTAGGGCGATTTCTAATCGCGTAACTGTATATTAGAAACTCGCGATCGGCGATCCGCGGCCCGCGACCCGAGGAATGCGATTCGGACTTTTCTATGTTAGGGTTTGCAAGTACAAGCCCTGAAGCTTCGCTGCACTCAGGGTTTGGCCTCCAGGGCGGGCAAGCAAGTACAAACCCTGAAACTTCTTTGCACTCAGGGTTTGCAAGTACAAACCCTGAAACCCGGCGAAGCGCGTTGAGCCGCGAGACGGATAGATTAGAAATTTCTTTGTCCTTTGTTTTCAGGGGCTTGAGTCCGTTTCTAATCTTCACTGTATAGATTAGGATCGTTCCAGAGACAGGGGCGCACGGTGGCTCGGAATCGCGATCGTCGGTGGGCCGGAAACTGTACCGATTGAAGATTTTCATGTAATTGAGCCGCAAGGATTTGCCGCGATTTCCGTTTGCAAAGTGTACCGATTGAAATCGCGCGGTCCATGGCCGACGGTCGATAGATTTCGCTACCATTGCCAGTTCCTCCTCTCTGCCGGGCGTGTCTAGACACACGGCTACCCCGGTCGTGCGCGGACTTCTTTAAGCTCAGGGTTTGCAAGCACAAACCCTGAAGCTTCTTCACGTCAGGGTTTGCAAGTACAAACCCTGAAACCCGGGCACACAATTAATTATTCTGATGTTAAGGATGAGCCAGGCTAGCACAAATTGACGCAAAAGTCAAGTACCAGTACTGTTCAAAACTCGGCCGCCTTCGTACCGCGGAGGCTCAGGACCGGCGAGGAGCTGCCACGCGGCGAAAATGCCATCAAGCCACCGGAGTGAACCAAGAGCGCCGACCCTTCGAAAACCGCGAAGGATCGGGCACCCGAAGACCCAACGGCAAATCCTCTCGGCGGAGGCTGGGGCACCCGCCCTCACGCACCCTTCGCAAAACCGGCGAAGGGCTGCGGCACCCATTGCGTTGGAGGGAGACTCGCGGTTCGGCACGGTGTGGTATTATCCGCCCGCGCCGTGATATCGAGAAACCAAATTCACCGAACAACTAAGGGTCGGCCACCCGCCTACATCTACGATCTGTATGCTCAAGGCATCACAAATGTTGCTCAGATGATTTCAACCGCCATCGGCCGCGGTGTTCTTGCCTATGACGTGGGAGTTTATTTCAGCCAAAGCGATATCGCGCACGACCAAAGTGTCACCGGAAAGTTCGCGCCCAATCCACCGTCAACGCTGCCGATTTACATGGTTCCGGAGGGTGCACCAGGAAGAAAACCAAATCCAAAACCGTTTTGCCCAAGCGGATCATGCGTACAATAGGTTTCAGTATTCGGCTGTCTGCCTCGTCGAACAGTTGGGTCCTCGTTTTGCTGATGTTGTCAGCAGGGGCTGCACCATACCAGTCTCCGGCAAAGCCCGACTCACCGAAGGTGGTAATCGAGAAGCTAATGAAGATGACCGATGACGGCTCACTCTTGACTGCCGACGGCTGGAAGCAGGCTGGCGTTCTTTTTCTCCACCCAACGCCGCAGCCTCAACATCCTACGCTGAGGGTGATATGGAAGAACTATGCTGTCAGTTTGTCGTCAACGAATGGGGACCGCGCAGTTGTATACGTCGGCTACACAGACCTGGGGCAGATCGACAGTCGTTTGCACTATATACCATTTGACCCAACCATTGCCAAGTCGGCTGCTATATTTCATATGGTGCTCGCAAACGGACAGTGGAAAATCGAAGATCCCCAAGATTGGCCCTGGGCAAGTCTCGACGCGGCTATGCGACACGTGAAAGAAATGCGCAGGAAGGCCGTCGACCCAACCATTCAAAAAAACGCTGACGCAACCCTTGATATCCTGGCGAAATTCCGGGGTTGACGGGTTTTTCTGGTCTGGCGGCCTGGCGCTGTTCCGTCAACACCTATCGACCGGCTCGGCGTGTACGTTTGAGAAGCTCGGCAATCCCGAACGTCCACGGCTCAATCGCATCGCAATAGTCGACGCGATTCACTAGCGTCCCCAGTTCGGGCGATGAGATTGAGACAACATCTCCAACTTTGTGCGTGAAACCGCGGCCCGGACGGTCGCGGTCCTGCGTTGGCGCAAACATGCTGCCGAGAAACAGCATCACTCCGTCGGGATACTGATGCTCCGGCCCGATTGTTTGCCTGACCAGATCCTCCGGATCGCGGCTGATTTCTTGCATGCGGCTGACGGCGTGTAACGCGAATCCATCCGGGCCTTCAATCTCGAGCGAAATCTCGGCCGCGCGCACATCTTCCATGCCGAAGCCCTCGTCAAACAGCCGAATGAAAGGGCCAATCGCGCACGAGCCGTTGTTGTCCTTGGCCCTGCCGAGCAGCAGCGCGCTCCGGCCCTCAAAGTCGCGCAGGTTCACGTCATTGCCCAGAGTCGCGCCTACGACATTTCCTCCGCGCCCTATCGCCAGGACCACTTCCGGTTCCGGATTGTTCCACTCCGATTGCCGCACAATTCCGATATTGGAGCCCGCACCCACGGCGCTCATCGGCGGCGCCTTGCTGAAAATCTCAGCGTCGGGCCCAATCGCCACTTCGAGGTATTGCGACCACAGGCGATTTGCGATGAGCCAGTCCTTCGCGGCAGCCGCTTGAGCGCTTCCGGGCTTTATATTCGCTAGCCGCCGGTCGAGTTCGGCGCTCAGTTCCCGCCGCAACGCCGCTGCTTTCGCGGGATCTCCGCGAGCAGCCTCCTCAATCACACGCTCCTTGAGGCTGATCAGGAAAGTGACTCCACTTGCCTTGATGGGTTGCAGGTCGCACGGCGCAAGCAGATGCGGACGCTCCGCGGATCGCGCCGCTCCGGGAGAATCTGCCAGGAACTCGCCGAGAGAACCGAGGCGCCGGTCTACGCCGGACCTCGGCCGCGCGTTCACCGAGGCGTCTGCGTCGTTCAGCACCTCCGCCACAGTGCCGAAACGGTCCGTAATATCGAAAACTTCCCTGTCGGCAATGGCAACAACCAATGGCTCGCCGCCATGCGGCCCGGGCATCCATACGCGTCCAATGAGCGAGCCGCCATTCCGCGGCAGAATCGAGTCTGGCGTCAGTCGAGGCACGTTCACGCTTCTTATCCGGCCTGAGCTACATCGGCGGTGGGGCAATATCCGTGTTTTGTCCCACCGCAATGCGCCACTCGGCGGCATCCTTCACGAGGACGAACACGAGCACGCCCTTGCGATCCGGCAGCGCCTGCCCGTTGGGCAACGCAAGCCCCGTCAGATCCCAAAGCACGTGCAGGCTCGCAACATCCGGCCGCAGGAACTTCACCTGCATCTTTTGCACGCTGAGGCGGCTGTGGCGAAACACGGTCGCATGCGTCGCCTCGTGCTCGGCCTGAATTCGCTCGCGGCCTGTCCACCACATTCCGTAGACATTCACGAACTCCGCGTCGTCGCGAAAGAGCTGGGCGAACGCCTTCAAATCGTGTCTGTTCCAGGCCTCGATCATCTGAGAGCCTACCGCCCGGACCGCCTGCTCGTCGGACATGGGCTGAACCTCCGGTGTGGGAATGGGCCGCACTTTACCACGAAACATTCTGGCGCATCGCGCGTCCGAAAATGCGCGCTTTCACCGACAGCCTCTTGTGAGGCATCCGTACAAATAATCACGCTGGATGGAGATTCCGTCGCAAAAGCAAACTACCTGGCGTCGTTCAGCAGGACTTTGCTGACAGATTTGCGGTAATAGGGTACAAACAGAAGCCTGAAAGATCACATACCGCCACCCATGTTCCCGCCCCGTTCCAGACTCGCTGGTCCGGTCAAGCACTCGGCGCCTGATCCCGACACCGTAATCCTGACTTGCGACCGAGCTTTGACATGGCCGTGTCTCATGGGACTATTTGGCATTGGTTTGTTGGTTGCCAGCTTCTGGGTGCCACGGCTATGGGCGTACCTCTTCTTTTTGGGATTGCCCGCTCTGCTTGTCGCGTTTTATTCGGCGATGGTCCGAGTTGATATCGTTTTGTCGAAGAAGAACGCCACGCTGGCGGTGCAGCCGATGCTAGTGTCGATCCCGCTGAAACCGAACGCTCCTCTCTTCAGATTTTCGGAAATTCGCGAGTTTCTGATCGAATCGGAATTTGAACTCGGCATGGCATCAGACGAAACCGGTAAAGGCAGCAAGCCCTTCGTGTGGCATCTTACGGCCGTGACCACCAATGGCACACAGCACCGTCTGACTTGGCACTTTGCTCGGCGACCAATACTTCTCGCAGGTAAAGAGGCGTCACGAATAACGGGCAAACCACTCCGCGAACAGCCGAACCCATTCAAATCGAGCACTTGGAGCCACTGGGGCTACAACTTCCTCAGGTAGTTTCAGTCTCACCAAATGGACCTGCAGCCGGGTTACGGGAAACTTGGTCTGGGCGCAAGGCAATTTTCCGACTCCCCCGTGACTCATCCATTTGCCGAGACGCGAACTCCCTGTTTGGCTCGATTACCCGTCAACGAGAGAAGCGGCCGATGTATTCGGCCCGGGCCAGGATGTGGCCTTGCATCGCCCGTTCGACGTCTTTTTTTGTAGCGCCAGGCATAAGATTCAGCTTGGCATCAAGGGCATAGAGCTTGAAGAAGTAGCGGTGGGGTTTGCCGGGCGGGGGACAGGGCCCGCCATAACCGATTTTCCCAAAGTCATTACGGCCCTGGCGCGAACCGTCAGCCGATTGATCGTTTTTCGGAAAATTTTGCGGAAGGGCGCGCACATTCGCGGGCATGTCAAAGATCACCCAATGTACCCAGGTTCCCATCGGAGCGTCGGGATCGTCCGCGATCAAAACGAAACTCTGAGTAGCGGCAGGCGTGGCGTTCCAGTTGAGCGCCGGTGAAATATCTGCACCTTCGCAAGTGAATTGCTTCGGAATATCTCCACCAGCGATGAAATCGCCACTCTTCAATTCCAACGACACGGCAGCACCTCCAGAATGCCATAGCGAGCGCCATGCAAATTGTGACTGGGCTAGATAGGGCGCGGGCGTTACTTTTCAGCCTCCACCAGTTGGGATGAGCAGCTCATCTCGCGATCCGGCGACGTATTCCACGATGGCACAAACAGGCTGCGGGGACCTGAGTTTGCGGCATGGTCACAGTGACCCCGTAGTTCTGGTATTTCTTCGATGAAAGAAAGGGCTCGCGGTTTCCTTCAGCTTTTCTTTGATGTCACGGCGAAGAAGGCAGCAGCCTCCTGGTGTACTTGTTTGCCGCCACATTTCGGACACTTGATCTTGCCCTTTTCGTATTCCGCAAGTGTAAGGATGATTTCAAATGGCTTCTTGCAATCTTCGCAGTAGAACTCATAGCAAGGCATATGGACCCCGAAAAACGCCATACACAAAGGCCGTCCCGGTTCCGGCGGGACGGCCTTGTGCTACGCTGCGGTGCAGCGTTTCCCTAGAAGTAGAACTTGGCCGCAAGCTGAATTCGCCGCGGGTCGTAAGCGCTCCGTACCTGACCGAAACGAGAGCTCTCGATGTTCGTGGAGATTGAGTTCGGACTGAACTGCGTGTGATTGAACGCGTTGTACATTTCAATCCGAAGTTGGACGTATGTCCTCTCGGTGAAGTGCGTGTTCTTGAAGAGTTCGAGATCCCAGTTGTTGATACCCGGCCCACGGAACAGGTCTCTACCAGCGTTTCCAATCGTTCCCGGCGCTTCGGGAGCAAAAGAGTTCGCATCCGGCGCGCCCTTACCGCTGAACCACAGGTGATTACCACTGGCAGTGAGGGTGGTGCGCGGGTTGTAAATCTTCACGCTGCCAACAACGTTAGGAACGTCTGGACACGCGAAATCGGAATATGCTGGTTGACACATAAATGACTGGTATCCACTATCGATGACGTCGAGCGGGAATCCGCTCTGGAACGTCGGAAGCGCAGCAATGTTCCAACCATTGGCCAGCTTAGAGAGAGCGCCCGAACCGTGCACACCGGGGATTTGGTACAGGACGCTTGCCACAAAACGATGCTGCGCGTCGAAGCTCGAGTTGCCGTAATCGCACTTGATGCAGTACGGGTCAATCGCACGCGCTGCTCCGAGTGCTCCGAAGCCGCTGCCGCCAAACGCGCTGTTCTCAAATCCTGAACCATCGTCCAGCGAGTGAGACCAGGTGTATGTGGCGAAGAACTGCAGGCCGTTCGAGAACCTCTTGTCCAAGGTGGCCTGGAATGCGTTGTAGTTGGAGTTCCCGATGTTCGCGATCTGGTCGATCGGGCCGTATATGTTGGGATTCACCATGAAATCCTGCGGGAACATGCCCCCGAAGCTAAAGCTGTCGCATCCCGGCGTATTCACGCAGTCTGCGACGTTCGAAAATGGCGTTGGGATATTTAGCGGAGTGCCGATGCTCAGGTGATGCGCAACGGCTCCCACGTATCCTAGCGACATCTTCATTGTGGGACTGAGTTGACGCTCGATTGTCAGGTTGAAGTTTTCAGCCACGGGATCTACGTTGGCCGGGCTCTGGGTTGCACAGCAATACTGCCAGAGGGGCAAGAACGGGCTGAAGTCCACATTACGTGCTACGGCCCCACCGAACGGAAATGGATTCGATACGGATCCCCTGCCAGCAACGTCAGCAAAAGGATTTGCGAAGCCGGGGCTGCCGGTTTGACTGCCAAACGCCAGCGAACCTGCGCCGACCGAGTTGAGCGTGAAGGGAGGCATGCCCATGAACTGCAACGTGAGCTCTTCCTCGCTCCGGTTGTAGTAGATCCCGTATCCTCCGCGAATGCTCAACTTGCCTGGTCCGCCAGAGAGCCAGCCAAGATTCGGGCTCCAAGCAAAACCAAAGCGGGGTCCGAAATAACGCCAAGTGTGGTTTGTGCCAGCCGGATGAACGCCGGGGTCTCCCTGGAAGACGTAACCGATGGGAGCGTTGGTAAACACCTGCGACTGCTGGCCTGGAACGAAAGCAACCATGGCGTGATCGGAGTAGTAGTTGTCATGGATCGGCAGATCCACCGTCCAACCGATGCCATAGCTCAACGTGAAGTTCGGGCGCAGTCTGAATTGATCTTGAGCATAACTATAGAGCTCATACGAAAAGGCATTCACGATGCCGCCGCTCCCCTGGCTGTAACTGTCGGGAATGCCCAAAAGAAAATCGGCACCAGGGTTGGTTGTCGAGAACTCTCCAGCACCGTTGAAGGTGTAGACGCCGTCATTGCTCCCGTAGAACGGGTTGTAAACCAGGAATTTTCGGCCTTCGAACCCGAACTTGAAAGTGTGGCGGCCCTGCGCCATAGAAAAGCTGTCGCCAGCTTGATATGTCTGATCGATGCGAGGTTGCGGTCCGTTTGAAGAAAAGCCGAGTGAAAACAGCCCAGTGATATTGATGACGGGCAGACCTGCACCAGCCTTGTCCTGCGGCGTGATATTGAACCCAGCGGACGAAGGAAGAGTCGGTGTCACAGGGTTGACGGCCACGAAATTGAACCGTGTATATCCGGCCCTGAACTCGTTCAGCATGTGATCGTTCAGAGTATGTGTCCAGCTTAGCGTCAGCAGCTTGAAGTGCCGTTGCGCGTTCTCCGCAAAGCCCGGAAGGGTTGCGCCGGTGAACGGAATGGTGTCTACAGAGGGGCGGTTCTCTTGAAACCAAGTGCCCCAAAGCAGGTCTTTGGAAGTGAGGTTCTCGTCAATCCGGAAGAGGTACTGATTCGAAGTCAGGGTGGTAATCGGGTTGAAGAGGTAGTCGGTTCCGGAGACTTGGGGAACATACTTCGTCATGAGCGCATTCGCAACCGAATCAAAGTTCTGCGTTGGAATTACACCTGAGCTGAACAACGCGCTATAGGGCGTCGAGTTCGCAGCACACTTCACTCCACCCGACACTGGGCATGGAGCGCCGGGGCTGCTATCGCTGAAGAGCGCGATTGGAGCCAGCACCGACGACTCAGCCACAAAGGGTTTTCCTGTTGCCGGGTCAATGTCAGCTCCTTGGCCAAAGTTGCCGCCACGCTCAGCCGTTGTAAAGACTGGAACGTCGGATGCTGTTCCGGCCTCTGGTGCCCGTTCCCGAATTCCTTGGTAGGAAAAAAAGAAGAACGCGTGCTTCTTCCAGATCGGCCCACCAACTGTGCCTCCGAACTCGTTTTGATGGAAAATGGCGGCAGGTGTGAAATAGCCGCGGGCGTTCAGGAACGAGTCGCGGTAGAACTCGAACGCATCTCCGTGAAACTCGTTAGATCCGGATTTAATCAGCGCGTTTATTACGGCTCCCGAGTTCCGTCCGTACTCAGGATTAATCGTATTGGTGACCATGCGAAACTCGGAGATTGCATCAGGGCTTGGAACGATCAAACGAGTGTTTAACGGAAGATCATTCGTGTCCTGTCCATTGATGAGGAAGCTGTTTTGCTGCGATTGGCTGCCGTTCGTGGCAAATTCGCCGCGGCTATCGGATGCTGCCACAACGCCAGGCTCTGTCTGCTGCAGGTTGACCCAGTTGCGGTTGATCAGAGGCAGATCTTCGATGGCAGCGGAATTGACCACCGCCCCAAGCTGAGGCGTGTTCATCTCCACTTGCACCGGGTTGGACTCGACCGTGATCTCCTCAGTTACCGCGCCTATCGGCAACTTAATGTCTTGAACATAAACTTGATTCAGATCTAGATGGATTCTAGTTGATGTGAACCCTGCGAATCCCGTCCTTTCGGCTTTCAGCGTGTAATCACCGATCTGTAACTGAAGGAATTCGTAGGTTCCGTCTTTCGTTGAAACTGTCGTGCTCGCCACGCCGGTCGCCAGGTTCGTTGCGGTTACAGTCACGTCGGGCAGGAATGCTCCCGACTGATCAGTTATAATTCCACGAATGCCACCATAAAGATTCTGAGCTCTAGCGGGATGCGTCCCCAATGACAAACAGAGGATGCTTAGAAGCGCGCAAGAGAGAAACAATCGGCCTCTTCCCATGATTCACCTCCACGGATGTGAGTGGCCAGCAGGTGCTCAGGGCCGCCTCGATGGAGTGCCTGCCTGCACTTTGTAGACACTCGTCTCAGACGACCGGAAACGCTATGACGGGCATCACCGGTCGCAGTAACGACGGTCACGCTAATTGTCCGTCTAGCTAGGGGTTCTAAAAGGAGGATGTCGCCCGTATCCTATTTGCACGACCCAACTTAGAATCTACCGGGCAGTCAGTAAAGGTGGAACGTGAGCTCGATAGTTTGTCGGACCGGCGGGTGGGCCACTCTCCACCCCGTCGGTACGGCCTCATGGGGCTGGACGATGACGCTCCTGGTACGTACAACGGCGGAAGCTGCGATGATCCAGCTGTATTCACTGGGGTGGGGAGTGATGGTAAGACGCCGATTCACTGGGGGAAGGATGCGGATACAAGTCTGACGAATATTCTCGGAAAATCTCAATAAGGAGCCCGAGCTGATGACACAAAGCATACCAGCGCGTGTTGGATACCTCCAACAAGCAAACGAGTTTTTGCTGTCTTTAAATCTCGGTCTCGCCGTTATGCTTGAGCAACATGAAACGTCACATTCTTTCTTAGCTGAACGCCTTCAGTTTCTGATCAACGGGAAGTTGCATCTCCACCCGCACAGCAAAGTGGGAGGCTACGGAGCATTCTTTGTGTTAGCCGTTGGTGTCGCACTGTGCATTTTCTTGGTTTTCCGCTTTTTCTCCAGACGCTCTCTGGCGAAACAGGTCGTCCGTACTTTAGCGGGGCCTGTCGCTCTCGTGGCTTTTCCCGCAACATGGCTTTGCGCTGCGTATTCGGTTGGCATATTACCCGCGCTGCCAAACCCGCCAAGATTCTGGCTTTTCTTCGAATTGTCCGTCGCGGTCGTATGCGCACTACTCTACCTATACGAAAAGTGGAACGTTCCGGCGTGGGCAGGCATTCTATTACTGACGATCCACTACGGCGTCTGGGGATGGCTATTTTTGGGCGGTGTATTCTTCTGGATGGACCCGGCCAAAACAATCTTCCCACTTGTTGGTTTTTGCTCCTTTCTGGCGTGGGCCGTCTACGTTTCTCGAAGCTTCCGCTTGAAGGGTCGTCGACTCGCGTGACCCGTGGGGGGCTCGTGGCCACGCTTTCAGGAACTCGCCAAGCTTTGAACCCTGTCCGAAGTTTCGCCGAACACGACTCGCCTGATTCATCGAGCGCATCACGAAGGGGGGCTGCGAACAGGGTCTTGCGGTGCTCCGACAGGCCGAAGCGGAACTGGAGACGGTGCCGTTCTTGGCGGGAAGCACTTCTTCGGCTACAGCGAGATGGGCTTTTGGGCGTTCTTCTTCAGGTACCAGCAGGGCGGGTAGCCCAAATGAGGAAATATGGAATGGACGCAGGTCTCCGGCCCCGGCTCCCCGAAGGCAAACTCCTGCCTGCCGTCCTTGTGAGGGATGGCGTACATGCGCTGCACTTGCACGGTTTCGAGCGGGTCCCCTGGCGTGTTCTTCGAGAGCCTGTAACGAACCGAAACATAGTCGCCGGCGTAGAGAAGCGCCGCCGACGCCAGAATCGCGGCCAGCGCGCGAAAAACAATTTTGCGCAGCATCTGCAAGGATTCACCGCCCGTGCTTCGGGTTATTATACTGATAACTTGCGCGAACGGGTGTGCCCGCCCGCGAGGGTTTCCTTTTCATCCGGGGCGACTAGCAGTAGGATGAATTCTGGCGGGACTGGTGCCGGCCGATCGCCATCGGCCCGATACTTTCCTATGTACAAGAAGTATTTCAATCTGCAAGCGAATCCGTTCAACCCGAATCCCGATCCGCGGTTCCTGTTTCTGACCCCGGCGATGCGGGAAGCGTTGGCCGGGCTCGCTTACGGAATCAAACAGCGCAAGGGGTTCCTCCTTCTTACGGGCGAAGTCGGAACCGGCAAGACAACTCTGCTCAATCGCCTCCTCGAATGGCTGCAGGAAGAACACGTCGCCACCGCTTTCATCTTCAACTCGCGCCTGACCGAAAATGAATTCTTCGACTTCGTGATGGCGGACTTCGGCATCCACTGCGATTCCCGCGAAAAGAGCCAGCGCCTGCTGCGGCTCAACGAGTGGCTGCTCGACCGCTACCGCGAGCACGGAACCACTGTGCTGATCGTCGACGAAGCGCAAAACCTCTCACCGCAGGTGCTCGAGGAAATCCGGCTCCTGACGAACATGGAGACCACCAGCGAAAAGCTGCTGCAGATCGTGCTCTCCGGCCAGCCGGAGCTCGAAGAAAAGCTCCGCGACATGCAGCTGCGCCAGTTGCGGCAGCGCATCACGATCCGCTGCAAGACGTTTCCGCTGTCGAGGGAAGAGATGCTGGCTTACATCGCGGAGCGCCTGCGCATCGCCGGCTGCAACGGCACGCCGATATTTTCTCTCGAAGCCGTGGACGCCGTGTACCGGCACTCGAACGGGATTCCGCGAATCGCAAACCTCCTGTGCGAGCATTCGTTGATCACCGCATTCGTCGAGCAGATTCGTCCTGTCCCCGCGGCGATCGTCGACGAAGTCGCCCGCGACTTCGAACTTCAGAAGGCCGACTTGATCGCGAAGCAGCCAACGAACGGCGACAGCCCCGACGTCTTGATGGACGCTGTGCTCCGCAACCTTCAGGTTCTCCTGCAGGAAATCGCCAAGCAAAACGCCGCGAAGAAAGCCGCGCACGAGCAGGATCAAACCCACAATTCCTGACGCCGCGGCCGCGCGATCTCGCCGAAAACTCACCCAATGCCTTCGCCAGGATTAAAAGTTGACGCCGCACGCCTTCGGGCGTACGGTTCTGCACACATCAGTGCCGAACTTGGGAACCCCGGGGCAATTCACCTTATCAGGAGGGTTTATGGGCAAAATCAACCTCGGCCGCGTCATCCTTGGCGGGATCGTGGCGGGGATCATCATCGACATCTGGGAAGGCGTGATGCGTGGAGTTCTGCTGCAAGAACAGGCAGCCAAAGTGATGGCAGCTCTCGGAAGAACCAACGTCGTATCAACGAAACAGCTCATCGCGCTCAACATCTACGGGCTCGTGATTGGGATCCTGGCAATCTGGGTTTACGCGGCGATTCGTCCGCGCTTTGGCGCAGGCCCGAAAACCGCGCTGCTCGCCGGGCTCGCCGTATGGGCGCTGGTCTTCGCGCTGGGCGCGATGCCGCCGGTGTTCATGCATTTGGTTCCCGTCAATCTCGCGTTGATGGCGTCGTGTGCCGAAGCCGTGATGATGCTGATCGCGGGCGTTGCAGGAGCCGCTTTGTACAAGGAAGCGTAGGCTGGCCGCAGCGCGCTGCCGTGTCCAACGCCGGTTGGGGATCGATTACGCCGACGCAGGGCGGCGCGATCGCAGGAAGTCGAGATACGCTTTCATGCCCAGGCCGGATTTCGCGGAAAGCTCGAGAATTGCCATCCCGGGTCTCACCGCCAGGATATTGCGATGCGCGGCGGCGCCGTCGAACTCCGCGGCAGCGGCAAGATCCATTTTCGTGATCACCGCAACATCCGCGCTGTTGAAGATCGTCGGATACTTCAGCGGCTTGTCCTCGCCCTCCGTGACCGACATAAGGACCAGGCGCATCCGTTCGCCGAGATCGTACGACGACGGACACACCAGATTTCCGACGTTCTCGATGAACAGGAAATCGAGTTCATTGAGGCGCCAGCCCTCCAGCGCCGACTGAACCATGACGGCCTCCAGATGACAAAGCGTGCCCGTCGTGATCTGTTTCACGCGAGCATGGCTGCGAGCCAGCCGCGCCGCGTCATTTTCTGTGGCCAGATCGCCGACGATTGCGGCGACACGAAATTCAGGCTGAAGCAGTGTAAGAGTCTTTTCGAGCAGCGTCGTTTTCCCCGAACCGGGGCTGGAGACCATGCTGACCACGAATACGCCGGCATCCTGAAAACGCTGCCGAAGCGCACGAGCAACAAGGTCGTTCTGCTTGAGAACGTTCTGGCGGACTTCGATGATGCGCGTTCCGGGGCTCATTCTTCGACCTCCAGCGAAACCACTTCGAGTTCCTTGCCTTGCACGATTTCGGAGGCGATCGAGCCGCACTCCGAGCAGCAAAACCACTCAGAGGAACGAACCGGCCGGCCGGCGGCGCACGTGGGACAGTACACGATGCCGGGAACCTCCTCGACGACGAGCCGCGAGCCCCGCAGAGGCGTGTCTTCGCACGCCACGCCGTACGAAGAAAGCAGCGCGTCCTTGACCACGCCGGCGAGGAGCCCGAGGCGCAGGTGGACGGCCGTGACGTGCAGACCGCCGCGGCGCTGCGCTTCTTCTTCGGCGATCTCGACGATGTTTATCGCGATGGAAAGCTCATGCATGATCGGCCTCGCGAGCGAAACGGCCGAATGCGGCAAGTGCCGCCTGGCCCAGGCTGATGCCTCCGTCGTTCGGCGGCACTTCATGATTCGTCCAAATCGCGACGGGCGAGCCATCGAGCAGCGCGCGCACGTCTTCGAGGAGAAGCTCGTTCTGGAAGACGCCGCCTGAAAGAACGGCGGTGCGAATTTTGTGGGCTTCGCACAACGAAATGATTGCGGCGGCGAGGCCCTGAGCAACACCGCGCTGGAAGGCGCGGGCAATCTGCGAGAGATCGCGGCCGCGCGCTCGATCCTTCGCCACGGCCTGCAGCAGGGGACGAAAATCGAGATCGCCGCTTTCGAACGGAAAGGGATAGGCGTCGACGTTATTTGCCGGGCGCGCAAGTTGCTCGAGCCACATCGCAGCCTGGCCTTCAAAGCTGACTCCTCGCGTGAAACCAAGGAGAGCGGCGGCCGCGTCGAAGAGCCTGCCCGTCGACGTGGTCGTAAAGGTTCGCACACCCTTGCGAATCAGCGCCCTCGCGTCCTGGTAGCGGTCGGGGAAATCGAACGGCGGGGCGCTCAAGTCGGGCAGATCATCAATCTGGGCCAGAAAGCCTGCGGCTGCCTGGACCGGGTATTGCGCCGCGGCATCGCCGCCGGGCAGCACCGCGCGGCGGAGGTGGGCAATCCGCTCGAAGCCGGACTCGATGCTGCCGATGAAGATTTCGCCTCCCCAGATTGTTCCGTCGTCACCGTAGCCCGTGCCGTCAAAGCTGACGCCGATCACTCGTTCTCGCCACTCGCGGCGCTCCGCCAGAACAGAGGCGACGTGGGCGCGATGATGCTGCACGCTTCCTCGTTCGAACGCTTCGATGCTCTGCGCGTGAATCGTGGAGGCATACTGCGGATGAGAGTCGTGGACGACGAGCAGTTCGTCCCAATCGACCTCATACATGGAGACAAGGTCGTCGATGGTTTCCTGAAAGGCGCGAAGAGAGAGATAGTCGCTGAGGTCGCCGATGTGCTGGCTGACGAACGCCTGGCCGTCGACAACGAGAGTGACGGTGTTTTTCAGGTCCGCGCCAAGCGCGAGAATGGGCTGGCTCGTCGGGATCGTCGTGACAGCGCCCGGCGCGTACCCGCGCGAACGGCGCAGAATCGCCGGACCAAACACGCCGGCACGAGCCACCGAATCCTCGACGCGGCGTGCGATGGGGCGCTCGCCGACGAGGAATGCATCGGCGATAGCGCCCAGGCGTTCGAACGCGTCCGAGTCCTCATAGGCGATTGGCTCGCTCGACCGGTTGGCGCTGGTCATCACCAGAATCTCGGGAGCGCCGGAGTCGAAGAGAAGATGGTGGAGCGGCGTGTAAGGAAGCATCACGCCGAGTTCATGACTGCCGGGAGCGACTCCGGGGAATTCCGTTTTCGCCGGCGCGATGACGATGGGGCGCGCGATCGAAGTGAGGAGCTCTTCCGCTTCGGGAGGCATCTCGACAATCCTGCGAGCTGCGTCCAGATCCCGCGCCATCAGCGCGAACGGCTTTTCCTTGCGATACTTGCGCTCGCGAAGGGCCTGAATCGCGGCCACGTTTGCAGCATCGCAGGCGAGATGATATCCGCCCAGGCCTTTCACCGCTACGATTTTACCGGCGGCCAGGAGCGAAGCGGCTCGGCGGATGCTCTGCTCGCTCCCTCCGGTAATCTCGTCGCCGGCGCGGAGATAGTAGGCAGGGCCGCAGGCAGGACACGCAACGGGCTGCGCGTGAAAGCGGCGATTCTCCGGATCGCCGTATTCGCGAGCGCAGAATTCATCGAGCTCCCAACGGCACATCGTAGTGTTCCGGCGATCGTAAGGAAGCCTGAGAGTAACGCTGTAGCGCGGACCGCAGTTCGTGCAATTGATGTAGGGATAGCGATACCGTTCGTCCGCCGAATCGAACAGCTCCTTCAGGCAATCGTCGCAGATCGCGAGGTCCGGCGATATGCGCGTGGTCGGACGCTCGTGACGATGGCTTTCGCGGATGGTGAAATCGCTGAGGCCGGCCGGCTCCGTGATTCGAACCTCGATTTCGGCGATCCGCGCGGCGGGAGGAGGTGCGGCCTTCAATTCCCGGACGAAGGCCTCGAGGCTCCGATCTTCGCCCTCCAGGAAAATCTCAACTCCTTCCTCGCCGTTGAACACCCACCCGGCAAGAGAATTCGCGCGCGCCAGGCGAAAAACGAACGGCCGGAAACCGACGCCCTGCACAACGCCATGCACCTTGATGGAGAATGCGCTCATTCTGAGTTACTCGCCGCCGACCACGCAGCCGCGGCCCTGCCATCCAATTCGAATCACCTTGCCGTCGTCCACGAGGACGGGCACAGTGCGCTGACCGCCGGACAAGGCAAGCATGCGATCGCGCGCACTCCGGTCGGCCTCGACGTCGTACTCGACGAAATCGGCGCCGCGAAATTCGAGCCACTCGCGCATTTCCCGCGTGTAAGGGCATGCTGCCGAGCCGAAGAGTTCGAGTCTACCCACGGGAACAGGCCTCCAGCGCCTGACGGATCAGTTGAACCATCCTGCGATTCGTGTCGCGGGCGTGCATGGAGCGGCCATCCTTCGATCTCAGCAGATGCGCGGAAGCGGGTCGCCCACAAGCATGTCCACGATTCGCGTGCCGCCGTATCGGGTGGTCACGAGAACGGAGCCGGCGGGCTGATCCTGAATTTCTCCGATGATGCGGGCTTCTTCACCACCGTGCGTTTGGTGAAGCGCGTGCAGAGCGGCGTCCGCGCCCTCGGCGCCCATAACGGCAAGAAGCTGTCCTTCGTTCGCGATGTGCAGCGGGTCGAGGCCAAGAAGCTCGCAGGCACCGCGAACGGCGTCGCGCACGGGAATGGCATCGTCGCGAAGGACCACGCCAAGCCCGCAGTCTCGCGCAAGCTCGTTCAAGGACGTGGCAACGCCTCCACGCGTGGGATCGCGCATCCAGCGAATCGAGGGGCCAGCCGCGCGAGCCATCGCTTCGACCAAAGGCAAGACCGAGCGCGTGTCCGAGCGCAAATCCGCTTCGAGGTCCAGTTCGCCGCGTGCGAGCAGGATCGTGATGCCGTGGTCTCCGATCGGGCCGGAGACAAGGACTTTGTCGCCGCGCCGAACCGATGCTGGATCGACGGTGATTCCGGAGATGGGCGCGCCGATGCCCGTGGTCGAGATGTACATCGAGTCCGCTTTGCCGTGCTCGACGACCTTCGTGTCTCCCCCGACGATGCGCACACCCGCTTTCTGGGCGGCAGCAGCCATCGCCTGAATCTCCGCTCGCAGAATTTCCGTGGGCAAGCCCGCTTCCAGAACAAACGCCACCACAAGGGTCTCGGCTTTCGCGCCGGAGACCGCCAGGTCGTTGACGGTTCCGTTTACGGCGAGCTCTCCGATCGAGCCGCCCGGAAAAACAAGCGGCCTCACGACGAAGCTATCCGTAGTGATCGCAAGCGGGGCGCCGTTGAGATACACGCGGGCTGCGTCGCCCAGCGGTTCAGAAGATGTTTCGTACAGGAGGGGAACAAAGAGGCCTTCGATCAGCCGCCGGCTCGCCTTCCCACCAGCCCCGTGAGCCATTTCAATTTGCGGATCGTGAAAGCGAGTTTTGGGCGCCATCGCGGATGGGCGGAGGTCGCCGCCTAAGCCGGCGCTTCGATCGTCGTCAGCGGAGCCGTTTTCCTGTGTTCGTAGTTGTAATATGCGGCGCATGACCCTTCCGATGAGACCATTAACGCACCGACCGGACGCTCCGGCGTGCACTCCCTGCCAAACAGTCTGCACTGCGCAGGCTTGAGGATGCCGCGCAGAACCTCGCCGCACTGGGCGGCTTCGGGATCGGTGACGCGAATGCCGGGGATATCGAACTGGAGCTCTGCGTCCCATTCAGCATATTTCTCGCGAAGGCGCAGCGCGGACTCAGGAATCGATCCAAGGCCCCGCCACTCGAAGTGAGGGCGAAGCTCAAAAACATCCTCCATCGCGCGGAGCGCAACCTTGTTCCCTTCCCACGCCACGACGCGCTTGTACTGGTTTTCAACCTTTGCCTCACCGTTGCGGAGCTGGCGGAGGAGCATGACAATCGACTGCAGCAAATCCAACGGCTCGAACCCGGAAACGACGATCGGCTTGTTCTGGTCCTTGGCGATCCACTCGTAGGGACGGCAGCCGATCACGGTGGAAACGTGGCCGGGGCCGATGAACCCGTCGAGACGCATGTCCGGTGAATTCAGGATGGCGCGAATGGCCGGATTGATCGTGATGTGGTTGCAGAAGACGAAGAAATTGGGGACGCCTTCCTTTTTCGCGTGCTGGAGCGTAAGCGCCGTCGATGGCGCCGTCGTTTCGAATCCGATCGCGAAGAACAGTACCTGCTTTTCAGGATTGGCCTTGGCGAGCTTGAGGGCGTCGGACGGCGAATAGACGATGCGCACATCCATACCGCGCGCCTTATGTTCGAGCGGGCTGCCTTGAGTGCCGGGTACGCGCATCATGTCGCCAAACGCGGCAAAGATCGTGCCGGGCCTTGCGGCAGCGGCCAGACCCGCATCGATGCGGCCCATCGGGAGAACGCAAACAGGACAGCCGGGGCCATGAATCAATTCGATGTTGGGGGGCAGGACATCGCCCAGGCCAAAGCGGTAGATGGCATGGGTGTGCCCTCCGCAAATCTCCATCAGGCGGTAGCGGCGGTTCGGATCAGCGAGGCGGCGGATTTCTTCCGCAGTCTTGCTGATGAGCTCGGGGCTTCGAAACTCGTCGACGTATTTCATCTTGCGCTCCAGCCGGCGTCAGGTGACTGGCTTCCGTTCCGCGTTCTCCGATCCGTAGCCTCGAACTTCCTGCATGGCGGCTTCGCTTTCGCCCAGCATCTCAAGAATGCGCATCTGTTCGGTGGCGTCCTGCTCGCTGATCTTGGTCATCGCGTAGCCAACGTGAATCAGAACCCAGTCGCCCGGCTTCGGCCTGTCATCTTCGAGGAGACCCAGATCGACGTGGCGTCGGACGCCCGCGACGTCGACCAGCGCAAGGTTGTCGTTCTCTGTCGAGATTTCGATGATTTTTGCGGGTATGGCTAAACACATGTGACACCCTCCGCTCGGACTCTGGGGGCTCTCGTCGTCGAAGCTCATCGCATCACGCTGGCTTTCGCGTCACGGTACCGAAGGAACACTGGGCTCGTCGTTGGGCGAGACACTCCTGCCCATAGACATTATCTCCTAGTAGCACGAAGGCTCAAAACTTCCTTTCATTCTGCGCTCGAGCGCCACCCAACGGGCTGCGCTTGCGGGCATCGCACTGAATCGCTATCCATTGGTGACCCTGTTCTTGATTTCCTCGGGATTGCTTGAACCGTTGTCGTGTCCGCAGTAAGGCCCACTGCCCGCGGAATTCGTGACGAGTGATGCTTAAGCTTTTCGCGAGGCAGCGTTTTTCCCGGTTGCGGGGTATGGCCCAGCGGAGTAGCGTTTATCTTGGAGGTTAAAATCGCACCCAGGTTTTCCTACGAGGCGGTTGCTAGTCTTAGCTGATACGACGGGCAGGTTTGAAAAGCCCAGGTCGAAAGGAAGGTGCAATCATGAAAATCATAGTGATCGGCGGCAGTGGACTCATCGGGTCAAAGCTTGTTACCAAGTTGCGCGAGCGCGGCCACGAGGCAGTAGCGGCATCACCCAATTCGGGGGTCAACACCATCACGGGCGAGGGACTGGCCGAAGTGCTGAAAGGTGCCTCGGTAGTCGTTGACGTATCAAACTCTCCCTCCTGGGAGGACGCAGCAGTGCTGAAGTTCTTCGAAACATCGACTCGTAACCTCCTCACCTATGAAGCGGCCGCAGGGGTAGGACATCACGTTGCGTTATCGGTCGTGGGAACCGACAGGCTGTCCGAAAGCGGTTACTTCCGCGCGAAGATCGCTCAGGAGAAACTGATCAAAGAATCTTCGATCCCCTACTCCATCGTGCGCGCGACGCAGTTCTTCGAGTTCCTCAAGGGGCTTGCCGACATTTCCGTCGTCGGCGACAAGGTGCATTTGCCACCTGTGCTTTTCCAGCCGATGGCTGCCGACGATGTCGCGACTGGCGTAGGCAGGATCGCTGTCGGCCCGCCGGTAAAAGGCATCGTCGAAATAGCGGGCCCGGAACAGTTTCGCGTGGATGAACTAGTCCGGCGGCGCTTGGCCACCCTCAGAGATCCACGCGAAGTCATCGCCGACCCAAATGCGCTTTACGCTGGCGCGAAACTCAGCGAGAGAACTCTGGTTCCCGGCAAAGACGCGCGACTTGGTGAAACGCGCTTCGAAACTTGGGTCACTCGGCCCGCAGCAAAAGCGGCGGGCCGCTAGTTTGACTCAAAGCATGGGCGCTCGACAGGCCGAATCTTAGCTGTTCAAACGAAAGGCTTTGTTCATGTCGGTCACAAAACTGGTCTTGATGTTGGTGTGTCTGATGTCTGTCACGCTGGCCATGGAGAGGAGCAAACGCGGGGCCCACGGCAAAGTCGTTCGGCTGGTCTCGGCCTCTCAGGTGGCTTAGTACCCCCTATTGCACCCAGAGATTTTCATCTCGTTGAATCGAAACAAGACTTGGTAGGGGCGGTGGGGATCGAACCCACGACCTTCGGCTTAAAAGGCCGCTGCTCTACCACTGAGCTACGCCCCTGGAATTCGTTCCCAACATCTTACCTGAAAAGAAGCGCGTTCACATGCGGCTTGGGCGGCGTCGCAGGCCCGATATTCCCAGCCGGATAGACGGGGCAATTAACGCTGGGGCGCAGCCGCGGGTGGCGGAGACTTCGCGAGTTCGGTTGCTTTGCGGGAGACGAGGTCCATGCCGCGATCGTGCGCCTGCTCGGACAGAGCCGCCAGTTGTGAGCGAGCCTCGCCCGGAGTTACGTGCAGCTCGAGTTCACCGAGCGCGAGGCGCGCGTCGCACTCGATACCGAAGTAGCCGAGCTTTTTCGCCGTAAGGATCACATCCTGGAGTTCCCGACGCGGACCGGATAAGTCCGGCTTGGGTCTGGAGTCGGCCGTGAGCCGCGCGACTTTCACGCAAGCGTCTTCAATCGCGACGGGCAGTTTCAGGTCGGGATCCTGAATCGTCCGGGTCAATTCCTGGGCGCCCGCGATCATCTTCTGCGCTTCGTCGACCTTGCCTTCTTTCAGGAGTGCCCGAGTGAGATCGGTCCGCGCTCGAATTTCATCCATCAGCGCTTTGCTGTTCTGAAACCCGGCGAGCGACTCCTTCAGGGCGATCTCCGCAGGTGCCGGCTTGCCTTCCTCAATGTCAAGGGCCGCGAGTCCCGCACGGCTTTCGAGGACCGCGTTCGTGTCTCCGAGCTTCTGTCGAATCTCGAGCGACTCCTGCTGTTTCTGCCGAGCGGATGACAGGTCGCCCTGCGCGGTCAAAATATCGGCAAGAACCGCCAGCGATTGCGAAATATCGCTCGGCCCTCCAGCCGACCGGCTCACGTCGAGAGCCTCGTTTGCGTAGCGGTGCGCCTCTCGCAAGTCGCCTTCCAGCAAGCGGACCTGCGCGATGCTGTAGAGATCGTATTGCGTGCCATTCGGGTGGACCGATTGAAGCATCTCGCGGGCTTCCTGATATTTCTTCTCCGCCCCCGCAAGATCGCCGCGCTCCAGCAGGATGTCGCCGATGTTGCCTACGGCCGTTGCCGTGTTCAGCGTGTCGCCGCACTCTTCGAAATTCTTCTTCGCTTCCAGGAAGAGTTTTTCGGAGCGGTCGAACTGCCCTTCATTCTCGAGGGCTGTGGCCATGTTGTTCAGCGCGGCGCCGGTCTTCTCGTTTTCCCCCAGTTCGCGGAGCATCCCAAGGGCTTGCTGATACAAGTCCACCGCCGCGTCGAAGTCTCCCTCCGAGCCCCGACGATCGCCCATGATTCGCAGCGCGTCCGCCGCTTGCAGCCGATTCCCGGCCGCGAGAAAAATCTGGTAGGCCTCCTGGCACAAGGCCATGGCGGTTTGGGGATTGTCACTGTAGATACGGCCGAGGCATTGCTCCAACCGGAAGTGCGCGTAGAGAAGTTTTTGTCCGCGAGCGGCGGCCTTGGCGGCAGCCTTGTCAACCAGCGGCCGCGCGGTCGGACCGTTGGTGTAGCTGATGAGCTTGCCTTCCCAAAAATCGATCCGCGGATCATCGGATGTGGGCGGGGGGAGCTGGCGCAGCTGCTTGATTACGGCAAGGCCTTCCTCGCGGCGTGACGCACCATTCAGCGCCGCGATGAGCTGTTCGGCGTAATCAACGCTGTCGGGATAGAGGGCGTAGAGAGCCCGGTAAGCGGCGATGGCCTTGTCCGAATCCTTCAAAGTCCCGTAATACGTTCCTTCCACCAGCAGCCTGTCCGTTTCCGGAAGACTCACGGACAAATCGAATGCCTTCTTGGCTTCGGCGCGCGCCTTCTTGTCGTATCCGAGAGCGCCCCACGCGCGCGAGAGCATCAAGTGAGCGAGAGGGAAATCCGGCGCCAGCCGCTCCGCTTGTAGAAATAGGTCCTTTGCGGTGGCCACGTCCTGGTCCCGCAACTTCTCCAGCCCCAGCGAATAAAAGCGATCCGCCTCCGGATTCGACGGCAACGAAGAAAGCACGCCGACTTCTTCCGATTCGGTCACGAACGGCAAGCCCAGACGCTCGCGCAGCGCCACGCCAACTTTGGCGACGAGACCGAAGAATTGCTGCTCGCTGCCGGTCTCGGCGCCCTCGTACAGAATTTCTCCGTTCTGCGCGTTCTGCAGGCGAAAGTCGACGCGAATGTTGCCGGTCTTCGCGTCTCCAAGAGTCGCGTAGGAACCGAGCACCAGCAAATCGCTGTCGAGAGCCTTGCCGATCTTGGAGGTCGTCTCCGCGCTCAACGAATCCGACCCGGACCACGGAGAAACCAGCCTGAACTGCTCGACTTCCTCGCCCGGCACGACTCGCAACTTGTCGCCGGCGCTCAATTCTGTCCGCAGCATCTCTGTGAGCGCCGTCGACAACCAGGCGTCGTTCGTGCGGTCCGAAGCGTTGTGGAACCCGAGCACCGCAACAGAACGGCGGTGCTCCACTGACCCCACTGACGCATGAACCGGCTGAGCGGGCGGCGTGCTGCGACGAAGGGAGGCCATTACCGCCACAGCCACAACGAGCGCCAGAACGACTGCCGCGCTCAGGCGGTGCCGAGCCCACCAGCCGCGCGGCACACCAGATCGCTCGTCCACGAGTGGTTGAGGCTTTGGCTCAGCCGCTGGCTGGACCGCAGAGTCGGAAACAACAGTAGCGTCAACGTGGGCTTTCGCCACATCAGTCGCGGTCGCCGTGGGCGCGATGAAGCGGTAACCGCGCTTCGGCACGGTCTCGATGAATCTCGGATTGTCGGCATCGTCGTCGAGCGCCGTTCGAAGCCGCTTCAGAGCCGCATTGAGACTGCCGTCGAAATCCACATAGGTGCCGCTGGGCCACAAGTCCTGCCGCAACTGTTCGCGCGACACAATCTGCCCTGCCTGTTCGAGCAGCATCGCCAGAATTCGGAACGGCTGTTCCTGCAGGGGGACGCGGATACCCTTGCGAGTCAGAAGAGCGTTGTCCAGGTCGGCCTGAAAAACGCCAAACCGGAAAAGTCGCGGAGAGGTCGACGGACGATTCATGAGACCGGGGGCCGTATAAAAAACTGGCGGGAGTATAGCACACCGCCGAATTGCGGACGCCAGCCCGTGTCAGACGTGTGTCCAATTCGTCTGTTTCCAGTGAATTAGCAGGTCATAAAGTGGTCGCCACCTCGTCCTTTGACCCCCTGGCCCTTTTGCCTTTATCTGGGCCACATGGCCCGCGAAGCCGGCGGGCGGCGGCCCAAATCGACCGGGCCTCGCGTCCCATGGAGGATCAAAATGAGAAAGCACCCGATGATTGCCGGGATGGTGGCAGCAGTTGGATTGGCACTCTGCCCGAACTCGACGTCCGCACAGACCGCGACTGGGAGCATGGCTCAGGCCCAGACGCCGGCAGGAACCGTGGCGCAGGCGCAAGGGTCACGAACGCCGCCGAATCCTGGCAAGCAGCCACAAACTCCCGCGGAGCATGACGCGGCACTAAAGGCGCTTGCTGCCAAACTCAAGATGACTGCCCCGAGAAAGGGGCCAAAAATCAAGAGCACCGCTTCTCACACGGACGCGGCCATCATCGCGGTCTTGCAAACACAAAAGCACGCCGCGGATAGCGAGTTCGCCGCGATGAAGGCCGCCCCGGCCCTCCAAAGACAAAATACGGCCGGCTCGATGCCCCCGGCCCACACGGAATCGACAAAGCCGGGGTCCGTGGGCCCGACCCCGAGAGGAGCGGCGATAGCCCATGCTCCCACTGCGACGGTCGCCGCTCCGCCTGCGTCCGGCTCGAAGACGTCAGTTTCGCCGCTGGCCACGAGGCCTGCGAACTTGCAGGTTCCCGGCTGCGCGATCAGCGGCACGGCGATGGCCGTGGGCACGGTCGCGGGCGTGCAGCACGGAGCGACTCTCTCTCCGGATCCGCAGTACAACCTCTACACGATTCACGGCTGCAATTTCGGCGATCCGAGCCCTGCGAACAAAGTGTGGGTCTATGGCGTGAACGGGTTCCACGAAGATCTTCAGATTCAATCGTGGATGGACAACTCGATCGCAGTGAATTTCGCTCCGAACCTCGGTGGAGTGCTCGACCAGGACAATGTGCACCTGGTTGTTTCCCGCTCTGACGGAAAGCAGGTCGACGCCGCCGGCTTCAAGTTCTACGCGATGCGGCAGACCGTGCTGCTCACGCCGCTTCCACAAAACAGGGCGTCTCTATGGCAGGGCGGTCAGTTCTCGATCACCTACACCGCGCCTGCGACTGACCTTGCCCAGTACAGCTCGGAGGTTGCGCGGTCTTATCAGACCACTGTCCCAGGAGACCTGTTTGGCCCATTGGGCGTGGACTCCGACAAGAAAGACACCGACTCCTACGACTTGAGCCAGCTCGCACCGGGATGGTCGCCGGATTCCTTCAACGCCTCCGTATGGACGCCAACTCCGATGGACCTCTGCGGGGCATGGGACGACCATTCTCACACCGCCGGCAACGCAGGGAATTGGGATTTTGAATGGGCCGGAAACGGCATTCGCGTCACGCTGCAGGGCGCGTGGTGCAACGACCAGGAAGTTTTCCAGCAGAACTACGTTGCCACGTCGCAGTATGCGCTGCAGGTCTGGGTGAATGGGCCGCTGTGCGTTGACCCGTGGACGAACCAACCGCTCCACCACGCCGTCATCTGGAAACCCGACCTGACAATGTTCACTTGCCAGTAGAGCACGGATTGGGCGCAGTGGCGCCCCAGCGATGCAGCCTACCCGCGGAAACACGCAGAAGGAGGAGAAATGAAACGGCTCGGCGTTGTGACGATGGGATTCATCATTGCGGTGGCGCTGGCAATTCCCTTCCGCGGCAATCTTCCGGCGCAGCAGCAGAAAGTCTACACGCCGGAGGCGAGCAAGCAGGCGCCGGGAGCCAGTGCGGCACAATCAGAGCCTTGGGGCGGCAAGAAGGCGGAGCTCCTCCGCGCGCTCACGTCGAACGTCGTGAGCAGCCCCAAAATCACAACGAACCGGCCGGCACCCATCCGCACCACGCCCAGCCCCGCGGCTCTCATGGCACAGCGCCCAATCACAACCGAGGCGATGAAAGCCCCACAGGTCGGCGTCGGCCAGCCGATGTCCGCCAACACCGGGATGGGCGGTTCCCCATCGCAGCCGTCGTCATCTGCGAAGCAGAACATGCACAACCAGATGGGCGGAGCCGCCGCGTCGCCGATTGCCACGGCACCAGCCATGAAGACCGACCTATGCGCTCAAAACGCGTACGGCATCGCGACTGTGGATGGTGAGAAAACCCCGCCGGTCGGGCCCGCTGCCGGTTGGAACCCCATCGTGATTCAGGGATGCGGGTTCGGAGACACGCCCGGCCAAGCGTGGCTCACCGGCGTTCGCTATCAGGCGGCCGCGACGCGCAGGCCGAACCAGTCGTTCAGCATTCATCCTGACTGGGTTGAATTGAAGCTCTATCAGAACCATTGGACCAACAACACAATCCTGGTGTACGTCGATCCGAACCTCAGCGGATACTACGACACCCCTGGCGTCACGCTCGTCGTGACCACCGCGAAGGGCCAACGATACCAGGTGACGGGGTTGCCGTTCGTGCCCTCCTATGCAACCGAGCACCTGAAGTCGATTCCGCAGAATCTCCTGACCACCCTGATGGGCGCGTCCAGTATTCAACAAGTTGAAACCGTGTCGCAGGGCGTCGTTGCGCTCGCGAAAATCAACGACGCGCAAGGCCACCCTGTCGAGACGCTTATCTATTCGCCATCGGACGGGTCGGGCATGCTGCCGGGCCACACGCTCGCCGTTGTGCGCGAGGACGGATCGGAGCCTTTTTCAGGCGGCACGGACTCCTATGATTTCACCGGGAAAATGTGGATCGCCGGCGTGCAATTGTTCCACGCCAACCTCACAACG
Organism: Candidatus Acidiferrum sp.; assembly: GCA_035517015.1. GTDB lineage: Bacteria > Acidobacteriota > Terriglobia > Acidiferrales > UBA7541 > Palsa-295. The sequence goes on along the minus strand of DATIZQ010000100.1, from coordinate 142,038 downwards.
CAGTCGTGCGTTTCCCTGTTTCCTTGGAGCAACGGCGTCTCCACGAATGGCGGCTGGAACTTCCAATGGACGGGCTCTCCCGTGAAATTCAACATCTCCTGGCAGGAGCAAGGCTGCGGGTACAACGTCCAGGGCCAGCACGTTACCGCGGGCGTGTCCATCTACGCGCTCGATCTCGATGGCAACTATCCGGTCGGCACGGATCCCTGGGGCACAGGCCAACCCTGATGAATAGACGCAAGTCCGTGGAATCTTGGAGCCGAAGGAGAGCAGCAATGAAAAGAAAAGGCGACATCACGAATACCCAAGTTGCGAGGAAAGTAGGACGAATCGGCGCCATCGCGCTCTTGCCCGTACTCTTCGTCATCGCATTCGTTACATGCGCCGACATTGCCTCCGCGCAAACGCCTCCGGATCAGGTAAAAGCCGCTGCTCTGGGTCCTTCCGCGGTCCAAGTCACTTTCATTGCCTGCCAGTCCTCGGAAGAGGACAACTGCAATTACGGTTTTTCGATCTACCGAAATCCACCCGGGCTCTCGCAGCTGCTAGTTGGAAACGTGCCGCTCGGTTATGGCACCTACCCGGGTAGCTCGACGACTATCTGGATGGATAAAACAGTGAAGGGGGGGACGAGTTACACCTACCGGGTGTGCACCGGGGCCGCCAAAAGCGACGGGAGTAACTGCACCACAACGACCCCGGTCCTGGTTCCAGTAGGGCCACCGCCGACACCGAAACCAACGGTGACCCTCAAGGCAGCCTCTACATCGCTCTTACAAGGCCAGCAGACGGAACTGAGTTGGACTTCCACGGATGCGACCGAACTTAAGTTGGACCCCGGCCATCAGAACGTGGCCATCCCGTCAGGCTCCACGTCTGTCGGTCCCGGGACCTACACCATAACCGCCACAAACGCGGTGGGACAGGTCCAGGCGAGCGTTTCGATCAATGTCACTTGCCCCACTCCCTGGGCGCCACCCACTAAAGTGTCTGCACTCGTTGGCTCGAACATCAGTCTCACGTGGACGAATCCGAGCACGAGCCCAGACCAATGGTGTCCCGGGCCTTCCTCCAAAGTCTTGATCTATCGGATGGGAACAAGCGGGTACCAGCAGCTCGCCGAGCTCGACAAGACAAGCAATGGGGCACTTCCCAATCGCTACACGGATAGCGGACCTTTTCAGCCACATACGGGATACTTCTACGAGGTTTGCGAAGGCGCCGCTCCAAATTGGCAGAACCCTAACAACTGCTTTTCACTGTCCGGCGTCGACCACGATGGCCAGGGGTTCGGCACAGTCACAGGAGGCGCGGCGCCCGTCCTCAAAGCCACGCGCGCGAACGCCAACACCGTGAAGCTACAGCTCTCCTTGGATCAGTACGGAATTACATCTGTCGTTGTAACGCGCCAGGGCAGCGACGATCCCTGCCGTCAGGGCGGAACACTCGGCGACGGATTGCAGGGTTGCACGACAACCAAGATTGGGCCAGGCGGCGTTCCCGTCAGCCCGGCAAGCACTGTCACCGTCTTCAGCTGGACTCAGAGTCCGCAATCTGGATACCCGCCGGGATGGGTGAACACACAGACCGCTCCCTTCGTAGTCAATCTGCCGGACGACACCGCGGTCAAGCCGGGAGTGGAGTACTACTATCTGGCGCAGGTGACGTGGCTGTGGTCCGTGGAACAGGATTCCCAGACGGTTACTGCGCCGAAGAACTCTTATGGCAGTGTTTCGTTGCAGCAAAGCCTCGCCAATGGATCCATGCCTGTCAAGCAGAACGGCAATGCTCCGCCGCCTCCGTCCGGGTCGGCGCCGGCAGCTAGCTCGCCGATGGCGCGCACGATCCCGCCAGCATCTCAGACGATCGCTCCCCAATCCTCGGCTGCCGGGGCCCTCAAGCCGGAATTCGTGCAGTTGCTGTCGCACAACGTGAAGGGCAGCCCGAAGATCATGGCTCCGGGAATGGCGGACGGGAGCGACTCTGCACTGGTCGGTCTCCTGCGCCAGCAGGCGCAGGCCGCTCAATCCATTTTAGCGGAGCGGAAGGCTGGCGAGGCTCCGGCTGCACAAGCAGGCTCGGCGGGCGGCAGCGGCGGAGAAGTTGCCTTAAACCCCCAACCTCTGCCTCCCCGTACCATCACCGGGAATTCCACTCCACAAATTGGCGCCGAGCACACCATGTCCGCATCCGGAGGCACGAACAAGCCCGCCACCGCTCAGCCGACAGCGACGATGGCCAACCCGGCTCCGTCCGGTCCAACGAAACAGCAACCGCCGGGGCACCAACAGCCAAACCCTCTAGCGAAGGAAGCGAGGGCCCCGCAGCCAACCGCGCTTTGCTTGGATGGCATCGCCAGCGTCGACGGCTGGAAAACGGGCACGCCCGTCATATTTAGTCCCATGCAGTTGATGGACAACTACCAATCGACCACCTATGTGATCCAGGGCTGCGGCTTCGGGACGAAGCCCGGCGAAGTTTACCTGACCGGAATTCAGTACTCCCCGAGCGGTCCTACGGAGATTCGCGCCGGCGGACTCACGAAGGTTCGCATGAACTCCTCCCAACTTGGCCTGGAAGTCTCCGCCAACGCCTGGACCGACAAGCAAATATCCGCGACAGTCGACCCGAATACGAGCGGCTACTACAACGCCGATAGTGTGACCTTGGTCGTAAAGACCGCGGATGGAAAACAGTATCAGGCTGCCGGATTCAAGTTCCGCGCAGCAAAAGCCCCACAGCAGCTTTCGTCGATTCCTCTTTCATCCGTCACGCTGGCTCAGGTCACCGACTCCTCCGGGCACACCGTTCAAGCACATGCGTTCTCCCCGTCGGCGGGATCGGTTGTCTTGCCGGGCCACACGTTTGCGGTGGTTCGCGACGACAACGGCGCGACGTTCTCCGGCGGTACCGACACGATCAACTTGAATCAGACGCTTCAGTCCTTGGGCTTTTATGTTTCTTCGATTCAATTCTACCGCGCGGACCTGACCGCTTCCGGGTGCCAGTCAATCCCTCCCGGCGGCGGTAAATTCACGACCAACGCAAGCTGGAACGTGAGCCAGAACGGTGGAGGCGCCCAGATTCAGTGGGAGGAGCAAAGCTGCGCCACCGCTAGCACAAACGGCACAAACGCAACGGATATTGGGAGCGTTTCTGCCTACGCTCTGGATATAACTGTTACAGGGCCCCGCGGCGTCAGCCCGTGGGCAAATCAGTAGTGCCAATTCAAGGGAGGAACAGATGCGTAAGCGGCTCGTCGCAGCACTCTCGTTTCTTGGCCTGACCAGCGCAACACCGGCCCTGCCGGCGCAGCAGGCGTCTTCGACGCCCTCGACCGCTCCGCGGCAGGCGGCGAATACCAAACCGAAGACGGAACTCGAAAAGAAGGCCGTCGTTCAGCAAAACGAGATTAAGGGCGAAAAAGCACAGCAAGAGATGAAGTTCAAGAAGAGCGAAGCCGAGATGAAGGAGGCTTCGGCACAGGCGGAAATGAAGGAGAAGAAAAACCAGATCGCGGCTAAGGACAAGGCGGCCCAGACCACCGCGAAGATCGAAAAGTCGCAAAACGAAGACAAGGCGATCAAAACCCAGTTGGAGCTCAAGGCGTCACAGAGCCAGGCCGCGCAGAAAGTGAAAGGCGCCCAGACGACGCCTCAACCGCAGAATCGCTAAGACGCGCATGCGTCAAGGAGATCGCCAATGAAATGGCCATTTCGAAAGCGGCTGAGCGCCATCACACAACTACAGGAGTCGCTCGCCGAATTGCAGAAGGCCGCCATGTTTGTCCCCACGCCCTGGGCCGTCGCCCGGCAAATGCTGGAGCTCGCCCAGGTTGGGCCGGAGGACACCGTTTACGATCTCGGCTCAGGTGACGGCCGGATTCCGATTCTCGCCGCGCAGGAGTTCGGCTGCAAAGCCGTGGGGATCGAGAAGGACGCCGAATTGTTTCGCTATTCCCAGCAGCGTGTCGCGGACCTGAACCTTCGGGATCAGGTGGCATTTCAGAATGCCAATTTCTTCGAGGCTGACTTTCGCCCGGCGACCGTCGTCACTCTCTATCTCCTCAGCGCCGTCAACGGGCACCTCCAATCGCGCCTCGCGAGCCACCTTCGCCAGGGCAGCCGCGTCGTTGCGCTCGACTTCGAAGTTCCGGGCTGGCGCGCCTGCCGCACGGCCCCGGTGAAATCGGAGGGAAACGTGGATTACACGCTTCACCTTTATGTGCGTGCCGCCCCCGAGCTCTCGCGTAACACGAATCGGGACGTCGCCTTCGCCGGCGCGCCTGATCCACGAGAAGCGCGCGTCGGCCTCGCCGCCGTCGGGAGCCGATCCTGATGACTCGCCGCGCGCGTTCCCTCAGCCGTTACGCTCCGCTGGTTTTCTTGCTGGCGCTTCTTGTTGCGCCGGCCGCGTTCGGGCAGGCCGCTCCGGTGATCACATCTCTGAACCCTCCCAATGCTACGGCGGGCGGGGCCGGATTCACGCTCACCGTGACCGGCGCGAATTTCATCAATACTTCTGTCGTGCGCGTCAACGGGGTGAATCGGGCCACAACGTTTCTCGGCGCGACTCAGCTCCAGACGCAAATCCTCGCAGGTGACATCGCAGCGCCGGGCACCTTAACGATTACCGTGTTCACGCCGGTGGTTGGCGTTGCCGGTGGAGGATTCACCTCTAACGCGGCTTTGTTGAGTGTCGCCGCTGTGCTTCCGCCTACTCTCACCAGCGTCGCCCCCGGCTTCGTTGCTCAGGCCGCGTCCGAGATGCGGTTGACTCTGCTTGGAGCGAACTTTCGCCCCGGCGCTACGGTCGTCATTTCCCCGCCAATCGCCAGCGTTGCCACCTCCACCGCCAACCAGCAGGCTGCGGACATTTCCGTCGATCAGGTCTCCGTCATCAGCGGCAATTTGATTGTTGCGATCGTCAGTGTCAGCGGCGTCGCCACGCCGGCTCTCCGCGCCGTAGACGTGGTCAATGCGGACGGCACCTCGACCGGCGTGTTGCCGAACGGCGCGCCCGGAACATCGCAGCCTCTCCGCGTGACGCTTTCGAATTCGCTCGGCGCTCCGCTTTCGGTCACCACGATCGCCCTTACCAGCCCCCGCAACGGAACGCTCGTCATGCAGGGTGATGAACTCTACGGCGAAGCTCAGCTCGCGGGCACAGGCAGCGGCACCGTCATCGGCGCTTGGCTCTGGGACGGCAACGTCGTCGAACAATTCGCGGGTGTATTCAGCGGCGGGCAAAGCGTCACGATTCGCTCCCAGCATTCATTCCCCACTTCGTTTCTCGGCACGCACACGGTTGAACTCCGCATCCTTCAGCCGAACCGCGTCGGCACGCGGCCGGTCACCGTCGTCGTCAACCCCGGCAATTGGCAGATGCAGGCGTTGCTCGCGCCGCCCTATGGCGCGCATGCGGACGCCGCATCTCCGCCGCGCCTTCGCTGGGCGCCTGTTCCCGGCGCGGCGAAATATCAAGTCGGATTCTCCGTGCGTCCCTATTTCTCGACGATCGACACCTGGTACGACGCCACGGACAATGAGTGGACGGTCCCGTCGTCCGTCTGGGACCGCCTTCCCGACGGTGAAATCTACTGGACCGTTCGCACCGTCGAGATGTCCGGCGAAATGCGCAAGCCCGTTCCGATGCGCCTTCTCTACCGCTTCCCCGCGAGCGCCCTTGTAGCGTCCGGCGCGCGGCCCAGCGTCACGCCGCGCGGCTCCCAACAGCTTGAGTGGAACGGTTTGCAGGGCCACTACTTCTACCTGATCACGATATCGAGCGATCCCGCGGGCGCGCAGCTCGTTCGACGCTACCTTTCCGCGCAGCCCAAGATCGATCTTCGCGCACTCAAAGGGAAACTCGATCCCGCGAGCACCTACTACTGGCACGTCGACGCACTTACGCCTGACGGCCGCTTGATTCTCACGGGACCCACGGAATCGTTCACGCCGTTGCCGCCAAACTCCACGAGCCAGACGATCCCTGATTCGGACTCCAGCGTTGGCGCCGGCTTCGTCCTTGCTTCGCTGCGAACGCGCTCGAGTCTCGCTTCATCCGCGCCTCCGCTGCCGGACATTTCTACACTCGCAAACCGCACGCCCGCGCCGGACGCTACCGTCACGGATCCGAAGGCTCCCATCGCCCTGCAGTTCACGGCGGCGCCAAACCCGTTTGATCTCTCGCTCCAGGTCGATGGCACGGACGTGACCTCTCTCGCCGAAGTCGCGGACACCAAAGTCACCTACACACCGGCTCTCGCTCTTCCCGATGGCGACCACACCGTCAACCTGACTCTCGGCAACGACGCCACGAGCTGGAAGTTCACCGTAAAGGCCGGCGCCGCGGCAGCAGCAGCGGCTTCGGCGGGCGGTGCCCCGAGCGGCACCGACGCGGAAACGCCCGCAGGCGGTCCCGCCGCCGGAGCCAAGGGCGGCCACGAAACCAAGCGCACGGAGAATGCGAATCCGCTGATGCAGATGCAAACGCAGATCAGCTCGAACACGCAGTGGGCGTCCGGCTCGGCCCCCGATACGAACGCCATCGCGTTCGGCCAGCAGATGACTTTCCAGGATGGCCCATGGAACGTCCAGATGAACGGCAGCGGCTTGCTCAACACGACGTTCAATCCGGAAATCGAAAGGACCAGTCTCGGCCAGGTCAATAACTACGTTCTGCAGACGGGCGTCCAGGGCAAAGACTGGGGCCTCAATATCCGCTTCGGCATCATTGCGCCCGCGCTTTACCTGAATTCGCAGTTCGTCACCACCGCCGCACCCGTGCAGGGCCTTGAGACGATGATGAAAACTCCCGCCGGCACCTTCGGCTTCTATGCCAACACCAACGACCAGGCTCCCGGCGGCGGCGCGGGCATCGCGTTTCACCAGCAAATGATGGGCGCGAGTTGGGACTTGCCCCTGCCGAAGAAATACGTCGAGTTTCGCTTGATGTGGCTTTCCGCACGGGACATCGGCGCGCCAACCACCGTGCAGTTCGATTCGATGGGCAACCCGATTACCACCACCGATCCCGTCGCGGCGGCCAGCGGCGGCGACGTCTACGGCGGAATCGTGCTCGTCCACCTCTCGACGAAATGGCTGTGGAGCTCCGAATACGCCTGGAGCTACGACACTCCCGACCTTTCCGTCGCGGGAGGCCATCTCTTCGGCCGCGCCTGGCGGACCGGAATCACCGGCACGATCGGCAAGGCGAGTCTGAACGTCGGCTACGTCGACGTCGGCCCGAACTTCGGTTCGCCCGCGAATCCCAGCCTCAGTCTCTTGAGCAATCCCGATCGCCGTGGCCCCAACGCCTCGCTCACACTGCCGACGAGCGCGGGTACCTTCAGCCTCAGCGACCAGTTTGTCGAGAGCAACTATCACGACGCGAACTTCCCCGAGCAGGAGATGAACGCCATCACCGAGAGCTGGTCGAAGAATCTCAACCCGAAGACGATGCTGAGCTTCACCTCGCATCAGACTCTCACCACCACCGGCAATGTTCCGGCCAACGTAAAGGCTCTGCCGCTCGACGAACAACTGGCCCTCGAAGCCGACCAGCAGGATTTCGGCGCGAACCTCTCGCTCACGCGCCAGGTCGGCAAAGTCATGTTGAGCCTTGGCGGCTCGCGCGATTGGTTCCGCAACAACCTGATTACCGGCGCCAACTCGACCACGTCTTCGATTTTGGTTGGCGGTACCTGGAACTACGCGGCCTTCTTCCAGCTCAACGCCAACGTCAGCGTTAACTGGGTTGCGGCGGATAAAAGCACGGTCGGCACGACGCGCTCCTTGAGCGGCTACCTTCAGCCGACGTTCATCTGGAAGCGCACCGGGTTCCAGATTCAGCCGCTCGCCTCTTACAACCAGACGCAGACCGTGCTCGGAACGGGAATCTTCACGAACAATTTCAATACGGGGCAATACGGAGGCCGCCTCTCGTGGACCATGCCGGGCGAATTCAAGTTCAGCACGCTGTCTTTTGAAGGCGATTACACGATCAATCGGAGTCCACTGCTCAATCTCGATATGCGCGGCACCACCGCTCTTCTGGTCTGGACCGTCGCCTGGGGGCACAAGCAAGCCCTGTAGCTCTCGGGGCTCGCAAACGGCAAGTGGAACGCGGGGAGAACTTCAATGAAGGACGCGAAGACCTGGCTTTTCGCGACACTCTTGCTTGGCGTTTCAACGAGCCTTGCTACGGCCGCCACCGTCGATCTGAAGCCCGGCAAATACGATTTCTCCGTCACCTACGAAATCCAAGGACAGGAGCCCGGCCCGCCCAAAACCGGCCCGCGTTGCATCGTGCCCGATGATCTCGACAATCCCGAAAAAGTCTTCAACGACCGGATGGCTGCCGGATTCACCGCGGACGAATCCTGCACCGTGAAAAACTTCAAGAACGCAAACGGCAGGATCTCCTATGACGCCGATTGCTCCAACCGCATCGCGCACGTCGAAGGAACTGTTGCGCAAACGGAGTTCTCGGTCGTGAGGGACGTCAAGCCCAAGTCGGGCCGCGGCGTCTCTCTGAAGCTGACGGTGGCCGGAAAGCGCACCGGCGATTGCCCGAAATGAACTCTTCCGTCCACTCCCTTTGAACGAGACCGCCAACCCGTCCGCCGTCCAGCAGCGCTTCATACCGCGCGATCGCGAAAATTTTTTCGACGCGCAGCGGCGTAATCGTCGCGCCACCTGGCGCCTTTCCGTTCTGTGCGCTCTTTCCGCCGCGATCATGGGCATTCCGCTCGCGCTCGTCGTCACGCCGCTCATCTACGCCGTCATCTTGATCTGCGCCGACATCGTCAGCTTCTTTCAGCCGGTGCCGCCTGCCTTCTGGACGCGCGCCGACGAAGTGGCGCGCTTCGGCATGGTGGCTTTCAACCGCGTCCTCAATCATCAGCCCGCCGACCCGCAATCGCTGGTCATCGGCGCGGCGGTGATGCTGCTTCCCGGCATGCTGCTCTCGATTTCTCTCTGGCTCGGCATGAACGCCCTTCTCCGCAACGCCGGTGTCGGCGGCGCACTCTTGGCGCTCAAGGCTCGTGAACCGAATCCGTCCGACCTCAAGGAGCTTCGCCTCTCCGACGTCGTTCAGGAAATGGCCATAGCCGCCGGGATCCCCGCTCCCCGCGTCATGCTGATCGACGCTCCGGGCGCCAACGCGGCCGCCATCGGCACTTCGCCTGCCGATGCGCGCATCATCGTCTCCCGCCGCCTCATCGACGATCTCTCGCGCGATGAGCTCGAAGGCGCGCTCGCTCACCTGATCGCTTCCATCGGCAATGGCGACCTCCGCATCGCCTTCCGCGTCGCCGCCATCTTCGAATCGTGCGGTCTGCTCGTCGCCATGATCAATTCGCCGTTTGGCTCGCAATCCCGCCGCACCCTCTGGCGCCTGCTCCGGTACGGCCTCGCCGGCTCCTCCAAGGACGCAGGCGCGCAGGAAGCCGACGCCGTAGCCGAGATCCTCTCTCGCAGCGCCTTAATGGGTACGGACGACATCGATCGCCTGCTTAGCCCCGGGAAAAAATCCGCCTTTCGCTCGCTCCTTACCTTCATTCTCTTCCCCATCTTCATGACGAATGCCACCATCAAGATGTCGCTCTGGTTTTTTTCCTTTTCCATCCTTGGCCCGTCGGTGGCCCTGCTTTGGCGCACGCGGCAGTATCTCGCCGACGCTTCCGCCGTTCAGCTCACGCGCAATCCCGACGGCCTCGCGTCCTCCCTCCAGAAAATGAGTGACGATCCCGGTGCAATTCCTGGCGGCGACTGGGCTTCGCACCTCTTCATCGTCGCGCCCGGCAAAGCCGGCAGCGCAGAATCTGCCATGCCCAGCCCGCGCGAACAGCAGATCCTTGCGCAAGCCTGGGCCGCTTCCGCGCAACCTGCCGGTGCGCCCGTGGCCGCCGCACAACCCCCCGCCGATTTCCGCGCCATCCTTCCTCAAGTGATGGCCCTTCATCGCTCCGCGTTCATGGGCGACCCGCAAGCCGCTGCCCGCATTCGCGCCCTTAGCCAGGCCGCGGCCGCTCTCGATCCCGCCATCGCTTCAATGATTCCCGATCCCGCCGACCTCGTCGCGGCTCGCAACGGCGACCGCGCCGCGATGGCACGCCTCGCGGCCATCACTCGCCAGTTCAAGGCTCACGAACAGGCCCAATCGCCCGCGCCTCAGCGCAGCGGCTCCGAAGAATCCTCCGGCCTGTCGTCTATCAGCTCCCTCAGTCCTCATCCCTCGCTCAAGCGCCGCTTGAAGCGCCTCGACCGCATGGGCGCCCACGCCGAAATCGCGGCCACCGACCGCAAAGCCTGGATGGTCGGCGCTGTGATCGGATTGATCTTCGCTCCATTCCTGCTTCTCATCGCCGCCGGACTCCTGTTTCTCATTGCGATTTTCACTCTCACGAGCCTCACGTTTCTCGTGATCTGGGTTGCCGTGCTTCACAAAATTCTCACGCTGATTCCGCACCATTAGCGAATCGCGGCTCAGGAGGCCGCTGTGAACATTTCGCCCGAGCTGATTGCAATTGTGGTTGTCGCCGTCTTCGTGATTTGGGCCGTCGCCGCGTACAACGGCCTGATCGCCATGCGGACCCGCGTCCAGAATGGCTGGGCGGAGATCGATGTTCAGCTCAAGCGCCGCCACGACTTGATTCCGAATCTCGTCGAATCCGTGCGCGGATACATGCAGCACGAGCGCGAAACGCTCGAAGCCGTCACGCAGGCTCGCACGCAGGCCATGGCCGCGCCCGCCGGCAACATCCAGCAGAGGTCCGACGCCGAGGGCGCGCTGAGCGGCGCGCTCGGTAAGCTTTTTGCTGTCGCTGAAAATTATCCGCAGTTGCGCGCCGTCGAAAGTGTCCAGATGCTGCAGGAACAGCTCACGTCCACCGAAAATCGCATCGCATACGCGCGCCAGTTCTACAACGATGAAGTGATGAAGTACAACACCGCGCAGTCCACGTTTCCGCGCAACATGTTCGCCGGCCTATTCGGATTCGCCCCGGCGACCATGTTCAGCGCATCCGACTCCGACCGCGCCCCCGTCCAGGTGAAAATCTAGCCCGAGCGCCGGGGAGCGCCACCCCGGGAGCGCCAATCTCCCGATTGGCGCTTTTGCCTTTCTCTTTTCTCTTTTCCCTTTTCTCTTTTCCCTTTTCCCTTTTCCGCCTCTGTCAGTGTGAATCTCTTCCCACTCTTGCTCCGCTTCGCCCCACCAGAAAATCCAAATCCGCTCCCTGATTCGCCTGCTGGACATGCTTCAAGTAGAGCCGCAACCAGCCGCGATCCGGCAACGGCGGTGCCGTCCACTTCGCCCGCCTCGCCGCCAGCGTATTCGCGTCCACATCGAGGCTCAAAAGCCGCTTCGGCACATCCAACGTAACCATATCCCCCGACTCGACCAGCGCCAGCGTCCCGCCTGCCGCCGCCTCCGGACACACGTGCAGCACCACCGTCCCATACGCCGTGCCGCTCATGCGCGCATCCGAAATCCGCACCATATCCGTGATGCCCTTTCGCAGCACCTTCGGCGGCAGCGGCATGTTTCCCACTTCCGCCATGCCGGGATACCCCTTCGGCCCGCAATTCTTCAGCACCATCACGCAGTTCTCGTCGATGTCGAGCGATTCATCGTTGATCCGCGCGCGAAAATCTTCGATGTTCTCGAACACCACCGCCCGGCCCCGGTGCTGCAGCAAATGAGGACTCACCGCCGATAGCTTGATCACGGCGCCGTCCGGCGCTAGATTCCCGCGCAGCACCGCTACTCCGCCGGTCGGCTTGAACGGCTGCGCGAACGTGCGGATCACGTCGCGGTTCCAGCACGGAGCCTCGCGCACGTTCTCCCACATCGTTTTCCCGTTTACCGTCAACGCGTCGCGGTTCAGCACGCTCGCTTCTCCCAGCTCCCGAAGCACCGTCGGCACGCCGCCCGCATAGAAAAAATCCTCCATCAAGTACGTCCCCGAAGGCTGAATGTTCACCAGGCACGGCAGACTCGACCCGAGCCGTTCCCAGTCCTCCAGTTCGAGCGGCACGCCAACTCGGCCCGCCAGCGCCACGGAATGGATCACCGCGTTCGTCGACCCGCCGATCGCCGCGTTCAGGCGAATCGAATTCTCGAACGCCGGCCGCGTCAGAATCCTCGACATCCGCAGATCCTCATGCACCATCTCGACGATCCGCCGCCCCGTCATCTGCGCCAGCGTGTAGCGCCGCGCGTCCACCGCCGGAATCGCCGCGTTCCCCGGCAAACTCATCCCCAGCGATTCCACCATGCTCGCCATGGTCGACGCCGTTCCCATCGTCATGCAATGGCCCTTCGACCGGTGCATGCAGCTCTCGGCTTCGAAGAACTCCTCGATCTTCATTTCGCCGGCGTGCACCTTCGCGTCCATCTGCCACACGCCCGTTCCCGACCCCAAATCGTGCCCATGAAACTTGCCGGAGAGCTTCGGCCCGCCCGACAACCCAATCGTCGGCAGATCGCACGACGCCGCGCCCATCAGCAACGACGGTGTCGTCTTGTCGCACCCCATCAGCAGCACCACGCCGTCGATCGGATTCCCCCGAATCGATTCCTCCACGTCCATGCTCGCCAGATTCCGGAACAGCATCGCTGTCGGCCGCAGTTGCGTCTCGCCGAGCGACATCACCGGGAACTCCAGCGGAAAGCCGCCCGCCTCCCACACGCCGCGCTTCACCCATTCCGCGATGTCACGGAAATGCGAATTGCATGGCGTCAGCTCCGACCACGTGTTGCAAATTCCGATGATCGGACGCCCGTCGAACAAATCGTGCGGGTAACCCTCGCTCTTCATCCAGCTCCGGTAGACAAACCCGTCCCGGTCCTGCCTCCCGTACCATTCCTGACTTCTCAGCTTCTTCATCGCTCTGTCCTCAATCCCCGCGCATCGCGCGGCGTCCGATGATATCGCCCTCACTCGGGAACTCCAATCTCCCGATTGCGGATTTTCTCCTCACCGGGCTGCTGCTACCCGATTCCCAGCGCCTGCCGCACCGCCCACGCCTGAAATTCCTGCGCCAGCCTCTTGACGCTGTCCCCCGCGCCGCACCACACCAGCTCGTGATCCCTTTCGGTGGGCTCCGCGACCTTCTCCGTCAGTATCGCCTCGAAAAAGTGCCCCACTTTTCGATACTGTGTGCGCTCATCATTGTCCACGACGAACTCCGCGGCGCAGCTCAGCTTCTTGACGATCGTCGCCGCATACCCCAGCTCTTCCAGAACTTCCCGTCGCAGCGCCGCCTCCAACCCCTCTCCCGGCTCGACGCCCCCGCCCGGCAGAAAATATCCCTTCCGCGTCCGCGTCAGCGCGATCGCGCCCGAGGCATCGCGAGCGATCGCGTAGGCGCACAGCCGCTCGACGCATGTCACGCCGTCCTTTCGCTCCCCAAACTCGAGCATTTCACTTCCTTATCACGTTCGGCCGTCGGCGTCACCTCCGCAGCGAACCTCGTCGACCACCCACGCAGGCAAGCCACAACGTCTCGACGCGAACGGGTGTACAATGCCCCGCAAATCCCCGGGCGAAAGAGAGCCCTCTCACGTTCTTGGTTGGAGGTGCACCATGGGCCCACGGCGATTCCTTGCCGCCGCACTTGTCGTTTCCCTGATTTCGTTCTCCCTCCTCGCCCGCCTCCATGACGTCACTGCAAGGCTGGCGCCGGCCCGCGCAGACGCCCGGCCGTTCGTGCAAACCTACGCGACCCTGCCTCTCAGCTTCGAGCCCAATCAAGGCCAGACTGATCCGCGCGTCAAGTTCGTTGCCCGCGCGCAAGGCCTCACTCTCTTCTTGACGCCCACGGAAGCCGTGCTGTCCCTCCGTCGGCCCGCTTCCGTTGACAGTCACGGCATCCTGGCCAATCGCCGCCTTTCCGCCGCAGCACGCCGACACCAAAACGAAGATCGTCGCGCGACGTCCGACGTTCTCCGCATCCGCATGATCGCTGCGAATCCCGCTGCCGAAGTAACCGCACTCGATCCCCTCCCCGGCCGCACCAACTACTTGATCGGCAACGACCCCGCAAAGTGGCGAACCAACGTCCCCACCTACGCGCGCGTCCAATATCGAAACCTGTACCCCGGCATCGATTTGATTTTCTATGGCGATCGCCGCCGCCTCGAACATGACTTCGTCGTCGCCGCCGGCGCGAGCCCCAGCGCGATCACGCTCGGCGTCGAAAATGCGCGTCACGTCGAGATCGATGCCGCAGGCGACTTCGTCCTCGCCGCGCCCGGCGGAGAACTTCGCCTCGAAAAGCCGCGCGCGTATCAAGAAGCCGCGAACGGCCGAACGGAAATCGCGGCGCGCTACGTCTTGCAGGACGACGGCCGCGTTCGCTTCGCCGTCGCCAACTACGACGCCACCAAGCCCCTCGTCATCGACCCCGTCCTGGCCTACTCGAGCTACTTGGGCGGCGCCAGCGATGACATCGGCAACGCCATCGCTCTCGACTCGAGTGGCAACGCCTACATCGCCGGCGAAACAGCCTCGGCCGATTTCCCGGCGACAGGGCTCGCGTACCAAACCAGCTTCGCCGGCGGCTCCGAAGACGCCTTCGTCGCCAAATTTGACACCACAAAATCCGGTGCGGCCTCGCTCGTCTACTCGACCTATCTTGGCGGCAACGACCAGGATCAGGGCTTCGGCATTGCCGTGGACGCCTCCAAGAACGTCTACATCACCGGCGACACCGCCTCGACAAACTTCCCGGTAAAGAACTCGTACAGTTCCTCGCTCACCGGCGCCACGACCTTCGACGCATTTCTGACCAAGCTTGACTCGACCGGCTCGACGCTCCTCTATTCCACCTACCTCGGCAGCCTGTCCGACGAGGCTGGGTATGGCGTCTCTGCCGACTCCGCAGGCCACGCCTATATCACGGGCCTCACCAACGGCGTCTTCCCCACTACGGCTACCGGCTATCAACAGACGCTTCCCGGCGGCGGTGTCTACTATGTCGCCTTCATGTCGAAAATCGACACCGCGCTGTCCGGCACCGCTTCGCTTGCCTATTCCACCTATCTTGGCGGCACCAATCAGGAGACCGACGGCTACGCCATCACCGCCGATTCCGCCGGCCATGCCTACGTTACCGGCGCCACCGCCGCCAGCGACTTCCCCGTCACCGCCAACGCCTTCCAGCCCGCTCTCGCTCCCCTTGTCTCCGGAGGCAGCGGCTTCGATTCGCTCATGACCGAGTTCGACACCACAAAGTCCGGAGCGGCCTCGCTCGTCTACTCGACCTACCTCGGCGGCGGAAACGAAGATGACGGCTACGGAATCGCCATCGAGCCAGGCTGCGCGAGCGCCTGTAACGTCTACGTAGCCGGCACAACGATTTCTGCAAATTTCCCCACCACCGCCAACGCCTTCCAGCCCAAGCCCGCCAGCGGCTTCCAAGCCTTCGTGACGAAGTTCAATTCCACCGGTGGTCTCACCTACTCCACCTATCTCGGCGGCAACTCCGGCAGTGGATACGACATCGCCTTTGCCATCGCCGCCGACAGCGCGGGCGACGCCTACGTAACCGGGCGCGCCGATTCCCCTGATTTCCCCACTTTCCGCGCCTTCCAACCGACATCCGGCGGCGGCAGCGGCGACGCCTTCGTCACCAAGTTCGGCTCCACGGGAACCATCCTTTACTCCTCCTATCTCGGTGGCAACGGCACCGACCGCGGCTTTGGCATCGCGGTGGATACTGCCGCCAGTCCCGACGCCTACATCACCGGCTTCACCCATTCGTCGAATTTCTCAACCTCGGCGAGCGCCTACCAGTCCGCCTCGAAGGGCGGAGACGACGCCTTCCTCGTCAAAGTCGACGACAGCGCCGCCGACTTCGGCCTGCTAAGCAGCGCCGGTGCCCTCGCCGAATCCCAGACCGTCACGCAGGGCCAGACTGCAACCTTTAGCCTCGAGGTCGTCCCCGTCAGCGGCTTCACCGGCACCGTCACCATCACATGTTCAGGCGCCCCGGCCTTGACCACGTGCACGCCTCCCGCGCCCGTCACTTCCACCGACTACCAATTCAACGTGACAATCACCACCACGCCCAGAAGCGGCTCCGTCCCCGGTGGACCTTCGCCTCAGCTTCCGCGCTTTCCGCTGACGTGGCTGCTCGCCGCTCTCGTCGCCTTCGCCGCGTCTCTCGCGCTCCGCCGCGCAAAGCTGCGCCGCGCGATTCCCGCGGCTGCTCTCCTTCTCTGTCTCGCGTTCGTCATCGTCGGTCACTCGGCGTGCGGTGGGGGAGGTGGCGGAGGGGGAGGGGGAGGAGGAGGTGGTGGTGGTGGCGGTGGCGGCACCATTCCCGGCGCTTACCCCATCACCATCACGGGTACGTCGGGCGCGACCACGCACACGATAAGCATCACCTTGAACGTCATCCGGTCCTAGCCGCGCGCTTGCGCCTCGTGCCGCGAACGAGTCTTCCGCGGCGGATTTTCATTTCCTCAAATCCCTGAAATTTGTCCGCACAGCGTCGATTCGCTCGCGATAGGCCACCGCGTCGCCGTACGGCAGGAAATGCGAATACCGCGAATGCGGCGACCGGACTCGATGCGCATGTTTGATCGGGCACCAGTGCTGTTCGGTGCGCGCCGCCACTTCCACCACGTACGCCATCAACCCGTTCGCGTACGCGCAGTATTCGCAGTTCAGCCTTTCGAGCGCGTTGAGGTAGCACAATTTTCCGCGGTCGAACATCAGGTAGTCTCCGCGCGCCACTTTCGGGATTCCGTAGATCGGAAAAGAAAATGCCTGGTACACCGTCACGAAGAGATCGAGCAGCAGAAACGGAATGATGCACGCGTAAATCAGCGGCGCCGTCAGCCCGACGAAAAACCGCGAATGCCGCACGTACCGCCACAGCGAAGTCTTCAGCCGCCGCTGCTCGCGCCGCATCTCCTCCGAAAACCACACCACTCCTTCGCGCAGCTCGTAGAACGGCGAACTCGTGTCCTGGTCCGATTCCGCGCCCGGAGAAAGATGGACGAGACGCCGGTCTGAATCGTTGCGACGACGGTCTTTCACATGTCACCTCGCGCGGCCGTGAGATCTTCCCGCATCATCCCGTTGGATGCGCGGGTGACCACCAATGTAGCGCCGCGCTTCAGCCTAGTGGAAGCCCTGCGACGACGAATAGCTCCCAGGGCGTGACCTGGGCCCTCATGGGGCTAGGCACGCTGACCAACAGCACGCCCACATCGGTGACATACACTGCGCCCGCCACTTTCACAGCGTGGTCGACGTGCTCGACGGTTTCGGTCCAGTCCACGCGCGGCAGCTTGCCCGATTCATCACTGTACATTGGAGATTCGCGCCGTGAGAGATTTCACAGGTGGTTTCGTCGGACTCCTCTGGTGATGGAAAGCCGCGAGCGTACACGCACCGGAACGGTTCGCGTGCGGCTGCTCTGGCGTGACCGCCGTCACTGACAGCACCCCAATACGTGCTTACTGTCCCGAGCAGTGTCTTCCTTCCTAGGAGGGTCCCATGTGCTCGCGCTCGTTCTCGTTTCTGGCTCTTCTTCTCTTGACCCTCTGTTTCCCCCTGATCGCGCGAGCTTCGGAAGACTATGACGCCCTAATGCTTCAGGCACGGACGTTGCTGCCGGAGAATATGGCCGCCCTCGAACAGCGCGCCAACGCGGGCGACGCTCAGGCTCAGCTTTTGCTTGGTCTCGCCAACCTCTACGGGTATGGGAAGGCGGCGATTGCATTCGAGGGCCCGGGACCTGACGAACACACGGCAGTCATGTGGTTCCGAAAGTCGGCTGCGGCTGGAAACCAGGCAGCCGTCAACTTCCTTGCCATTTGCCTGGACGAAGGCAGGGGCATCACGGCGGACCGCCAGGAGGCCGTCAAGTGGTATCGGCAGGCAGCCGAAACCGGTGACATTCACGCCGAATTCAACCTCGGCACGCTGCTGCAGGAGCTGGGCAACACCAGCGAGGGAAAGCAGTGGGTCATCAAGGCCGCTGAGGACGGCAATGTGGTGGCCTTCGAATATGCGCTGGCGACCTTCTCCGATTCCAGCGCCGCGATGAGTTGGCTCCGCGGACTCGCTGAGAAAGGCAGCAGTGCCGCCGAAGTGACAATGGGCGCGGTTTACGCTCATCTCATCGAAAACAAATCGCTGAACAAGGCTGTGCCGCGCGACTACGCGGAAGCGGTCAAATGGTACCAACGAGCTGCCGACCACGCCGACAGCTACGGCCAAGTCTCATTAGGCTCGATGTACTCTCACGGTTACGGAGTGCGTGAAGACAAGGCCGAAGCCGCAAACTGGTACACAAAGGCTGCGGATCAGGGCAATCCACAAGCTGCGGCGAATCTCGGGCACCTTTGCGAAGAGGGCCGTGGCCTGCCGAAGGACAAGGTCAAAGCCGAAATGTGGTACTCGCTCGCAGCGGAGGCGAAAGACCAAGCGTTCGGTGCGGTGATAATGCCTATCCACTGGAAGAGCGCCGAGGACGGCCGGCGCTACCACGAACTGATAGAGCAGTGGAAGCGCGACCACCACAAGTAAGGGACTCCATGCCGAAAGCAGCTTTTGTGTAGCTTGGTTTCCTGAGGTTAGTGGCCGACGAGCCAGGATTTGATCGTGTGCCAGATCACTTGCCCGTTGACCGCCGCGATCCAAGTCACATGAACGCGTGACGCCGCCCACAGCCAAACAGGAGCACATCAGGATACCCATTGGGCACGTGTTTGTGTGTCCAGGAGATCCCGATGCGGCAAAAGACTTTCTTCTTCGTGACGCTTCTCTTTGCTTGCTGTGTGCTTGCGGCGGTTGTTACCACGAACTTGAAGGCGCATTCCGGCAGTTCCTGGCCAGCACGTCCCGCTCTGTTGCTCGCCGGGCAAAACTCTTCAACGGGAGTATCGCCCTCGATGCTCTCTTCGACGTTTCTAGGCGGCAATGCTGACGACGAAATCGACGGTCTCGCAGTTGACCTAGCCGGAAACGTCTATGCGGTCGGCACGACCAGTTCTGCCGATCTGCCGGTCACGCCCACCGCATTTCAGAAGACCGTCTCCGGCTCGCACATGCATGTGTTCGTCGCCAAATTCGATCCGACAGGAAGCGCTATCCTTTACCTCACGTATCTCGGCGGCAGCGGCTCGGATCAGGCCAGCGGTATCGCCGTCGACGCACAAGGCAGCGCCTACGTAGTTGGCGTCACGGATTCGCGAGATTTTCCTGTCACCTCGGGCGCCGTGCAACCACAATTCGGTGGCGAAGATATTCTTGGCGACGCCTTCGTCACAAAACTGGACCCCACCGGCTCGTCGCTTGTTTACTCGACGTATCTCGGCGGAAGCAACGATGATGTGACGACAGCAATTGCCGTTGATGCGCTGGGCCAAGCCTATGTAGTTGGCGCGACACGGTCGGGCAATTTTCCGGTTTCCTCTGGCGCTTTCCAGCGAAGCTACGCAGGCGGGGCGGGGAACGTCTCCGGATCAGGCGGTGATGGATTCGTCGCCAACCTTAATGCGTCTGGAAGCTCGCTGCTCTACTCCACGTTCCTCGGCGGCGACGCTGAAGACAGGGTGTTCGGAATCGCGTTGGATCCGTCCGGGGACGCCATTGTCACAGGCGGCACAAATTCCCGCAATTTCCCAACAACTTCAGGCGTTGCGCAAGCGACGTTTGGCGGGAGTGGCGGCGAGTCGGACACGGAGGGCGACGCATTCGTGGCTAAATTGAATCCGTTCGGATCGAGCCTGGTTTTCTCGACCTTTCTCGGCGGTTCCTCGGCGGACGTGGCGGGCAGCGTTGAATTGGACGCCGCGGGAAACATTTACGTGCAGGGCAACACCAGCTCACCAAACTTTCCCACGCATTTGCCGCTGCAAGCTTCGCTCGGCGGGAAAACCGATGCTTTCCTGGCAAAGCTCGACTCGGCGGCTTCCACACTTTTGTATTCGACATATCTCGGAGGCAACAACACTGATTTTGTTTTCGGCATCGCGGATCCATCCGGCAATGTCTACCTGACCGGCGAAATCGCGTCCTCGAATTTTCCATTGGCGAACGCCTTCCAACCCTATTTCGGAAATAGGGACGCGCTGATCGCGAAAATAGATCCAAGCGGGAGCACGCTGGCCTATTCCAGCTATCTCGGCGGCGGCGATTCGGATTTTGGCAACGCCATCGTGCGCGACGCCTCTGGCAATCTATGGATCGCCGGGTCCACGTTTTCGCAGAATTTCCCCCTGCTATTTGCGATCCAACCGACGATGGGCGGAGGGATGTCTGACGCGTTTCTGTCGCGCTTCGCCGAAATCCCAACACCACCCGTGAGTGAAATGGCGGATTTGAAGATCACCCTGAGCGCGGATCACACTTCCGTTTCGAATGGAGACTCGTTGACCTACACCGTCACGGTTGTGAACAACGGGCCTGCATCCGCCGCAAACGTCACGATCTCCCAAGTTGTTCCCTCACCTCTG
This sequence comes from Candidatus Acidiferrum sp., assembly GCA_035517015.1. GTDB lineage: Bacteria > Acidobacteriota > Terriglobia > Acidiferrales > UBA7541 > Palsa-295. The sequence goes on along the minus strand of DATIZQ010000100.1, from coordinate 121,551 downwards.
AATTTCGGCTCCGCCTCCGCAACTCAAGGCACATGTTCAGGCGCGTCCTACGTCTCCTGCAACTTGGGCTCGCTTAGTTCACAACAAGTCGTGACCGCTACGATCGCTGCCTCAGTGCCCAGCGAGTTCCAAATCTCCATGGGCGGTCCGGTGGTCGCCACCGCCGACGTGATGAGTTCCACGAGTGACGCGAATCTGGCGGACAACAGTGCTCAGGCGACCGTCACTGTCACCATCCACGGCTCTGGAGGCGGTGGAGGAGGCGGAAGCGGCTGCTTCATCGCCACTGCCGCGTACGGTTCCTATCTCGATCCTCATGTGCAGGCTCTTCGCGAATTTCGCGACCGTCATTTGCTCAGTAATGCCGCCGGTCGGATCTTCGTTCGTTTCTATTACCTTCACTCGCCGCCGATTGCGGCGGTGATCGCGCGATCCAATGCTTTGCGGACCGCGACACGCTGGCTGCTCACCCCAGTGGCTTTTGCGATCGAGCACCCGGTTCTCGCAATCATGCTGGTGATCTTCCTGTGCCTGATCGTGGTCTTTATGTTCGCGCGCCGCGGCTCTGTTGTTACTTGGCGCCCGGTGGCGCAACGCCCACATCCTCGATGACGCGGGGAAAGACGTTAAGCTGCAAATCGCGGAGAAAATTGCACGGACAAAGGTGCCCTCCGACCAATCAACGCGGCAGCCGGAGGCTGGCGTCGCGGCGGATTCATCTGCGCCTGGAGCTTATCAGCTGGTTGGCAGCCACCCGTCCAACCCGCTTGGAGTAATCTTCCTCACCTCCAGCCCGGATGGAGCTGCAATATACGTGGACGATTCCTTCGCGGCAAAAACTCCGGCGACATTGAACGTTAAGGCAGGAAGACACTACATCCGAGCCTTTCTGAGTGGTTACAAGAACTGGTCTCAGCAGATCGAGATTAACGCTCGCTCGTCAGGTAACCTCACGATCGCCCTCGAGAAATCGAGCAAACGGGGCTGGCGAAGCCCCGGCTCGCCTGCAACGTCTTCAAACTAAACCCGTTAGCGCGCTTCATTCCCGTTTTTCGATTGCTTTTCGCCTTGTCAATCCGTATTTCTGCGAATTTTCAACCGCCTCAGAATATGCTACCGTGACTCATTTTATGATTACGCTAAACAATGCGAGGACGGACGGAAGCCCCGTCACACCGGCTCGCGAAGTCATTTCCATTCACTCAATTACAGAACGCCGTTTTCTCTCTCTAATCTATACGGAAAATATTAGAAACGGACTCAACCCACTGAAAACAAGCCACATAATTTTTTCTAATCTACCCGTCTCCCGGCCCAACGCGCCCTGCGCGCGTAGAACCTCTTTGCCTCCGTGCTTCCTTGCCTCCTTGCCTCCAGAATTTCTAATATACAGTTCCGCGATTAGAAATCCCCGTAAGTCATTGAAAACACAGACCCGAGGTGCGTTCTAATATACGGTAACGGAAGGTGCCCACAGCCGATCCAGCCGCTGTCGCGGCGCGAACAACGCGAACAACATGTTGACTCGAATCCAGGAACGGGACAATCATCGCCTTCCGCTCGTCGGCGGCACTGGGGGTAAGTCTCACATGCCAATCGTTCGACACCAGATGCACTCAGGAATCGCGTCCGCAGCAACCGCGCTCGTCGGCCTCGTGCTCTTCTCTTCCCTGGCCTTCTCCTCAGGGGGTCGGAGCTTGAGCTCCGACATTACGCCTGCCCTCCCCGCCGGGGCTTCAGCCCCTGAAGCGGAGAAGGACCTGCGAATCTACTTCGTCGACGTGGAGGGCGGGCAGGCGACGCTGTTCGTCACGCCGGCGGGGCAATCGCTGCTGATCGATACGGGCTGGCCGGACTACCACGGCCGCGACGCGGACCGCATCACCGCCGCGGCGAAGAAGGCGGGCATCAGCCGGATCAATTACGTCCTGATCACGCATTTCCACACGGACCACGTGGGAGGCGTTCCGCAGCTCGTCGAGCGAATTCCTGTGGACACGTTCATCGACCACGGCCCGAACCGCGAGCCCACCGACAAAGTGACCGAGGAAGGCTACGAGGCGTATCAGAAGATCCTGGCGAGCGGGAAATACAAGCACATCGTGGTGAAGCCCGGCGACGCGCTGCCGATCGAAGGAATTCACGCGACGGTCCTGAGCGCGGACGGCGCCACGATCTCCGATCCGCTGCCGGGCGCCGGCGCGGAAAACGCAGCGTGCAAGGAAACTCCGAAGTATCCCGAGGACCAGACGGAGAACCGGCGGTCGGTGGGAACGCTCTTCACGTTCGGCAAGCTGAGAATCCTCGATCTGGGCGACCTGACGCACGACGAAGAAGTGCAACTGATGTGCCCGGCGAACAAGCTCGGGAAAATCGACATCTACATCGTCTCGCACCACGGATGGGAGCAGAGCAGCAGCCCCGCGCTCGTCTGGGGGATCGCGCCGCGCGTCGCGATCATGGACAACGGCGCGAAGAAGGGCGGGTCGCCATCGGTGTGGGACATCATCGAGAAATCGCCGGGGCTCGAGGCGCTGTGGCAGGTCCACTATTCCGATGAAGGCGGCGCGGCGCACAATGTGCCGGCGGAATTCATCGCCAATCCCGAAGGGCCGGACGCGGGCAATTACCTGGAATTGATCGCGCATCCGGACGGCAGCTTCGCCGTATTCAATTCCCGCACCCAAAAGACGAAGGACTATTCAGCGCGATAAGCAAAAGGCGAACCACAGAGGCCGCAGAGGAAAAGCCGGAGAGCCAAGCGCTTTAGCGCCGGGCATCGGGAAAATCCCGGGGCTCAAGCCCATCTCAAGTTCGGATGCTTTTCCGCTGGACTCATTGGACGCAGGGTTCGCAAGCACAAACCCTGCGCCCCGAGTCCAGCTCCCCCCTGCTGAAGCAGGGGGCTCCCGCCCAAGAAGGATTTTCCAGCGCGATGAGCAAAAGGCGAACCACAGAGGCCGTGGAGAAAAAGCCGGAGGGCCGAGCGCTTTAGCGCCGGGCAGCGAAAAAATCCCGGGGCTCAAGCCCATTTCAAGTTCGGATGCTTTTCCGCTGGACTCATTGGACGCAGGTTTGCAAGCACAAACCCTGCGCCCCGAGTCCAGCTCCCCCCTGCTGAAGCAGGGGGCTCCCCCCAAGAAGGATTTTCCAGCGCGATAAGCGAAAGGCGAACCACAGAGGTAACGGAGAAAACGCTGAAGGCACGGAGAGAGCACCGCTGACCGGACGCTAGGCGGGATCGGGGAGCGGCTCGATGCGGCCGAGCAGGAATATGTATGAGGCGACGCCGAGAAGAAGAATGATGGCGGCCGCAGCGAACGCCCACGCGAACGAGTGCGTTCGCGCGGCGATGTAGCCGGTGACGATGGGCGCGACGATCGCCGCGAGCTGGTTGCACGAGTTCATGATGCCGCCGAGCGTGCCCACGCCGCGCTCCGGCGCGAGGAGCGCAGGAATCGACCAGCCGACCGGCGACGCGGCGCAAAGGCCCGCCGTCGAGACGCTGATCCAGAATACCGCCGCCGCGGGCGTATGCGCGTTCGCGGCGCCGATGATTCCGAGGCCGAGCGCCGTCCCGCCAACCAGCACGGATTGCCGGACGCGGCTGGCGTCCCACCCGCGATGAATCAACGCGTTCACCAGCCATCCGCCAATCACCATCTCGGTCACCGTGCCGACCGCCCAGGGAACGCTGGTGTACAGCACGGAATGGCCGAGGTCGACGCCGAGCCCGGTGGAGAGGTAGCTGGGCAGCCACGTCAGCAGCAGATAGAACGTGTAGTTGTAGGAGCCGAAGCCGAGGACGAGCCCCCACACCTTGCGGCGGCCGAGCAGGTACGCGAGAGGAATGCGGGCGCGGTCTTCGGGCGCGCCTTCCACGTGCGCGCCACCGTCCAAAATGAATTTCCGCTCGGCGGCGGTGAGTTTTTTGTCCGCGCTAGGGTTGCGATAGAAAAGGCAAAAGAAAATGAAATAGACGAAGCTGACGATGCCGGTGGCGGCGAAGCTCCAGCGCCAGCCAAAGCGCAGCAGCAGGAAGCCGATGAGCGGCACTCCCACGGCGGGGCCGAGTTTCGCCGCGCCGTCGAAGAGCGCGGTGGCGAGGCTGCGCTCGCGTTCGGGGAACCAGTAGCCGACCGCTTTCGCGCTGCCGGGGAACGTGGGCGCCTCGCCCACGCCGAGCAGCAGGCGCGACGCGAAGAAGCTCCCGATGCCGGTGGCCATCGCGGAGCCGAAGCAGGCGGCGCTCCAGAGGAAGCTGCTGACGCGGCCGACGAGGCTGACGCCGAAGCGGTCGAGCAGGAGGCCCGACGGGAGCTGCAGCAGCGCGTACGTCCAACTGTAGGCGCTGAGGAGATAGCCGAACTCGACGGTGGTGATGCCGAACGAGGCGTGGAGGGCGCTCTGCGAAACGGAGACGTTGACGCGGTCGAAGTAGTTGACGAGCACCCCGAAGCCGAGGAGCGCCGCGATCATCCAGCGCCGCCGCGGCACAGGTTCGCCGGGCGCGGTCAGGGATGGGCGCACGTTGGCAGCGGTGGGGTTCATGGCGCCGTCGGCGGGAGAGATTGTAAACGACGGCGCGTATTCTGCGAGCGTTTTGTCAGCGCGCGGGCGCGCAGGACCTGGAAGCAGCGGCGCTCAGTCGGCCGAGGGCACCTGGCGGGCTTTCAGGAGCGCGCCGCCGCGCTTGCGCTTCCAGACGTAGTCCTTGCGCAGCTTCTGCTGATGCTTTTTCAACTGGTCGACGATTTCGGTGAACGCCTCCTTGGCGCTGGCGCGTACGTCCGCGCCGTTACCGGTGGCGTGCAGGGTTCCCGTCGGCAAAATCAGGTTCAGGGACAGATCGTATCCGGCTTTTCGCGGCGTTTTGCCGAGGATGCCGTGAAGCTTGACGAGGTCCGGAGAATACCGCTTCAGCAAACGATTCAGCTTTTCGATGTGGTGCTTCGATTCATGTTCCATTTCCTTGCGCAAGCCAGCGTGGATGTTGCTGTAGCTGATTTTCATTCGAGCACCTTTGTAAGAGCAGGCCGAATTCCTGACGGGGCGTCCGCATGGAGGGTCAAGCTGAGAATAACTCTCCGCGCAGCGGGTTGCAACTGCGCAGGGACGAAATGCGAGGGCGCGCGTGTGGCGGGCGCGGATTTCAGGCGGGCGCGTTGACTTCGCCGCGAGCGTCGTCATAGGCTGATATGAAGCGAGTCCGCGCACATATGCCGCCAAAAGCCAAGCCCGAAGCCGAGCTCGCGAAGCCCGGGAATGTGCTGGTGGGCCTCGCCGGGTGGTCGTACGCTGACTGGAATGGGCTCGTCTATCCGGCGCCGCGGCCACACGGCTTTCACGAGGCGACGTATCTGGCGGAGTTCTTCGACGCGATCGAAATCAACACCTCGTTCTACAGCCCGTTGCGGCCCGAGCTGGCTTCTCAGTGGCTCGAGCGAGTCTCCCGGAATCCGCGGTTCCTTTTCACGGCGAAACTGTGGCAGAAATTCACGCACGAAACGGGAGCGGGAGCCGAAGACGAGAAGGCGGTGCGCCTCGGCTTCGACGTGCTCCGCGAGGGGGGCAGACTCGGTGCGGTGCTGCTGCAATTTCCTTTTTCGTTTCACCAGACGGCGGACAATCTCGCGCGGCTGAAGCAACTGCTCGATTCGTTCGGTGATTATCCGCTGGTCGTCGAGGTTCGTCACGCATCGTGGTCGCAACCGGAGTTCTACGATCTTCTGCGCGAGCGCGGCGTCGGCTTCTGCAACATCGACCAGCCGGTGATTGGGCGGTCAATCAAGCCCGGCAGTCGCGCCACATCGACGATCGGATATTTTCGGCTTCACGGGCGGCGTTACGACACCTGGTTCAGCGACGATCCCGAGACACCGCGCCACGAGCGCTACAACTATCTCTATGGCGAGCAGGAGCTGCTGCCGTGGGTCGAGCGGGCGCGCAACGTCGCCGGACACACGAAGGTGACGTTCGTCGTCGCGAACAATCATTTTCAAGGCAAGGCCGCCGTGAACGCGCTCCAGTTCATCCATCTGCTGAGCAATCAGAAGGTGAAGGTCCCCGATACGCTGCGCAGCCACTACCCGCAGCTCGATTCGATCGCGAGCGAACCGGCCAAGGAACCGACGCTCTTCCCGCTGCCGCCGCGATAAGGCTCTCTATGACCATCCGCAACGCGCGCCCATCCGATGCTCCCGCCTGGGAAGCGATGAGATGCAAGCTCTGGCCCGATGGCGCTGCGGAACATGCGGATGAGATCGCCGACTTCTTTGCAGACGGCGCCAAGGAGCCTTGTGCGGTTCTCGTGGCGGAAGATGAACCCGGGCGCCTGATAGGCGTAGCTGAGCTGTCACTTCGGGATGACGTGGCGGGACTCGCCGGCGAGCGAACGGGATACGTGGAGGGGCTGTACGTCGTGCCTGAATGGCGCTCTCGCGGAATCGCTCAGAAACTGCTTCGCGAGGCGAAACTTTGGGCGTACAAGAACAATTGCACGGCTTTTGCGAGCGATCGCGCGGAGCGAGTGATTATCGACAAGCGGTTCTGACCGGAGAAACGGTGCAGTTTGCAGTTTGCAGTTTGCAGCGACAACCTACTTCTTGAAGAGGTCTTCGAAGGCCTGGCGCGCGTTGCTGGGACGCTGGGCGGCCGAAGGAGCGGGCGTGTTCGCCGCGTAGTTGACGGGCGCGGTATCCTTTTCGACGGTCATGCGGAACTCGAAGAACGTACATTCGTTCTTCGCGTCTTTCTTGGCGATCCGCTCGGGAATCGGCTGCGTGCACTCGAACTGCTTGCCGGTGTCAAAGTGGACGCACTGCTTGCAGCAGTGCAACTCGGTGTGGCACCGAGGACATTGGCCGGCGGGATCGAAGCCCGGTGCGAGGACCGCGCCGCAGCTCGAGCAGCGCGCCCGCATCACCGTGCCGACCATCCGCGGCGTGCGCGGACCCAGCAATTCCTGCTTCGGCCTCGGCTCGCTGGGACGCTCGCTGCGTTCGCGCTTCTTCTCGCGACCGTCGCGATCGTCGTAGCCTTTCTGCCTGTACTTCCGGTCCATGAAAACCTCCGCGAACTAACCCGACTTGCCCCTGGCGTCAACCACGCGTACTCGGCCGGCGTTTGCTGAAATTTGCTGAACGATGAGTCGCCGCTCCCGGCTCACACGCAAACCAGACGCCCTCACGGAATGAGCCGGACAAAAGGAACCTTCCACGTGAGTTCACGCGCGGTTCTCGCCTTGAGGCTGCAGCCGCTGCCCCGGCCCGGCGTCACGGACGGACTGCCTCTCTGCGTTCCGCCCACAATTTGCAAAAACCCTCAAACGGCAAATCAGGACGCAGAAACTTTCGGGGTTGACCAAAACCGGCGAGCAGGGATTCCGCAGCGAGATAGCCGCTGCGTACTGCTCCTTCCATTGTGGCAGGCCAGCCCGTCCGTGTCCAGTCGCCTGCGAGAAATAAATTCTTTACCGGAGTCTCCTGCGCCGGCCGCCACCGGTCCACGCCCGGCTCCGGAGAGAAGGTCGCGTTGACTTCCTTGACCACGGTCGCCCTCAGCAGCTTCGCCTCTTTCGTGGCCGGCAAGACGTCCGCCAGCTCGCGCCGGCACAGGTCGATGATTTCCTGGCGGGAACGGGGCACGAGATCGTACGAAGCGCTGATTACAAGCTGCAAGTACTGGCCGTCCGTCGCAGCCTCACGAACGGCCGCACCCATTGGACGCGGCGCCGCGCCGTTGGTTTCATTTTCCGCGCCAAGCAGCGATTTGTTGAAGATCCACTGCGTCGTATGGTCGAGCAACGTCAGGAACGGCTCGGTCATCACCGGCCGGTCGAACCAGAGGTGCACGCCCGTGATGGGCGACGTCTTCAAGTTCCGCACGCTTTCGAACACTGCCCCGCGCTCGCTCATGGCTGCCGGAAGCAACGCCAGCGCCGCATCGTGCGGGACGGCGAGGATGCACGCGTCCGCCGAAACCTGCGAGCTGTCGTCCAGCACCGCGCACTCGAAGCGATTCCCGTCCACCTCGATTTGACGAACGCCGCACCGCAAGCGCACTTCCCCTCCCTGATGCGCGACCGATTCGCGGCAACCCTCGTACAAATCCGCGAGCGGTACCGAAGGAATTCCCACACGATATCCGGCCTTGCTACCGAGAAAGGCCTTCCAGAAAACGTCGATACCGTAGCGCGCTTCCGTCTTGGCGAGTTCTTCGTCGAGCGCGCTGACGAGCACGACGCGCCAGAAACGCTCGATCGCGGCGGGCGTCTGCCTCATGCGACGCAGCCAGTCGAGCATCGAGACGCGCTCGATGTTCGGGGGCTGCCCGCCAGAGCGCGCGATAGCGAGCATCGCCTCCGCGATCGACCGCTTATCCGCGAGCGTCAGCGCTCCGAACAGGAGGAACGACGGCATCATGTGGAGTGGCGGCGGCAACGGCGATGCTTCGATCGTCGAGCGCCTTCCCTGTGCGTCCATGAAATACAGCCGATCGTAAAACCGAATCTTGTCTTCGGCGCTGACGCGGCGATAGAAGTCGGCGAGGTTGGTGCAGCAGCCGAGGGTGACGTGCTGGCAATTGTCGACTTCGCTGCCGTCAGGCAGCGTATAGGAAGTAGCACGACCTCCGAGATGCGGACGCTTCTCCAGCAAGCGGACGCGCCAGCCGGCCTCAGCCAGCGCGACGGCGGAGGACAGGCCCGCCAGTCCGCCGCCGATCACCAGAACGCTTTGCGAGGGCATCCTTTTTCCACCATCCGCTCATTCCCGCCGCGAGGAGAAATTGAAATTTCTCGGCGCCCGAAAGCGAGACGCGCGACGAGAACACGTCGAAGTCACGCTCTTCGATACGCGCGAGAAGACTGCTGTACGTTCGAACGAGGGCCCGCAGCGTCGCCCGGCTGTCCGAATCCACCTTTTCGATCAGCTGCGCGCCCTCTTCGTAGAAGCGCCAGGCGCGATCGGCCTCGAACTGGAGAAGCTCGCGCAAATGCGGTGTGAGCGGTCCGCGCAGATTCTCGCGACGACAACGGAAGCGGTCGAGATCCTCCTGCGGCAGATACACACGCCCTATCTCAAAATCGCTGCGAACGTCGCGAAGGATATTCGTGAGCTGGAATGCGAGGCCGAGGCGCTCGGCCAGATCGGGCGCCTTCGGATCCTGGAAGCCAAAGACGTGGAGACACGTAAGCCCGACCGTGCCGGCGACGCGGTAACAATATTCGGAAAGGCGATCGAACGTAGGGTAGGAAGCGATGGTCAGGTCCATCTCCGCGCCAAGAATCAGGTCGTGGAAATAGCGCGTCGGGATCGAGAAGCGCGAAATCGTGTCGGCCAGAGCCGGGAGAATCGCGTGGCCCGACGTTTTTCCGGCCGCGATTTCGTCGAGCGCCGCCCGCCAGCGAGCCAGGCCGCGGCGCTTCGATTCGATGTCGCCGGGCTCGTCGGAGACATTGTCGACGAGCCGATTGAACGCGTAGAGCGCGCAGAGCGCATTGCGCTTGGCGCGCGGCAAGCCGAAGAACGCAAAATAGAAGCTGCTGTGCGCGGCCCGCGCGATCCGATTGCATTCCGCGTAGGAGGCGGCCGTCGACGCGCCGCTCGCCGAAGCCGGAGCGTTCGTCTCACCGCCCGCTTGCTTCGACGATCCCTCCTCGCGCCCGGAAGACACGAACTTCGAGCCCAGCGCACCGCCGAGGAGCCGGAGTTGCTTCCATTTCGCGATCGCCGGGCGGCGGTTCAGCGTGTCGTAGCCTTGCGCCTCGATCGCGTCCAAAACCGCGAGGCCGCCCCGACTGAAGAGTTCGATATCGACACGAAGAGCGGGGTCCACTCGTTGGGGGAGCGGCAGGCCCGCCGCGAACAGTGAGCGCGTGCGGGCAACCAGATCCTTCATCAACGCCGCGTAGCGCCCGTCAAAGCGGCGCTGAACGATGTCGGCCTCCGAAAGCCCGTGGTCCGCTACGGCGTCCAGCGGGATGTAGATGCGGCCCTTCTCGAGATCGCGCGAGACGTCCTGCCAGAAATTCGCGAGCTGCAGGGCCGTGCAGGTGAAGTCGGAAAGGCGCTGCCGTTCCTCATCGCGATAACCGCACACGTACAGCACCAGGCGTCCGACGGGATTCGCCGAATAGACGCAGTAGTCGAGAACTTCGTCCCACGTCATGTAGCGCTGGACCCGCTGGTCCTGGCGGAAGGCGCGCAGCAAATCGCTGAAGGGCTTGATCGGAATATCCTTCTCGCGAATCGTTTCGCGCAGCGCGATCAGGACGGGATGCGAAGGCGACCGACCGGGGAAATAGCACAGGCGCAGCTCGTCTTCCCACGCGCCGAGAAGTTCGAGCGCGCGCGGCGGATCCGGAACTTCGTCGCCGAGATCGTCAGCCCAGCGGCAGTACGCGTAGACGTTGTAGAAGTGCCGATGCAGGTGGCGCGGAAGGAGCCAGGAGGCGACGTTGAAGTTCTCGTAATGGTGCGTGGCGAGCCAGTGCGTGTAACGCTGCGCTTCGTCCGGCGGGCAGCCCGCCGCGGGAAGATTCTTCGCAATTTCCAGTTCCGGTGTGGCCAGCATGGAAACCTGGTTATGAGACGCTTCGACCCCGTTCCCCGGGCACGCCTTCGGCGAACGCAAAAGGCGAGAAAGGAATTCGCGCAGTTCGGGCCGCGGCATACCGCGGGTGGCGCGAGAAACGCGTCAAGGAATGATGGCGGTCTTCAACTCGCCATTCCGGTGCTTCATGTGCTCAAAGACGTGCGGCAGCTCGGTCAGCGGAACTTCGCCCGTGATGAAGTCGCTTGAGCGAATGTCGCCGCGCACGATCGTGTCCAGCGCCTCGCGGATGAAGCGCGGCGTGTGATGGAACGTGGACTTGATCGTGATTTCGGAATAGTGCAGCGCCGACGGGTCGAAATTGACCTGCGTTCCGCGCGGGCAGCCGCCGAAAAGGTTGACGGTTCCGCCCTTCCGCACCATCTGCAACGCCCACTGCCAGGTGGTTGCCGATCCCACCGCTTCGACGACAGCGTCGGCGCCGCGCCCGCCGTCGGTCAACTGGCGGACCAGGGTCACCGGATTGTCGATTTCCGACACGTCGAAGGCGGCGATCGCCCCGAGGCGCTCGGCCGCGTGAACCTGACTCTTCCGTTTTCCAAGCGCGATGACGCGAACGCGGCGTCTCGACAGGATGCGAATGAACTTCAGGCCGATGGGCCCACATCCGACCACGACCGCCGTGTCGCCGGCCTGAATCCCCGTCTCGTGAATGCCGCGAAGGACGCAAGCCAAAGGCTCGACCATCGCCGCATCGACGAACGGAGTCTGGTCGGGAATTTCCAGCATGTTCTGCCGAACGATTCTTCCGGGGATGCGAATGTACTCCGCATAAGCGCCGTTATTGAACAGGAGGTCTTCGCAGAGATTCGGCTGCCCCTTGCGACAATAGACGCACACATTGCAGGGCGCGGAATTCGAAGGCACGACGCGCATTCCCGCGCGCACACCGCCGTTGACAGCTCCGCCCTTCAGCTCGACAGTGCCCGCGAGCTCGTGGCCGAACAAAGCCGGCGGATGAATCATCCGCGGATGCGATCCCTGCTTCCAGACTTTGAGGTCCGTACCGCACGTGAGGGCGACTTCGACCTTTACCAGTACTTCGTCGTCGCCAACGGATGGAATATCCACCCGCTCGATTTTCATGTCCTCACGGCCGTACAGCACAGCCGCCGTCATGTGTCCGTTCGGTTCCATTCTCATTCGTGAGTTATCACCACTTTCAACGTATTATCCGCCGGGCGCGCGGCCATTTCCAGCGCGTCCGCGATCCGCTCCAGCGGGAATCGGTGCGAGATCAATTCCCTTACCGGCAACCGGCGCTCGAAAACCAGCCTTGCCGACTCCTCCTGGTCCTCGACCGAAGCGCTATAGCTTCCCAAAATCTCCTTCTCTTCCACCCCGACTGCCGCCGCCGGGAACCCCAATTGCATGACCGGATCGTTATGAGCAAACAGTAGCACGCGCCCGCCGGGCCGGGCGAGGGAGAGGGCCTCCGGCACTAGTGATGGGTTGGGCACTGCGACCAGGACGGCGTCCGCGCCCCGACCCTGCGTCTGGCGCCGGATTTCATCGAGCAGGCGCCCTTCGGCGGGGTCATAGGAGTTAGATGCACCAAAACGCTCGCTCGCTGCGCGGCGTCCCGGCATCGGATCGCTGGTGAACACCTCCCCGCCTTCGAGCTTCGCGAGGAGCATCAGCAGCATGCCAATCGGTCCCTGGCCCATCACCAGAACTTTTTCGCCCGGCGCCACACGGGCCCTTCGGACCGCCTTCAGGCACGTGTTGACGGGCTCTACGAAAGTGGCGTCTTCGAAGGTGGAGTCAGGCGGCAACGCGATCATTCCGCGCTCGACAATCCACGGCATCGCGCGCACATATTCGGCAAAACCGCCGCCGTTCGGGTCAAAACCGGCGGTGAGTCCGACTTTCTTGTATCCCGCGCACTGCGAGAAGAACTTGCGCTCGCAATAGAAGCAGCTTCCACACGGAATGTGATGGAAGCTGACCACGCGGTCGCCCGGCTTGAACGTCGTGACGCCGCGGCCGACCTTTACGACGGTGCCGGCAAGCTCGTGGCCGAGTATCTGCGGCGGCTGAACGAATCCGTGATGAATTTTCTTGATGTCGGTTCCGCAGATTCCGCACGCCGCCACGCGGAAGAGCACTTCGCCGTCGCGAATCTCCGGGATCGGCACGGATTCGACCACCACGCGGCCCTTGCCGCGATACACGCCCGCCCGCATGTGGCCCGAATGTTTTCGTTCGGGTTCGCGCGCGCCGATTTGTGCGACAGTCTGGCTCATCGAATGACCGCCGACGTGTTCGTCTCCAGGGCAGCCGCGCGATCCGAAACCATCGCGATGTACCGCTCCAAGAACTGCGCGAGCGATTCCGCGGCGCGCTTGCTCTGCTGACCGAGCTTCAGCAGGTCAGGCAACACGGCCGGGTGCAGCGCCACTTGGCCGACGACGCGCGGAATGCTCAGCTTGCCGTCGTCCGTCAGCACTTCACCCATATCCAGCGGCAAGTTCTCGTTCGAGAGATCGCTGACGGCTCGAACGGCAACCGCCGGAATGCCGGACGCAGCGGCTTCGAGAAATATTTCAAAACTCTCCATCTCGACGGCATCGGCGGTCAGGCCAAGGTGCTGCTTCTCTTCGGCTCTCGCGATGACGCGGTTCGCGCTGTGAAACTGATCCACAACCGTTGCTCCACACTCCTCGGCGAACGAAACGAGCGCGTTGCTGCTCTTCAGAGTCTTGCTCTGCAAGTCGGCGCGCGGGACTTCCGAGTACACGGTGCGCGCCGCGAGCACCTGCGCGATCTGGTAATTGGGCCGCAGGGCTCCGGCAAGCCCCGAAGAAACGCAGAGGCTGATCGAATCGAATTCCGTGCGGATCACTTCGGAAGCGCGCAGCGCCGCCTGCTTGGGACCGACGCCCGTCAAGACGACGCCGACTTCCGCTGCACCCACTTCGGCGAAAAACGCCTCTGCCCCGCCCCATTTCACCGCGCGAAAACGATGCATCGCCCGCCAGGGGGCGAATTCGTTTTCGAGCGCGAACGTAACCAGAATCTTCACGCGATTCCTCATGCCGCCGCACGCGCGACGGCGGTGCTGCCCGCTCGGCCGCGCACGTAGCCGTTCTCTTCGTACCAGGGCACCGCGCGCTCGAGCGCCGCTTCCACTGAAGTCGGCTTATATCCGAGTTCGCGCACGGCTTTGTCACTCGCGACGAACATACGGTGACGCGACATCTTCACGCCTTCGACGGGAATCTGGGGCTCTCGCCCGGTCAGCCGCGAGAACCACTGATCGGCGTATCCGGCCGCCAAGGCGACGGCGTGAGGCATCTTAACGCGCGGCGCGGGGCGTCCCGTGATCTTCGCGAGCGCGTCGAGAATCTGCTTCAGCGTCATGTTGCACGCGCCCAAAATGTATCGCTCGCCGATCCGGCCGTTTTCCGCCGCGAGCAGATGCCCGGCCGCGACGTCTTCCACGGCGACCACGTTCAGGCCCGTGTCCACGTATGCCGGCATCTTTCCGTTCAGGAAATCGACGATGATGCGCCCGGTGGGCGTGGGCTTCCAATCGCCAGGCCCGACCGGCGCGGTGGGATTCACGATCACCACCGGCACGCCGGATGACGCCGCCTTGATCGCTTCGAGTTCCGCGAGGAACTTCGAACGCTTGTAGTGTCCGATCATCTGGCCAAGCGAGGCCTGGGTCGCCTCGTTTGGCAGAGAGCCGTCACCGGTCGGGACGGCTATCGTGGCAACGGTGCTGGTGTAAATCACCCGGTCGACGCCCGCCCGCCCCGCGGCTTCGAGAAGCAACCGCGTGCCCTCGACATTCGTTTGGTAGATTTCGTCAGGGTTACGCGTCCAGAGGCGGTAGTCCGCAGCGACATGAAAAACGCGGCGAATGCCCTTCATCGCGCGGTCGAGCGAAAGCGCGTCGCGCAGGTCGCCCTCGGCCCGTTCGACGGACAGCCCTTCAAGCAGCCGCGCGTTGCTGTTACGGCGAACCAGAACTCGAACGGGATGCCCTGCGTTGACAAGTTGCCGGGCGACGTGGCTGCCCACGAACCCGGTGGCACCCGTGACAAGGGTGGTCATAAAATGCGGAAAACCTCTTCCCGCTGCGGTGAGACGGGCGCGGAATGCTCGATTCCGCGGTGGCCGTTTCCGTTGCCGTGCCCGTTTCCGTTGTGGCCGTTGCCGTTCGACGTGGCGGGCTTATCTTTCAGGATGCCGCCCATCTTCCCCGAAATCGTCCACTGGAGCATTTTCCACGTGTCGCCCAGCTTCTTGTTTCCACCGAGAACCGCCGACGCCTCGTAGCCCGCGTGCACCATGCAATCCTCGCAACGAGGATCGCGGCCGCGGCCGTATTTATCCCATTGCACGTTTTCGATGAACTCTTTGAAGGTCGGATAGTGCGCGTCCGTCATCAGGTAGCACGGACCCTTCCAGCCGCGCGGATTGTAGGTGGGATTGCCCCACGCAGTGCACATCAGCTCGCGCTCACCGCGCAGATACTCCATATAGATCGGCGACGTGACGATGTTGTAGCGCTCGAGCAACTGGCTGGCGCGGCGGAACTTCTCGCGAATCTCCTCGCGCGACATGAAGATTTCCTTGGTCATCACGGCCGCGTAGGAGTAGGCCGGCGAAAGCATGTGGCCGTCGACACCAAGCGTTTGCAGGTAGGCGAAAAGCTCCGCAATTTCTTCGATGTCGGTTTCCTTGTAAATCGTCGTGTTCGACGTGACCAGGAACCCGGCTGCCTTCGCCGCTTTGATGCCCTCCACCGCCTCGCGAAACACGCCGTCGCGCTCGACGCAGATGTCGTGCGTCTTCTCGAGACCATCCAAGTGCACGTTGAAGAAAAACCGCGACGTCGGCTTGAAATCATGCAGGTGCTTGCGGATGAACATTCCGTTCGTGCAGAGGTAAATGTGCTTCTTTCGCGCCAGGATTTCGCGCGTGAGCCGCCCGATTTCGGGATAGATCATGGGCTCGCCGCCGCAGATCGAAACGATGGGCGCGCCGCACTCGTCAACGGCCTTGAGGCACTCCTCGACCGTCAGGATCTCGTTGATCGTCGACTTGTACTCGCGAATGCGGCCGCAGCCCGTGCACGTCAGGTTGCACGCGTGCAACGGCTCGAGCATCATCACCAGCGGAAATCGCTTGTCGCCGCTCATGCTCTTGCGGGCAAGATAACCCGTCATGCTGGCGGTCAAACTGAAAGGAACCCTCATCCATTACCCCCGATGTCCGTTTGGATGCTTCATCGCATCCGCAGGAACCTGCACGCCGATGAAATTCTTGCGCCCGTTGCGCAGATTGTCATACCGCGCCAGGGCGTAAAGCGGGAACGAATTCCGGTACAGGTGATATTTCAGATAGAACACGCAAGGAAAGCCGGTGCCGGTGAATTCATTTTCATCCCAGGAACCGTCCGCGTTCTGGTGCTCGACGAGCCACGCCACGGCTCGCTCGATCGCCGGATCGCTCGGCTCCGCCACCGCGAGCAACCCGATGAGTCCCCACGCGGTCTGCGACGCGGTGCTTGGGCCTTTCGCCTTCATCGACTCGTCGTAATACGAAAGAATCGATTCGCCGAAGCCGCCGTCGGCTTTCTGCACGGAACGCAGCCAATTCGCGGCCCGCTGGCAATCCGTCTGCTTCGAAAGCCCGATCGTCTCGAGAGCGCGCAGCACGCCGCTGGTTCCGTAAATGTAATTGACGCCCCAGCGCCCGAACCACGAGCCGTCGGCCTTCTGATCGTGCCGCAGGAAGGCGCAGCCGCGCTGCACTACCGGATGCGTCGCGGACCATCCCATCTGCCCCAGGCACTCAACGACGCGCGCGGTCACGTCCGCAGTCGAAGGATCGAGCATCGCGTTGTGATCCGCAAACGGAATGTTGTTCAGGAACTGCAGATTATTCTCGTGATCGAACGCGCCCCAGCCGCCGTCGCTGTTCTGCATGCTGACGAGCCATCGGAGACCGCGGCGAATCGACGCCCGCAACCGTTCCGGTTCAGGGTCCGCCACGCGCCCAAGCGCCATCAGAACAAACGCCGTATCGTCGACGTCCGGGTAAAAGTCGTTGCGGAACTCGAACGCCCAGCCGCCCGGCTCAGCCTTGCGGTTTTTCACCTGCCAATCGCCGGGCCCGAGAATCTGGTTCTCGACGAGCCATCGCTCTGCCGTGACGAGCGACGGATGCGCCGGATCGACTCCGGCCTCTTCGAGCGAAACCATGGCGATCGCCGTGTCCCACACGGGCGAGATGCACGGCTGGACGCGAATCGCTCCATGCTCTTCGATCTCGTAGCGCTCGAGGAAGCGAATCTCCCGGGCCGTGAGCGGATCGGCGGCGTCGCCATTCTCCGCGAGCAGCGCGTAGATCGAGTTCATCATCGCGGGATAGATCGTCCCCAATCCCTCGCTGCGTTCCAGCCGTTCCAGCATCCACTGCCGCGCGCGCGCCAGCGCCGTCTTGCGCGTCGGATTCCAGGGCAGACGGTCATACAGCTTGCAGAGGCGATCCACGGCGAGGAAAAAATTCTTCCAGGACAAGATGCGCTTGTCCCACACGAACGAGACGGGCTTCGCGCCGGGAACCTTGAAAAGTTCGTCGAAAGTGACGCCTTGCGGCAGGCGCCAGTTCGGCCGGAGCGATGAAACGATCGCCATCGGAATCACGATCCCGCGCGTCCAGGACGACATCTCGTACAGGTTGGCGGGGAACCAGTCGGGGAACAACACCAGCTCGGGCGGAATCGCCGGAACGTAGCTCCAGTCAATCGCACCCACCATTGCCAGATAGAACCGGACGTAGGAATTGGTCGCTTCAAGGCCGCCCAACTCGCGAATCTTGCGCCGCGCGGACTCCATGTGGGGCGCCATCGGGGAATCGCCCGCCAGACGCAGCCCGACATAGGCCTTGACCGTGGCGTTCAGCTCCGCCGGACCGCCGTAGAAAATATTCCATCCGCCGTCCGGAAGCTGCCGTTCCCGCACATACTTCGCAAGCTTCGGAGTTTTCTCGGAATTCAGTTGGCCCAGGACGTGAAAGTAGAGAATGTAATCGGATTCGAGGGTGGTATCGGCCTCAAGCTCGGCCCACCAATAGCCTTCCCGGTTCTGCGTTCCCAGCAGGCAGCGCGTGGCAAGGTCGATCGCACGCTGAACGGGCGTCTCCGCGCCGGCAGGGATGTTGCGCGCCGGAGCCGTCGCGGTTGCGTGCGAGGTGCCGACATTGCCGGCCTGCGCTCGCATTTGTGTCATCAATCCCTCAGACATTGCTTATTGCTCGAGCCGCCTCTAAAACCCTTTCCCTTTGGCACTCGCCCTGCCTCAGCCCTGGACAACAGATATAGATCTGCCCAGACGGCACGCCCGGAACACTCACAGGACCGCCAACTCTAGACTGCGATTTTGCCTTGTTTCAACGTTAACCCGCGCGCCGGCTGCACCCCACCGCCTGACTATCCGGACGCACGTTCCAGCCCAGGTCTGGGCCATCCCCGAGGACCTGCGGCTGCCAATCCCCGGAATTGCAAACACTTACGGCCTCCCAGCCATTATCTTTTGTATTCTGAGCGGGGTCAACCCCAAAACGGGCCCCATGCCCCCCAACCGTGACCTACGTTGGATGGCGGGATTGGACCAGAAGCTGCCTGACAAAGATTTGCATACTCGTCGGAAGGGGCTGTCCCAAAGGCTGCAGGAATTTTGTCCTGCCGGGGATTCCTAACGAGGCCGCCGGGGAGCTACTGTTTTCGGGATGCGGCGAACGCAAGACGAAGGCGTTCGCTAAGGCCAGCGCGGATTGTGCCGACGGCTTGAAGTCCGGATTGGCCGGGTCCAAAACCATCAGGAACGCGTCGGGGCGCCAGAACTCGACGATGGCGTTGCTCTCGATGATCACAGCGTGGTCTCGCTCGAGAGCGGCGTTCAGACTTGCCAAGGCGTCCCCGAGCCGGCGGCTCTTTGTCTCGACCCAAAGCGAGCGGCGAGCTCCCGCCGCAAGGAATCGCCCCGAGTCCGTCGCTCCCGAGGCGCTTGTCTCCTCACGAATCGCGAACGCATGCTCGTTTGCCGCGCACCCGCACCCGGGACCATTGACCGGGCAGCCAGAGTCGCAGTGCGGCGTAATCTTCACCGCCGTCCACTCGATGTCGCGGAAGGATTGAATCAAGTCCACCGCGAGCGCCGTCTTGCCGACCTTCCGGCACTGCCCGCCCACGACCACGAGTGTCGCCGAAAAAGGCGGCGCCATCGGGTTCCAGATCATGGTGTCTCGCTTTTACGCTGGCGCTCTTCGAGTTTGCGCAGCCGCTCGGCCAGCTCCGGGAGCCGCGCGAACCAGGCATACTGCTCCTTGAATTTCTCGAGTGGCCGCGCCGGCGTGCCCCAAACGGTTTGACCGCTGCGGATGATCTTCCCGGTCGGAATTCCTGCTTGCGCGCCGGCGATCGCGCCATCCTCCAGCTTGCAGTGATCGGCAATCCCCACCTGTCCGCCAACCACGACGTTCTTCCCCAGGGTGCTGCTGCCTGAAATTCCGGTTTGCGCCGCGATCACGGTGTTTTCACCGATTCTCACGTTGTGCGCCACGTGCACGAGGTTGTCGATCTTCACACCGGCGCCGACTTCCGTGGACTCAAGCGAGCCGCGATCCATCGTCGCACCGCAGCCGATCTCCACGTCGTCTCCGATTTCGACGCCGCCGATTTGCGGAAACTTCCAGTAGCGGCCTTCGCCGAAGACGTATCCGAAGCCGTCGCCGCCGATCACCGCGCCCGAATGAACTTCGACGCGCTTTCCCAGGTGCGCTCCGGCGTACAGCGTCACTCGCGGATGCAGCCAGCAACTCTCTCCGACACGCGCCCCGCGGCCGAGGAAGCAAAAGGGCTCGATTACCGCGTTCGCGCCAATCTCGACGTCGTCTTCCATCACCACGTACGCGCCGATTGCGGCGCCCGCGCCCACACGCGCGCTCGGCGGGACGATCGCGGTCGCGTGGATCATGGGAAGCGGCGCGGCCTTCGGAAGCAGCAGCGCCGCCGCTTTCGCGAAGGAGAATTTCGGGTCTTTCACTTCGATCACCGTCTTCCCGGGAAGCTGCGTCCCGGCGACGGCGAGTGCGCACCGCGCCGCCGACTCGGCCGCCCGATCGAGATGGCGCGCCGAATCGACGTAAATCAAGTCCTCGGCGCGAGCACGCTCCGGGCTCGCGATTCCGGCAATCCTGGCGTTCGCGTCTCCAGTAACCGTTGCTCCCAGGTGGCGTGCGAGTTCAGCGGCGGTGCAAGTCATAGGTGCCTCTCGGTTAAAGAATTCCCGCGTCGAAGCGCGCCGCGGGGCGCGCGGCCGAAACCTAAAAGGGATAGATCGAACGTTCGCCGGGCGGCCGCGTTTTCCAGCGCTTGTGAGCCCACAACCACTGGTCCGGATTCTCGCGCACGTAATTTTCGATCACGCGCGTGAACCGCGCCGTGTTCTCGCGAATGTCGGTGTCCTCGTTGCCGGTGCGCGCCAGGTCCACGGCCGGCTGAAATTGCAGGCGGTACTTCCGCAAAGTCTGATCCCAACGAAGAAACCCGGGCACGACGGCAGCCTCCGTGCGCAGCGCGATTCGCGCGAGGCCCGATGTAGTCGAGGCGGGAATGCCGAAGAAATCGACGAACACGCCTTCGTCGAGCGAGGTGTTGTGGTCGCTCAGAATTCCCACCGTCCCTCCGTCTGCGAGCACTTTCAGAATCGCGCGCGCGGAGCGATTCTTGTCGATCGGACGATTTCCCGAAAAGCAGCGGTAGCGATTGATGAGCTCGTCCACCCGGCGATTCGCGATCGGCCGAACCAGAAAATGCAATGCGTGGCCATAGAGCGCATGCGCGAAAGGCGCGAGTTCCCACGCGCTCATGTGGCCCGTGAGAAACAGCACGCCCTTTCCGCGGCGGGCGGCGGCGTCGAAGTTTTCCTCGCCGTCGACGACCACGATGCTCTTGATTTTCTCGCTCGTATACTTGGGAAATTGTGAGAACTCGCCCGCCATCCAACCGATTTGACGGACCATTCCGCGGATCACTTGCCTGCGCCGCTGCTCGCTCCAATCCGGAAATGCAAGTTGCAGATTGAAAATGGCGGCGTCGCGTAACGGACGCCGGAAGGCGTATGCCATCGCGGCGAAGCTCGCGCCCACAAAACGCGCCGCCGGCCTCGGCAAGATTCCCAGCGATTTCAGGCCTGTCCATGCCGCCAGGTACTCCAGCTGCTCTCGCATCGCGTGCCATTATGCGCGAGGCTCGAAGCCGGACGCCAGAGGCTGGGGCAAATCGCGTCGCGTACTGAAAATCCCGGTGGAATGTTAGACTCATCGCGAATTGGACGACTCCATCGAAGCGCGGCGCAAAAAAGTGGTGGCGATCGGCGCGACGGCCTTGGCAACGCTGATTTCGCTGTTTACTCACCTTGGAACGATCGGCCTCGTCGGGCCCGACGAGCCACGGTACGCGTGGATCGCGCGAGCCATGGCGGAAACGGGCGACTGGGTTACGCCGAGGCTCTACGGCAGTCCGTGGTTCGAGAAACCGATTCTCTACTACTGGGCCGCTGCGCTCGGATTTCGATTGCACTTCTCGGCCGAATGGGCGGCGCGATTGCCGTCGGCGTTCGCGGCTCTCGCGGCGGCCCTGGCTGTCGCGTGGCTCGGCTGGAAGCAATACGGTGTCGGAGAGAATTGTCCGCTGAGCCCTGCTCTTCTCGCGCCGCTGTTTTTTTCGACGAGCGTCGGCGCAATCGGATTCGCGAGGGCGGCGACGCCCGACATGCTCTTCGCGGCGTCGATCACACTCGCGATGGCGGCCGCGGCAGACGTCCTTCGGCGCGCGGGAGCGCTGCGCGGATCCGCGAGCGTCACCGCGGCTGATGGACGCGACGACCGCGTTGCGCTCCTGCTCTTCGGCGCGTTTCTCGGGATGGCTGTCCTCGCCAAGGGCCCCGCGGCGATTCTTCTCGCGGCGGGCGCGATTGGTTGTTGGGCGCTCGCAACGAAACGCTGGGCAGCCGGGTTTCGATTGCTGCATCCGTATGGCGTCGCGTCGTTCTGTGCTATCGCGCTGCCCTGGTACGTGATGTGCGCGCGCCGAAATCCGGACTTCATGCACGTTTTCATTTTTCAGCATAATCTCGAGCGCTATCTCACGCCCGTGTTCCAGCACCGCCAGCCGTTCTGGTTCTTCATCCCGATTACACTCGTTGCGATGCTTCCCTGGACCGCGCTCCTGATTCCGGTTGTGGGCGATGGGCTCCGCGCGTGGCGCGAGAAATCGTGGCGCGACTCGCCCGCCGTGTTTTTCGCGTGCTGGGCTCTGTTTCCCATTTTGTTTTTCAGTTTTTCGCAATCGAAGCTGCCGAGCTATATCCTGCCCGGCGTTCCGGCACTTGCGCTCGTCATCGCGATCAGCACCGCGCGGTTGCTCGAACGAAACGCGCGAGGCGATCGGTGGATTTTCGTTTTGCTCGGGGTCACGTGGCTTGGGCTCGCGGCGGGAAGTTTTGTCTGGCTGCATCGCTTGCCGGGCGACGTGGCTGAATCAACGCATGCGCCGATCGTAGCGTGCGGCGTTGTGGCAATCGCGGGCGCGATTGCAGTTGCCGCTCTCGGGTTCTCGCGCAAGCGCGCGGCTCTGTGGGCCTGCACCGCGTGTGTATGCCTCCTTGTCGAAATTGCCGGAGCCGCTGTTCTGCCGCGGCTCGATCCGTACAATTCGGCCCGCGCGGTGGGCACGATACTTCGCGCCGATCTTCGGCCGGACCGCCTCTTCGTCTACGAACTTCCTCGTTCGTGGCAATACGGACTGGCGTTCTATCTTGAACGAGAGATGCGCGAATGGTCCCCGGACGATCCCGATGCCGCGCTGGTTTTGACCATGCCGCAGGACGTCCCGAAGGTTGCGCGGCTGGGTAACGTTCACGGCGGGCTCGAGCTGGCGCATCAGGGAATCGTCTACGTGCCGATTCCGGCGAGACCTCGGCCCCTGCACTGAGGGGACGCGACTGATCTGTGGCGAGGCTATTACTCCGCTGTCGGCGGCAGGTATTGCAGGAAGAAGTTCACGACTTGGTTTTCGTAGACTTTGCGATCGTCGTCGGGCATATCGCGGTAGCTCAGTCGATCGTTCACCATCTGCTTTGGGTCGGGCGCCTCCGCGAAGAGGCGGGCTGTATCGGCAGCCAGCGCCGGACGATCGGCGGATTGGATAAAGAGCTTGGGGACACCGCGCGTACTTCCCAGGCGCGTGGAGACAGGAGGCTCGCGCCGGTACTGATACTCGACCATCTCGAATCCGAAATTGCAGAAGTGTCCCACGTACGGCAGCGCGGTGAGTCCCGAGCGGTTCACCTCGATCTGCACCAAGTCCCTGGGATCGTCGTAGGCGTCGTCGACGGCGAACGCGGCGATCCTGGGATCGGAACTCGCCACCTCCAGCGTGACATAGCCGCCCATGTCGATACCCCACAGTCCGAAGCGTTTCGGCGCCACGTCGTCGCGGGTCGAAAGTGCTTGAATCGCGGCGCGCAGTTCGCCGGTCTCGCGGTAGCCGAGCGTCGTCACGCCCTGGGTGGAGCCGTGGCCCATATAGTCGAACAGGAAGACGTTGAATCCGTGCTCCTGCAGGGCCGTGACCAGCGTCAGAACGTCGGCGCGCTGCGAAGTGTAGCCGTGGGAGACGACAACGGTGGGAGCGCCGCGGAGGCCCGGAAAAAACCAGCCCTCGCGCTGCGTTCCGTCGGCAAGCGTGAACGAAAACGTCGTCGGGTGGCCCATCATGACGCTCAGGTCGAACGTCGCGGGCGTGCGCGCCGGTTTCAGGATCTGGTAAAGGAGAAATCCGGAAATCGTCGCGACCGAGACGATTGCAAAAAGGATCAGCGCCAAGAGGCCGGACAAAAGCTTGGCGAGCCGCGTTGTAGGATAGCGTAGCTCTGAAAGGACGGCCATCCGTTAAGCGAGCGCGCGAAAGAAGCGCCTCGTCAAAATCGATGTTAGCACAATTATCCGGCTTCCCCGTGCCGGTCTCGTGACGGTTCGGACAATCCGAGCCAGTTGGGTTCTCCGAGCGGCCGAAGATATAATGGATCGGCTGCGGGGCATTCGCGAATCCATGCAAATTCTCGACCTTCGGCAGGTCCATTCCCGGTCTCTCGAAATCCTGTTCCAGGAAGAGACACGGCGCTGGCGCGATGAGCTGCATTGGGACTACCGCTCTTCGGTGGACCTGATTCGCAAATTCATCGACTCGCACGCGCTTGGGGGCTTCGTCGCATTCGAGAACGGGCATCCAGTGGGCTACGGGTTCTACGTCCTCGAAGACCACAAGGGATTGATCGGCGGACTCTTCGCCTCGTCGCAATACCCGCAAGAGCCAATCACTGAAAAACTGCTGACGGAAATGATGGCGTCGCTCCAGGTGACGCCGCACTTGCAGCGCATCGAAGCACAGCTGATGCCGTTTGGCACGGAACTCAATCCGAAGTTCCTTTCGAGGTATTTCCGGCTGCACTCGCGGCAGTTCATGCTGCTCAACCTCAGCGAAGCGAAGCTCGAGCGCCGCCCGCCTTCGACCGGGCTGCGCATCGAGCAGTGGACGGACCGCGCGTTCGAATCGGCGGCGCGGCTGATTCAGCTCTCGTATGCGGATCACGTCGACGGCGAGATCAACGACCAATATCGCAGCGAGGCGGGCGGGATGAAGTTTCTCCGCAACATCGTGCTGCTGCCGGGCTGCGGACAGTTTCTGCCGGAGGCTTCGTTCCTGGTGCGGCCTGGGACGGGCGAGCGGCCGATCGGCATGGTGCTGACTTCGACGGTCGCCGAAGGCGTGGGCCACACGACGCAGGTCTGCGTGATGCCCGGCTACCAGGGCCACGGGATCGGGCGCCAGTTGATGGAACATTCGATTGAGGCGTTGCGCCGCGGTGATTACGAATCGCTGTCGCTGACGGTGACCTCGATCAACAAGCCCGCCGTCGAGCTGTACGAGCACCTCGGCTTCCGGACGATCAAGACGTTCGCCGCGGGCGTCTGGCAGGCGTGATCCAGCCTCCCCTAGTCGGGGAGATGGAACAAACCAAACACCAACAAAGCGGCCCCAGCGATCAAGCATGGCCAAATCAAGTAAGCAGGCCATGGCAACCAACCGTGCTTGGCGCGAACGCGCAGGTATTCGAGGACTGTGTTCCAGCTGATCCATCTGAATTTGTATCCCGCTCTCGTCAATTTCAGTTGAACGTGAGCGAACAGGACGCCCTGGATCCCAATGAATACGAATCCCAGCACCACAGCGGGATCGTGGCGCAGCATTTCCGCGATCATGCGCAGATTCTCTTGCAACGAGTTTTTCCTCCCTCATTTCTTGGCGCGGTCTTTCAGGAGGCCTTTGAGTTCGTCCATGAATTCTTTCACGTCTTTGAAATCGAGGTAGACGGAGGCGAAGCGAACGTAGGCGACCTTGTCGAGCTTCTTCAGCGACTTCATCAGGAGCTCGCCGATTTCGGAGGTGGTGCGCTCACGATCGGCGGCTTCGCTGACGAAGGCTTCGGCTTCATCGACAATGGCCTCGAGCTTGGTGACGGGCACGGGGCGCTTTTCACACGCTTTGAGGAGTCCCTGCAGGATTTTCTGGCGTTCGAATTTTTCGCGGCGGCCATCTTTCTTGATGACCATGTAAGGAATTTCGTCGATGCGCTCGTAGGTGGTGAAGCGGCGCGAGCACTTCAGACATTCGCGGCGGCGGCGAATCAGGTCGCCGGTGCGGGCTTCGCGCGAGTCGATCACTTTATCGTCGAGGTGCGCGCAAAAAGGGCATCTCACGGAGTTTGGTCTCCCTCGTTGCCTTGCACCTCAGGGGTTAAAACCCCTGAAAGAAAAACGAGCTTCATGTCGGAGCTAAAGCTCCGACCCCCTAAAATGCCGGTGCTCGTCGCAAGCGGCAAGGGCGTGCTTCGGCGCGACGCGCTTGAGAAAAGGACGAGCTCTATGTCGGAGCTGAAGCTCCGACCTCCTAAACTGCCAGTGCTCTTTGCAAGCGGCAACGGCGTCCTCGAACGCGACATGCGTGCCACGTGGGTTCTACTTGTCATGGAGACTCTCGCTCCCGCCGCGTTCGGCTTCGGCGAGCAGGGCAGCTTCGCCCGCGCGCTCTTCAGCTTGCGCCATACGGCGCAGTTCACCCATCGACCATCCCTCACGAAACAGCAACGGCAATCCGACCAGGCAGCAGCCGGCGAACGAAATCAGCCAAACCACGATAGCCATCGTGGCGGCCGGTTCTTTTTCTACTCCAAAGATCAGCGTGAATACAAGGAACGTGGCGAGCTGGGCGCCTCCGCCAACACCGGGCAGCTGCACGGCGGAGCCGACCATCGTGAATGCCAGGACGAGGAGCGCGCCCGAAAAAGTGAGCTGCGCGAGCTGGCCGCCGAATGCGTGCGCGACCCAGAGATAGATGACAGCGACGCCGATCCAGTGCAGCGCCGTGTAGAACACGAGGACGCCGAGATCGGCCCAGGTGCGAATTCCCTGCAAGCCGTCGCTGAAACCTTCGAGCAGCACCGCGACTTTTTCACGCCAGCCCGTGCGCCACTTCGGATTCTGCAATCGACGCGCGAGCCATGCCGCGCCCCGGTAGCGGAAGTACGTGAGGAACGAAACGGCAGCGATGAGAAAGACGAGCAGGAACACTCCGGCCGAGCGAGCGGCGGTCATCATGGGATCGTTGGAACCGGGCATCAGGCCGCGGCGCTCAAAGAGCAGAAGCGCGCTGCCCGCAAGGACGGCGGTGGCGGCCATGTCTGACACACGCTCGAGGACGTAGACGCCGAACATGGGCGGAATCGGCAGACCGTCCTTTTTGGCAATCAGCACGGGGCGAATCGGCTCTCCCGCGCGACCGAGAAGGAACATGCAGGAAAATCCCATCAGAGTCGCGCCGTAGACGTTTCCGAAGTGCGTCTTGCCAAGCGTGCGCGAGAATCGCATCCAGCGGAGAGCGCGAACCGCGAAACAGCCGTAAATCGTGACCAGCGCCAGGAAAAGCAGTTCGAGCCGGGCATGGCGAATGGACTCCGCGACGACCGACCAGGAGAAGCCCTGGATCGCGATCGAGTTACGGAACTTGTAGAGGAAGAACGCCAACGCGGCAACAGCGAGCAAGAGGAGGAGGTATCTTCGGGCGGAGCGTTGCATGGGCATCGCACCGTAACAGTTTGGCGCAGAGGGCGTCAAGGAGACCCCGGAGGTAAAGGAGGTAGATGAGGTAAAGCAGGTGGAGGAGAAAGACCTGAACCCGCGGCGCAACGAGGAGCGGTTCTCGGAATTTTGGCGATTAGACGGGGGTGCCGTCGTTTGTTTTCTATGACTTACGGGGTGTTCTAATATTCGAATTTGGCGATTAGAAAAGAAGGGGCTAGTGGCACTTCGGCTCTGCTCAGGGTAAGCGAGTGACGAGTGGCTAGAGAAGACCCGGCGGAATGAGCGTGGTGTCGCCCTGCCGAAAAGTGTACCGATTGAGATTTTGCATGTTATTGATTGGCAGGGAGTTACGGGGGTTTTCGTTTGTAAAGTGTACCGATTGAAGATCTGCCACAGAGACGCAGAGCTCACAGAGACCTGAAGGAAGGAGGCAAGAGAAACCGGCAAGGCCAGACAGGGACAGGCAGCTTCCGCATCCCCTCCTGGCCGACGTCCCGTCTCCGTGTTGTCCATTTTGTCGAACATAAAAACGGGCCACGGTAGCACGGAAGATGAAAGATGGGTAGGTTCAAAAATCGAATGGTACTCCTAGGACCACAGAAAAGACGGGAGATAGCAGACGGGCGGACGAAAAAATATTTGCGCGGCGATGCTATGCTCCGGGCCGTGACCCGGGCAAATGAGGCTGACCGAGTTGGGCTGTGCGCGGAGTGCGTGCACGGGCGGCGGATTGAGTCGGACCGAGGGGCGGTGTTTTGGTTGTGTGAGCTGGCGACGACGGATGCGGGGTTTCCGAAGTATCCGAGGCTACCGGTGATAGAGTGCGAGGGGTTTGAACGGGACAGGGAGGGTTTTGGAACCACAGATGAATACGGCGATTGAGTGCGGCCGGGACGGAGTGTTCGATGAGTTCGGCTGAAGAGGTTCAAAAGGAATCGCGGTTCACGAGCGGAACCGCAATCGTGTGGTATATCGCCGCGGCCGTTCTGCTGGTTCATCTGCTGACGGCGAGCCGCTACGGATACTTTGGCGACGAGATGTACCACATGGCGTGTGGCGAGCACCTGGCGTGGGGATACGTAGACCAGCCGCCACTGATCGCCGTGTTTGCGTGGCTGACGCGACACCTGTTCGGAACATCGGTGTTTGCGGTGCACCTCTTCCCCGCGCTGGCGGGGTTCGTGCTGGTGTGGCTGACGGGCCTGATCACGCGGGAACTGGGCGGCGGACGCTTTGCGCAAGGGCTCGCAGCCACGTGCGCGGCGTGCGCCGGCGTTTACTTGATATTGGACCACCTCTTTACGATGAACGCGTTCGAGCCGCTACTTTGGATGGGGTGCGCGTACGTGGTGATCCGGATCATCAAGACCGGAAATCAGACGCTGTGGGTCTGGTTCGGAGTGCTGGCGGGGATCGGCCTCGAGAACAAGTACTCGATGGCCGTGTTCGGGTTTGCGGTCGTCATGGGGCTCTTGCTGACGAAAGAAAGGAAAGCACTCGCGAGCAAGTGGATCTGGATCGGCGGATTGATCGCGTTTGCGATCTTTCTGCCGAACCTGATCTGGAACTTCCAGCATCACTGGCCCTTCCTCGAACTGATGCGCAACATTCGCGCCGGCGGGCGAGATATGCCTTTCACTCCACTCGGTTACATCCGCGCGCAGATTTTTCTGATGACGCCGGTCACGTTTCCGGTATGGCTGCTCGGCGCGCTGTACTTCTTTTTCTGGGAGCGAGGCAAGCCGTTCCGCGTTCTGGGCTGGGCGTTCATCATCCTGCTCGCGTTGTTCATCGTGCTGCACGGAAAGGATTATTACGCGGCGCCGGTGTTTCCGATGGTCTTTGCCGGGGGCGCGATTGCGATCGAACAGTTGTCGCAACGCAGCCGCATGGCCTGGGTCAAGCCTGCGAGCGTGGCTTTGATTCTGGCGGGCACGCTTGCGCTGCTGCCGCTGTTTGTTCCGGTGCTTTCGCCGGAGGGTTTTCTGCGGTACCAAGCGAAGCTGCCGTTCAACATTCAGCCGGACGAGAAGAGCATGCTGTCGGAGCCGATGCCGCATTACTACTCGTGGTGCTTCGGCTGGGACGAGATGGTTCGAGCGGTGGCGGAGGCGTATTCTCGCGTGCCGGCGAGCGAGCGGGCGGACACCGCGATACTTGCGGATAATTTCGCCGAAGCGGGCGCGATCGACCTGATTGGGCCAAAATACGGCTTGCCGAAGGCAGTGAGCGGACACCAGAGCTACTGGCTCTGGGGACCGCGCAATTACTCCGGAAACGCGATGATCATCGTGGGAGATAGGCCGGAGGAGGCAGCGCCGTGGTTTGACGAGGTGACGGCAATCGCCCAATTGCACAATCCGTATGCGGCGCCGTGGGAGAACCGTCCCGTGCTGCTCTGCCACGGCTCGAAGCACTTTCACTCACTGGCCGAGGTGTGGCCGCAACTGAAGAACTGGGACTAGGACGCGTCGCGCGCCAGCCGGGAACGACCGGCAGATTTCGGATTCTAGCGGCGGGAGAGGAGGGGGCGGAAGGCGGCGTGGTAGCGCTCCGTGAGATCGACGTAACGATCGGGGCGGGAGGCGGAGCCAGTCAAGTAGTCTTCGAGCTGGTCGAGGAAGGCGTGCCAGCCGGCGCCGAGCCCGACAACGAGTTCGGGACGAACGCCGATATGCGAGAAGCGCACCTTTGTCGAGTTGGCGTCGGCTTCCAGCTCCCACTTCACAAGCGAGTCGCCCCAACTGAAGGCAAGTTGGCGCGGAGGGTCAAAGGAGCAGATGATTCCTTCGAGGGGATCGTCGGGCGCGAAATCGACGCGAATCGCGCCGCCGACTCGGGGATCGAGAGTGACGGGATATTTCATCCATTCGGTGAGCTCGGATTCGTTCGAGACGGCGGACCAGACGCGGCCGATATTTTGATCGTACTTGCGTTCGAACTCGATGCGGTAGATGACGGCAGCGCCGGCGATCGAGTCATTGGCCATTGGCGCCTCCTCGCCGACAAGGGCCGGCACGAAATTTTCGGACGATTCGAGCGGCGCAGGGGCCGAGTTATTTCGTGTGAAAAGAGCGGCGGCGGCGAGAAGTTGCTCGAGCTCGATTTCGGGGCTGGCGGACTGCGATTCGAATTTCACTAGGATAGGCTCCTGGATACGGCAGATTTTTCGGGCGCGATTGTGTGGTATGGAATCGAAGACGGCGTCAACAGCGCGTGAACTGTATGTGAAAGATTTCAAAATGGAGATTCGACATTTTCAATGGAAACGAACGGGGTGTCGGGTTCGAGCGGCGGGTGGCGGTTGTGCACCGCTCCGATTTCAAATTTGAAATAATTTGAAATTTGAAATTTCAAAGGAAGATCAGACCCCTCGCTGCGGCGCTGAATCAATCGTCCCTACGGGACTCACAACCGATTTTGCGGGCCCTTTACGTTCCCGGCACTCCGCTGCGCTCGTGCCGGGCTACGTACGGTCGCCGCTCCGCGGCCGAACTGCCAAACCGCGTACCTGCGTAACGGAGATGCGTGGCCTTGGCGGTCGCTTGTAATTGCAGGGGCAGGACAGATAAGATGCGGCCACGAGGAACCGCGAGGCGAATTTCAAATTTGAAATTTCGGATTTCAGATTTGAGAGGAGCAAAGCACCGAACCAGGGCCGGATCAGGGTCTGCCCGCCCAGGCGGGCAGCCAAGCGCGAACCGTGAGAGTTTGTCAGGTTCAGGGTTTGTGGCTGCGAAGTCAGAGACCCGGCACGGAACTTTTTGGCAGCATTTTGCGTTCCATTCAGTGAGGCCGAAAGGGATGCAAGCTGCGAGGATGACGACGATTGGAGCCCGACGCCCAACTGGTACAGCAATGTCTCCGGGGCGACGGGCCAGCTTGGGCAGAGCTGGTGCGGCGGCACACGCGGCGAGTGTTCAACCTGTGCTACCGGTTTACCGGCAACCCGACGGAAGCCGAGGACTTGAGCCAGGAGGTTTTCCTGCGCATCTATCGGACGCTGGCGAGCTACCGGCCGGCATCCGGGGCGTTTCCGACGTGGCTGACGAGCGTGACGCGCAATCTGCTGGTGGATCACTACCGGCGGACGCGGCGGGATCGCGTGACGGACTCGATCGAAGACGCGATGCCGCAGCTCGAAGAGAAACATTCGACGGCGAGAACGCCGGACAAGCTGGCGCAGGCGGCGGAGTTGAGCACGCAGTTGCAACGGGCGCTTTCGCGACTTTCGCCGGAATTGCGGGAGGCAGTGATCCTGCGGGACTTGCAAAGTCTGGAATACAGCGAGATTCAAACCGTACTGCAAGTGCCGGAAGGAACGGTAAAATCGAGAATTAACCGGGGCCGGATCGAGCTGGCGAAGATTCTGGAGGAAATGGGGTTGCGGCCGGCGTAAGAGTTTAGGATCAAGCGAGAAGAGCGATGGACTGGAACTGCACATACACGGAAGAAAGGCTGAGCGATTACCTGGAGGGAGCGCTGACGGCGGAGGAGTCCGCGGCGTTTTCCGCGCACGCGAGAGTGTGCGCGAACTGCGGGCCGCTGGTAGCGCGCGTGAGCAGCCTGGTGAACCAGATGCACCGGCTCGAGCCGATGGAGCAGCCGGAGCATCTCGTGTCGAAGATTCTGGACGCGACGCTGGGGCCGCAACCGAGCAAGGAAGGGTGGCGCCGTTGGTTCACGTGGGCGCCGGCGATGCTGCAGCCGCGGTTCGCGATGGGGATTGCGACGGTGGCGGCATGCTGCGTGATCGTCGTGCAAGCGGGCGGCATAACGCCGGGCAAACTGCGGAGAGCAAACCTGAACCCCGCCGACATGTTCCGCTCGGCAAACCGGCAGGCGCACTTGACGTATGCGCGCGGCGTGAAGTTCGTGAACGATTTGCGCGTGGTGTACGAGATTCAGTCGCGGCTCGAGCCCGCGCCGGCGCCGGCGACAATTCCGCCTTCACCGCGCCAGGAACCTGAAACCAAACCGCAACCTTCCAATCCGCAACAGAAATCCGAAACGCATCCAGGCCACAGCGAAGCTCGAAGCGAGAGGATTTTCGCCTACATCGTCTCGAGCGACCTGACTGTGGCACTTGACGGGAGCCTGCCATGAAATGCGCCGTTCACACCGAAGCGGACGCAACCGGCTTCTGCCGCAACTGCGGCAAGCCACTGTGCCCCGAATGCACGCGGGAAGTGCGCGGAGCGCTCTATTGCGAAACGTGCCTCTCGGGAATGCTGGCCGGACCGGAAGCAACGTCAACGGCAGCGCCGCGCGGGGATTCGCGTCCAGGAACGGCGGCGGCCCTGGGCTTCATTCCGGGGCTTGGCGCCGTGTACAACGGCGAGTACATCAAGGCGCTGATTCACGTCCTGATTTTCGCGTCGCTCATCGCGGCCATGGCGGCCGACATGAACGGATCGTTGCAGGCATTCGTGATCGTGGCTTTCGTGGCGTTCTGCTTCTACATGCCAGTCGACGCCTACCGGGTGGCGAAGGCGCGCAGCGAAGGAACGGCGGCGCCTCCGGATCTGATGCAGGGCGCAGGAAAGAAGCCGATCGGCGCGATCGTGCTGATCGGGCTGGGAGTGCTGCTGCTGCTGGCGAACTTCGGATACCTCGAGCGCGATTGGTTTGCGAAGGCATGGCCGGTCGGGCTGGTGGTACTGGGCGGATGGCTGTTGATGGACCGGCTGAAGGGACAACAGTAGGAGACTCTTATGGCGGACGCGCAGAAAACCGTTTGCCGGTGCCCGCGGTGCCGGGTGCACGGACTGCTGGGACCGATCGTGCTGATCACGGTCGGCGCGCTGTTTCTTGCGGGCCAATACTCGCGGTACGGTTTTTTCGATCTCTGGCCGATTCTGCTGATCGTGATCGGCGGCGTGTTGGTGGCGCAGTCGCTCGTTTCGCACGAGGGTCACACCGGCTCGTGAGGAACGTGTGAGCGACTCACAACAACGAAGGTCGATATTCTCGGGCCTGCTTCTCATCCTTCTGGGCACGCTCTTCCTGCTGTACCGCTTCGATCCCGCATTGAGACTGGGAACGCTGATCTGGCGATTCTGGCCGGTGCTCATCATCCTGTGGGGCGTGGCCAAGCTCTTCGACCACCTGGCGGCGCGGAGCAGCGGTGAGCGGACGACGGTACTAACGGGCGGAGAAGCGGCGCTGCTGATTCTGGTCATCTTCGCGCTGGCAGGGCTGGGGGTTGCGGATCGCGTCCGCAAACGGCATCCCGATTTCGATTTGCGGTTCAACCCGTTCGCCGAGAAGTATTCGCGCAGCGAAGAACTGGCGGCGCAGAAGGTTGCGGCCGGCGCGCACATCGCGATTCAAACGGCACACGGAAATATTTCGGTCCATGCGGGCGATGGGAACGAGCTGAGAGTCACGGTGAACAAGTCGGCTTCCGATTCGAGTGAATCGGCGGCCGATCAGCGCATGGACGAGGCGAAGGCCGTCATCGAGCCAACGAGCGACGGATTCAGCGTTCACCCGTCGAGCGGGGCAGGCGCGGTGACTATGAACCTCGACGTGGAGGTGCCGAAGACAGCACACGTGACCGTGAACGCCGACCACGGCGACGTGACCGTGGCAGGCGTGAGCGGCGTGGTGGACGCCGGGAACCACAACGGCGATATCGAGATTCACGACGCGGGCTCAGACGTGAATGCGACACTCGATGGGGGCGATCTGCGCGTAGCGAACGTCGCAGGGAACGTGAGCGTGAGCGGCCACGGAAACGAAATCGACGTTTCCGATGTTACGGGCGATGCGACGCTCGACGGCGAATTCTTCGGGCCGATCCGCGTGCGGAATGTGGCGAAGACGACGCACTTCGTCTCGCAGCGGTCGGACCTGACGCTGATCCACATGACCGGGCGCATGGAACTCGATTCGGGGGACCTGCAGGTTTCCGACGTGGCGGGATCCGTAAAGCTGACGACGCACAACAAGGATATCGACGTCGAGAATGTCGCGGGACGGCTCGAGATCGCCGATTCCCACGCCGACATCAAGATGCGGTATGCGCAACCGCCCACTGATGCGGTAAGCGTGACGAACGACTCGGGAGAAGTGAGCCTGACGCTGCCGGGCACAGCGGGTTTCGAGATTTCGGCCGTTTCACGAAACGGCGAAGTCGACAGCGAGTTTGCGAGCCCAACTCTGCAACTTGCGAACGACGACAACGTGGGGAAACTGAACGGCAAGTTCGGCTCGCACGGGCCGAAGATTACGATCGTCACGAGCTACGGGACCATCTCCCTACACAAACGAAGCTGAGAGTTGTAACCTAACGACGGGAGTCACGATGCGACGCGCATTTTGGGTCGCGGTTGTGATGGGAGGAAGCGCAGCCGCGGCGCTGTGTTCGATGCCGCGGTTCGAAGCCTCCGTACCGGCGGGAATCATCCTTCCTGTTCGCCTCAACAATTCCATTTCATCGAAGAAGGCCAAGACCGACCAGGTATTCACGGCCAGGCTCATGCAGAACGTCCCACTCCCGGATAGGGGCAGGATTCGCGAGGGAGCGCGAGTGCTGGGCCACATCGTCTCCGTGAGCGCGGCGACGCCAAGCTCAGGCGCGCGAGTCTCGTTGAAAATTGACTCGCTCGTCGTCTCCGGCCAAACGATTCCGATTCGCACGAGTCTTCGCGCCATCGCGTCACCGCTCGAGGTGGAGGACGCAGAGCTTCCGGCATGGGGAGCCGATCGCGGGACTTCCTCGAACGCGTACACGACGATCCAAGTTGGAGGCGAGGTCGTGTATCGCGGAGGCGGCCATGTGATGAGGCACGGCGAAGTGGTCGGCGAGCCTGTTTACGATGGGGTGCTTGCACGCATTCGTGCGAACGTCGACGGGGAATGCCGAGGCGCGATCGACGAAAATGAGGCGCCGCAGGCGTTGTGGCTGTTCTCCTCGGATGCATGCGGCGCGTACGGATTCGCGGGAATGGAGATCGTCGACACCGGGCGCGCAAATGCAAACGGAGAAATCGTGCTCGCAACGAATCGTGGGAATCTGAATATACGCAGCGGAACGGGCATGCTGCTTCGAGTGAAGGCGCTCAAGCAGTAGCAGATGCCGCGGTGAGCGGCGTCGCCCGCGCGCAACCTACGCGGTGCCGCGGAGACGGGCGAGGGTGCGGAAGAATTCAGGGAAAGAGACGGCGGCGCAGTCGGCATCACGGATGGTGGTGTCGCCTTCGGCGCCAAGCGCGGCAACCGCAAGCGCCATCGCGATGCGATGATCGCCCTGCGGGTCGACTTTAGCGCCGCGAAGTTTGCCCTCGGCGCAACCTTCGACGCGCAGGCCGTCCGGAGATTCCTCGACGCGCGCGCCCATCTGACGCAAGCCCTGCGTGAGGGCGGCGATGCGATCGCTCTCCTTAACACGCAGCTCCTGCGCATCGCGCACCTCAATTCCCTTCTCCGTGAACGGGCCGAGGGCGGCGAGCAGCGGCAACTCGTCGATCATTTCCGCAACTTGCGGGCCTGAGATTTTCCCACCTTCGAGCGCTGCGTGGTGAAC
Source organism: Candidatus Acidiferrum sp. (assembly GCA_035517015.1). Lineage (GTDB taxonomy): Bacteria > Acidobacteriota > Terriglobia > Acidiferrales > UBA7541 > Palsa-295. The sequence continues at coordinate 86,186 of DATIZQ010000100.1, read as the reverse complement.
CGCGACGTCGCCGACAAGTTCTCCCTCACGCATCTGCAACGACGCGACGTTGATCGCGGCGCCGATTCCAATCAAGAAGTCGAGCACCCGCGTGCGAGTGGGATTGAGGCCGACGTTGTGAAGCATGAGCGCGGAATCCGGAAGGACGAGCGCGGCGCCGATCATGAATACAGCAGCGGATAGATCGCCGGGAACCGTGAGTTGGCGGGCCTGGAGTTTCGGGCGCGAATGAATGCGCGCGACTCCCTTTTCGGTTTCGACGTTGGCGCCGAATTCGCGGAGGGCGAGTTCGGTGTGGTCGCGGGTACGAACGGATTCGCGAACGGTGGTGACGCCGTCAGCGTAAAGGCCAGCAAGGAGAATCGCGGATTTCACCTGAGCGCTCGGGACGGGAGTCGTGTAGTCGATGGCGTGAAGGTGGCCGCCGCGGATTTCGATTGGCGCTCGATCACCGTCCTGCGTGCGAATCTCTGCGCCCATCTGGCGCAGCGGATCGACGATGCGGCGCATGGGACGGCGGCGCAGCGAAGCGTCGCCCGTAAGCCGCGACGTAAACGGCTGGCCGGCGAGGACACCAGCCAGCATGCGCATCGTGGAACCGGAATTTTCGGCGTCGAGCGGGCGGCGCGGGGCTTTCAGACCGTCGAGGCCGACACCCGAGATGCGGATGCGGTCGCGGCCGGCGTCGATGGCGACGCCCAAGTGGCGGAGGCACTCGAGAGTGCTGCGGCAATCCGCGGCGGAGGCGTAGTTGAAGATTTCGCTCGTGCCCTCCGCGAGCGCGGCGAGAATCGCGTAGCGATGCGAAATGGATTTGTCACCGGGGAGTTCGACGACACCGGAGACAGTCCCACCGGGCGAAATAACCTGCCTTGCCATCGGGCAATCGTAGCATGCTATTTAACCGGGTCTTTAGTTCGGCAGAGTCACCCTTATTGCGCCATGCCGTCCCAGATCCAGAGTAGAAGATCCACCGCCGAAACCGCAGAGACGAGGAGTCGTTGCCCTCGTTGGCCGAGCGGTCCAGCACCCAGTCCGAGCAGCGCGGTGCGGGCACCGACGCGAAGGCAAAATAGCTCAACCGGATGGTAGAAGGGGTATCCACCTGTGAACGCCGCATGCCACAGGAGGAAAACGACAAGTCCACTCGAAACTGCCGACGACAATACAGCTGTCGCTGTGAATGCGGTTCGCCATCTTGCTGCTGGCCCGTCTGCTTTCAGGGATCGAAACCACTTCCATGCAGCATAGAACCACGAGGCCGCAGGGACGGCTGAAACGATGAGTGGTCCGAGGAAGGGCAGCATGGTAAGTGAAATTATCACGGACTCCCATGACTCCTTCCTAGCGGAGGTCGGGGCGGCCGGCGCCCTTTTCCCAAACCGGTAACGTTGTCGGCGCGAGGTTCCAGCCGCGAACGGACAACTTTACGCTGGGGATACCGCTGGCAGCAGCGGTCGGATACTCGATGTCGATTTCGCGGGTCTCGCCGGGCAACAAGGAAATGTAGTTGTCACTGTAATAGGCGGGGAGAACGCGCGAGCCGTCGCTTCCATTCACAAGCGTGAGCTTGTCGGCGAGAGACGCATACTTTCCGCTATTGGTCACGCGCACGTGAACCTGCACGGCGTCTCCCGAGCGGCTCCAGACAGCGTTGAACCCCAGGGTCGTCGCCGGGAGACGGTTCAAAGCCCGATAGGACGAACTTTCCGCAGCAAGCCAATAAAGGTTCTGCGAAAGCAACTGACCGCCCTGGTTCCGCAGTTCGAGCTTGACGAGGACCATGCCGTCTTTGAGCAGCGGCGCGAGATCTAGCTTGAAACCCTCGGTGACGGAATCCGCGGCGGCGTCTTTCGCCTCTTCGTGATGAAGCAGAGATTTGTCGTCGAGCGAGAAGACGTTTGCGGTTACGGAGATGCCGGTGAGCGGAGCGGTAGTGGTGTTTACGACGGCCACTTCGTAATCCGGCAGATTGAGTTGCACGTGAATCGGCTCGCAAGCCTCCTTGACACCGTAGAACGAGGCCTGCGTGTCGTAATCGTGACTGAAGATTTCCCACATATTGCTGGGCCAGGCGGGCTGCGTCATCCAAAGGAGGCGGCCGCTGTTCGGCGCCCAGAGATGCGCGTCCATTCCTTCGAAGATGGCGCGATGATCGACGTAGTTAAGCATCTGCGCCTTGCGCTCGAAGTCCTCGAGGTTGGTGGGCGCTCCGAATTCCGCCTGCAACTCCGCCATGAACGGAGCGACATCACCGTTTCCGCTGTGGTGCCAGTCGTGATAGGCCCAAACGTCGTCGATGGGCCACTGATCCTCCTTCGGCGTCCAAGCGCGGAAGGATTCGAGCGTGGACATCGAAGCCGTGCCCGTCTCAACGGAGAACCCGTGGTTGAGTGTGGTGAAGTAAAGCGCGAGATCCTGATATTTGTACGGGCCGCTATTCTGCAGGTTGACCTGATTGGAGCTGGGCGAATAGTAGCGGGTGCCGTCAAGCGTAGTGATCAGGTTCGCCAGGCCCTGATTGATGACGGGCTGCGGAACGCCTTCGTTGCGGCCGCACCACATCACGATCGAAGGATGATTGCGGAAGCGGAGAATGGTGTCGCGCGCGTTTTCGAGGAAAAGCGCGGGATCCTCGGGTTCAACATTGTAGTTCTGGGTCGAGGCCCAGAAATCGTTCCAGACGAGGAGGCCATACTCGTCCGCGAGATCGTAGAAGGTCTCCTCAGTGTTCTGGCCGACCCAGTTGCGAATGATATTGAGGTTGGCATCGCGGTGGAGGCGGAAATAGGGCTCGAGGCGCTCGCGGGAGACACGCTTGCGGGAATCGTCCATGCCCCAGTTGCCCCCGCGGCACGCGATTCGGACGCCATTGATCTTGATGACGAGATAGGGCGCGGCTGTCGTATCGCTCACCGGCTTGATCGCGGGAGAGGACTCGGCAGCGGGCAGAAGGGACGAGACCCAGGAACGCCAAAAGTCGCGGTACTTTTCGGGAAGCCACGGCGGAGGCGGATCCGTTGGGGGAATCTCGCGCATGCCGTCGTGAGAGACGTCGACGACGCGCGCGTCCAGATGCTGGATTCTGGCTTCGGCGGGCGAGTAATCAACGCGGCGGAGATGGCCGGTTGGGTCGAGCAGGCTGAGTTCGTAGGTGATTTCACGAATGCCGAAATTCAGGTGCTTCGTGTCGGATGTTTGGCCGTTTTCATTGAACGTCAATTTGAGGTGATACAGGTCTGGCCTGCCGTAGCCGTTGGGCCACCAAAGGCGAGGATGCTGGACTGTGAGTTGCGGGAATTCGCTCGCGGCGAGGCGAACGGCGCTTGCGCCGGGTGGCAGAGTGAGATCTTTGCCAACGGTTGTTTCGCCGAACGAGGCGTGCAGGGTTCCGTGGACCGTGGTGCCGGAAGTGTTTTCGAGGGGAACCGTGATTTCGACGTTGGCGGTGCTCGTATCCGGCAACGGGAGCGACGTGACCACCTGCGCGTCGCCGATTTTTACATCGCCGGCCGCAACGAGAGTGACGGGCTGCCAGATTCCGGTGTCGCGGTCGCGGACGGCAGGAATCCAGTCCCAACCTTCGGTGGCGACGAATGTGGGGCCATCGAGGCACATGATGCCGCCGTTTTCGCCGGGACCACCTTTGATGGATTGCTCCTGCGGGATGCCGGGATGCGGGGGCGGAGAAACGCGGACCGCAAGCGCATTCATTTTGCCCGGCTTCAGCGCGTCGGTGACATCGAAGACGCCGCGAATGAAGGCGCCTGTGATCGTACCGAGCGACCGGCCGTTGAGCCAGACTACTGCTTTGTAATTAATGCCGTGGAATGTGAGCGCTACATGGCGGCCGCTGAGCGAGGACGGCGCTTTGAACTCGATGCGATACCAATAGTCCTGCTTGTTCAGTGTTTCCGGAATGGCGAGGTTGTTGAGGCCGTAATCGGGATCGGGATAAACGCCGCGATCCACGAGAGTGGTGAGGACCGTGCCGGGGACGGTAGCGGGATACCAGCTCCTGGCGTTGAATCCCGGCTGAGAAATCTGCGCGCCATCGGCGGTGATCTCCGGCGCTGGAGTGAGGGTCCAGTTATTCGCGAGGGTCCAGCGGCTTTCGCCGTCGGGCTGCAGGGCTTCGCGCGAAGACGGCAGAGCGCGCGCGACAGGTTTTGCAAACGGGGCTTTGCTGACCGGCATCGTGTCCGGATCCTGCGGAGCGCGATAGCCGGCCTGGCCGCGCGTCTGGACGGGCCAGGATTTCGAGCCTTCTTCAAATACGATGAGTCCGAAATTCGGAGGTTGCTGATCGAGCTGCTTGATTTCGTTTGCGTCCAAGGCACGTCGCAATAGGATGAGCGACGCGATTTTGCCGCCGAAGTGGCGGCCGTTGGGCCACGGCGGCGTTGCCGGGGCCATCAGTAAGGATGGGCTCACGCTGCCGAGATCGAGTTTGCCGGCAGCAAGCAGCTCGCCATTGGCGTAGAGATGAAAATCGGAGCCGTCGAACGTGGCAGCGATCGAGTGCCACTTCCCTGGCGGGAGAGCAGCCTGGGATTCGATGCTGTTGTCCTTGCCGATCCACAGGATGAGTTTGCCCGTTTCTGCCCCAAGGTAGCGCGGGTACTCTTCGGTGGGGCTCCCGAGGCCGGCGATGAGAACCGGAGCGTCGAACGCCTCTTCAGTGCGAATCCAGCAGTAGAGAGTCCAGGGCGAGTCCGCTCGCGTGACCGAATCGTGCTCGTCGAGGGGTTTTTTCAGGCCGTCGCCGTCGCGGAGAAAGACGGCGTTGTAAGGACCATATTGCGGAGGATCGTTCGTCGTGATCTGAGCGCGGGCTGCGGCCACGTATGCGAGAGAACCGGCTGAAAGAAGCATGGCGAACACAAGCGCGACGTGGCACAAACTGGGAAGACGCTGACTCATGGGATCCTCCGGCTCATGGCGCGCGAAGAGTGCCAAATCGACATTCCAGGCGTGCCGCGCCTCACCCGGCTCGCGCGGGCAAATCATACTCCAAAGACGACGCGGGAAGATGTGAACGATTGCCGAGCCGTGGTAGGGTAGGCGCGACGAGGCCGGTGTTTCTCGTGGCAATCGCGAACCGCGACAGCAACTAGATACCCCGAAGGGCTAGCAACGGCGTCTAATGCTGTATCCCTTACGGAGGGGAGCAACACGGACCGGGGGTAGGGCATCCAGTACCATTGATGAGAGGGTCCGACGGTACTATCCATGAGGGAAACTAGCGGCCTATTTGATTCAAGGGTGACCGCCGGGTATCATAAAAGTCCCATGCCAACGATGTGCCGCAGAGGTTGTGTAGCAGTTCTTGCCTTGGTACTTCTGGGCCTGGTTCTTCCCCTTCGCGCAAGCGACATCCCGCAGACGATTCCCGTAAGCGATATCAAGGCGGGGATGAAGGGCGTGGCCTACACGATTTACGAAGGCGACCAAGTGGAGAAGGTCGACCTGGTAGTTTTGGGTGTGATGCGCGATGCCCTTGGCCCAAAGGAAGACGTTATTCTGGTTCAACTCCTCGGCGAGCGGGCGGAGCACTCCGGGGTCGTGGCTGGGATGAGTGGCAGCCCCGTTTATTTCGACGGAAAGCTGGCCGGAGCACTATCACTGAAGCTCGGCATCTTCACTAAAGAAGCGATTGGCGGCGTGACGCCAATTGCCAGCATGCTCGACGTCGAGAAGGAGTCTGCGACTCCCGCGGCGCCGGCAACAAAGCCCAGCCCAGAAGCAACGACCACCGACGTGGCAGCTCGCGTTCCGCTGCCGGCCGATTTCGTGCGGTTCACGAGCGCAGGCGCGGGCCAATTCCTGGTTCCCATCGAGACGCCGCTGATCGCAGCGGGACTCTATCCGCAGACGCTGGCGCAATTCGACAAGCAGCTTTCGTCGTGGGGCGTCGCAGTGATGGCGGGCGGGACAGCGCCGGCTTCGCCCGAAGATGCGCAACTGAAACCGGGCGACATGCTGGGCATCGATTTGATCCGCGGCGATCTGTCGCTGAGTACGGGCTGCACGGTGACGACAGTGGTGGGAGACCGGGTGATGGCGTGCGGGCACCCGCTCTTTGGGTTCGGTTCGGTGGAGATGCCGATGTCGCGCGCGCACGTGCTGATGACGTTGGCGTCGTCGATGGCCTCGACGAAGATCATCGATACCGGCGGAGTAATCGGCACACTCACGGAGGACCGCACGACCGCGATCGCGGGAAAGCTCGGCGCGGGGCCGCCGATGGTGCCGATGGAAGTGTCCCTCGACACGCCGGGCATCAAAAAGGACTTCCATTTCGAGTTGATTCAGAATCCGCAATTGACGCCACTGCTCGTGGCGCTCGCGACGTACAACGGCATCGTGGGCAGCCCGGCGTACGGCGAGGGCTCAACTTTGCAGCTCGACGGGGCAATCGATCTGAAGGGGCACACGCCTGTGAAGCTGGAGGATTTGTTCGCGCCAACGGATGCGCCGGTGCCGAGCGGTTTCTTCGTCGCCACGGCGGTGCAGGGCGCATTTCAGCGAATCTACTCGAATCCCTACGAGGTGCCGCAGATCGAGGGAATCCACTTGCGCGTGACGGCTCTTGCTGAACGCCGTTGGGCCAAGATCGAAAACGCGTGGATCGAGAAAAGCGAAGTGCAGCCGGGCGAGACGGTGGCCGTGAAGGTGCTGCTGCGTCCGTACCGCGGGTCCCCGTTCATTCAGGAAATGCCAATCACGATACCGGCGGAAGTGGCGCGCGGCACACTGCAGCTGGTGATCAGCGATGCGGACACGGTAAACCGGAATCTACAGTTTCTGGCGTCGAGTTCACAGGGTCAACTGCCGGGCCTGGAGGAGCTGATCAAGCTGGTCAACCGGGAGCGGCACAACGACCGTCTGTACGCCACGCTTCTGCAACCAACCCCGACACTGCTTGTTGAAGACAAGGAAATGCCGAACGCGCCCGTCTCTGAAATCAGCGTGCTGAACGAGCACCAGAATCCCGGAAGCGCGCGCGTGGTGTGGCAATCGACCGCGGGTGAATGGTCGGTCGGAATGCATCAGGTGATCGCGGGCGAGCACTCGCTGACGATCACCGTGAAGTGAACCTCCCCCAAGAGGAGATCTGATGATGAAATGGCGAATAATTGCCGTGTGCGTCCTGGCGGCGGGATTGGCCACACCCGGCCTCACTTACGCGGAGCACACGCGCTATTGGCGGCAATCAGACGCCTCCGACTTCGAGAAGGGCACGGCGAACGGCGTGGCGATTCGCAGCGACGGCAAGCTGATGCCCGCGCCGCAGTTCAATCCGCTCTCCGATCCGGACCTCGCGTACATCTGGGAACTGCGGTTCGACTCGCGCGGCCGGCTCTACGCCGCTGGTGGACCGAATGCGAAAGTGGTCCGCCTGGATGAAACAGGAAAAGCGACGACGGTTTTTGAGTCAACGGAACTTGCGGCACAAGCCATCACGTTCGACGCGAAAGACAACCTGTACGTGGGGACATCGCCGGACGGCAAGGTCTACAAAGTGACGCCAGATGGGCAGAAGAGCGTGTTCTTCGACCCGAAGACAAAGTACATCTGGGCCCTGGCCATCGACAAACAGGGCGATGTGTTCGTCGGCACGGGAGACAAGGGAGACGTGTTTGCGGTGTCGCCGAGCGGCAAAGGCGGAGTCTTTTACGAGAGCAACGAACGGCACGCGCGGTCGCTGGCTTTCGATTCCAAAGGGGACCTGCTGATCGGAACCGAACCGAATGGCTTGATTCTTCGCGTGCAAGTGGATCATAAGACTGCAGAGGAAATTCCGTCGGCGGGAACATCGTTCGTCATCTACGAGACAAGCAAGAAGGAAGTGACTTCCCTATCTGAGGACGCGAGCGGCAATCTCTACGCGGCATCCATCGGCGAAAAGAGCCGGTCGACCGGTCCGACGGTGCCTCTTCAGTTGACTCCGCAACAGGCGCAACCGATTGTCACGTCGCAAGGAGCAGCCACTCTGACAATCACGCAAGGCGTGTCTCAAGGCGGGCCGACCGTGGCTCCGTTGACCTATTTCGCGTCAGCAACGGGCGGCGCCGAGGTGGTGAAAATATCGCGGGATGGGTCGCCGCAGACTCTGTGGACCTCCCGCGAGGATCTCGCGTTTTCGACCGGGCTTTCGCCCTCGGGGAAACTGCTTCTGGGGACGGGGAACAAGGGGTCGATCATCGAGCTGGAAGGAAACGATGTCTATTCGACCATCGCCAAATCCGCCTCGGAGCAGGTGACCAGCCTCGTGGAGGGGGCGGGCGGCAAGATGTTCGTGGCGACGGCGAACCCGGGGAAGATCTTCACGCTCGGTCCGGGATACACGAGCGACGGCACTTTCGAGTCTGACACGTTCGATACCAAGATTTTTTCGCACTGGGGGCGCGTGACCTGGTGGGGTGAAAACGGAGCGGCGCAAGGAAAGGTGGCGTTCTACGTGCGGTCGGGCAACACTTCGAGTCCGGAGAAAAATTGGAGCCCGTGGGCCGGGCCGTACAAGGACCCGAACGGCGTCGCTGTCAATTGCCCGCCGGCGCGGTTCGCGCAGTGGAAAGCCGTTTTTCTCGACACGGATGGCGGCGGGGCGCCAAGCATTTCCTGGGTCAGCCTGGCGTATCAGCCGAAGAACGTCGCCCCGGTAATCGAAGACATCGCCGTGCAAGATCCTGGAATCCGCGTTCAGGGATTCGCGCCGCAGCCTGTGGGACCCGGCGCGTTGATGAACGTGCAACTGCGGATGCCGCAGCGTGCGGGAGCCTTCTCACCGGCCCCGATGACTGCGGAAGCGATGGTCAAGCCGTCGAAAGTGGAGGTGCCTCCGCAGGGGTTCGAGGACAAGGGTTATGAGAGCGTGTTGTGGGGCGCACACGACGACAACGACGACGATCTCGTATTCACGATCTACTACCGCGGCGAAGGTGAAAAAAACTGGCGGCTGCTGAAAGACAAGATCACGCAGCACTACTATTCATGGGACACCACAACCATGCCGGACGGCGCCTACTATCTGAAGATCGTCGCTTCGGATTCTCCTTCGAATCCTTCGGACGAAGCGCTCTCCGACGAACGGGAAAGTGACCGGCTCGAAGTGGCCAATACGCCGCCGCGGATCGCAAATCTGCGGGCCGAGTCGCATTCGCCGTCGGAGATGATTTCGTTCGAGGGAGTGAGCGCAGCCGGCGCGCTGGCACGGGCGCAGTACAGCGTCGACTCAAGCGATTGGCAAGTGGTATTCCCGGTCGGGCTGCTTTCCGATTCTCCGAAGCAGAATTACCAGATTCAGCTTACGAAGCTGGCCCCGGGCGAACACACGGTTGCCGTGCAGATCTCCGATCGCTTCGACAACACGACGTCCGCGAAAGTGACGTTTACGGTTTCGGGCAGCGAGAAATAGGCCGGGCCAAGGCGCTTAGTTGGCCCAGTTGCGGGCCGTGGCGAGAGGCTCGAACCGGTCGACGATAACACCCGCGCCAGTGAGCCCATGCTGTCCCACGAGCGGCTCTGCATGAACCACACGCGCGTTGCAGCGTATCCGCTCCGAACTACGGCCCGTGAGCTCGGCCGGCAGCGTAAAATACATTTCGAGTTCTTCGCCCACAGCAACCCTTTGGCGGGATACGAAATACACTCCGCGCTCCGACAGGTTGACGGTGTGCCCTTCCGACGTCCCAAAGTGCGCATGCGTCGAGGCACCCTTGGACGAATCAGCGAATCGGATGGTCGAGTCGCTTGCGCTCGTTCCATTCTTGATGACTCGAAACCGCAGCGGGACCGCGCATTCCTTCCGGGGCGCGACGCGTCGTTCATGATTGGACATGGTTTCTCCTCGGGCCGATTGGTAACTGGAATGACTGCCGGAAGGGGTTAGCCAGAGAATGGCATTAGCGTAAGACAGGGTCAAGGATTTTAATGTTTGGCGGAAGCGACGAGGTCAACCGGTGTGCCATAATGCGCCGGAGAAATTCCCATGACGACACAGACAAAAACTGCTGTTGGGCCTGATCTGAACGCGATCCGCGAAGCGCACCAGCGGATCTCGGCGCGAATTCATCGCACGCCCGTGCTCACGTCCTCGTCGCTCAACGAGATGGCCGGCGCGGAGATTTACTTCAAATGCGAGAACCTGCAAAAGACGGGCTCATTCAAGGTTCGCGGGGCTACGAATGCCGTCTTCTCGTTGAGCGAAGGGGAAGCGAAGAACGGAGTTGTGGCGCCGTCCTCGGGTAATCATGCTGCGGCGCTGGCGCTGGCGGCGCGGTGGCGCGGGATTCCCGCGTGGCTCGTCATGCCGTCGAATTCGTCATCGACGAAGAAGCAAGCCGTGCAGGCGTATGGCGGCCAGATTACGGAGTGCGAGCCGAACGTGGCGTCGCGCGAAGCAACGGCTGCCGAAATAATGAAGCGCACCGGCGCGCACCTGGTGCATCCGTACAACGATGTTCGCGTGATCGCAGGGCAAGGAACGGCGGCCGTGGAGCTGCTGGAGCAGGTGCCCGGGCTCGATGTTGTGATCACGCCGGTGAGCGGCGGCGGATTGCTGAGCGGCACGGCCATCGCGACGAAGAGTTTGCGACCAGAGGTCCGCGTGATCGGCGGAGAGCCCCGGAACGCGGACGATACGGCAAGGTCGCTTGCATCGGGCAAGATCGAGCCGGCGGCTACAACAGAAACGATCGCGGACGGGCTCCGCGCGACGCTCTGCCCACTCACGTTTGGAATTCTTCGCGAGCGCGTGGACGATATCTCGCTGGTGTCCGAGGAAGACATCATTTCGACCATGCTGCTGCTGTGGGAACGGATGAAGATCGTGGTCGAACCTTCAGGGGCGGTGGCGGCGGCTCCCGTTCTGTTGCGAAGAATCGGGGCGGAAGGCAAGAAAGTGGGAGTGATCCTGTCGGGCGGGAACCTCGATCTGCACCGCTTGCCGTGGATGAAACGCTGAAGGCGCTGACCCAGAACAGACCGCGAGCATTACCCTTCGTCGGGGCGCCAATCGGAAGGCGGGAAGGCAATCTTCCAAAAGTCGGGCGCCGGCGTATCGAACTCGATCGGAGTTTGAAATCCCTCGGAAATTTCGCGCGCGGGACGCGCGACCTTGCAAGCGACCTTTTCCTTCGTCTGACCGTGCTCCAGCACCAGGCGGGTATCCTGCGGAAGGTTCTGGCCGACGATGACGACCGCTCCGTGATCGTTCACGCTGAGGGTAGTCACCTCGAGACTCGATTGCTTTCCGTGCAGGGCGACATGGATGTTGGCTCGGATGCGAAGCATTACGCGCTGGCTGCGGCGGCGCTCTTGAACCGCAATGGAGGGCTTTTCCTTCGGCCGATCCAATTTTGCCGGTGGGCCGAACGGCCGCGCGGCAGTCGCGCCGTGCTTTGCGGGCGAATCCGATTTCTTCGGCGGCGGAACTCTCAAGCTTTCAAGTTTCAAGCTCTGCACCCCGGAAGCTAAAGCTCAACACCCCAGAAGCCCATTTCGGGCGAGACCAACTCAACCCCCAAATCCCAGCCATCGGTCCGCTGCGGCCCTTTCCAGACGACGACAGCCTTCGTGGTCCTATTCGTCGCCAAGTTCGTAAGGCACAGCCCCTGTTGCACGTCGATTTCCTTTGGGCTGACCAAAAGGCAGCCGTAATTGTTAACGACTCGCGTAAAGCCAGATTCGAAGTGCAGTGGGCCAATCTTGCCGTTCCACTCGATGGAGACCGGCACGCGAGAATTCATGCGGGGGCCCCGTCTTTTCTGTCTCATCCGAATGTCTCGCGGCAGGTCAGCTGCAAATGCCATTTTGGTCGACTCTTCGCAATCCGCAGAGGAATCGGGAGTTAGGCCTCTGCGTGAGCATTTCTGCGTCATCAATCATGCTAGGGAGTCGGCGTGGCAGGGTCAATGGTACGGGACGACAGGTCGCGCCTGTACGGCCGGCCAAATGTGTACAGCGAAAGAAAGGGGATGAGGATGGCGAGCGCGAAACAACAGGTCAGTCCGCGGAGGCGAGACGCGTTTCTTCCTTGTCCAACGCTTTCCCGAATCGACGCTGGGTCCAACTTTGGAACGAATCCATGTAGGTGTAGAACACGGGCGTGAGATACAACGTGACCAGCTGCGAGAAGACCAGGCCGCCGACAACGGCGAGGCCGAGCGGCCGGCGCGAGTCGGCACCCGCACCGACTCCAAACGCGATCGGCGCTGTGCCCATAAGCGCGGCCATTGTGGTCATCATAATGGGGCGGAAGCGAATCAAGGAACCTTCATAGATTGCTTCAGCGGCAGATTTGCCGCCGTCACGCTCGCGCTCGATGGCGAAATCCACCATCATGATGGCGTTCTTCTTGACGATTCCGATCAGCATAATCACGCCGACGAAACCATATAGATCGAGGCTCATGTGGAAAAGCTGCAAGGTGAGGAGCGCGCCGAAAGCCGCTGAAGGCAATCCCGAGAGAATCGTGATCGGATGAATGAAGCTCTCGTAGAGGACTCCGAGGACGATGTAAATCACGAGAATCGCCATCACGAGCAAGATTCCGAGGCCGGTCAGCGAATCTTCGAATGCGTGTGCCGTCCCCTGGAACTGCGTGCTCACTGTGGAGGGCAAGGAATCGTGGGCGAGCTTCTCGACTTCGGTCACGGCATCGCCAATCGCGAAATGAGGGACGAGATTGAACGAAATCGTCACGGCGGGAAGCTGCCCGAGGTGGTTGACCGTCATCGGCCCGAGATCGGTGCCGAGTTTTGCGACGGCGTTCAGAGGCACGAGCGTGCCCGATTTCGATCGAATGTAAAGAAGCGAAAGAGCGGCGGGGTCAGCCTGATACTTGTCCTCGAGCTCCATCACCACCCAGTACTCGTCGTTGGGCGCATAGATGGTTGAAATCTGGCGTTGGCCGTACGCCGTATAGAGCGCATCTTCCACCTGCTCTGCAGTAACGCCAAGCGCGGAGGCTTTGTCGCGATCGATGTTGACGTCGACCTGCGGATTGCGGTTTAGCAGATCGCTGGTGACGTCACGGAGCCCCGGAAGTTGCGCCATCTTTGCTTCGAAGCCGGCCACGGAGCGATAGAGCTCGGCCGTGTCGGGACTCTGGAGAGTGAGCTGGTACTGGCTCTTCGTCAGTTGTCCGCCGACTTGAATGGGCGGCAAGTTCTGCATGTAGGCGTTCACGCCCGTAACCGTGGCGAACTTCGGACGAAGCTCGTCAATGATGTCGTCAATCGACGCATGGTGGGCAAACAGCGGAGCGAGCGTCCGAATCGCGCCGCCGAGAAACGGCGTATCTCCGAACTTCTTTTCGAGGCCGAGCATCGTCGCGCTGGGAACTTTCGGCCGATCGTTCGGCTGCTTCAGGTGAATGAAGATGACGCCCGAATTGCTGGATGACCTGCCACCGGTGCTCGAGAAGAAGTCGTGCGTGTACGGATCGTCCAGAACGATCTGATTGAGCTCCGCTTGATGCTGCTGCATTGCGTCGAATGAAATCCCTTGTGCACCTTCCGTGGAGATGAAGATTTCCGAGGCGTCCGCAGGCGGCAGGAAATCCTTGGGAATCGTCGCGAACTGCCAGACCGTGATCGCGAGAATGACTCCCGAAATCGCCATAACCGCTACGCGATGACGCAGCGCCCATTGCAATGATGTGTCGTAGCCCTTCAGCAGGCGGTCAAAGAAGCCCTCGAGGGCTGTGTAAACGCGGCCATGCTTCAAGCCGTGCTGCGACCGCAGAAAACGGCTGCAGAGCATCGGAGTGAGTGTGAGCGAAACGAAGCCCGAAACCAGAATCGAAACCATGATCACGACGGAAAACTCGTGGAGCAAACGCCCCATGATGCCGCCCATGAAAAGAACGGGGATGAAGACGGCAGCGAGCGAAAGGGTCATAGAAACAATCGTGAAGCCGATCTCCTTCGAGCCGGCCAGCGCGGCTTCCATGACTCCCTTGCCCATCTCCATGTGGCGCACGATGTTTTCGAGCATCACGATGGCGTCGTCCACAACGAATCCAACGGAGAGCGTAAGGGCCATCAAGGAAAGGTTGTCGACGGTGTAGTTGAGCTCGTACATCACCGCAAAGGTGCCGATGATCGACATTGGCAGCGCGATGCTGGGAATCACCGTGGCCGAGACATTTCGCAGGAAGAGAAAGATAACGAGGACGACCAGGACGACCGCCAGAAACAGCGTGAACTTGACGTCGTTCACCGAGTCGCGGATGGTGACCGACCGGTCATAGAGAATCTGCATGTCGATCGACGGAGGCATGACGGCGCGGAACTGCGGAAGAAGCTGTTTGACGGCGTCAACGACCTCCACGGTGTTCGTGCCGGGCTGCCGTTGCACCGCGAGCACGATGGAGCGCGTACTGTTCCACCAGTTTGCGACGCGGTCGTTCTGCACGCTGTCATATACCTTGCCAAGATCTTCGAGCCGCACCGGGGAGCCATTGCGGTAAGCGACAATTAAAGGCCGATAAAGAGCCGCGCGCGTGAGTTGCCCGTTCGCCTGCAGCGTGAACGCGCGCTCCCGGCCGCTAAGAATGCCGACCGGCAAATTCACGTTCGCGTCCTGCACGGCCGTGTAAACGTCGTCGATGCCGATTTCGCGCGTCGCCATGGCCTGCGGATCGAGCTGGATGCGAACGGCATACTTCTGTGACCCGTAAACCTGCACCTGAGCGACGCCCTTCACCATCGAAATGCGCTGGGCAAACATCGTCTCGGCGTACTGATCGACAACGTAAAGGGGCTGGGTCGCCGAACCCATCGCGAGGTAGAGGATCGGCTGATCCGCCGGATTCACCTTCTGATACGTGGGCGGCGTCGGCATGTTCGGCGGAAGCTGCGGAGCCGCCCGAGCAATGGCCGCCTGCACGTCCTGGCCCGCCGCGTCAATATTGCGACTCAGGTCGAACTGCAACGTGATTTGGCTTGAACCCAGCGAGCTCGTCGAAGTCATCGAGTCAATGCCGGCGATCGTCGAGAACTGCTTTTCGAGCGGAGTGGCGATGGCAGAGGCCATCGTGTCGGGATTTGCGCCGGGGAGACTGGCCGATATCTGAATCGTCGGATAGTCAACGTTGGGCAGATCGCTGACGGCGAGTGATCGATAGCCGAGGACGCCAAAAAGCAAGATCGCCGACATGACGAGCGTCGTCATGATGGGGCGGCGAATGAATATGGCAGCGATGCTCATGGATGCGGCGTCAGCGGCTCGACGCTTCGCCCTTGATCTGAACCTTGATCCCTGGAATCAGCCGGAGCTGCCCGTCGGTGACGACTCGATCGCCCGCGGAGACGCCTTGCGAGATGACCGAGTCCGGACCGATGGTGCGCGCCACCTTGACGGGACGCGCCTCCGCCGACATGTCCGGCCCCACGATGTACACGAAGTCTCCGGACTGGCCCGTCTGAACGGCCTGCGACGGAACAACGATCGCGTCTTCCTGCTCCGTCAGGCGCAGCGAGACGTTTGAGAATTGCCCTGGCCACAAGCGGTGGTCGGGGTTCTGGAACGTACCCTTGAGCTTGATCGTTCCCGTGGTGTTGTCAACGGAGTTGTCGACAAACGTCAGGATGCCGACTTCCGGCGTGGTGTCACCATACGGGGTGGCTTCCACCTGCAAGTGGCCCCCGGCCATATATTTCTTCACGACGCTGAGGTACTGCTCGGGGACCGCAAAATCGACATAGATCGGCGTCACCTGATTGATGACGACGAGGATGGGCACGTCGTTCTGCTTGACGACGTTGCCCGGGTACACCTGCACTGCTCCGGTTCGGCCGTCAACGGGAGAAAAAATCTGGCAATAGTCGAGCTGGAGCTTGGCGGCTTTCGCGGCTGCCTCGTCCGCCTGAACCGCAGCCTCTTGTGCAACGGCCGTGGTTTTCATCTGGTCCAACTGCTCCTTGGGCGCGACTCCGGCCTCGAAGAGCTTCTCGTAACGCTGGGCCTGCACCTCATTGAGATCGGCCTGCGCCTTGTCATGAGCCAAAGTCGCCTGCGCCTGATCGAGCGCCGCCTGAAACGGACGCGCATCCAACGTGAAAAGCAGGTCGCCTCTCTTCACGAACGCTCCCGCCTCAAAGTGCACCTGCTCAAGGACGGCGTTCACCTGGGACTTGATGGAGACAGTGCTGTAGGCCTCGGCCGACCCAATAGCCGACAATTCGATTGGCACCGTTTTCTGCGCGGCTTTCGCCACGGTCACCGGGATCGCCAGATTCGGCGCCGTTTCCGCGGTGTTGGTCGTGCAAGCGCTGCCGCAAGCCAACAGCGACAAGACGCCGAGAAGAGTCGCGACGCGTTTCCGATTCGTGGGTATCATCGCCGAGCTTCCAAATTCCTTTTCAAGCAAACGCATATTTTCTCACGGAATCCGAGTTGTTCGCTCACACCATTTTTGTGCTCGAAAGGCGGGCGGAAGCACACGACAATCGCACCTCCCAGCCGGAAAATCGAGGCCTGACCACCTCACACCCCAGCCATTCGTTGTGGATTAGACGCGCGAAGCGCCCGCCGGTTTCGCAGTTTTTAGCCTGCGGCGGCCTGGTCGAGGAGCCAAAGGACGCTCCCCGCCGGCCGGATTCTCGCGGCAGGATACTTGCTGGTCTGTGGATTGCGTTCATTTCGAAGGGCGGAGACAATCTCGGCCTTGTCCTTGCCGACTGCCAGAAAGAGGGTGCGCCTGCCCCGATTGAGCACCACCGGAGTCAACGTAAGGCGGCGCGGTGGCGTGGCAGCCACTTCGACGGACAAGACCCAGCGCTGTTTTTCTTCGAGCGCCGCCGATCCCGGAAAAAGCGAAGCCGTGTGGCCTTCGGTTCCAATACCAAGGAGCTGGAGATCGAGCTCGGGCGCCGCGGAGCCGAAGAAATTGCCCAGCTCCTGCTCGTACGTTTCGGCTGATTTCTGCGGCGTGGCTGACACAGGGATGGGATGGACGTTCGACGGAGCAATCGGCACGTGAGAAATCAGTGTCTCGCGCGCCATCCGGAAATTGCTGAGGGAGTCGTCGTGCGCGACATAGCGCTCGTCGCCCCAGAACAGGTGGACGCGGTCCCAGGGCGTCTGGCTGCGATAGGGCTCCGATGCCCACAGCGCGTACATCCGTGCGGGCGTGTGCCCGCCCGCGAGCGCAATGGCGAACCGGCCCCGCTGGGCGACAGCTTCACGAACAGCGCCCATCGTTTCGTCCATCGCAGCGCGACTGAGCGCATCGAGATCGGGGGAAATGCGAATGTCCATGTGCATGGTTGTTTCGCGGAAGCGAACTCGAAACTGGTCCGAGCGTCCGACTAATCTTTCGCCGCAGTCTTCACGGCGTGGCCGCCGAATTCGTGGCGCATCATCGCAAGCAACTTGTTGGCGAATGGCTCCGCGTCCTGCGAGCGGAAGCGTGCGTCGAGCGCGCCCGAGATGACAGGCGTAGGTACGCCTAGTTCTACGCCTTCGATCACCGTCCAGCGCCCTTCGCCCGAATCGGTCACGTAAGCGCCGATACCTTCGAGCGTGGGATTCTTCGACAGCGCATCCACCGTCAAGTCGAGCAGCCATGAGCGAATCACGCTGCCGAACTGCCATATCTTCGAGACCTGAAGCAAGTCGAGGCCGAATTCATTCTTGTGCCGCAGCAGGTCGAGACCTTCGGCGTAGGCCTGCATGATTCCGTATTCGATTCCATTGTGGACCATCTTCACGAAATGTCCTGCGCCCGCCGGGCCCACGCGGCCCCAGCCCTTATCCGTGCCAGGCGCGAGCGTCTGAAAAATCGGCGCAAGCCGTTTGACGACTTCTGCGTCGCCTCCGACCATCATGCTGTAGCCCTCGGTGAGCCCCCAGACACCGCCGCTGGTGCCGCAGTCGACGAAATTGATCTTCTTCGGTGCGAGCGCCGCAGCGCGCCGAACCGAATCCTTGTAATACGAATTGCCGCCATCAATGATCGTGTCGCCCGGCGCGAGATGCGGCAGGAGCAGTTCAATTGTCTGGTCGACGGGCGCGCCGGCAGGAACCATCAGCCAGATGGCGCGGGGCGCTTTGAGCTGCGCGAACATTTTGTCGAGCGAATCTGCGCCCGCGGCTCCCTTGTCGACCACGCGCTGGACCGCGCCGGCATCGCGGTCGAAGCCCACGACGCGATGGCCTCCGCGCACCAGGCGCTCCGTCATGAATCCGCCCATCTTCCCGAGCCCGATCATTCCAAGTTCCATGTCAATCCCTCCCGGCAGTTCCGAATTTCCTGTCGCTGGCCGCCTGGTCCGCGGTAACGCCCAGGCGTGCGAGATCATCGCGGAGTTGGCTCACATTCTTGAACTGAATCGTCTGAATTCCCAATTCGCGCGCGCACTCGAGATTCAGGCCCCGATCGTCGATTAGAATGCATTCGGCCGGCTCGCGCTGCGTGATCTTCAGCGCGAGCGTGTAGATGCCCGCCTCCGGCTTGCGCACTCCAAGATAGCAAGAGCTGAAGAACGCCTCGAAGCAGTCCCGCAGTTTGAACCGCCGGATGCGATATTCGTTGATTTCGAGCGATTCGTTGTTCAGCGTCGCCATCAAGTACTTGCGCGAGCGCGCCAGCGCCTCGGCAAATTCCAGCGAGTCTGGATAAGGCTGCGATTGCTCGAACATGAATTTCTCGAAATCCTCGGGCGTGTACGGACGCGGACGGTAGAAAACAGTTCGCCGGAGATAATCTTCCAGCGAAAGCGCGCCCGTTTCAAAGGCGTCGAGGACGAGTTCGTGGCGGTCTTCGAACTCAGCCGGATCGAGCTGGAATTTTTCGATGGCCCGCTTCCGGGCGTCGCGGTCCCACCCGTTGGTTAGAATTACGCCGCCGTTATCCCAAAAGAGAGCGGTCACTTCCGCCATGAACCACCACTCCTCGAACTTGACGCGCCACCATTATCTCCATCCTCGCCTCGCCGCAGAAGCAGATTCCTCTGCCGCGCGCGCGGCCGAATATTATGATGATGGGGCCGGCACAGAGGGCGCATCCAAAATGCAGACGCCGAAACTCTTCACGATTGGCCACTCTACCCGCTCGACCGACGAATTCATCGGCCTGCTTCGAGCCAACGGCGTCGAGCGGGTGATCGACATTCGTACGATTCCGAAATCGCGGCACAATCCCCAATTCAACAGCGACGCCCTCGCCGCAGCGCTTCGGTCTGCCGGCCTCGACTACGTGCACCTGAAGGCCCTGGGCGGATTACGGAAGCCGCTGCGCGATTCGCGCAACACTGCATGGCGGAATGCGAGCTTCCGCGGATTTGCGGATTACATGCAGACACCGGAATTCGCGGACGCTTTGTCGCGAGCCGTCGATCTCGCAGTCGAAAAGCCCAGCGCCTTGATGTGCTCCGAAGCCGTGCCGTGGCGTTGCCATCGATCGCTGGTGGCTGACGCCCTGGTCACCCGCGACATCGAAGTGCTCGAGATCGTCAGCAGCGCGCCGCCAAAACCCCACAAGTTGATTCCGTTCGCGCGCGTTCGCGGAATGCAGGTTACGTACCCGGGAGGCGATGACGGCGGTCTTTTTGAAGAGCCTGCGTCCGGCAAGGAGAGAAGCTCGTCGGGCCGTCCGCGCTCGGCCTAGTGGACGGGTGGGGCCTCCGCGGCCGCGCCGCGCGGGCGCTTCATGATGAAGGCCATCGGAATCAGGCAGGCGACCACAACGGCCAGAATCGACACCACGTCCTTATACGCCAGCGCCGATGCCTGCTGCTGCAGCAGCAGACCCACTCTCGCGTACGCCTGCCGCATCGCCTGCGCCGGACTCAGCCCCTGGCTTTGTAGAGTCGCGGCGAGGCCGTCGACCATTTGCCGGAACCTCGGATTGCCGTTCTGCATGTGCGCGGAGAGATAATTCTGCCGGGTTTGTGCGGTCCGCGTAATGAAGGTGCTGATCAACGCAATTCCGATGCTGCCGCCGATGTTGCGCACGAAGTTGATCATGCTCGACACCTGATTGTTCTTCTCGCGCGGAATATCCACGTAGGAAAGCGTGTTCGATGGAATGAAAATAAACGCGAGCCCCAGCGTCTGATAAATGCGCAGCATTTCTGCGGTCATGAAATTCATGGTCAGGACCAAATGCGTCGACATGTAGAACAGCGCAGCGGCGGTGATCGTGAAACCGGCGCACATCACGCGCCGCGCATCGAAGCGCGAGACGAGCGCGCCCGAGATAGGCATCGTGAGCATCATGATGAACCCGCCGCCGGCGAGCGCCTCGCCCGCCATCACCGCTGAGTAGCCCATCAGAAGCTGCAGGTATTGCGGAATCAGGACCGTCGTGCCGTACAGGACCATTCCCAGCACGAACATGAAGAACACAGCCGTCGCGAAGTTCCGGTTCTTCAGCAGGCGCAACTCGACGATCGGTTGCGGATGCCGCCACTCCCATATCACCCAGGCGGTCAGGACTACGACGGCGATAATGAGCAGCGTCGTGATCAGATGCGAGTCGAACCAATCCTTCTCCTGCCCCTTGTCGAGAACGAGTTGTAGCGCGCCGACTCCCAACGACACGAGTCCCAGGCCGACGTAGTCGATGCTGGCGCCGCGCCGCTTTTCCCGCTCTTCGCGCAGATAGGGCGGGTCTTCGACGAGGCGATGTGTGAGGTAGAGCGAGAGAATACTGATGGGAACGTTGATGTAGAAAATCCAGCGCCAACTGTAGTTGTCCGTGATCCAGCCGCCGATTGTGGGCCCGATCGCCGGCGCCACAACCACAGCCATACCGTACACCGCAAAGGCCATTCCCCGCTTCGACGCCGGGAACGTGTCCGCCAGGATCGCTTGCTCGCTAGGCTGGAGTCCTCCTCCTCCCGCCCCCTGGAGAATCCGAAACACGACGAGCATGCCAAGGCTCGGAGCCAGCCCGCAAAGAAAGCTGCTTGCCGCAAAGAGGGCCACGCACGACATGTAGAAGCGTTTGCGGCCGTATCGCGTGGCCAGCCAGGCGCTGACGGGAAGCACGATTCCGTTCGACACAAGATAGCTGGTGAGCACCCACGTGGATTCGTTCGAACTCGCGCCGAAACTGCCGGCGATGTGCGGAAGGGCGATATTGGCGATGGAAGTATCGAGCACTTCCATGAAGGTCGCGAGCGTGACCGTCAACGCGATGAGCCACGGATTGTACCGGGGGCGCCAGGCGCTATGATCGATGACGATTGCGTTGCTAGCAGCTGCCAAGAAAACAGTCCTTGCGTGTCGCAAACGTTCGCGTAATAATATACATTCATGTATGTATCTTGTAAAGACTAAGACCCGCCACGTCGCGAGGCGGACCACTGCCACGACGCGGACCCGAGGGTCGGCGCGGCAGTGGGCACGCACCGCAGCCACGCGCGAGCGGCTGCTCGCCGCCGCCGAGCGGATCTTTGCTCGCGACGGCTTCTCTGCCGCCCGCCTCGAAGACATCGCCGCAACCGCCGGCTACACGCGCGGCGCCTTCTACGCCAATTTCGATGACAAGGAAGATCTGTTCTTCGCGCTGCTCGAGCATTGGGTGAACGAACGGGTCGCCCAGGTCAATGCTCTTCTAAGGAAGTGCAAGGACGCGGACGCGATGCTCCGGGCTTTGCGGGAGTATTACGCGCAAAATGCGAAGAACCGCCGGTTGGCATTGCTTTCGCTCGAGTTCGCCCTGTACGCGGTGCGGCACCCCAAGGCCCACGCCGGCCTGAGGGCTCGCCGGCGCCGCCTTCGTTCCTGCGGCGGCGGGATTCTGCGAAAGGTGATGCGAGCGCTCGGGCGCTCGCTGCCGATCTCGACCGGCGCCGCTTCGACCGGTCTGGGCGCGCTCTCCACCGCCCTTCTTCTGGAGCATCTCGTTGACCCGAAGGCGGTCAGCGAACATGACATGCGCCACCTGCTCGCGATGTTCTTCGACTCGGTGGTTAGCGAAAGTACGTAGCAGCTGCCGCGGGCAACGCTCCTGCAGCGGCTGGCGTAGAGTCAGGCCTGGCAGTTTTGTTCAGGCAGTGCGCGGGCCGCGGAGGATTCGTACCGGAAACAAAATAATGGCACGGACAAGTTCGAGCACGCCATCAACCGCAATTCCCAGGATACGGAACGGCAGCAAGAACAGCCATACAATCGGGTATAGGACAAGAGCCAGCAACGCGATCGGCCAGCACAAGACCAGCAGGATGCACCACAACAGGAATTTCACCATAAGACCCCTTGCCACGTTTAAGTACGCAACCCTCGGGGATTCTGTTCCGCCAGGATTCCAGCAAGATTATACGCCCGCGCGTGGACTCGGCAGAGCGCCTCTTCCGGACGCGGCGGTTTGCATCAAGCGCGTGGAGGCGGAGAGGCTAGTGATCGGAGCGAGGCTGTTCGTCGGGCTCGATTTCGATCGTGCGCACATGAATTGTGTTGGTTTGAGGGTCAAGCGTCCCAGTGACACGGACTTTCTTTGCCGCCATATCCTTCGTGATGTTCTGGTCGTCGAGCTTGTAGACCTTGCTCTTGTTCTGGAGGACGAAGCGGCCGCCGCGCTGCTTGACGCAGTACCAGACGCAATCGGCGGCAGTGCTGCCGACGCTCTTGGACTGCAGCATTTCCTTATGCGATTGGCTCAGCGAGTGGACATTCATCGCGCATTGTGAATCGGCGATGTAACCCTTGAACACTTTTTCGTCCGAAGCGTGTGTGAGCAGAACCGAAGCCGCCGCAAGCAGCACGCTGCCTAGAATCGGAATCGAACGCTTTGTTCGCGTCATTTTCCCCGCCTCTCTTCGCGGAAACATGCACGCAAATTCACTTTGCGGCCGGTTCGACGATGAATTTCATCGTCATCTGTTCGTGGTTGACGCTGCATATGACCGTGCATACGACCAAGTATTCGCCCGGCTCGTCGGGAACCTTCAAGACGAATTCCTGGATGCCGGGCTTCAGGAGCAAGTCCCAGCCCGGCACAGGCGCGCGGTCACTGGCCCGAAGCAAAGCGAAACCGTGCACGGAGCCGTCCCGGGCGTGATTCTTGGCTTTGATCGCGGTGATCCGAAGACGCACGATCTCGCCCGCAGTGACCGTGATTATGGGCTTATCCTGTCCCTGAATCCTGTAACGGCTGTCGTGGTCGGCGATAACTTCCACGACGCGCTCCGGCTGTTGTGCGAACGCGCCCGGCGAGATGAGTAAGGCACCTATCGAAGCGACCGCACACAGTCGAACGGCGAAGCCGCGTCGCAACTGGCCAAGGTTGAAGGCTGCTTGTCGAATCGCCCGTGGCATCGGAGAGCTATTGGGTCATGTACTTCAGAATCAACCGCATGTCTTCGTCGGTGATGGTCGCACGAACCCTCATGTGACGAATGATCGTCGCCATCATTCGCGCCGGAAACTTCTGAGGAGCTGCGTGACAGCGCCCGCAGTTCGCGTGAAACCGTTTCTCCCCCTCGATGCGAGGCGACAATTCGGGGTTTATCGGAGGCGCCGGTTTCGAGCCGGCCGCCGGCTTCGCAGTCATAGCTGCATCGGTGCCTGCGGTTGCCTTCGCTGGCGGCAAGACGCTCGAAACCGAGGTCGACGAAGCCTGTTCCTGCGCCCCGGCAAGAAGTGTTGCGCCGATGGTGGCGGCGACAACCAGTGCCAGCAGATAGCGCTTGCGCATCAGCTCATTCTCCGTGGCCCAGGGGCACCGCGAAACGATAGGTGAAGCCCAGAGTCCAGACATTCTCGTTGCCCCAGGAGCTGAACTGGCGGCCGTAGCTGCTCACGCCCCGGAGGTTGTCGCGGAAGTAGTAGTTGATGCCGAACTCGAATTCCTGGGTGTTCCACGGAGGCAGGTCCCCCCAGCCTCCACTCGAATAGGTTCCCGTGAAGAATTGCTGCATCCGCGCTACCATCTGGATCTTGCGGAACTGATCCTGGGCCTTGGGAATCTGGCTGAGTCGATATGCGGACTCGACCCAATAACCGCTTCCCTGGCTCGACCGCGCATACTCGCTGCGCAGATCGAGCGGAACCGCTGAAGGCTGCCACTCGAAATGGAAGCCGAAAGAGTTTGACCGGTCATCCTGCAAGAGATGTTGAAACGAGCCGCCGATTTCGAGGCGCGGACCCGGAAGAAAGATTCCCACACGCCCGCCGGCCATACGGGAAGAATCAAGCGGCGACACCGTGCTCAGCGCGGAAAAATAGGCTGCGTAGTTGAGGTTCACCTTGTCGCTGAGCGGAAACCCGCCGCGAACCATCGCCCCGGTCCCCGCACCGCTTGGCCCGGTCGCGATCGGCAATATCAGTGGATCGCTCTGCAGGTCGCGAATCCAAATCGGATAGAGCCGCTCGTTGTAAATGCCAAATGGAGTGAGATAGCGGCCCACGGTCACCGTCATATAAGGGTTGGCGATGTAGTCGAGCTGCAGGTAATCGACTTCCTTCTGAACGACGCCATGGAAGGAGTTGCTGCCCGGCGGCGTCGAGAGGTCGGACTCGAATGTGTCGCGTGATTCGACGAGCCAGCGGTCACCCAGCGGAATCAAGAAGACGGGTGAGACGAGCGGATCGAGATGAGGCTGGCCGCCTTCAAACGGCGCAATGAACCCCATGCCGGCGCTGAAAACCGGGACCGGCTTGGGCATATCGTCAAATTGCACGTCCTGGGATTGAGCCTTTGCACCCGACGCACACATCGAAACCAGCAGCACGACTCCAAGGAACAGTTTCAGCACGCCATGCCATGGCTCGTTGTGCCAGCCCGGTCCACGCCTGGAATCGGCCCCATCGTTGAGGTGGTGGCTCAGTTTGGTCGACATCGGACTTACGGGCGCCTTTGGCACTAAGGATGACCCAGGGTATTCGCTTATCATCGAAGGGGCCGTCGTTCGCGTCAATCCGCCAGCGCCGCGCGGGTGCTGGAGTGGTAACAATTCCCGAAAATTGTAGGCCCTGGACTCACGTGGGGGCCGTTGGCCTCCGAGGGCGTATCTCTTTCAAAATGCGTTGGTTGCGGAAGGACCCATTCAACCCTGTTGCGCCTGTGACAACCAGGTACTTCCCGCCCATTGACGCGGGCGTCTTCCCGGAACAGAGTCAATCCATGCATTCCCGAAGAGCCAGGCGCGATTTCGGCTACAGGTGTGTGGCGGCATTGCTTGTGGCGGGGTTGTGTAATGTGCCCGGCGCCATGGCCACGACCGACCGGCCGCTGGGCACGGTGACGGACGCCGCTCGCGCGCATCTGGATGGGGCGTCGGCAGTCAGCGGCGCGACCCTCTATGCCGGGGATGCCGTCGAGACCGACAGCCAGGGTGCGCTCCGGCTTCGCCTGGGAGCGGGACAACTCTACTTGAGCGCGTCGAGCTCGATGAGCCTCGAGGAACGCGCAGGCATGGCCAGCGTGACTCTGGCAAGAGGCTCGGCCAGCTTTTCACTGCCTGACCCATCGCAGTTCGAGCTGGAAACCCCGGCGGGGATCCTCCGCGGCTCGGGAACGAAGGCGACGCGCGGTCAGGTGAGCATCACGAACGCGCACGAAATTGTCGTGACGGCGACCAACGGCGATTTGGTGTTGGATAATGATGGCGAGCTTTACACGATCCCGGAAGGCAAGGCGTATCGAGTGGTCATCGACGGAGATTCAGCCTCGGCCAACAACGACAGCCCGCAGAACACGCAGCACCGCAAGCGCCGGCTTCTCTTTTTCCTGATCGGCGGCGGAGCGCTGCTGGCCACAAGCGCCATCCTGTGGCACCACGTCTCCGAGAGCCAGTACACGCCGAACTAGAGCCGCCTTCCTCCCCGCACACTCGTTCTAGAGTGGACCTTCATTCCGATAAATTCTGCCGCCCTTCATCACAAAGACGACCCGGCGAACCGCGGTGATGTCTTTGAGGGGATCGCCATCTAGGGCGATGATGTCGGCCTGGATCCCTGGCGCGATCGAACCGATTTCGTTCTCCATCCTTAAGGATTCCGCGGCGCGATAGTTCGCGGAAACCATCGCGTCCATCGGATCCTGACCCGCGTTGACGCGATCGATGAACTCTTCTGCGTTGCGGCCGTGCGCACCGGCCACAGCGTCCGTGCCGAAAACGATCTTCAGGTCTTTGGTCGCCAACGCCGATTTGAACAACTCCTGCATCAAGGGCAAGACTTCCTGCATCTTCGTGAATCCGTCTTCGGTGTAGTTGCCGATGCCGAGGAACTTCGCTTTGTTATCGAGATAGTTGTGGATCACGAGTCCAACCTGAGGATCGAAGAACGTGCCGCGCGCCGCCAGATCGCGCAGGTCATCAGGGGTGGCGAATTCGCCGTGCTCAACTTCGGTGCAACCAGCATCGGCGGCCGCTCGAACCGCCGTTCGGTAGGCGTGCACCAGGCTGCGTAAGCCTTGCGCCGTCGCTTCGCCGCACACCGCGCGCAGTTGCTCATCGTCGAATGTCCGGACGCCACCCTCGCGAATGCTCTTCGACGCAAAGATTTTAATCACGTCCGCGCCCTGCGCCTTCAGCCGCCGGACAGTTTCGCGGAGCTGTTCCGGCGTGAGCTTCGAATCGGTGATCTGCTCGAGGGAAGTCAAAACCCTGGGGCCCGGCAGCCCGCCGCTATTGATCGCCGTGCGCAGGTCTTTGTCCTCATGCGAGCCGAGACTCTGGATCGTCGTGAAGCCTGCCCTCAACGTGACCCAAGCGTTGGAGGCGGCCGCCAACGCCGCTTGCGACGGCGTCTCGCTCTTGTCTTCCGCGCGCCCGTTCGGCCCGAAGTGCCAGGTGACGTGATCGTGCACGTCGATCCACCCGGGCAGGACGGTGAGGTGGCTCAGGTCGTATGTCGCAGTCCTTTTCCCGTGTGGCTCGACGCGTAGAATTTTGTCGCCTTGGACGATGATGTCGACGCTTTGCGAGGCGTGCCCTTTGCCGTTGAGCATCGTACCCGCGTGAATGATGACGGGAACTTCCTGGGCGTGCGCCAAGGCCGCACACAGAATCGACAGAACAGCGAGGATGAGGATTTTCATGAAGCAGCCTCCCAGTCAGACGCGACGTTCATATGAGCCTTTCCCTTCCACGCATCGCCAATCCGAGCGCATGAAGTTCGTCCGCCACGACCGGACGGTACTTTCCTTTCGGCAAATCGCCAAGCTGCAGCGGGCCCATTGCCACACGAACCAAGCGCAGGACTTCGATTCCGAGCGCCTCGAACATGCGACGAATCTGGCGGTTCTTCCCTTCGTCGAGAACAATGACGAGCCACGCGTTCTTCTCGCCTACGCGCAAAACCCTGACGCTTTTTGCACGCAGCAGTTCCCCGCTCTTCGAGCGGACTCCTCTGACGATTTTTTCGAGCAGCGACGCGTCCGGAAGAGCGGTGATCTGGACGTGGTAGACCTTGTCGAGATGGGTTTCCGGCGCAGTGATTCGCGCGGCCCACTCGGAGTCGTTCGTCAGAAGGAGCAGGCCTTCGCTCGCTTTGTCGAGCCGCCCAACGGGTGCGAGCCAGGAGGCTTGCTGTGGCAGACATTCGTACACGGTTTCGCGACCCTTTTCGTCAGAGGCGCTGGTGATTACGCCGCGCGGCTTGTTCAGCATCCAGTAGATTTTCGTGGTGGAGCCGACCGCGCGATCGTCCACGGTGATGCGGTCGCGATCGAGTGAAACCGGCGTCTCAGGATCGCGTTGCGCCAGGCCATTCAGCGAGACGCGCCCTGCGCGAATCAGCTCGGCCGCTTGCGAGCGGGAGCAGTAGCCGAGTTTCGACAAGGCTCGTGCGAGTCCCACGCGGCGGGCCTTGCTTCGCCGCGCGGGCGCTCGCGATCGATTGAGCGATGCGGATCTCATTCGCCGCTCGCGTGGGCCTTGGCCAGCTCGTCGAGGTAATCCGGCTTGCTATCGTCACGCTCGAGGTGCGGATAGCGCGCCCCACCGTGGTAATCGACTTCACACGCCTTGTAGTAATCGTCGACGACAAGAAGCAGGGAGATCGGCGCGGAGCTGTCTTTCGCCGCTTTGATCGCATCTTCGAGCAGGTCGTGCGTGTAGACGCGGCCGTTTATGCCGACGATTTTCATCCCTGGAGTAATCCCGGCTTTGAAGGCCGGGCCGCCCACGATCGAGTCGTTCACCGTGCCGTCCTGACCGACCTGCAAGCCAATGGAATACTGGTCGCCGGGTCCGCCGCGCCGCTGCCGCCCTTTGGGCGCCTCATCGCTCATGACGAACTTCCAGCCGCCATTCTCGATTCCACCGAGCGGAGGATTCGCAGAGGTGGAATTCAGCCTCTCGTGCAGGAAGCCCGCCCAATCGTAAGCAACAACCGAATTCAGCGCGCTGACGACGTCGTCGAACGTATAGGTTTTCACTTCGGGGCCGTTGTTCGGTCCGCCGTAGAAGAGATGCGTGAAATCTTCGAGAGACTTCTGCCCGTGGCTTTGCTGATGGATGAGCGTGGCGACTTCAAGCCACATCAGATCGCCTTCGTCGTAGTAGTCCGTCCCGCGGCGCCAGTTCGTCCACCCGCGCGAGAATCCGAGCTCCTGTCCGACGGCGGTATCGACGAGCGGGCGCCAGGTGCGCCCGGGCCGGCCCGGTCCCAGCTCGGCGGAAATGCTCGCGAGATTGCCCCGGTACTCTTCCGGAGTCCACAGACCACTGCGGGCCGCGAGAAGCGGGCCGGCAAACTCGGTGAAACCCTCGTAGTCCCACAGCATGTCGGTTTTCATCGGTACTTCGAAATCGGGCGTGGTCAAATCGGCGGGGCGACGGAACTTTCCGCTCCAGGAGTGCGCATACTCATGCGCGAGCAAGCCTCCGAGCGACACGCCTGCCTCCGGCGAGAGAAGCGCGCGTTCGGGGAGACGGCTATCGTTGCATTCGTTGTGTTCGAGGCCGAAGTGAGCGACGTGGTCGCTGAGAGTGAGCAGAAAATGGTATTCGCGATAATGGCGCGAGCCGAAGAGTTTGCCGGCCTCCGCCACGAGGTTCGTCATGCCTTTCTGCGCTTCGGGGCTCAGGTTGAGCGCGATCTCGCTATCGGCCACGATGTCGAGCTCGTGGTGAACCGTCTCGCCCGGAGGCGTGATGTCGATCGCGCGGTAGTATTGGCCGGTGATGACGGGCGAATCGACGAGGCGCTCGAGCGAAATCGCCGCGAACTCAACCTGATTGCCGGACTGACTCTCGACGTGCTGCGGCGTGCCGAATTTCCAGCCCTCGGGCAGGATCAACGTGGGCTTGAACATGATTTGACTCGAAGGCGGGCCTGAGGGATAGAGAACGTTCTGGTTCCATTCGATGACGAGGAGCTTGTCCGTCGCCGAAGCCGAAGAGGTGGCAAATCCTCCGCTCGAGGGTTCGAGATAGTCGAACGCGACGTCGAGATGATCGACGCCGGCGGGGACGTCGACGTGGAACTTCCAGAGGTCAATCAGATCGCGCTGCCAGGGAATGACCTTCCCGTTGGCGGTGATCTTCAGTCCGGTTAGGTTGCCGATCGGACCGTCGGGGCCATGCTCGCCGGGAATCCACTTCGGATAGTACAAGGCGAACGGCCCGGGCTTGACGGGGATGCTCTCGTGCGTGCGGACGAGCTTTTCCGGAGCCTGCGTGGCATCCACGGTGAGCGAAATCGGTCCGGATTGGGCGAAAACAGAGGGCGACGCAAGTAAGAGTGCAGCGACAACCAACAGCAAATTGCTGAAACGCTTGGAGTTCATTCGAAGTAGCTCCCTAGAGGTAGTCTGGTAGACCCCGGCCGTGATGCGGCGGCGCGCATCATACCGCGAAGAAACAAGGGTTGCATTCCCGATTTCGCGCTGGGCGCGGAATCGCGAATTTTGGCGATTAGAAGGGGGTGCGGTTGTTTGTTTTCTACGACTTACGAGGGGTTCTAATATTCGAATTTGGCGATTAGAAATCTGCCGTCGCGGGGCCTGCGGACCTGAAGAACAGGTCCGGCGGAGCCCGGCGGCGATCGGCATCAGCGTTCCACGTCTCAGCCTTTCACCAAACTTCAAGGGCATTATACCACGCGATGCAAATCGCGCCGCCGGCAGGGGGTCATGTAAATAGCTGGCGAGCAGAGGTTTATGCGTCTTCATTCCTACCCTGAGAGATGCGATTTCGAGCCCCTGAAACCGCGTGCGGCTACAGCTTTGAGACGTTGACGTAGTAGAGGTCGGTGGCGACGTCGAAATCGTCCTTCTTGAGCGGCGTCTTCATCTTCTGCCACTCCATAGTCGGGTGGATGATCTGCCAGTCGTCCTTCCTGCCCACACGAACCGGCATCGCGAAGCCGGGCTCGTCCGCCTTCCAACGATACGAAACCGTGCCGGCTGCCTCGTCGAATTTCAGCTCGAGGGCCGGGATATCGGTGTGGCGCAGGTACTGGTTGAAGAGTGGCGTCAGATCCATTCCCGTTCTCTGGTTGAAGAAGGCGACCATGTCTTCCGTCATGATGTTCTTGTACTTGAAGTGCTGAAAGAGATCGTGGAGCAGCTTGAACCATTCCGGGTCGTTGTTGATGACGCTGCGAAGGGTGTTAATGAACAGCACGCCTTTGAAGTACTGGTCGGCCGGGGGATCGGCGTTGACGCCGCGCTTTTCGATGATCGGCCGCTCATTCTTCACCTTCGGTTTGTAGCCGTTCAGGTACTTGATGGCGTCGTCCTTGCCCCACCGGTATTCGACGTAGAGCGCTTCCAGATACGTCGTCCAGCCTTCGTGAATCCACATGTCCGAGCGGTCGGCGGCCGTGATGGCGTTGCCGAACCACTCGTGCCCGCTTTCGTGGATGATGATGAAATCAAACTTCGGGCTGATGCCGACGCCGGTCCAATCGCGTTCGAGGTAGCCGTTCGCGAAGTGATTGCCGTACGTGACGGCGGTCTGGTGCTCCATGCCGGAATAGGGCACTTCGACGAGCTTGTAGCCGTCTTTCTTGAACGGGTAGGGGCCGAAATAGTGCTGATATGCCTCGAGCATGCCCTTGGCCTGCGCAAACTGCGGCTTGGCCTTCTCAAGGTCTTCCGGAAGGACATAGAAATCAAGCGGGAGATCACCGAGACGATCGGAGAAGTGCACGTAGTTGCCGATGTTGAGCGAAACATCGTAATTGTTGATCGGATAGTGGACGTGCCAGTCCCATCGGGTGTAGCCGTCGCCCAGATCCGTCTTGCCAACGAACTTCCCGTTCGACACATCGACAAGATTGCGGGGAATGGCGACGCTGATGTCCATGTCTTCCACTTCGTCGCGCCACTGGTCCTTGTCGGGCCACCAGATGCTGGGGCCCTGGCCCTCGCACGCGGTGTAAATCCACGTGCGGCCGGCAGGATCTTTGCCGAAAGTGAAACCCCCGAAGCGCCCGTTCTGAGTGGGAGTTCCGGAGTAGTAGAAGTCGATCGAATAGACGCGACCCTTCACCAGCGTCTGCGGGAAATCGATGAAGACGGAGCGGTACCGGCGCTCGTACTTCAGGAGAGTCGCGCCGAAGAGAATCTTGTCGATATTGAGGCTTTGAACCAAGTCGATCTGAATGCGGGAGTCGTCCTTCAGCATGCGGAAGCGAATCGTATTCTTGCCGGCGATCGTCTTCTTGTCCGGATCGACCCGAACGTCGAGATGGTAGTAGAGCAGGTCGTTATTGGCGCGGTAGGGCCCGTATTCGCCCAAGAGGATATCCTCCGGCGTAGGGGTGTGGGGAGTCTGGGACTGGCGCGCCGCAGGCGGTTGCTGTGTGGTGGCAACCTGCTGAGAAGGGTGGCCAAGCGGCGCCGCGGCAAGAAACAGGCATGAAGCGAGAAGGGCTGCAGCGGAGGTACGGAGAGTAGGGCGCATGGGGTCGCTCCGGCATTTTATACTTTATACTGTCGTTCCGCCCGAACAGTATCACTCCAGCGCTCTTGAAAACCAGAGAAAGTAGCCGACCCAATCTTGCCGTCCCGGCCCATTCCGCTCGCTGCCGAACGGTTGACACAGCCAAGGTTTAATGGGAGAGTCGTGCGCCTAACGTCCATGCCCATGCCTCTACTTGCGCTTCTGATTGGGTTTTTCGTCGGCCTCCGCTCGTTGACGCCGCCGGCAGCGACGGCTTGGGCTGGTCACCTCGGCTGGATGAAGCTGGGCAGGGGCCTCGCGTGGCTCGGTACGCTGCCCGCCACCATCCTATTCACAGCCCTGGCGCTTTTCGAACTCGTGAACGACAAGCTGCCGAAGACGCCGAGCCGCACGGCACCTCCGGGATTGATCGCGCGCATCGTCATGGGCGGCTTCACGGGAGCGTGCGTGGGCTCGGCAGGTAACATGGGACTCGTTACCAGCGCACTCCTCGGGATCATCGGCGCGCTGGTGGGGACGTTTGGCGGCTACCAGGTGCGCACCCGGCTGGTGAAGGCGCTGGGCACGCCCGACTTCGTGATCGCCATTATCGAGGATCTCGTGGCGATCGGTGGCTCGCTGTGGGTCGTTTCGCGGTTCTGATTTCCCAACCAACGCGCTAGATTGAATCTCCGATTCGCGGCCGGGAAACCGGCGGGTTACGCGCCGGGTTTCTGCATCGCTGCGCCCAAGACTTTGCCGGGACCAGATTCCTGAACGAAGGCGATGATGCGCAGATTCTTCGGGTCGGTGCCGGGCTTGAGCTTCAGCTCCACGTCCCGGCTGAAGGTTTTCCCCTTGTCGAGCTTGCCGACCTTCTTGATCTCTTCGACGACGGCGACATACTTGAGATCGCGCCCACTGTTTTCACCGCGCAGAACTTGCGATTCCGCGTGATCGAGAGCGATGGCGACAAAAATGTCCGCGTTGTGCGTTGCGGCGCTGCCGTCGACGTCGATGTGCGCGCGAACGAGACCTGGCTGAGGGTCGACGCTCAGTGAGCCAATCTGCACGGCGACTTTCGGTTCGGCGGCGGCCTTGGCGAATGTCTCCTGGATCTGTGCGGCGTCACCGCGCAGGACCGTGGTTCCGTCGACGATGATTTGCGGTGTGTAGGCTGTGGCCAGGCCGAGGGCTCGGACGTACTCGCTCTGTCGATAGGTGAAGGAGGGCGAAGAATAAGGGTCCTTCCAGCCGTCCTGATCCCAGTAATCGACATGCTCGCTGAGGACGATCACGCGCGCGCCGCGGAAGGGCTGCATGGTGTCAATCCGCTGGACCGACGCATCAGCGGGAGGGCAACTCGAACAGCCCTCTGACGTGAAGAGCTCGAGAAGGACGGGAGCGGCAGAGGAATCGCGATTGTCAGCCGAGCGTGCGTATTCGCCCGTCACGATGCAGGCGAGCGTCGCCGTGAGAATGAGAGTCCAGCGGATGAATTTGCCTCGCGTTCGACCAACGAAGAACATGCTTCCCTTCCCTCCCCTCTCTGAGGCCGCATCGAAGCTCAGACTTCGGAAGCGCGGCGAAGACCGGCGGTTTGCTGCTCCGCGACGCCTGCGGACTCGCGACTCACCTTCGGCAGAGCTCCGGCGAGCAGCAGCGCTGCTCCGGCCAAGGCGAAATGAATCGCCAGGTAATTCAGGCCGTTCGCGATGTCGGAAGCCTTCGCGATGGTCAGCGGCACGTAAACGAACAGAATCAAGACTAGCACGGTTATTCCGAGAACCATCGCCGCTGAACGCGCGAGCTTGGGAATCAGGAGGCTCAGGCCGCAAATAATGAAGATGGCGCCCGTCGCATAGGCCCAGAAAGCGTGCGCGGGAATCCACGCTGGCATGATCACGGAGATGGCGGCGTTTTCCTGAGGGATGCCCGGGGCGAAAGTCGGATTCAGGAAGTGGTCGACGCCGAAGACGACGATGGCGATTGCGATCACGACGCGCGCGACGGTGATGATCCAGTGCATGCTGCGCGCCCGCCACTGCACCGTGTGCGACGCGGCGAACGCGGCGACCCCGGCGCTCAACGCCGAGTCGCGGAGAAGAATCGTGAAGCGAGTCTTCTCAAACGGCGTTGCCAGCGACGCGGGCACATGAATCATCAGCACGAAAAGGAAAATCATCGTGGCCAGCAACGAGGATGCCAGGAACGCGTAGCGGCCGACGGCGATGCTGAGAGCCGCGGCGATGAGCGCGGTGCCGACCAGATAAGCCCAAAACAAATGCCACGGCATCCACGACGGAACGGCGGTGGCGACGAATTTCGCGGCAATGAAATGGTCAGCGCCGAAAATCGCCATCGGAATCGCGAACAACAGGGGGCCGAACTGTACGAGCTTGTCGAGCGCGCCTGTATGGCGTGCGGCGTTCTTGATTGCGGCGGGCAGACCAATCACCAGAATGGCCAGGCCGGCGAAATAGGGCCAGAACACCCCGCTCGGTATCCCGAGTACAGCGAGAGCGAACGCGAAGGGGCAGCTCATGAATCGTGGCAATGCGAAGCCGGCCATCGGCTTTCAAGCGCTGGACTGGTTTTCACGTTATCCACGAAAGCGGCGAAGGGGGCACCCCAAGTGCCAGATGCCCCTCCGCCTTCTACCGGGGCGAGCGATAGAAGCTGTATCCGAGACCGAACAGCAGTGCGGCAGCGGCGGGAGAGTCGGCGTCGCACAGAGGCGTGCTCGTTGCCGTTGCCGAGAGATGTCCACCGAGCGTGTCCGGGGTCGGAACATAGGAATTGAGTCGTGCCGGCGGAAGCCAGTTGGCAGCCGGGGGCCCAACCCAACCGCAAGTCAATTGAATCTGAAGGATGAAGTGGTCTTCTTCAATAACCACTTTGGCTAAATCTGTTATGACCACTATAATCGGGGAATGAAGGTTGTCGTTGGCGGAATCTCGCCTCTCATTGCGGTGGACCGCAAAGCCGCGAAGCCGCTGCACCGGCAGATTTACGACGCCTATCGCGCGAGGATCCTCAGCGGGAATTTGCGCGCCAGCCAGTTGATTCCGTCGACGCGTGCGCTCGCGTCCGAACTGGGTATTTCCCGCATCCCGGTGCTGACCGCCTACGCGCAACTCCTGGCCGAGGGGTATTTTGAAAGCCGCGTGGGCTCGGGCACGTTCGTGTCGAGTTCCCTGCCGGAGCGATTGATCCCTCGCGAAGATCGCGGCGCGGTGCGAGCCCAGGCTCGGTCGGGACGCCGAACGATCGCCGCGCGCGCCGCGGCTCTGCCGCGTTACGAGAGACCGCCCTGGATCTATGGCCGAGGCGCATTCAATGTCAGCCAGCCGGCCTTTGACGCCTTTCCATCTCACGTGTGGTCGAACCTTGTGGCGCGCTATGCCCGCAATTTACACGTCAGCGGATTGCAGTACGGCGGGCCGATGGGGCTCCAAGAATTGCGCGAAGCAATCGCCACATATCTCAGGACGGCGCGCGGCGTGCGATGCGAGCCGCAACAGATCATGGTAGTGAGCGGGTCGCAGCAGGCGCTGGATATCTCCAGCCGAGTGCTGTTGAATCCCGGCGCGCCTGTCTGGGTCGAGGAGCCGGGATACTGGCTGGTTCGGGACATTCTGACCGCGGCGGGCTGCCGCCTGGTGCCGGTTCCCGTCGATGAGGAAGGCCTCGACGTGGCTGCGGGAATCAAGCGGTGCTCGAAGGCGCAAGCCGCGCACGTCGCGCCATCGCATCAATATCCGCTCGGAGTCACGATGAGCGCTTCGCGGCGCCTTCAATTGCTGGACTGGGCGCACAGGTCCGGATCGTGGATCGTCGAGGACGACTACGACAGCGAGTACCGCTACGAGACGATGCCGATCGCGTCTTTGCAGGGGCTGGATCAACATTCTCGCGTCATCTACGTCGGGACGTTCAGCAAGGTTCTGTTCCCATCGTTGCGTCTCGGCTACGTTGTGATTCCACCCGACCTAGTGGAACGATTCATCGCGGTGCGGCATGCGATGGATATCTGCCCCTCGCATCTGCACCAGGCGGTGCTGGCGGATTTTATTCGCGAGGGGCATTTTTCGCGGCACATCCGGAGGATGAGGCAGTTGTACGCCGAGCGGCGAAGGGTCCTGGTTGGCGCAATCCAGAATGAATTCGGCCCGTCGCTGAAAGTGCTCGGCGGAGAAGCCGGCATGCATCTGCTGCTGATCCTTCCGGACGGCTGCAGCGATCGGGAAATCTCAGCGCGCGCCGCGGAGAAGAACCTATGGCTCTGGCCTCTCTCCCCTTGCTATCTCGGCAAGCAACCGCGACAGGGATTCATATTGGGATTCGGAAACACGACGCCGGCGGAAATACCGCGAGCCGTGCGCGGGTTGAAAGGCCTCCTTTCCCCCGCCGGCGTAGGATCACGGTCATGAGAGCCGGTGCCGGAGCCCTGTATTCCGCGTCACAGGCATAAGCGTCAGGCGTCACAGCAAAGCGGCCCTCCGGCGAATATCGTGAGAATCGGCTACATCCCCGAGCGGGGGTGCCTCATGGTGACCGAAGAGTATCTCGTCGTTGCGTTGATCGTGATTGCGATGGCCTTTCTGGTTCGCCGCCTGGCGGCGGCGTCTCACGCGTGGAGGTATCACGGTCTGATGGTGGTGCGGTGCCCCGAGACCCGCCAGCCCGCCGCTGTGCACGTCGGAATCTTTCGTGCGGCGCTCAGCGAGTTCTTCAACAAAGGCGAGGTCCGGTTGAGTTCGTGCTCGCGATGGCCCGAACGACGTGACTGCGATCAGGATTGCGTTTGCCAGATCGAGCGGGACCCGAAGGATCATCGAGTGTGGGACATGGCCTCGGAGTGGTTCGCGGACAAGAAGTGCGTCTTCTGCGGCAAGCCAATCTATCCGCTGAGCCACCTTGACCACGCGCCCGCACTGATGAGAATCATCGACCGCAAAACCGTCGAATGGAAGAACTTACCGGCCGAGCAATTGCCGGCGGCATTTTCCGAATGCGTGCCGGTCTGCTGGGGCTGCCATATGACCGAAACGTTCATGCGGAAGTATCCGGCGAGAGCGGTGGTCAGGCCCTGGCGGCACTAAAAGAAATTGGCGGGTGAGTCTGTAAGCCGGATTCTGTCTCCGGCCGTGCCGCGAAATCGCAGCGCGGCCGTGAGGCGATCATTCCTCTAGGTCCCGGATCGCTCCGGGACTCAAGCAGCCTACCCGAGGGTCGCGGCGTCACGTTCTTGCGAACGGGACGCTTGCGGGCCGGGCCAGCCCTCCCCTCCTATTTGGCCTTGCTCCACGCGGGGTTTTCCGTGCCTCACGTGTTGCCACGCGAGCGGTGGGCTCTTACCCCACCTTTTCACCCTTGCCAAATGCGCTCGACCGAAAGAGGCGAGCCCTCGGTGTTACCTCAGGCCTGCCGCAGGGGTGCAAGCTCACCGGCGGTCTATTTTCTGTGGCACTTTCCGTGGCCGCGTCTCGGAAGGCGCTTGCGCGCGATTCGAAACGCAACCCCCTGGCGTTACCAGGCGCGTTGCCCTTCACCCTGAGACTCCCGAAGGAGCCGAAGGGATATCGGAGTCCGGACTTTCCTCCCGCCGACCCTTTATCCGCCTTGCGGCGAACTCAGGGCAAGCCCTTCGTTAGCCGACAGCGAACTCAGGGCAAGCCAGCGATCGCCCGACTCACCCGCCGGATCCATTATAGCGTGTGATGGAGGGCGGCAGCGGAGTTTTGTCGTTTGCCGCGTCGCGTGGACGCCAGCGTGTCACCGCGTTAACGTATATTAGAAGCGGTGCCGGGCGAGTGTTTTCAACGAGTTAGGACGATTTCTAATCGCGCAACTGTATATTAGAAATCGCTTTCCCTTCGCCTTCGAGTTCCGGCCGGTTGACACACCGGCTTCCGCCTCCCTTCGTGTCCCCTCCTTTCTCGCGCGCGCCATTCGTGGGCGCACTCACCCATCGTTGTTCATAGCACAAAACGGGCGGGGCGGCGGGAGTACGTGAATCTTGCTTGCGATGCCGAGCAAGGAAACGTTGACGGTTCGCATCGCGGTGTCTTGGCGAGACTTCGAACTCGGGGATAAAACGCGCGGTCGCTGTCGCTGCATCGTTTGCTTGCTATGCTAAGCAGGGTGGAGGGCCACAGGCGGCGTCGAGACCGAAACCACCCACGCTCCAAGAACGGGAGCATGGGGCACCCGACGGTTGGATTCCTTGGCCGAGAATGATTGATTGGGAGAGGCTTACGCTCCTGGGCGGAGAAACCCTGGGGCACCCGGCGGACGCCTGCGTCAAAACGGTGTCTCTAATCCTCGTGGCTTGTTAATGAGGAGAAGCTCGTAAGTTCCCGCCGCACGTTTCTGAGAATTAGGAATGACCTCTCCAGTGTTCACGTCAGTACGGCGTACTTCGTCGTACTCATCCACAGCTTCTGGCGATTTGCCGGGCCTGGGGTCCGGGTGCCATTCATCGCGAATCCGCCAGCGGCCGTGGGAATCCGGCTCTATAAAAATGGTCTGAAACGTAGTCTGGCCTTCAATCGTTTGAGCAACGATCCGAAGCCTTCCTCGTTGGTGACCACTCCAATGATCCCAAATGAAGGCATCAATCTCCCGTGAAATCTTCGACCGCTGAGCGAGTGGAACATCAAGAGTGATTCTGAAAGTACCCGCTTCGTCATATTGGTTTACGTCGGGTTTGGCTTGCTGACCGCCAGCCCGCACTCCCCCTGGCCATGCGAGCCCGAGGAGCAAAAGTAGAACTAACGAACGACGGGACATCGATGAACTATCTCCAATCCATACCTTAGTTTATGCCGGGTGCCCCACGTGTCGCGGAGTGGTTGGGCCAAGCACGTAAACGCAAGCCTCTGTCGGCGACGAACCGAGGTCGAAGAATCCGGCCGCTGGGTGCCCCAATCGTTCGCGGTTTTCGAACGGTGGGTCTGTTCCGCCCGAGCTCATTCGCCGGGATCGAGCGATAGTAGCACTGTTCCTGTGCGCATGTAGAAGCGGTAGCTGCTCCAAGTCCAGTCTTTCGGGTTCCGCACGAGACCCCGCTTCACCGGGTTCCTGTACATGTAGACCGAAAACACCCACGCTCCAAGAACGGGAGCGTGGGGCACCCGACGGGTGGATTTGTTGGCCGAGAATGATTGATTGGGAGAGGCTTACGGTCCCAGGCGTCAGAGTTTGTGTCAACAATCCCTGGAACCCGGAGCAAAAATGCGAAACGCTAGCGTCACGTCTCTGTCACGACCTCGTAGCCACATGATGAAGCGAACTGTCGTGTTCTTTCAAACGCCGTTGCCATGCGATGCCGTACTTTTTCCGTTGAGCAGTCAAGTATCTTTCCTTCTTCGATTACTCCCTCCAAGGCCATGTGTAGTTTCCAGTGTCCGGGCGATTTCTCGCTTGGGCTCACATCGAACGGGAATGTTATAGTCCCGTCGCTGTCCTCGTACTTCAGCGTCCGAGCGACCCGACCGAAAGAAACTTTAAACTCCCCCACCTTCATGGCATGTCAGGATACCATCAATAGATAATGCGCCACGTTATGCTGTCTAAGCTTCCGTTGGCCCCGTTCTGCAACAACTGAGCGAACTCAATATTTAGAATGTATAGCCCTCGCCATTTCCTAGGAAGACGTCTGCGGTATCCCCGATTGCTCCCTGTGCCCACACCGACGATTCTTGAAACATCAGGCTCGGATTGTCTGCGGCAAGGGCGGCTTCTGCTTCGGGCGATAATTGAAGGACTTGTGATCCGGAGGCCTCCGGCGGGGAGGCCCACCTTTCGGTCCCGAAACATCGGAATCGCGAAGGGTGGGCATCCCGCCACCAATGCTGAAACGGGTGGCCGCCAGGGCTGCTTTCAACTGGAAGCCACACCGAGCAGAGACTGCGGTCCTAATGTTTGTCGTTATCGCGATCGTGGTCACCTTCGTTCGAATTTCGAGGGAAGCGGACGACGCCGTGGATGGCCTGAGAGCCGAAATGGCCGGTGGCAGGTCCTATTAACTGTAGGGTAATGTTCGAAAACGCGACCTCTGTTCCTCCGTAGACGCAGACCTCCAGCGTCGATGGCCCCGTCTTCTCGAATGGCGCTGGGCTTCCGTTCCCGGTGATGCTCGCCGTGTTACTCACCATAAAAACAGGGGTCGGGGCGGGAGCCTTAAAGGAGGGGCAAAGGCTGGTGTCGTAGCTGATGGTGCCGGTCATGGTGATGTGGTGAGTGTGAGCGCCGCGGGTGTCAGGGTTTGTGGGATCGACGTTGCCGTCTGAAATGCCGTAGTCGGATGTCTCCATGTTCATGAACGCCGAGAAGTCGGCAGTATGCGATTCGTGGTGCAGACGCAGCGACCATTTGCCGCGCATTTCGTAAGGGCCGCCTGCGACATTCGAGGGCGTGTAGTCGTTAATCAAACCGCTGAGGTGTTCAGGGATGCGATTCTGAGCCGGAGTGCCGGTACTTCCTGCCAACATCAGCACTGCAAAAATGCCCGCCGCCAACCACGATCGTTTGCTCTTCATGGATAACCTCCAGATTTCAGATTTGCTCTTTCATTGCCGAGATAGTTCTTGGGCAGCAAGGCGTGCCGGTATTCGCGCAGGAGATTGCAGCACAAGAAGTCCGTCTCGGCGATTTCACACTTGAAGGACCTGCGGCTCCTGCAATGGAGCCAGACCGCAAGATCAAGAAACGCCGCAGATCGATGCGCATTTTTTGCTTCCTTAGTGACGCGCGACATAGACGTCGCTTCCGAGGGCGTTGGGCGCTCCCGGGGCCAGCTTCGCCGGGGAGATGAAGACGACGAAACGGCCGTCGGCGCTGATGACCGGTTTGCCGGAATCACCATTCCCTTGAGTCCCGTCCAGAGCTACAGAAACTCGTACGGTAGAAGGTGTGCAGCCGGAAGAAACGCCGATGCACGTGTCGTGCACAAAGACATCGCTTGCTCCGTTGGTGTCTCCAGCCGCCAGGTCATTGGCCGCCGATGCGAACGCGATGTACCGCCCATCGGCGCTGATGGAGGGAGCGTCCGGGTTTACCCCGTCGCCAACCGGCAAAACGAGCGTTGTTGTGGGGACGCAGCCAGAGGGAGCGCCTATGCACATGTCACGGAGGTAAAGCCGGAGAACGCTGGTGTCAGGGATGCCCGGCACAAGGTTGCTGGCGTAAGAGACGAAGGCAACGTATCGCCCGCCAGTGCTGATGGTGGCTCCCTGACTGTATGCGTCTGCTCGGCCGCCATCGATGGCCACGGTAATCAGGGTTTGGGAGAACGAGCAGTCCGCGGTTGCGCCCTGACAGGAATCGAAGAGCCATAGATTGCTCAGAGAATCCGGCCAGCTGTAGGGATCGCTATCGCTCCAGTTAAAGGCGACATAGCGCCCATCGGGGCTGATGGCGGGACGATATGCCTCAGCCGCCGGTGCCTCCCCTGCCCCGTCGGTACTAAACACCACGCCGCTTGGCACGCAGTCAGAAGAGGCTCCAGCGCAGGTATCGTTGAAGTTCACGTCGCCGATATCCACGCAATCGTTTGCCCAATTGCAGCCGTAAGTTCCGAAGGTAGAGGCGGCGAAACGGCCATCGGCGCTGAGCGAGACTTCGCCCACTGTGTAACCGCCGGTGATCACTCCGCCCGATCCGTAGACCGTCCAACCGGCGGGGACACAGCCAGCCGGCCCGCCGAGACACGTATCGTAGAGTACGAATTCCGCCGTGGAGCTGAACCCTATGAATCGTCCGTTGGCGCTGATTGCGGGCTTGTAGGGGGCATCATTCCACGAGCCGTCAGGAGGAGTGGGAGAACCCGGCACCGGCGTTACGGACGGCACACAGCCGTCTGGCGCGCCAATGCAGGTATCGCGGAGCAAGAGAGCTGGCACGCCCGATGGGTTGGCGCTGGGGTTGGCGAGGTCGGACTGAAAGACCACATACCTCCCATCGGCGCTGATCGCCGCGAACACGTTATCGCCAGTTGGCTGGGTGAGGCCGGTCCCGATATCGGAGCGATCGATCACTCCGATGGCGCCTGACGGGATTGCTTGAACCTGAATGGGCAGCGTGCTCGTGGTGCCTCCGCCGGGCGATGGATTGGTGACCGACACCTGGACCGTTCCCGGAGAAGTCAAATCGCTCGCGGGAATGGCGGCCTGGAGCTCCGTGCTGCTGACGGCCGTGGTCTGCCGGTCCAAGCCGCCCCATTGCACCACGGAGCCCGCCACGAAGCCCGTGCCATATACGGTGAGGGGGAATCCGGGCCAACCCTGTGGCACGGACGCATCCGAGGCCGAAACCAGTGTCGGCTGCGGGTTGCTCGTAGCTTGAGTTACGGTGAAAGGGAACTGGTTCGATGGCCCTACGGTAGGGTCCGGATTCACAACGGATATGGAGATCGTCCCGGCGGTGGCCAGATCACTCGCCGAGAGTGTGGTCACGAGCTGTGTGTCGGTGAATGAATTGACTTGCCGCGGGCTGCCATTGATCAGAAGCGTTGCTTCAAACGTTTCGAAGTTTGGACCGCTGAAGATGTTGCAGTTTGAACAGTTTATTGT
This sequence comes from Candidatus Acidiferrum sp., assembly GCA_035517015.1. Lineage (GTDB taxonomy): Bacteria > Acidobacteriota > Terriglobia > Acidiferrales > UBA7541 > Palsa-295. Next base: position 43,810 of record DATIZQ010000100.1, on the reverse strand, counting down.
CACGACCACGGGCGCCGCGCCCGCCGATGCAGTGTCGGGAACGACGGATGAGATTTGCGGAGCCGGATTATTGACGCGGAATTGCAGTGGCACTGGATTGAGGGAGCCGCCGGTCTGAACATAAACGTTTACGTAGCCGGCGCTACCAATCAAACTCGACGGAATTGCGGCCGTCACTTGCGTGCTGCTCACGAGCGAGGTGGGAACGGGATAGGCTAATCCAAAAAGGACGACAGTCGAGGAGTTGAAGCCCGATCCGGTGACTGTCAGCGTGAAATCACTGGAGCCGGCAACGGCACTCGCCGGCGACAGCGACGGTATCGAGCGAGTCGGATTGCTGGGCGGCGGAGTCGGTACGATTGCCTCACTCCTGCCGCCGCACGCGGCCAAAGCGACTGTCAGGCCCATCAATAGGGCGACCGCAAACGTCCTGTTTTGTCTCATCCGTCCCATGAAACCTCCACCTATGTCACTGAATGCCGCTCGCGCGGCAAGAACGGCCCGGGCGACCTTCATGTACACGCCTTCCTCGTCAGTGACGCGCCAGATAGACGTCCTCATTGGAGGGGTTCCCTGGCCCCAACTTCGCCGTCGAACTGAAGACAACGAAGCGTCCATCCGCGCTGATCGCGGGTCCAAACGAGTCGCCATTCCCCTGCGTGCCATCCAGCGCGATAGAGACTCGGGCAGTCGAAGGGGTGCAGCCGGTCGAAACCCCGGCACAAGTATCGCGCACGAAAATATCCTGCACTCCGTTGGTATCGCCCGGGACCAAGTCGTCCGCCGCCGAAGCGAACGCAACATATCGTCCGTCGGCGCTGATGGAAGGGTCGGTCACGGCGTAGCTCGAGTCGCCCGCGACGGCAATCAACGTAGTTGCCGGCGTGCATCCGGAGGGCGCTCCCGTGCACATATCGCGCAAATAAACTCGAAAGATACCCGGTGTGACATTGCCCGGCACGAGATTGCTTGCCGAGGAGAGGAACGCCACATATCGGCCGCCCGCACTGACGAAGGCTCCAAAACTGATTCCGTCCGACGGGCCGCCGTCATGGGCCACGGAAACCACAGTGCTGGACGGTGAGCAACTCGCCCCCGCACCTTGGCAAGAATCGTAGAGGGTCACATCGGTAGTGTTCGTATTGAAAACAACGAAACGGCCGTCTGGACTGATGGAAGGATGAGCTGTGCCCAACAGACTCGTGCCGGACTCATTATAAGCTTCGACGAACGAAGAAATCGCCTGAGAGCCGGGTGTACAGCCAGACGACGTTCCAGCGCAGGTATCGTCTAGAAAAACCCGGGCACCGTCGCAAACATCCCAATAGCCGCAGTCGAGATCTCCCGAAAAAAACACGGCGAAGCGACCGTCTGCGCTCAATGAAGCCTGGCCGTCTTGCCCATTTGAGGAGTCATCGATGATCCGAGTGCCGGGAACGCATCCGGCAGGAGCACCCGCACAACTGTCGTACATTGAGATGCCCGCATCGGAAACAAATGCCACGAAGCGGCCGTCGGCGCTGATCGCGGGCGTGCGATCCCAGGCGGGCGAAATGAACGTCAAGGATGGCACACAGCCGGCCGGCGCGCCGATACACGTGTCGCGGAGGAACAGGTTGTCTTCGAATTCAGTTTGGGTGTTCGGAAAGAGGTTGTCAGCCGAGGAGACAAGAGCCACAAACCGGCCATTGCTGCTGACCGCCGGAAATCCACTGCCACCGTCTGGTTCCGTAAGATCCGTTCCGATGTCCGATCGCTCGATTACCCCCGTGGCATTCGGCGAAAAGGACTGGATCTCGATCGACAACGGGCCGGAGGCGCCTCCACCAGGCGACGGATTGCCTACGGACACCTGGACCGTTCCCGGCGAAGTCAATTGGCCGGCGGGGATTGCTCCGGCGAGTTCGGTGCTGCTAATCACCGTGGTCGGCCGGTTTACCCCGTTCCATTGCAGGACGGAGGCCGCGACGAAGTTGGTGCCGAACACATGCAACTGGAACCCCGGCCAACCCGCCGGAACGGACGGGTCCAAAGCGGAAGTCAACGCCGGGGCAGGGTTACTCGTAAATGGAGTTACGGTGAACGCGACCTGGTTGGAAGGTCCCGCCGTCGGCGCGAGATTTGCAGCGGAGATCGTAATGGATGTAGCCGTAGCGAGCTGGTTGCTTGGAATTGTCAGCTGCAGTTGCGTGGGCGTTTGTGACTGGGGCGGCTGGGCACTGCCGTTGATAAGCAAGTATGTAGTAGCCTCAAAGCCCGAACCGTTTATCGTCAAAAGCACGGGTGGGGACCCCGCCATCACGGTGTCGGGGGAGATGGAAGTGATCTGGGGGGTGGGATTATTGACGCTGAACTGAAGCCCGTTCGACGCGTTGGAATCCGCGTTCTGAACCGAGATAGTGACGACCCCGGCCGAAGCGATGAGCGACTGCGAAATTGCCGCCGTCACCTGCTGGCTGCTGACAACGGTGGTGGGAACGGCTTGCCCATTCCAGCCCACAACGGCGGAGGAGCCGAAGTTCGATCCATTGACGGTCAGCGTGAACGCATCTCCGCTGGCGAGAACGCTCGTTGGTGATAACGAAACCAACACGGCAGCCGGGTTGGACAGCGGGGGTGGTAAGGTTCTCTCGCTCCCACCGCCGCACGCAGCCAAAGCGACGGTCAGGCTCACAAGCAGGACGACACGAAGCGTCTCGATTTGTCGCATCCGTCCCATAACTGCCTCCTCGGCTGTTTTTCCGAGCGCCGACCCGCCCGAGCGCGCCGACATTGGCCTGAAGCGGTTTGAGGCGCAATGGCGGGCATATGGTCTACAAATGGTTTGGTTCTGATGGTGCAGGTCTTTGAATTCAGGAGAGTTACATGGGAACGCACTTGGTCCGGCACATACTCCTTCGGCCTCAAGACAATTGGTGCTACACTCCCGGCCTCTCGAGACCCTGCTATGGAAGTGACTGGCCGGAACCGCAAAATGCGCTTCGGCGCGTTCGATGTGGACTTGCGTTCGGGCGAATTGCATAAGCACGGCATCCGGCTAAAGCTTCAGGACCAACCTTTCCAAGTGCTTGTGATTTTGCTGGAGCATGCAGGCGATGTGGTTACGCGCGAGGAATTCCGCGAGAAACTCTGGCCTGCAGACACTTTTGTTGATTTCGATACGGGTCTGAACAGCGCGATCAAGAAGCTGCGCGACGTGCTGAGCGATTCAGCCGAGGAACCCCGCTACATCGAGACTTTGCCCCGCCGCGGCTATCGCTTCATCGCTCACGTGGAAAACGGCGTGCCGCCCGCAGGAGCCACGGTGGAATTGGACCTGGGGCCGGCTCTACCATCGCGGGCGGCGCACGGAACATGGAACAAGCGGCGCGTTGCCGTGGCGGCCGGTGTCGCAGCGTTGTTGATAGTCGCCGGCATCGCGGTATGGCGGGCATATTTCGTCCGGCCTGTGCTGACCGAGAGCGATGTGATCGTACTGACGAGCTTCGTGAACAAGACCGGCGATCCCATTTTCGACAACCTCGACAAGCCTCTCGAAATGAAGCTCACCGAGTCCCCATTCTTGAGCCTCCTCCCGGAAGGATTGGTCCACGAGACGCTGCGGACGATGCGCCAGGATCCCAACGAGGCAGTGACACGAGAAATCGGCATCGAAATCTGCAAACGGCAGGGGCTCAAGGCCGTGGTGGTGCCCGAGATTGCCGCCTTCGGAGACAGATACCTGATCACGCTTGAAGCGATCGACGCCCAGACCGAAAAGGTCATCGCGAGACGGCAAGAGGAGGCGGAGAGCAAGGATAAGGTGGTCGCGGCGCTCGGCAGGGCAGCTTCGGATTTGCGGAGACAATTGGGCGAGAGCCTGAGTTCTTTGGAAAAATACAACACGCCGCTTGATCTGGCGACCACGAGCTCGCTCGAGGCGCTACAAGCCTACCGAACGGGCCTGACATCGTATCGTTCGGGGAATATTCGCGAGGGCATCGCCTTCTTTGAGAGAGCCGTCGAGCTGGACCCCAAGTTCTGTTCTGCTTACGTCATGCTCGGTGGCGCGTATCACGGCATTGGCGATGAGGAAGCTTCGAGGAAGAATTTCGCCCGGGCCTTCGAGTTGAAGGACAGCCGTCTGACGCAAGAAGAGAATTTTCTGGCTACCTCCACATATTATTGGAACATAACGGGCAACCTGGATAAGGAATACGCGGTACTTGTTCTGTACCAGCAGGCGTATCCGCGCAGCGTCAATGCCGCCGACTTACTGGGGATCAATTACGAGGAGCGCGGCAAAATGGAAGAGGCGCTGCGGGAATTCGACTGGGCGATCGACCATTCGCCGGCGCCCGCCGTCTATTACTACACGAACAAAAGCCAAGTGCTCCTGAGCATGGGCCGCTTTGACGACGCCAAGAAAGTCCTCGAGCTGTGGCAACAGAAGGGGTCCCTGTTTTCCTATCAACTCGATATGCTCTACCGGATCGCCTATATCGAGCATGACAGCGCAGCGATGGAACACATTGCGGGAGAATTTCCAGCCGACGATACCGGCTGGCTCCAATTGCAGATGCAGTTCGCGTTCCTGCGCGGCGACCTCGGCAAATTCCGCTCGCTCAGCCAGACGCTTGTGAACCTTCAGACCCGCGCGGGCCGGATGGAAAACGTTGCCGACGAACTTTCTGCGCACGGCCAGCTTGAATCCTTTGTTGGGAACTACACGCTGGCGCGCCAGCTCTGCCGCAATGCTGGAGAGGGCGATAGAGAGAGCCCTGACGCGCTCTGGCGTTGTGCCGAGGCATTCGCAGATGCCGGCGACCTAACGCGCGCGGAAGCGTTAGCGGCGAAACTGGACCGGATTCGACCTGAAGACACAATTCAACAGAACGTGTTCCTGCCGGTCGTTCGGTCGGTCATCGAGCGGCAGCGAGGAAACGCGGGCAAGGCCGTGGATTTGCTGGCGGAAATGAACCTGAGCCATTACAGCCTGGACGTCAACTACCAACGCGCACAAGCGTACATGGCTGCCGGAGATCCCGCGAAGGCGGTCGCCGACCTCGAGAAGCTTCTGGGTGAGCGGGGGGCGGGTTGGTGGCAAGTGTATGCTCCGCTGGCGCAACTGGGTGTGGCGCGGGCCTATGCGATGCAAGGCGACCGCGAGAAAAGCCGCAAGGCCTACGACGATTTTTTCACCACCTGGAAAGACGCGGACCCCAACATCCCGATACTTCGCCAAGCCAAGGCCGAATATAAGAAGCTCACCGCAACCGCATCTGCCGCCGCTTCCGCATCGGCGGAAGAAGCAAGATAGGTTCGTTCTCCTGAGCGCCCGCCCCTGATGGAATCACCGGAAGTCTGAGGTGCGCCTTGTCTGCGCCGCGGCGCGGCCGCGGATTCGATTCAGATTTGAAATTCACATTTGAAAAGAGGATTGGGAAACACGCCAATCGAGAGATTGGCGCTCCCGGGAAATGCCAAGGCAAAGGCGCGCCAATCGGGAGATTGACCTCCCAGGGCTAGATCATTTTGAGGATGCTGGCGCAGGTCCAGTGATTAATCATGCCGTTCTCGATGGCCCACTCGGCCATGCGGATGGCGTCGGCGGTGTTGTCGGGATCGCCGGAGATTCCGGAAACTCTCTGCCATTCGTCCCAATCCTGAAATTGCAGAATGCCGTACGACATTTTGCCGTTGGAATCGATACGGTCGACCGCTTTGCCCATGCTTTCGCAAGGGATCAAATGCTCGATGGCGAGGTCGGCGGTGACGCGGTTAGTGGGCGCGCCCACTTCGAGTTTCGAATGTCGCCAATAGGGGCGGCTGTCATAGCTCTGGGCCAGGAACATGGCGCGCGCGTAAATGAGATTGGGCGCGGGAGAGTCGAGGTCGTACCGGGCGGGCGAGACGATGGCCTGCGCGTGGGGGCCGACAGCCGAGATGGGCGCGGAGGCGGGCCACCGGTCGAAGACCGGCGGATTATTCTGGGCGTGGTCCACCGCCTTCCGAGACATGAAGAAAACCAAGCCGGGGACGAGAATGAGGATCAGGAGGGCGTGGGATTTCGTGGAACCGGCGGGTGGTTGGGGCATGGCGCGCGCGGGAATGCGGCGTTTCGGCAAGCGAGCGGCGCGTCTTTGCGAGGCCATTGGACCCGGCTCCTAGGGAAGGTTTAGGGAATCAAGCGCGGGGAGTATTATAGGCGAATAAAAGGCGAAATGTCAAGCCGAGGCGATGTCCCCTATTCGGTCAGGCTTCAGACTAACGCGTTAATCCGGAGCGACCTCCCGCTGTGGCGCCTTAGCGGGCGCGCCGACCTCAGTCCGCATGACGAGGAGCATCACGCGGCCGCTCACTTCCTCAGAGAATTCGACGCCATTCCTTTCCAGAGTAAGTCGAATGCCTTCCACCTGGCGTTCGCGGGGCACGTCTCCCAAGGCGCAGTTCACCTGCAAGAGAGCGTTTTGCGGCGCGCCGGCTAATGGGAATAACCGGATGCGGACAACGGCGAGGCCGCCGGCTGCAGTGGGCCCCAGATGCATAAGCGTTCGCATCACCGAGCCTTCGTGCATGTACTTCCACGGAGGGTTGGCAGACCGCAAGGCCTCCGGAGCGAGACCGTAGGAATCAAAACTCACGAGCGCGCTTGCGAGCCAAACTCCAGTCTCGATCACGACGCCTGCGGGAGATTTACGTGTAAATGTGCCAGCTGCCATGACGGACTTGTCATGCGGAGAGAAAGTGCCCGCGCCGCTCAACTCAAAGGTGTCGCCGCTGGCTGTCTTGGCGATGGCGGGGCAGGCGTCGGCATGATCGGGATCGCACAGGAATCCGGAAGCGACTAGAAACGTGTAATTTCGTGAAGGCTCTTGGGCGGAAATCACGCGGGCCGCGAACGTAAGTCCCAAAGCGAGCGCGAGGCTCGAGTGGATAAGGATCTGAAAGGTCCGATGTGCGGAATGGCGTGGCATCTTTTCCTCCCTTCCCCGGCAGTGAACTGAATTGGCTGCTTGTGCGCGCCACGAATTCGTCTTGCAGTCTGCGCGTTGGTCGTGACGCCTGCTCGGGGTCGGCATGGCGCGTCCCTCTTTGTGGCCGTCGAGGCGACTCACGCCGGCCCCCTTCGCAGTTTTCTTGCGCAGTCTGCGAATCAGTGGATTCCGACAGCAGCCGCCTGGACTGGGCCACCGCCGTAACTGTACCTGCCCACGACGATTCCGAAGATATTTTCTTGCATCGCCCGGCTGTAATCACCGGGGAACCCAATGATGGTCGGTGTGCCGGGATCCTTGGCGCGCCAGAGCGTGGCTAACTCATTACCGTTGGCATCCATGCTGACACCCAAAACGTTCCCCCGGTCATTGATCCCGTATGCTACGCTAGCCCCTATTTGGGTTCCCGAAAGGGTCGCAAGTGGAGTCAACGTCCAAACGGACTTCGTTTGGGAGGCATTCTTCCAGACGACGGCAAGCTGTGTATTCCAGTAGTCACTGCTTACGTCTCCGGAGATTTCGCCCAGATTGTTGATGGAGAGAGCTTCGGTGTAGACGAAGTCCGCAGGCGCTGGCGAGCTTGATTGATGGGGAAGCTGTCGAATCTGCCAGCCCTTACCGCCTTGCGCAGGGTTCCAAAACACGGCGATTTCGTCGTAGGCGTCGCTCCATCCGTCTCCAACGATCTGGCCGAGATCATTCACGCCCCAGCCGGACCAATTATTTAGAACCGTATTCTCGAAGACCGCCCCGGATTGCTCCAAACCGCCGGTGGGAAGCGCGTGAATCACCCAGCTTACCGTCGGCCTGCCATTATGCCATTTGATGACTGGTGTCCAGGCAACGGGGGTCGCCCACCAACTAGTCTGGTCAGCGTTCCAACGATAGCTGTTGCCGACGATGAGGGTCCCGGAGTTGTTGACCGCGATTGCGGCGCTGCCGTTATCGCCAACGAGAGTTCCCAGGTCAATCCCCTTATGATCGCCAACCATCCAGGCATAGGCTCTGGCCTCGCCATTCGCGTCCTGGACGTGCCCTACGATCAGGCCGGTGGCGGCGATGCCTCCACCTTCACAGCACCAAGGTTCATTACTGCTTACACCGCTCTCAAACCACCTGGGGTGGTTGGGATCAGATAGCGACACGCCGATCATCCGGATGTCTCCACCCGGGACGTCGCCCCAGCCCACAGCAACACCTGAGTCGTTAATGTCATGCAGCTCGGCCCACGTTCCACCAGGGTAAGGGCCAGCGACGATGATTCTTTGAGCCCAGGTTCCTTGTGCGATGCCGATTGTCAGAAGCATAGCCGAAAACGAGATGCTGAATAACTTACGCATATGCTCACCTCCAACGATCAAGAACGTGTGCTCCAACCGTGTCGCGAAATCTGCGAAGTTCGTCCGTCCTGCGTACAAGCGCCTCACCCAAAGGGCATCACCTTTTGTACGCCATAATGCTGACGCCTCGTTTGCATGTCGATGCACGCGAGGTAACAGCAAAGTGAAATGTGTACCGAAGGATGGCTTGCTGAGCAGAGCTGACCTCTCCTGTCGGGCAGTGTTACTCCCGAGAGGTCAATTGCCACCATGCTGAACAGGAATCATCCTTCCCCCCTAACTGCTCCATCCAGACAGCATTTGTCAGTGACGCAGAGGCCACTTGCACGTGACCTTGAGCACACAGACAAACCGCTGCCCTCAAATCGTCAGCTAGCCCAGCTCCTGATAAACCAACTTCCTGACGGCTTCAGCCGTATGTCAGGCTAAACTCCTAGCACTCTCACAAGGGAGGGGCGCATGAGTTTCACAAAGAACCCAGGCAGATTCGCAGGCTTGCTGTATGCGCTCGCGTCAATCGCGGGCTTCTTCGCCATGATGTATGTCCAGAGCAAGGTGATCGTGCACGGAAACGCAGCGGCGACGGCCAGCAACATCGCGGCTCACGAGATGCTCTTTCGCCTCGGCATCGCCGGCGAGCTCATCGGATACGCCGGCTTTATCTTCGTGGCCCTGGCTTTGTATGACCTGCTCAAGGGGGTCAACCGGCGGCAGGCTTCAATGATGGTGATATTGATTGTGGTGTCGGTTCCGATAGCCTTTGTGAATGAGCTGAACTCATTCGCTGCGCTCGTCCTTGTGCGAGGAGCTGACTTCCTGTCGATATTCGAAAAGCCTGAGCGGGAAGCTTTGGCTATGCTCTTCCTCAGTCTGCACGGCAAGGGATTTGTTGTCGCCGAAATGTTTTCGGGTCTGTGGCTCTTTCCCCTCGGACTGCTTGTGTACAGATCGCGATTCCTGCCGCGGTTCTTGGGCGTCTGGCTCGGCCTCGGCGGCCTGGCCTGGGTAATCCTGAGCCTTACGAGCGTGCTGTTGCCCCAATACGAGGACAAGATGTTTACCTACTCTCAGCCCGCCTTCTTCGGGGAGATTGCGTTTATGCTGTGGCTCCTGATCAAAGGCGCCAAGCCGCCAGCGATGGACGTCATAGCCTAATCTTCGGCGGCCGCTCAGGCTGCACTACTGGCGAACGGGCACGGCATCCGTGCCCCTGCCGAGAAAAACCAAGGTCAGCTGGAGGCGAGGAGTTTTTCGAATTGGGGTTCGGTGAGGATGGGGACGCCGAGGGATTTGGCTTTGTCGAATTTGGAGCCGGGGTCGGTGCCGACGACGACGTAGCTGGTTTTCTTGCTGACGGAGCCGCCGGCCTTGCCGCCGTGGGAAGCGACGAGGGCTTCGGCTTCTTCGCGCGTGCGATTCGCGAGCGTGCCGGTGAAGACGAAGGTCTTCCCGGCGAATTTCGCGCTGACAGGCGCCTGACGCTCGGCCTTCATGTTGACGCCGGCGGCGCGCAGGCGGTCGATGAGCTTGCGATTCGCGGATTCGGAGAAAAATTCGCGGACGCCTTCGGCGATTTTCGGGCCGACTTCGTTCACCTCTTCGAGCTCTTCCGCCGAGGCCTCCGCGAGCTTTTCCATCGAACCGAAATGCGCGGCCAGGAGCTGCGCGGTGCGTTCGCCGACAAAGGGAATCCCGATCGCGTAGATGACGCGGTCGAGGCTGCTCTTTTTGCTGGCGGCGATTTCGTCGAGAAGATTCTGCCCGGACTTTTCGCCCATGCGCTCGAGATTCGCAAGGGTTTCGAGGTCGAGCTTGTAGAGGTCGGCGAAATCCTTGACGAGATGTTTCTCGAGGAGCTGGTCGACGATTTTTTCGCCTAGGCCGTCGATATTCATGGCGTGGCGGCTCGCAAAGTGGAGGATGGACTCACGCATCCGCGCGGGACAGGAAACATTCACGCAGCGGTAGGCTACTTCACCCTCGGCGCGATGGACGCGCGTGCCGCAGACCGGGCACTTCTCCGGCATCTTGAACGGCTTTTCTTCCGTGCCGTGCTTCACGACTTTCAGGACGTGAGGAATCACTTCGCCGGCGCGCTCGACGAGGACCGTGTCGCCGGCGTGGACGTTGAGGCGCGCGACTTCGTCGGCGTTGTGGAGCGTCGATTTCACGACGGTGACGCCGCCGATCTGGACCGGCTCGAAAACGGCGAAGGGCGTGAGGACGCCGGTGCGTCCGACGCTGACGAGGATTTCCTTGACGACGGTGGTTTCCTGATGCGCGGGATATTTGTAGGCGATGGCCCAGCGCGGCGCGCGCGACGTGAAGCCGAGTTCGTTCTGCAGCGAGATTTCGTCGACCTTGATGACGATGCCATCGATTTCGTAGGCGAGCTTTTCGCGCTTCGTGTCCCACGTTTCGATATAGCGCTCGACTTCTTTCAGCGAGTGGCAGAGCTTCCAATCGTCGCTGGCCTTGAAGTGCAGCGCGGCGAGAGTTTCGAGAGCTTCGGAAAGGCGCTTCTTCGGCACGCGGCCGTTGACGAGCAGGTAGTAGGCGAAGAAATCGAGCCGGCGCGAGGCGGTGATTTGCGGGTCGAGGACGCGGACCGCTCCGGCCGCGGCGTTGCGCGGGTTCGCGAAGACTTTCAGGCCCTGCGCCTCCTGCTGCTCGTTCATCGCTTCGAAGGCCTTGCGCGTCATGATGACTTCGCCGCGGACTTCGAAGTCGCCGCCGAGGCCGGCCTTCTTGAGGAGCGCGGAGTCGACGCTGAGCGGAATCGAGCGAATCGTCTTCACGTTGAGCGTGACGTCCTCGCCGGTGGTGCCGTCACCGCGCGTGACGCCGCGAATGAGCCTTCCCTTCTCATAAATCAGCGAAAGGCTGAGGCCATCGAATTTGTGCTCGACGACGTAATCGACTTTTTCGCGGCCGGTAAGCTCGTGGACGCGGCGGTCGAAGGCTTCGAGGTCTTCGAGGGAGAAGCAGTTGTCGAGGCTGACCATCGGCGTGGTGTGCCGGACGGTCTGGAAGCCCTGGCGCGCCTGGCCGCCGACGCGCTGCGTGGGAGAATCGGGCGCGATCAGCTCGGGATGCCCGGCCTCGAGCTGCTTGAGGCGGTTCATCAGGCGGTCGAAGGCCGCGTCCGAGATTTCGGGATCGTCCTGAACGTAATAGAGATACTCGTGACGGCGGATGTCTTCGCGCAGGCGCTCGACTTCAGCGGCGGCGCCACGATTCCTGGCCATACGAACCTCAGTCGAGGGATGCAGTCCGTCAAAACCGCTAGCTATTATACAATGCGCGATTGCTTCAACGGCGGGACCAACGATGCCCGAAGGAATCAAAAACGCGATCCTGATCTACAACCCGACGAGCGGGCGGAGGCGCAAACGCCGTTTCGAGGAGATCGAAAAGGCGACGCGCATTTTGAAGGACGCCGGGATTGCGGTGCAGATCGCCGCGACGACGGCGCCGGGGACCGCGCGCGAAATGGCGCGGCTCGCCGTGGGACAGCGACAGGACCTGGTGATCGCGTGTGGCGGCGACGGCACGGTGAACGAGGTGATCAACGGGCTCGCGGGAAGCCAGGTTCCGATGGCGCTGCTGCCGGCGGGCACGGCGAATATTCTGGCGAAGGAACTCGGAGTGCCGTGGGACATCCCTCAGGCGGCGCGGCTGATTCCCGGCGGAATCATCCGGCGAATCGCGCTGGGGATCGCGAGCCAAGTGAACCAAGACGGTGGACGCTATTTTCTTTGCGTCGCGGGCGCAGGGCCGGACGGAGCGATCGTCAACGGCGTGGATGAGATTTTCAAGAAGAACGCGGGAATCCTGGCGTACTGGGCGGAGGGAATGAAACAACTGGTGCGCTACGATTTTCCGGAGATGCGCGTGCGGTCGGGCGGGCAGGAACGGAAAGCGACGATCATCGTGGTGGGACGCACGGCTCATTACGGCGGCCCGTTCAAGATCACCACCGGGGCAAGCCTGTTCGAGGATTCGTTCGAGATGCTGACGAATTCGACGCGGAGCCGTCTGAAGTATCTGATGTGTCTGCCGGCGCTATGGCTGGGGAAGATTCGGAGCGTCGAAGGAATCGAGATGTGGAAGGATACGGAAGTGATTTGCGAGCCGGTGGACGACCGGATGGTGTTCGCGCAGGTGGACGGCGAGCCGGTAGGGCCGCTGCCGCTGGCGTTTCGGATCGTGCCGGATGCGCTGTCGATTGTGGTGCCGGCGGAAAAGAAATAGGCCGGACCTGAAAACCGCAAGTCCCTTACCAGCGTTCGGTGTGACAATCGAAGGAAAAGCATGGAACCGGTGACGCATGCACTTGCTTCGCTGGCGCTGGCACGCGCGGGCCAGAAGCGATTGCCGCGATTCGGCACGGCGATGATCGTGGCAGCGGGGCTTGCGCCGGACCTCGATTTCGCGAGCTACTTCGCGGGCCCGGGCGCGTTTTTGGGGCTGCACCGCGCCGCGCTCCATTCGCTGCCGGGTGCAGCGGTGGTGGCGTGCGCGACGGCCGGCGCATTTTGCGCGTTCGACAAGCGGCGACGTAGCGGCGGCGAGGAGGACACAGGCGCCTCTTTGAAATTCGCGCCGGCGCTGATCGCGTCGGCGGTGGGCGTCGCAGGCCACATGCTGCTCGACGTGGCGAGCGGGACCGGCGTGCAACTGCTGTGGCCGTTTCGGGCGGGCGCGTATGCGTGGGACCTGCTGACAAATCTGGACCCGTGGATTCTGATCGGGCTGCTGGTCGGGCTGCTGCTGCCGCACCTGTTCAGCATGGTAAGCGAGGAAATCGGCGATCGCAGGAAGCGCGTGCGAGGACGCACAGGGTCGATCGTCACGCTGGGGCTGCTGATTGCGTACGGCGGCGGGCGGGCGGAGATGCACAGCCAGGCTGAGGAGCTGCTCCTTTCGCACGAGTATCACGGGCAAGTGGCGCTGTCTGTGGGCGCGTTTCCCTCGTCGTCATCGGTGTTCGACTGGCGGGGCGTGGTGGTGACGGACAACACGATCGAGGAAGTGGAAGTTCCGCTGGGGCCGAACACGCGGTTCGATCCCGACCGCAGCGTCGCACACTATAAGCCGGACGATTCGCCCGCGCTGCGAGCGGGCCAACAGGCCGCGTTGACGCAAACGTACTTGAAGTACGCGCGGTTTCCGCTGGCGCACGTCGAGCGGAAGGAAGACGACTACCGGTTCGAGGTGCACGATTTGCAGTTCGCGTCCGACGACCTGAGCCCGGCGAACATTTTTGCTCGTGTGGACATGGACAGCGGGTGGCACATTTTGCGGCAGGAATTCGTGTTCGCGGCGTCGCCGAACCCGTAGCCCATTCAAACCTTAATTGCAGACCGAGGTTTCCGCCGTTCCGGCGCCGAGATTCCTCAGCCCTCGCCACTTCGCCCGATTTCCGCGCGAGTCGATGCTACCGGGCGCGGGAAATCGGGCTGCTCGGTCTTCCGAATGACAGCTCGCTTTTGGGGGGCGGACATCAGGAAGTTGAGGCGATCAGCCAATGCCGCCATCAATCGGGTTCGGGCGCGTGGTGAAGGAAGAGGCGGCTCACGACGTACAGGATGAGAATCACCAGAATCGCGATGATAGCGAATGCGCCGCCGTGCGTGACGAGGAAAAGCAGCGCCTGCTTGCCGTACTTCACGCCGAAAATTCCCTCCGCGAAATAACGCAGCCCGCGGCCCAGCAAAAGCGCGATCACGAAAGTACGCAGCGGAACCTGAAAGACTCCCTCGGCCAGCACAAAAACCTTGAATGGAAACGGCGGCGGCAGAATCGCGGGGATAAACGCGCTGAGGAACGCATTGCGCTCGACCCATCGCCGCGCTTTCGTCGCACCCTTACCGGCGCGGCGTCGGAAGAAGGCTTCGCCACCTTTCTTGGCGAGCAGGTAGAGCCAGATGCAGCCGGCGAGCGAGCCGAGTGCCGCCATCGCCGCGTAATAGGGCATGCGCGCGGGCTTCTCGCTCGAGAGCTCGATGACGAGCGCGTCGGCGACGAATGGAAACGAGAGGACGGAAGAATCGAGGAAGGTGACGACGAAGAGCCCGCCGCCGCCCATCACGGCGACCAGCTTCTGCAGCCACGGCGGAAATTTGAGGGGCTTCATCAGTGGGCAGTCGAAGCGAAGAAAAGATCGGCGACGCGCTTGGCGAGATCGCTGGGACCGAGGTCCACGCGATTGCAGAGGACGATGATCGTCAAGCGATCCTGCGTGAACCGCTGAATCGTGGTGCGAAAGCCTTGCGTTCCACCATCGTGCCACATCCGCGCGTGGTTCCTGTAGGGATCGAGAAACCAACCGAAGCCATACTGGGCGAGCGCATTCGCGGGAACGTTGGCGTTGGCTTCGGCGTCGGCCGCTGCTGCGGTAGCGCGCGGAACGTTCACAGGCGTGAGCGCGGGCTGCATTTCCGCTTCGCCGAGCAGCGTGTGATGGGCAAGTGCGTCGTCCCACTTCGCGAGATCGGCGAGCGAGGAATAGACGCCGCCGTCGCCGAGAGTCGCGGACGTGGGGCTCTGATCCGTCTCGCGCCATTCGCCGCCGAGCATCGAGTGGCCGAAGGCGCGATTCGCGACTTCGTTCGTCCCTTTCACGAAGGCGAGCGTGTTGTGCATCTTCAGCGGCGCGAAGATGCGGTCGCGGAGGAAGCCGCCAAAGGGCTCGCTCGAGACTTTTGCGACGACGAGGCCGAGAACCACGTAGCCTGAGTTGCTATAGGCCCATTTTGTGCCGGGCTGGAACTTACCGACGCTCTCGTGCTCGAGAAGCTTCAGGACCTCGAGATCTTGAATTTGGCGCGTTTCAGTCCAGACCCACGAGTTTCTCGGTGTTTCGACAGCGAGCATCAGGTCTTCATAATCAGGAAGCCCCGAGGTGTGGTTGAGCAGATTGCGTATCGTGATGGACTTCCCGTAAGCGGGAAAATCGGGAAAAACATCCGTGAGACGCGTCTCGTACGTGAGCTTGCGATCGTGCACGAGCAACATGACGGCCATCGCTGTGAACTGCTTCGTGCAGGAGGCGAGGCGGAAGTTGGTCTCGGCGTCGATTTTCGCGCGCCTGCGCAGGTCGCGAACGCCGTAGCCGCGCTCGAAAACGGTACGGCCATCCTTGCGCCAAAGAATGGCGAGGCCCGGCGCATCCGGCTTAGTGACGGCTGAGAAAATCGCGTCGATCTGCTGTTGGCTGGGAGTACTCGCGGTGGACAGCAGCGACGGCGCGATCATCAGGCAGAGCAACAGAGCGCCGATTCCGAGGAGTCCTTTCATCATCTCGCGATTGCCGACCTCAATTCAGCGTTCCGCGCAAGCCGATTGCAGTGCACCATTTTCGCGCAAAGAAACATAGCACAGGCGCACGGCCGAACGGCAAATTGCTGAATCGCGACCGCTCGGATAGAATCGCTGTTTGACATCATCCCCACAGACCCTGGCGCTGCTCGGCGATCTGAACGAACGCCAGCGCGAAGCTGTCCTCTCGACCGAAGGTCCCGTGCTGGTGCTCGCGGGCGCCGGAACCGGCAAGACGCGCGTGATCACGTATCGCGTCGCGCACCTGATCGAGAAGGGCGTTCCCGGCAGCGCGATCCTCGCCGTCACATTCACGAACAAAGCCGCCGACGTGATGAAGGAGCGCATCAGCGACCTGCTGCGCTCGGCCGGGCGGGATGCCTCGGATGTATGGGTATCGACGTTCCATTCCTTCTGCGCGCGGCTGCTCCGCCGCGAGGCTCAGCGAATCGGCCTGCCGCGCGATTTTGCGATCTACGATGACGACGATCACGCCGCGGCGATCAAGCGCGCGATCGCGCAACTCGATTTGCCGGCCGACGAGTACCCTCCCCGCAGCCTGCGGGCGCAAATCAGCCACGCCAAGAATCACGGGATCACGCCGGACGAAATGGAAGCGGACGGGAAGCAGGTGCACAACGACACGCGCGAGAACGTGGCCAGGGTCTTTCGCCTTTACAACGAGATGTTGCGCCAGGCCGGCGCCGTGGATTTCGACGATTTGCTGCTGCGGTCGGTGGAACTGCTGCGCGAACACGCGGAAGCGCGAGCGGCCTGGAGCGCGCGGTTCAAGTACATCATGGTCGACGAGTTCCAGGACACGAACCGGTGGCAGGAAGAGCTCGTGCGACTGCTTGCGGGAACGCGGAAGAACGTTTGCGTGGTGGGCGACGAAGATCAGTCGATCTATGGATGGCGCGGCGCGCGCGCGGGAAACCTGAAACGTTTCACGGAGGATTTTCCGGACGCGAAGATCATCCGCTTGGAGGAAAACTACCGGTCGACGCAGACGATCCTCGACGCCGCGGCCGCGGTGGTGCGGAACAACTCGGAGCGGCTGGGAAAGACGTTGCGCGCGACGCTGGGATCGGGCCGCGCCTTGCGTTTCTTCGAAGCGCACGATTCGACCGGCGAGGCGGAATTTATTTGCGGCGAACTATCGTCGATCGTGCGGAACGACCCGGACGCACACGTGGCGGTGTTGTACCGGACGGGGGCGCAATCACGTTCGTTCGAGGAGGTCCTGCGGCGGCTGGGCGTGCGGCATCGCGTGGTGGGCGGGTTCAGCTTCTACGAGCGCGCGGAAGTGCGCAACGCGCTTGCGTATGTGCGCCTTCTGTTTCATCCCGAAGATGACATTTCTTTGCTGCGCGTGCTGAACGTGCCGCCGCGCGGGATCGGCGCGGCGACGGTCGCCGCGCTGGAAGCACGTGCCCGGGAAACCGGGACTTCGCTTTGGGAAGTGATTCGCACGGGCGACGTTTCAGCCGGCAGAAAATCAGGCGCGCTCAACGCATTCCGCGAAATGATCGGGGGACTGCAGGAAGAGTGCACGGAACTGCCGCCCGCGCAGATGATCGAGCGAGTACTCGACCGGACGGCCTACCTCGCGTGGGTGGAGCAGCAGGACAATCTCGAACACACGTCGCGCGCGGAGAACCTTCGCGAACTTTCAAATGCGATGGCTGAAGCGACGGAGCAAGGACAGACGCTGGAAGACTTGCTCGACCATGCCGCGCTCGTGAGCGACGCCGACGAATACGACTACCGCGTCCCTGTCTCGCTGATGACGCTGCACAGCGCGAAGGGCCTCGAATTCGACGCGGTATTTCTTGCGGGGCTGGAAGAGGGCCTGCTGCCGCACAGCCGGTCGTTCGACACGACGGCAGAGATTGAAGAGGAGCGCAGGCTTTTCTACGTAGGCATGACGCGCGCCAAGAAGTCGCTCCTCATATCGCGCGCGATCTACCGGCGCAGCTACGGCGAGGACCGGCTTCGTGCCTCGCTTCCCTCGCGATTCCTGGCGGAGATTCCACCCGATCTCATCGAGCCCGCGGCGGGGTCGCTCTCCGAGCCCGGCGAAACGCGGCGCTACGAGGCCGACCCGGAGTACTCGCAGGAATATTTTCGGAGGCGCCGGCCGCCGACGCGCACTCCCTACGGCCGCCCGAAGCAGCCAGCGCGAAAATCGGCGGACCCGTTGGTGGGCACGCGCGTGCGGCATTCCAAATACGGCGTGGGGACGATCATCGACGTGGAAGGCGAAGGGGAAGACCGCAAGCTGACCGTCAGCTTCCAGGATTATGGCGCGAAGAAACTGATTGAGCGGTTCGCGCACTTACAAGTCGTATAGCCGCAGTTTGAGCGGGCGGACCGGAACAACCCTCCGGTTGCAAATCTCGTCTTGAGTGAGAGCGGAAGGTTGCGCGGAAGGGCTGCGAGCGTTAGAGTTTGGCGACTCTCTTACGTGGAAGGTGGCGTTTGGACCCACAGCTTTTCCGAAGGAAAAGCATCGACCAGCTGATCGCCGACTCGGAAAACCCCGAGAAGCGGCTGAAGAAGTCGCTCGGATGGCTGAGCCTGACCTCGCTGGGCATCGGCGCCGTGATCGGTTCCGGAATTTTCACGGTGATCGGGACGGCGATCGCGGGGCAGAAGCTTCAGGTGAGCTCGATCCTGAACGCGCCGCTTCTTGAATACCTGATCCACCACTCCGCGTCTTTCGGGCGGCCGGGAGCAGGACCTGCCATCGCGCTGTCGTTCGTGCTGGTGGCAATCGTTTGCGGATTTGCGGCACTGTGCTACGCGGAACTCGCGGCGATGATTCCCATCGCGGGCAGCGCCTACACCTACACGTACGCCACGATGGGAGAGTTGATTGCGTGGATCATCGGCTGGGACCTGATTCTTGAGTACGCCGTTTCGAACATGGCCGTGAGCGTCGGATTCTCCGCGCACGTGGTCGACCTACTCGATTGGTTCGGGATTCACCCCAGTCTTCGCTGGATCTCGCCGGCATACCTGCCGAGCGGCCTTCCCGACCTGCAGGGAAACATGCTTTACCCTCCGGGCTGGCACTTCGGATTCAACTGGCCGGCATTCATCATCGTGATGCTGCTGACTATGGTGCTCGTGCGCGGCATTCGCGAATCGGCCGAAACGAACAACGTGATGGTGCTGCTGAAGATCATAGCAATCCTGGTGTTTGTCGGCGTCGCGGCGCACTACATTCATCCGGCAAACTGGCATCCGTTCGCTCCGAACGGCTGGCCGGGAATCCTAACCGGCGGTTCGATCATTTTCTTCACGTACATTGGATTTGATTCGGTTTCGACGGCCGCCGAGGAGTGCAAGAACCCGCAGAAGGACTTGCCGATCGGGATCATCACGACGCTGATCATCTGCACGATTCTTTACATCGCGGTGGTGGTGGTGCTTACGGGGCTGGTGCCGTGGCAAACGCTGGTGGACGACGCGGCGCCGGTGGTCAACACGATGAAGCGGCTGCATTTCGGGAACGTGCGGCTGGTGGTGTTGTTCGGCGCGCTGATGGGCATGATTTCGTCGCTGCTCGTTTTTCAGCTCGGACAGGCGCGCGTGTGGTTTGCGATGTCGCGCGACGGCTTGCTGCCGGGCATCTTCAGCCGCGTTCACAAGCGATTTCGCACTCCTGACTTTTCGACGTGGGTCGCGGGCTTTCTGGTGGGAATTCCGGCGGGATTGCTGGACATCGGGACGCTCGCGGACCTCTCCAACATCGGCACGCTTTTTGCGTTCGCGTTGGTGGCCGGAGGCGTCCTGATTCTTCGATACCGCGAGCCGAATCGGCCCCGCGCCTTCCGCGCACCCGGCGGACTGCTGGCTCCGATTGTGACGATTCTCACGTGCCTTTTGCTGATGGCGGGCCTGCCCATCACGAACTGGATACGGTTCTTTGTGTGGCTGGCGATTGGGCTGGTCCTGTACAACCTCTATGGACGCCGCCACAGCGAACTTTCGAACGCGAAGCTGCGAGCAGCCGGCTCGAAAGGAGATGCGCAGTGACGTGGCCGCGGCTCTGCGCCGGCGCCGTCGTACTCGCGGCTCTCGCTGCCGCAGCGCTGAGCTCGTCCTATGGTTGGGGCGAGAACGCCGAGCGGCTTGCCACGAACAAGGCCATCGACACGCTGCCGCAGGAGATGGGGACGTTCTTCGAGGCCAACCGGCAATACCTGGTCCAGCATGTGACCGATGCCGGAGAGCTGGATGCGAAGATTGCCGCGGACGAACACAAGAGCTTTATCCAGCTCGATCACTACGGCCAATTCCCCTATTCGGCGCTTCCCCGCGTCTACAACGCCGCCGTCGCGAAGTATGGCCGGCACACGCTCGACACCTACGGCCTCCTGCCGTGGCAAATCGGACTCTACAGCAAGAAGCTGACGGACGCGCTGCAGTCTCACGCCTGGCCCGAGGCGAAAGTGTCCGCGGCCGCCCTGGCGCACTACGTGTCCGCAGCGCACGATCCATTCAACACGACCGTGAATTTCGACGGCAAGCTTTCCAACCAGCCGGGAGTGCGGGGCCGGTTCGGCACAGGACTGGTCGATCGCTACCAGCTCTTCTTCTTCATCAAACCCAACGAAGCCGCTTTTGTTTCGGATCCAACGGACCACGCGTTCGAAATGGCGCTGAGCGCTCATTCCTGGCTCGAGAACATCCTGCTGGCGGATCAGCGCGCCCACGCGAGCGTGGGAAGCTACACCGACGAGTATTACGATCGCTTCTACACGCAGGCCGGCGCGGTTCTGGTGCGGCAGCTTTCGGACGCTTCGACCGATATCGGGTCGTACTGGATGACCGCCTGGATCAACGCGGGACGGCCGCCGCTGCCCTCCGAATGACAAGGCACCTCTGACTGTGACTGAACCCACGAGACAACCAACCGTCGTCGACGCGCTTCCGAAGGCGGAAATTCATCTTCACCTCGAAGGCTCGATCCGCCCGCAGACGGCCGTCGAACTCGCGGGGCGCCACGAAGTGGAGATCACGCCGGAAGAAGTTGCGGCGCGGTACAACTATTCGAACTTCGCCGGCTTCATCGAGGCGTTCAAATGGGTGACGTCCTTCCTTCGCGACCCGGACGACTACCGCCTGATCACGCATCGTTTGGCGGAAGAGCTGGTCCGGCAAAACGTGGTCTACGCGGAGATCACGATTTCGGCGGGCGTCATGCTGCGCCGGATGCAGAACGTGGAGGCCAACTTCGAGGCGATCTGCGAGGTAGCGCAGAGCGTGCCGTTCCGACGGCTTCGCACCGCCTGGATCTTCGACGCCGCGCGGCAATGGGGCGCCGATGCGGCGATGGAAGTGGCACGCTGGGCCGCGAAGCTGCAGAAGCCGGGCGTGGTCGCGTTCGGCATGGGAGGCGACGAGCTGGCGTTTCCCGCTGCGAATTTCCGCCCTGCGTTCGATTACGCGCGCAGCGAAGGGCTGCGGCTGGTGTGTCACGCGGGGGAAATCGGCGGGCCGGAATCGGTGCGCGAGGCAGCGGAGATTCTGGGCGCGGAGCGGATCGGCCACGGGATCGCGGTGATGCGCGATCCCGCGCTGGCGGAGTCCTTCGCGAACCGGCGCATCGTGCTCGAAAACTGCCTCACAAGCAATTTGTGCACCGGGGCACTGGCGAAGCAGGCTGACAAGCCGGGCGCGACCCTGGCCGATCACCCGCTGCGGAGGTTTCTGGAACGCGGGCTTGCCGTGACGCTCTCGACGGACGATCCGGGAATGTTTCACACGGATCTGCTCACGGAATACTCGAAGGCGGCTTCGCTGGGCCTCTCGAACGAGCAGCTCCTGAACCTTGCGGAGCAGAGCTTCAGCGCTGCGTTTCTTCCGGCGCAGGACAAACGGAAATTGCTGGAGGATTTTCGGACGGCGGCAAAATCCGCCGGACTGGTATAATTCCGCGGCAAGGACGAAAATGAAGGCACACGTTTGGGTCATGCCGAAGTCGACGGTCCTCGATCCGCAGGGGCAAACCATCCAGCGCGCTCTCGCGTCGCTCGGATACTCGAAGATTCAGGACGTCCGCCAGGGAAAATTCTTCGTGCTGCAGCTGGACGGGATGAATCGCGAGGAAGCGCAGAAGCAAGTCGAGCGCATCGCCAAGGACGTCCTCACCAACCCGATCATCGAGGAATTCCGCTTCGAAATCCTGGAGTGAGCAAATAGCTCCCTCTTTTGGACTCCCTGGGACCGGAAATCTCATGTCGTGATAATGTCAGCATATGTGCCTGCCGGGAGGACTCCTCGACGACAGTCCACAAGTTCTTTCCGGAGGCGTCGCCTATTATGCGGACTTCATCGACCGCGAAGATGCGGATAGGTTGTTCGCTGCATTTCTGAATTTGAAATGGGCGCAGGAGACGTTCAACACGCCGCGAAAATACCTTTGGATGGGCGTTCCCCCGGCCTCGCCTCGACACATTGTGCCGACAGAGTGGACGCAGGAAGCAGGCGCGTGAAGGCGCTTGTGGAGGAAAAAACGGGCTGTTGCTTCGATAGCCTAAGTCTGAATCTGTACCGAGACCATCGGGACTCTATCCACTGGCATAACGACCGTGAGCACGAAGGGCTGTGGAGTTTCCCAATCGCGAGTGTTTCATTTGGAGCGGTCCGCAGGTTCAAGTGGATGAGCGGTAAGGACGGAACTACTACGCAGCCTCTTGCGCACGGAAGCCTTTTAGTCATGCCTCCCGGGTTTCAGGGCGATTACGTGCACGCCTTGCTCAAGCAGACGAGGGCTTGCGGCCCGCGAATCAACCTGACATTTAGGCGGAGGGCCACAGAATGGAAAAAGGGATATCGAGCCTTCGGACGCAAGAAATGAGAGCCAAAATGGCTGAGGAGCAAGATCCGAATCACAAACTTCCTCCGGAGCAAGAGAAGGCCCTCGACTACGCGCTCGAGCAAATGGAAAGGATCAAGCGGGAAGTTCAGAGTGTGGGAGGGGATGAGCAGGACTGGTCTTGGCTAGATTTTGGAAAGGACTACGTACCGCACGATTACCAATTCGATTCCCCTGACTTCTTTGACTTCCTGAAGAAACGGAAATACGCCACGTACCACGATGCGCAGATGGACGGGTACGTGCCCCGAACAAAGGACTTCTTTCTGCTGACAGGACACTTCGTACAGCGGATGGGTGTGCTGAAAGCGAACCAGGAGATGATCGCGCGCCTCAAGAGAGGAAAAACCAACGAAGGTGCGCCCCTCGCCATGAAAGACAGCCGCTCTGGCTATAAGCCTGTCGGCCTCAGAGACTTCAAAGTGGTACGTCCGGATAGGCTTGCAAAGCTAAGGGCTGACGGGTCTTTGCAGCGCTGTTTGGATGCCGGGACAATCTTCGAGGCTCAGTCAGGAGCCTACGTGGAACTCATTGAAGTGTATGCCCATCCGGATATCGCCGCGCACTTGAAGAAAGCCATCGCGGATACTTATTCCACGATCATGGCCGAGTGGAAGCGCGATGCGAGGAAACCGTCGGCTGTCCGAAGGGCACTTAACTTTTTATCATCCAAGGGCGGAAGAGGGCGAGCACCCATGACCGAGTAGTACTGAAGGTTCGAATTTACCCAAGTCTTGCATCCATCCAGCCCGTGGCTACGCTATTTTCCTACCTCTTGGGGTAGCTTGGTTAGTTACGATTTTTCCGCCACTGCACTTTCGACAATCCACTTCCTTGCCGGAGGCGTCTCTGACCTTTCCGGTGCCGCCGCAGTGAGGACACTCTTGCACAATCACTATGCGGCGAATCGTATCACGAATTGCGGTCTGAACAATTCGTCCCGTCCGCGCGCGCATTTTCAAACTGAACCACTGCCCCGAGACCTCGCCCCTCCCACTTGGATATCAAAGTGCACTGATCCGAATCTACCGCGGCCCTCTCTTTTTTAGAATCACTCCCAGTCCACTGTTCCCGCGCGGATATTGGAGTGTGCTAACCTAAGTTGTTGAAGTGCCGGGCGAGATGAATTCACGCGGCGCCCTCAGGAGCTGCTACGATGTGCGGAATTGTCGGTTACATCGGGCCCAAGCGAGTTGTGCCCCTGATTCTTGACGGCCTGCGCCGGCTGGAATACCGGGGTTACGACTCGGCGGGCATTGCCGTCGTGGGCGACAACGGCAAACTCGACATCCGCCGCGCGCCCGGCAAACTCCGCAATCTCGAAGAATCGATCCGCATAACTCCCATGGAAGGGGTTTACGGAATCGGCCATACGCGCTGGGCCACACACGGCCGGCCGACCGAAGAAAACGCGCACCCTCATCGCGATTGCACGGGCGATATCGTAGTCGTGCACAACGGGATTATCGAAAATTACCTCGAGCTGAAGCACCAGCTCGTGCAGGAAGGCCACAAGTTCCAGACCGAGACCGACACGGAAATCATCGCGCACCTGATTGAAAAGTTTTCGAAGGACGCGCCGTTGGAAGAGGCGGTGTTGAAGGCCGTGAAGGTGATGGGCGGGGCGTACGCGCTGGTAGCCGTCTCGACGCGCGATCCGAACAAGATCGTTGCCGCGCGATTGGGGCCGCCGATCGTCGTCGGTCTCGGCGACCACGAGTTCTTTGTCGCGAGCGACATTCCCGCGCTGCTCGAGCACACGCGCAGCGTCTTCTTTCTCGGCGACGGAGAAATGGCCGTCCTTTCGCCGCAGGGAGTTCGTCTGCTCGACTTCGAGAGCCGCGAAATCAAGCGGCAGCCGCAGCACATCGCCTGGGACCCGATCATGGCTGAGAAGGGCGGGTTCAAGCACTTCATGCAGAAGGAGATCTTCGAGCAGCCGCGGTCGGTGCGCGACACGCTGCTCGGGCGAATTTCGCAAGTGTCCGGGAAGGTTTTTCTCGACGAGATGGACATCAGCGACGAGGACTTTCGCAGCTTCCGCGACGTGAAGATCGTCGCCTGCGGGACGAGCTGGCATGCGGGCCTCGCGGGAAAATTCATGATCGAGCGGCTCGCCCACCTTCCCGTCGAAGTCGATTATGGCAGCGAGTTCCGGTACCGCGACCCGATCCTCGACAAGCACAGCCTCGTCATCGCCATCAGCCAATCCGGAGAAACGGCGGACACCCTTGCGGCCGAGCGCGAGGCGCGGCAAAAGGGCGCGAAAATCCTGGCGATCTGCAACGTCGTCGGGTCCATGCTAACGCGCGAGGCCAACGGGACGATTTATACGCACGCGGGACCGGAAATCGGCGTCGCATCCACGAAGGCATTCACGGGACAGCTCGCGGCGCTGGCGCTGACGGCTCTCCATCTCGGGCAAGTCCGCGGAAAACTCACAGCGGCGGCGTCTCAAACCGTGATGCAGGAATTGACGCGCATCCCGCATAAGATCGAAAGCATCCTGCAGCGCGACGCCGAGATTGAGGACCTCGCAAGACAGTTTTTCCGCCATACGGATTTTCTGTATCTCGGGCGCGGGATTCATTACCCCATTGCGCTCGAGGGCGCGCTGAAGCTGAAGGAAATCTCGTACATTCACGCCGAAGGCTATCCGGCCGGCGAGATGAAGCACGGGCCGAACGCGCTGATCGACGAGAATCTCCCCGTGGTCATCATCGCCACGCGCGACGAATCGGACCCGGCGTCGATGATGCGATACGAGAAGACCATCTCCAATTTGCAGGAGGTGAAGGCGCGCGACGGCATCGTGATCGCCGTTGTCACGGAGGGCGATCGGCTGGCGCGAGAGAGCGCGAATCACGTGATCGACATTCCCGCTGCTCCCGACCTGCTCGCGCCGATTCTTGAAATCGTGCCGCTGCAACTCCTCGCTTACCACATCGCTGTGAGGCGCGGCTGCGACGTCGACCAGCCGCGAAATCTCGCGAAGTCCGTCACTGTCGAATAGTGGGTTTCGATTCCTCTCGCGCTGACTTAAAATAGCGGCGATATGGCTCGCACAGTTCTTGGGCTGCGCCACGCTGCGCTGCTCTCGCTCGCGCTGTCTCTCTTTGTCGCTGCGCCACTCGTAGCGCAGGAAGCCAAGCCCGGCTCGGGAAAGCTCGATGGGATCGCGGTCAGCGGATCCACGAAGTTCCGGTCCGACCAGATTGCCCCTGCCACCGGCCTGAAGGCTGGTCAACCGGTGACGCGCGAGGATATCCAGCGGGGCGCGGACGCGCTCGCCAATCTCGGTCCTTTCTCGAACGTGCAGTACCGCTTCTCCACCACAGACACCGGCGTTCGCGTCGAATACCAAGTCACAGATGCTCCCGCCCTTCCGGTGCTTTTCGACAATTTTCCGTGGTTCACCGATAGCGAGATCGTCGCGTTGATCAAAAGCTCGGTGCCGTTGTTCGACGGCACGGCTCCCGAGCGCGGCTCGATCCTTGACGACATGGCGAACGCGCTCAGCCGCCAGCTCGTGGCACACGGCACGGTGGCGAATGTTTCCCACGAACTCGTGACCCTGCCGGACGTCGGCCGGCAGTTCGTCGTGTTTCACGCGGAAGGCGTGTCGCTGAACGTCAAGAGCATCGAATTCTCAGATCCGTTGGCCAGCAACGATCGCGCGATTCAGGATCGTCTTCCCGACCTCGTCGGCAAGCCGTTCTCACGCAGCGCCATCCGGCTTTTTGAGCTCGAGCAGGTCCGGCCGGTGTACCTGGCTCACTCGTTTCTGCGAGTGGCGTTTGGCGAAATAAGCACGCAAGTAGAGGGAAACAACGTCGTGGTTCGCGCGCCGATCGATGCCGGCCCGGCATTCACATGGAACGGCGCCACTTGGATTGGAAATACGACGGTGCCGTCGAGCGACCTAGACAAGCTCGTGGAACTCAATGTTGGCGGCAGCGCCGACGGCCTGAAGATTGAGGCTACCTGGGAAAGTGTCCGCCACGCCTTCGAGCGGCACGGGTACCTCGATGTCGCGCTCGACCCCGTGCCGGCCTACAACGACGCCGTGAAGCGCGTCGGCTACTCCGTGAAGATCACCGAAGGGACGCAGTATCGCATGGGCAAGCTTGTCCTCACGGGACTCTCCATGGAAGGCGAACGCCGGCTCCGCGCCGCCTGGAAGATTCCCGCCGGCTCCGTCTTCGATCAAGGGGTCTACGAGCAGTTTCTCGACACAGGGATCAAAGAGGCCTTCCAGGGACTCCCCGTTCATTACGAGAAGATCGGGCGCTTCCTCCAAAAGGATTCCGCCGCCGGCAAGATCGACGTGCTGCTCGATTTCCAATGAGCGGACCTGAGCTATACTGACAGGCGAACCATGGCCGCTCCATCTCCCATCCCGATTCCCTCGGCAGAAGAAGCTGTCGCGCTCGAGAAACAGACGAAATTGTTCGACGCGCTGCGCCCGCTCGAATCCTTGCTGGTGGCATTTTCCGGCGGGGCCGACTCGGCATATCTCGCGTGGGCTGCAACCAAAGCACTGGGCAGCCGGGCGCTGGCCGTGACGGCTCTCTCCGCGAGTTTTTCAGCGCACGACCGGGAACAATCCGAGCAGTTCGTCCGCGCCACCGGCATTCGCCATGAATTCATCGAGACGCGCGAATTCGATAATCCGCTGTACGTGGCGAACGGCGCGGACCGTTGCTACCACTGCAAGGACGAACTCTTCGATCGCATGGAGGCGCTGGCCCGCGACAGGGATTTTGGGGCCATCGCCTATGGCGTCAATGCGGACGATACGAGCGACTTCCGCCCGGGCCATCGGGCTGCGCACGAGCATCGTGTGCTCGCGCCGTTGCTCGAGGCCGGCCTCCGCAAGGACGAGGTTCGCTTTCTTTCGCGGCGCGCCGGCCTTGCGACGTGGGACCGCCCCGCATCCGCGTGCCTCTCCTCGCGAATTCCCTACGGGATCACGGTGACGCCGGAATTGTTGCGGAAAGTGGAAGAAGGAGAAGCCGCGCTGCGGGAACTCGGATTCCGCCAGTTTCGCGTCCGCGCCCACGGCGAACTGGCGCGCATCGAGCTTGCGCCCGATGAACTCGCGCGTGGCTTCGAGCCACAGGTCGCGGCGCAAATCGCAAATCGACTCAAGCAGGCCGGATTTGCGTTCGTCGCCCTGGACCTCGAAGGCTACCGGCAAGGCTCGCTGAATTCGCTGCTCAAGGCGAAATAGCGGCTGGTCCTGGCGTCCGCTCCGGCGCGGAACTTCTTCTTGCGCTTCTTCGTATAATACTGATAGGAAGGCACCCGAAGGACGAAGGCGCCTTCCGCAAAACGACATGAATCATTCGATTCACAGAATATGCGCAATGGCGGTGATTCTGGCCGCTTCGATGGCCACCGGATGCACTTCGGAGATGGGCGCCGAAGGAAGCTTCGACCGCACGCTCAAGATCGATGGCCCCGTGCAGCTTGAGGTCACCACCGGCAGCGGCGACGTGCACATTCAGGCCGGCGCGGCCGGCGAAGTACGCATCCACGGCGATATTCGGGCGCACGGATGGTCACCCGAAGGAGCTCAGGCAAAGCTGAAAGAAGTTGAGACGAATCCTCCGATTTCGCAGGACCACAATCTCGTTCGCATTGGCGGCGTGGGCCTGCGCACAGGCAACATTTCGATCGACTATACGATCGTCGTCCCTGCAAACACGCAATTGCACAGCGTGGCGGGATCAGGCGATGTGCAAGTGAGCGGAATCCAGGGTCCCGCAAGCTTCACGTCGGGATCCGGCAACGTTTCCGCCTCTGGCATCGGCAGTGACGTGCAAGCGCTCGCAGGCAGTGGCGACATACAGCTCTCCGACATTCAGGGCCAGGCGCAGGTGACTACCGGGTCCGGTGACATCGAAGTTCGCAACGCGAAGGGCGCCGCGCGGCTGCATACCGGCTCGGGCGACGTGAAGGTTTCGCAGCCCGATGACAACGTGGTGGCGGCGACCGGCAGTGGCAGCGTCACCGTCGACGGCGCGCACGCCGACTTGCGCGTTCAAACGGGCTCCGGTGAAGTTTCGATCGACGGCAATCCTGGCGAATCGAACTATTGGGACCTTCACGCCAGTTCGGGAGACGTAACGCTGCACGTTCCATCCAATGCGAGCCTCCGCTTGTACGCCCGCACGAGCTCGGGCGATATCGATGCGGGAATCCCGATCGTTCTCGAGGGAACCGCGGGCAAGCACGAACTGCGCGCGCGCATCGGAGACGGCAAAGCCCGCGTCGAAGTTGAGACTTCCTCCGGAAAGATCGCTCTGCGCTGAACTGCCAAGAGCTCCGGCCTTCCGTCAAACGAATCCGCACGCCGCGACATTGAGCGCGCTAGAATAGGCGCGATGCGCGGCTTCCTCGCTCTCAGCCTCGGCGGACTCCTGGCGTTTGGCTCCGCGGCCCTCGCTCAAACATCGAAAACAGACCCGCACTCGCACGCCGCCGCCGCGGCTTCTGCCGCCGACGCCGCCGCTGAGGCGGCGCTCGAAAAAGTGCTCGCGGCTTCCGGGAGCGACCGCGCGGCGCTGGTCAGGAACCTTCAGCAATATCTCCTGCAGTATCCCGACGCTCCGCGCAAGCCCGGTGTGTATCGAGCGCTCGTGGAAGCTTGCCAGCAGCTTCAGGACGACACCTGCGCCCTGAATTATGCGGAGCGGCTGATCGCGCTTCAGCCCGACGATTCGGACATGATGCTGGTGGCGGTCGGATACCTGCAACAGAAGGATGATGAGCAGAGTCTCCAGCGCGCTGGGGGTTACCTCACGCGCGTGCTGGATCGTGTCGAAAAGTTGCCTCCTGAAGAACGGTCTGCGCGAGAATCGCTCGCGGATTGGCAGGAGAGGCAGAACAATCTGCGCACCGTCCTTTACTACGTTCGCGGGCAGGTGGAAGAGAAGCAGCGCGACTACGGTTCCGCGGCGAAAGACTTGCAGATGAGCTACTCGATTCGCCCCAACGCCCTTGCCGCGAAGATGCTCGGCGAAATCGCCGAACGGAAAAACGATTTGGCCAAGGCCATCGAGCAGTACACGCTCGCGTTTGTGCTTCCCGAAGCCGGGCCGGCTGGAAAGGTCGATCGCCACGAAGTTCGCATGAAGCTCGGGAACGCGTGGCGCCTGGTCCATGGGAGCGACGAAGGACTTGGCTCTGAAATCCTCGCCGCCTACGACCGCCTCGGCGCTCCGCCGGCAGAAGATTCTCCCGCTGCCCACAACAGAAATGCGAATGATTCGTTCGCCTTCGTTCTCCGTCGTCTGGACGGCACTCCGATGTCACTTTCCACGGTGAAGGGTAAGGTCGTCGTGCTGAGTTTCTGGGCTACGTGGTGTGAGCCGTGCCGGGAACTCGAGCCGATGTTCGCCGAAGTGGCGACGGCCTGGGATGGCAACTCAGGTGTGGTGTTTCTCGCCGTTAACACGGACGAAGATGAGTCGCTCGTTCCTCCTTTTCTCAAGCGCGAGAAGTGGAACGTTCCGGTCGTCTACGCAGACGGCCTCGACGACTTCATGAAGGTGGAGACTCTCCCTACGGTCGTGATCCTCGACCCCACGGGGAAGGTCGTCTACCGCGTCGGAGGGCTGGTCCGGCAGGGCTTTACCGTCTCTCTCAGCGCGGCAATCCAGAACGCACTCGGCAACCCATAGGCGCATGCATTCCCAGTCGGCTGGCCGCGCTCAGAGTTGTGCAATCTCAGTGCGCGAGCCTTGCTGTTCCGCGGCATCTCGCGCCGCCAGAATCGTGTTGATGTGGATGCGCACGGTATCGGACAGGCTCCTCGCATACCCGCCCGCCAGCGTGATTGCAACCGGGACGCGATGGCGCCGCGCGTAATCGAAGACGAGCGCGTCCCGTTGCGCCAGGCCTTCCATCGTCAGCGCCAGCCCGCCGAGCTGGTCTTCGCGGTAGGGGTCCGCACCTCCCACGTAAAACAAAATCTGAGGCGAGAAATCGTGGAATGCGCGGTGCAAATTCTTCTCGAGAATCGCGAGATAGTCGGCGTCGCCGACTCCGTTAGGCAGGTGGATGTCGATCGTCGACGGCGGCTTCGGGTACGGATAGTTGTTCTCCTGGTGAATCGAGAGAGTGAAGACCGTCCCGTCGCCGCCGAAAATCGCCGCGGTCCCGTTGCCGTGATGAACGTCGGTGTCCACGATCATGGCCGTCTCGATCGCCCGGTCGAACTGCAGCCGCCGGATCGCAATCGCCACGTCGTGAATGACGCAGAATCCCTCGCCATGGTCCGGATAGGCATGGTGAAACCCGCCGCCGATGTTCGCGGCCCAGCCGTCTTCAAGCGCGCGGCGTCCCGTCAGGATCGAGCCGCCCGCGGCCAGCCAGCAGGCCTCGATAAGTTCCTTCGAGTAAGGAACCTCCATGCGCAGAATCTCCGTGTGGCTCAGCCTGCCTGTCTTGAGCTTGTAGACCCACTCCTGCGAATGCACGCGGAGAACATCGTCGTCCGTCGCCGGTTCGGGTGCGAGGATGTCTTCGGGTTTGGCGAGGCCCTTCGCAAGAAGCCGGTCGTGAATCAGCCGGTACTTCTGCGACGGGAAAACGTGAGCCCCGAGGTGCAAATCATAGCGATCGTCGTAAACGAGTTTGAATGGAAGCACGAAGTTGAGACTAGCGCGAACTTTTTCGCAACGCAAATGGCCGAGGCAGTCAATCCGGTTTGCCTGAACGCGCGTACTGCTTACGTTAGACCTTTGTGGTAGTCTAGTTTTAGGCATGCGTCACGTTCAGGCCATTCTCGTGCTGGTCGCGCTGGCTTCGTTGCCGCTCGTGCTGCTCGGGCAGTCGGCGGCGCCGTCTGGGTGCAACGGTATGTGCTGCATTCGGCATGGCGCGTCGCGTTCGGGAACAGGCGCTTCACACGAAGGAATGTCGTGCCACCGCGGCGCCACAGCGCATTCGTGCCAGTGCAACATGAAGTCGCAGCCCGGCTTGCAGCCCGCGCTTCTCGCGCCACTGCCACCGACGATGCTTTCCGCCTCGCTGGCAGGCCCGGTTCCCGTCTTCGCGCGTAGAGCGGTCGTTCGAGATCTGCCAGGCGCATTTTCCGGATTCCTTCCCCCTCCTTTCGAGCCCCCTCGAGCCTAACCGCTGTCCCGCTGCCTCAAAAAAATCCAATCCTCTCAGGGGGACTCTCATGCGAAAGTTCGGGCCTTATTGGCTCGCCGCCGCACTGTTCCTTCTATGCGGCGTGGCGCGAGCCACTGTTTTTGGCAGTATTCGAGGAATTGTGCACGATCCACAACACCGCCCAATTCAAGGCGCCACCGTGACGGTGAAGGCGAAAGCATCGGACTGGACAAAGAGCGCGACGACGGACGCGAACGGCGAATTTCTGTTGAACGCCGCCCCCATCGGCGAATACGTTGTCACCGTGACCAGTTCAGGGTTCTCGCCGGCGGAACAGGACGTCGTCGTCGAGTCCGGAACCGAGCCCATTCTGCATGTCCCCCTGAGCGTCGCCGGCAAGAACGAAACCGTAACAGTCTCCGGCGTGACCGAGGTTCAGCCAACGGATTCTGCGACGCCCACGACTCTCGTGAGCCGCGAGGACATCGAGCAAACGCCCGGCGCGGATTTGACAAACAGCCTCGCGATGATCACGGACTACGTGCCCGGCGCTTACGTCACTCACGACATGCTTCACATGCGCGGCGGCCACCAGACCACATGGCTGCTCGACGGCGTTCCCGTCATCAACACGGCGATCGCCGTGAACGTGGGCCCGCAGTTCGACCCGCAGGACATCGACTACCTCGAAGTGAATCGTGGAAGTTATGGCGCGGAGTACGGCGATCGCACATACGGCGTCTTTAACGTCGTTCCGCGCACGGGCTTCGAGCGGAACAACGAGGCTGAACTCACTCTGTCGGCTGGGAATTTCTATCAGACCGACGCGCACCTGAGCTTCGGCAGCCACACGGAGCGGTTTGCCTACTACGCCAGCGTAAACGGCAATCGCTCGGACTTCGGCCTCGAGCCCCCGGTTCCCGATCCGGTCCACGACGCGGCGAACGGCATTGGTGGCTTCGGCTCGCTGATCTTCAACGTCAGTCCGTCGAATCAACTCCGTCTAGTCACGTCCCTTCGCCGCGACTACTACCAGATTCCCTACGATCCCGATCCGAACGACATCGAGAATGGGTCGATCCCGGAAAATGGGTTCACGCCCCAGTGGCCAAGTATCGGCCTCCGCGACAGTCAGCGCGAAGCCGACGCTGGTGTGATCTTCTCCTGGGTCCACACCTTCAGCCCGCACCTGTTGACGACGATCTCGCCCTTCTACCACTACAACAGCGGAAACTACGCAAGTTCGCCCAACGATGTTCCCGTCGCGACGACGGAAGACCGCGGCTCGACGTATGCGGGAGGGCAAGCCACCGTGCAGGCCGACTTCGCACGAAATAATCTGCAAGCCGGATTCTTCAGCTTCTACGAGCGGGACAACCAGACCTTTGGCGCCATCTTCAACGACGGCAGCGGCAACGCACCCATTTCGGATGTCGAGCGGCCCGACGCCGACCTCGAGACCTTCTTCATCGACGACAAGTTCCAACCCTTCTCCTGGATGACTTTCTCCGCGGGAATGAGGCCGACACGCTTTTCCGGCAATTACGCGAATGGTGTCAGCGAAACATCGATCAGTCCGCGCTTCGGCGCGACGTTCACCGTTCCGCGTCTTCGGTGGACCTTCCGCGCGTTCTACGGCCATTACTATCAGGCGCCGCCGCTCGAAACCGCTTCGGGTCCGGCGCTCATG
Organism: Candidatus Acidiferrum sp.; assembly: GCA_035517015.1. Lineage (GTDB taxonomy): Bacteria > Acidobacteriota > Terriglobia > Acidiferrales > UBA7541 > Palsa-295. Next base: position 10,465 of record DATIZQ010000100.1, on the reverse strand, counting down.
GACTTCGCGCAAGGCCAGGGCCTCACGTTCATTCCGCTGCACGGCGAATCCGACGAGGAACGGCAGTTCGGCGTCACCGTCCCGCTGCGGGGCTGGGTACTCGACGCCGACAACTTCCGCACCAACGTCAGAAATTTTCTTGATCACAACAATATCGGCGCCTCAAGCATCTTCTTCCCGATCACTGTGGACCATGCGGTGATCCGGGGCTGGGAGCTCACGCTGCGCTCGCCTCTTGTCGCGCATCGCGCGCGGCTTCATCTCTCGTATTCGAACCAAATCGCCGAGGGCGATGGCACGATCACGGGGGGCCTGACCGATTTCGGCGTCTTCCCCGATTTCGAGCCGCTCGATCACGACCAGCGCAACACGCTCAACCTTGGCGGCGAGGTCACCCTTCCCTGGCGCAGCTATGCCGCGACAAATGTCTATTACGGCTCCGGCTTCACAAACGGCTACCCTGGTCAGCCGTATCCAGGAAACTATCTGCCCGGTCACACGACGTTCGATCTCTCAGTCGGCAAGAATTTCGGCGAGCGATTCTCGGCCTCGCTCAACGCGCTCAACGTCGCGAACCGCCGCGTCGAGCTCGACAACAGCCTTACGTTCGGCGGCTTTCACTGGAACCAGCCGCGACAAATCTATGTTGAAATTCGCTACCGGTTTCACTATTGATGTTCGGGAGAAATCATGTTCAGGCAATCAAGTCCTGCGATTCGCCGCGTTCAAGCGGCCCAGCTGGCGGCGTGTATTTTGGCGGGAATCGCTCTGATTTTGGCGGGATGTGCGTCGAAGTCCGCTGAAAACGCACGCCGTTTCCACCTCCACGGGAAAATCGTCTCGGTCAATTTGGCTGACCGCGCCGCCGAAGTGGACGCCGATGCAATCCCCGGCTACATGGACGCGATGACAATGTCGTACGCGGTTCCCGACGCCAAGGTGCTCGCCACGCTCGGGCGAGGCGATGAAATCACCGCCGACGTCGTTGTTGTCGACGACCTTGCGCACCTCGAGAACGTCGTGATCGTCAAACGCGCGAGCAAACCGGACCCAGCGTCTTCGTCCGATTTCCACATGCCGCAGCCCGGCGATGTGGTTCCCGATTTCGCGCTCCTCGATCAAAACGGCCGGCAGATTCGCTTGCGCTCGTATCGCGGCGACGCCTTGCTGCTCACGTTCATCTACACTCGATGCCCGTTCGCCGAGTTCTGCCCGAAAGTGTCCGACGACTTCGCCAGAATCTACGCCGCGCTTCGCAAGGGACCTGCATCCGGCTCAAGGATCCGCCTGCTGAGCGTGAGCTTCGATCCCGCTCACGACACGCCCGCAGTGCTGCGCCAATATGCGGCGTCATTCATCAATACGACGGGCACAGATCGGCCGTTCGACCGCTGGGAGTTTGCAGCGGCGCCCGAGAGCGAACTGCCGAAGATGGCGAAGTTTTTCGGCCTCTACTACAACGCGCAGGAAGACCAGATCGTTCACTCGATCAGCACGAGTTTGATCTCGCCCGACGGCAAGATCGTCGCCTGGTTCCACGACAACGATTGGCAGCCGCAGGCCGTCCTCGCGGAGGCGGCTGCGACTCTGGTCCACGTGCCGGAGCGAAACGCCAGAGATGCCGGAAAATCAGCGGATCGCGGAGGCAATTGACACCATCCGGATAGTTCCAGGCCCTTTGGCAATAGAGCACGATTCCGCGCAGCTTGTAAGCCAACGCACGTCCTCAGTAGAATTCTGACTGGCTTGAATCGCCCATGTCGACGCCGTTCGTCACAGCCCTGATTGACACATACAACCACGAGGCATTCATCGAGGCCGCGATTGAGAGCGCGCTCGAACAGGATTTCCCGCCCTCGGAATTCGAAATTCTTGTCGTCGACGACGGCTCGACCGATCGCACGCCGGAAATCGTACGCCGATTCGAACCGCGCGTGCGCCTACTGCGCAAAACCAACGGCGGCCAAGCCTCCGCGTTCAACGCCGGGATTCCCGAAGCGCGCGGCGAAATCGTCGCGTTTCTCGACGGCGACGATTGGTGGGCTCCCGGCAAGGTGAAGGCCGTCGCCGGTGCGTTCGCGTCAAATCCAAGCGCTGGTCTCGTCGGTCATGGCATCGTGCAGGTGGGTTCCGACGGCCGCCAACTCGTCCTGGTCCCGCGCGAGCCTTGCCGCTTTCGCATCGCGTCGACCGCGGAAGCGAAGATGTTCCGCACGCGACGGGGCTTTCTCGGCACGAGCCGTATGGCCTATCGTAAGGAAACACTCCGCCGGATCGGCGCCGTTCCGGAGGCGCTGAAATTCGAGGCGGACGAATATCTTTTCACGCTTGCCGGACTGTTTGCGGACGTGATGATCCTCTGCGAGCCTCTCACGTTCTATCGCCTTCACGACAGGAATCTGTTTCAGCTTGCGAACGCAAACGCCGAAGGCGCCCGCGCCAAACAGCAGGTTCTTGCGGCGCTGGCGAAATCGCTGGGCGACAAATTCACGGAATACGCAGTTTCCGGCAGCATCGCGAAGCCCATCCTGGAATGCGTGCAGGCCGAAGCCGACGTCCTGCGCCTCTCGCTCGACAGCGGCTATCCCTGGGAAACTGTGTCGACGGAGTGGAAGATCCAGCGCGCGCTTCACAGCGACGCTTCGGTCTGGCAGCATCTTTTCAGTTTCGCCAGGCTTGTTCCCGCGTTCGTGATGCCTGCGGCTGCGTATTATGGATGGCGGCGCCGCCTTTCGCGTTCGGCTTCCTACCGGAATCTCCGGCGGCGATTCTTCCGGTTCCCCGTGCCGCGCCATATCGAACAGCAAGAGAAACCGCGTTGAGGATTCAGAACGAGAGTCGACCCACGCAGAGCTAGTTTTCGCGATCGAGGATGAAATCGGGGACAGCGAGCAGCGCTCGCCGGTATTCCGTGTCGGGCAAGTTTTCGAGGCAGCTTTTCGCTCGCCCGGCATACTCCCGTGCGAGCTTTTGCGCGCGCTCGAGCGCGCCCGTTGCGCGCACCAGCCCCGCAATCTGCTCCGGCCGCACGCTCTGGAAACCGCGCTCCGCAAGAACCGTCGCCACCAGGCGTCGGCCCTCGCCGTTCACGTGGCCGTTTCCATCGGCACCGGCCCCTCGTGCCGCCGCGTTCCCTTCCAGCGCAAAAATCAGCGGCAACGTAACCTTCCCTTCCTTCAAGTCGCTAAGCACCGGCTTGCCGAGCTGCTCGTGCGAAGCGGTGAAATCGAGCAGATCGTCGACCAACTGAAACGCGAGTCCCGCGTTGCGCCCGTACTCGGCCATCGCATCTTCGATGTGCTTCGGCTGCTGGCCGAGCACCGCACCCAGCCGCGCGCACCCGCTGAAGAGGCACGCCGTCTTGCGGTACGAGAGCTCCGTCGCATCGGCCTCGGTCAAATCGATTTGGCCGAGCCGCGTCAGCTGCAGCAGCTCGCCTTCCACCATGTTTTGCGTGAGGTCGATCAGGATATCGAGAATCGCGAAGTTGCGCTCACGCAGCGCCATCTCGAACGACTGCATGTACAGCCAGTCGCCCGCGAGCACGCTCATGTGATTGCCCCACCGCGCGTTCGTGCTCGGACGCCCGCGTCGCGTGTTCGCGCCGTCGATCACGTCGTCGTGCACCAGCGTGGCGCTGTGAATCAGCTCGACCACCGCCCCCAGCCGGATCGCGCTCGGCCCGCGATACCCCGCGGCGCCCGCCGACAGCAGCAGCAGCGCCGGACGTAGCCTCTTGCCGCCGCCCTCGCGCAGGTAGCTCGCAATTTCCGCGATCGGCTCGATCGCGCCGCCGCCCTGCGCCGCGATCTCGCGCTCCACTAGCGCGAGGTCCTCCCGGACCAGATCGAAAATTCCCTTTGCCAGTTGAACAGCGAAGGCCATGCGCTCCCTTCACCCTCTACCCGCTGCCCGCGGCGGGAATTTTGCCTCCCAGCTTGAAAAAGCGCCGGAAATTCTCTGCGGTCATTGCCGCAAGTTCTTCGTGGCCTAAGTCTCTCACACTCGCCAAGGCTTTCGCTACCTCGACGACATGCGCCGGCTCGTTGCGCTTTCCGCGAAATCCTTGCGGCGGAAGAAAAGGCGAATCCGTCTCCGTCAGCAGACGGTCGAGCGGCAGTTCGCGCGCCACGTCACGCAGGTGCTGCATTTTCGGGTACGTCACGTTGCCCGCGAACGAAATCATGAAGCCGATGTCGAGCCCCCGGCGCGCGTCGTCGAGCGTCCCCGTGAAGCAATGCAGCACCCCGCCAAGCCCGCTCGAGCGCCAATCCTGCTCGATGATTTCGAGGCAGTCCGCCCACGCGTCGCGGCAGTGAATGATGATCGGCAGCTTCGCGGCGCGCGCCTGCCCAAGCTGCCGCCGGAAAACGCTTGCCTGCACGTCGCGCGGCGAATGGTCGTAGTAGTAATCGAGGCCCACCTCGCCCCAGCCGATCACTTTCGGGTGCTTCGCGATTTCGTCGAGCTTCGCGAAATGCTCCTCCGTCGCGAGCTTCGCCTCGTGCGGATGGATTCCCACGGTCGCGTAAATCCAGTCGTACTCGTCCGCGAACGGAATCGCAGCGTTCAGCCGTTCCGGGCCGGTCCCGCTGCCGATCGCGAGCAGCGTCGTCACACCCGCAGCGCGCGCGCGCTCCAGCATCGCCGCGCGGTCCTCATCAAACTGCGGAAACTCCAGATGCGCATGTGAATCGATGATGTTCATTTGCTTCTTGGGTGGAAGCGCGGGCCTTTAGGCCCGCGAACCCGCAGCTCATAGTTGCCGGGCTTTAGCCCCGGGTTGTCAGCGGTGCTACGCATGAACGGGCCTACACCCTGCGTTTCCTCACCACAAAAATCATTTCCGTCGCCGCATTATCGAGCGGCGCCTTCGCAAACGAGCCGTATTCCTCCACCGCCTCCAGCCCCGCCAGCAGAAACAACGCCTGCAGCTGCGGGTACGTGTAATACGACAATTTCAGCGGCTCCGTCTCTTCGAGCGCGAGCTTGCCGCCCTCGTACGTGCGGAAAATAAACGTCCCCGCGAAGATCTGGTGAATCTTGTCGGCCGACTCTTTCCGAAAGAACCGCCGCACCACTCTCCGCCGCTCCGGATCTTCCTCCCATTCAAGATCGGGCACCTCTTCCCCGATTCCCGCCGCCAGCAGCTCGAACTTCGGATAGAAGACGTCGAACGCGAGCTTCCCGTTCTCTTCGAGGTGCGCCGCTACGTTCGTCAGCGCCGCCACCTGGTCCTGCACCGTGTACATGTGCTGCATTGGGCGGAACGGAATGATCGCCAGCGGATATTTCTTGCCGATGCGGAAATTCCGCATGTCTCCCGCGTGAAGCGTCACTCGCTCACGCACCTCGCGCGGCTCACGTTCGAGGCGCGCCTTCAGGACGCCCAGCATCGCCGGCGAATTGTCGACGCCGTCGATCGCGATTCCCTCGCGCGCAATCTTCAGCAGGACGCGTCCTGTTCCGCATGCAATCTCCAGCACCGGCCCGACCGACCGCCGCGCCAGATCGACGTAGAACGGCACATCCGCCAGGCTCTTCAGCGCGGCGTACGCGGCATCATAGTGCCGCGCCAGCACCTCATACGAATCCGCTTGAGCCATTGATTTTGGGCCTGCTGTAGACCTCTGGTTCTATTTGAGATTTGAAAATTTGAAATTGCGACCGTCATCCGTGGTCGAATCTTCTCCAACCTTCACTTCACCTTCGACCCCGGCGCGATCTCTTCCGCGAACGTGCACAGCACCGGCTTGCCGTCCGGCCCGGCCGACGCCGCCAGCAGCATCCCGTTCGATTCCAGCCCGCGCATTTTTCGCGGCGCCAGATTCGTGACGACCACCACTTTGCGTCCCGTCAAATCCTCCGGCGCGTACGACAGCGCGATGCCCGCCAGCACTTGCCGCACTTCGTCGCCGATGTCGACCAGGATTTTCAGCAGCTTGTCCGCGCCCTGAATTCGCTCGGCGGACTTGATCACGCCGACTCGCAGCTCCACCTTCGCGAAATCCTCGATGCCAATCTTGCCGTCGCTCGACGCCGGCGCCGCTGCTGCCCCGCCCGCGCCTCCGCTCGCCGCGCTTCCGCCTGTTGGCGCTGCCGCGCCCGGATTCCGTATCTCCTGTTCCATCGCCTCAATCCTTTCCGATGCCTCTTTTTTGTCCACGCGCGGAAACACCGCCTCCGGTTTCCCGATCTTCGTCCCCGGCTTCAGCCCGCCCCATTGCAACTGATCGATTCGCACATCCGCGAGCTTCCCCGTTTGCCCCAGCTGCTCCCACATCTTCTGCGTCGCGTCTGGGATAATCGGATGAGCCATTACACAGACTGAACGCACGGTTTCGGCAGCGATGTACAAGATGCTTTCCAGAAACCACCGCATGTCGGGCTTGTCAGCAAGGGCCCACGGTTTGTACTGCGTGAGAAACTGGTCGCCATAGTGAGCAATGATTTCCCAAACCCTCTCGGCTGCCGCCGAGAACTGAAAGGCGTCGTAGGCAGCGCAAATCTCGGCCACGAATCGACCACGTGACGCATCGGCTTCCAGAGAACGCCATTGTCCGACCGTAGCCTGCTCAAACTTTGGCGACAGCCCGGGCGTGATTCCCTCGCAGTATTGGTTGATCATCGTGATGACGCGGCTAGCGAGGTTCCCCAGCCCGTTCGCCAAATCCGCGTTGTACCGCGTGATCAGCGCCTCGCGCGAAAAATTCCCGTCCTGGCCGAACACCGTCTCGCGCAGCAGGTAATATCGCAGCGCGTCGTTGCCAAGCACCTTCACGATCGGCTCCGGGTACGCGACGTTCCCCTTCGACTTGCTCATCTTCTCCTGCTCGAACAGCAGCCAGCCGTGCGCGAAAATCTGCTTCGGCAGCGGCAGCTCCGCCGCCATCAAAAACGCCGGCCAGTAAACCGCATGGAAACGGATGATTTCCTTGCCAATCATGTGGACGTCGGCCGGCCAGAACTTCTGGAACGTGGGGTTCGCGTCGCCTTCGTGGCCTTCGCCGAATCCGATCGCTGTCATGTAGCTCGTCAGCGCGTCGTACCAGACGTAAAACACGTGCTCGGGATCGTCCGGCCACGGAATTCCCCACTTGATCGACTTGCGGCTAATCGACACGTCCTTCAGCCCCGCCTCGACGAAGCTCCTCACTTCGTTCATCCGAAAATTCGGCTGCACGAATTGCGGATTGTCCTTGTAAAACTTCAGCAGCCTTTCCTGAAACGCCGACAGCCGGAAAAAGTAGTTCTCCTCGGAGATCAATTCCGAGGCGCGCCCGCAAATCGGGCAATCCGCGGGCTCGGGCGAATCGCTCACGTAGAGGTTGTCGTAGATGCAGTAGCGGCCCTCGTATTTCGCTTTATAAATCGCGTGCGGCGACCTTCGCAGCGTCCGCCGCACCAGCATCTGCACCGACCGCGCGTGCTCCACCGACGTCGTCCGCACGAAATGCGTGTACTGGATGCCGAGCAGCTTCCACAGCTCGATGAAAATCTTCTGGTTCCGGTCCACCAGCTCCTGCGGCGTGACGCCTGCCTTCTCGGCGGCCCGCTCGATGTTCACTCCGTGCTCGTCCGTTCCCGTCGTGTACGCCACGTCGTAGCCGCACATCCGCTTGTACCGCGCGATCACGTCGCACACGATCGTCGTGTACGCAGACCCCACGTGCGGCCGCGAATTCGCGTAGTAAATCGGCGTCGTCAGATAGTATTTCGGCTTGTCCATGATTTACTTGGTCTTTTCGTGCGCCGATTGCTTTTGGAGTTCGCGCTTCTGAAATTCAAACGCCGCCGCCGCAATCACCTGCTTCAGCGGCAGGCCGCGCTCCGCCGCGATCCGCTGGCAATCGTCGTACTCCGGCGTCGCATTCAGGATCGACCCGTTCATGTGCGACACCTTCATCCGCACCTGCCCAAACGGTGTCTCCACGGGCACAAACTCCCGCTCCAGCGTCTTTCTCCTCACCTCGTACGTCCTCACGCCGATCGTGGTCGTTTCGCGAAAGATCAGATCGATCAGCCGCGCCACGTTTTCCGCTTCGCTCAGCAGCGTCACCAGCAGCCCCGGGCGGTTCTTCTTCATCTGCGCCGGCGTCGAAAAGACGTCGAGCGCCCCGGCCGACAGCGCACGCTCCACGAAGTAGCCGTAAATCTGCGGGCTCATGTCGTCGACATTCGTCTCGATCACCGTCACCGGCGCGCCCCAACTCTCCCCTGCTTCACTCTCCTCGCGCTCGCCGATCAGCAATCGCAGCACGTTTGACTTCTCTTGTAGGTCCGCGCTGCCGGCTCCGTAGCCGACGGCGCGCAACGTCATCGGCGGAATCTCGGCGTAGCGTGTCGCGAGCGTCGTCGCGATCGCCGCGCCCGTCGGCGTCACCAGCTCGCGCTGGATTCCGCTCGAAAGCGTCGGCGCTCCGCGCAGCAGCTCGACCGTTGCCGGTGCTGGCACCGGCAGAATTCCGTGCTCCGTTTTCACCTGACCGCTGCCCACATCGACCGCCGAGCACGCAAACTCGTCGATCCCGAGCAGCTCGAAACCGATCGCCGCGCCCACAATATCGATGATCGAATCCACCGCGCCGACCTCGTGGAAGTGGACCTTCTCAATCGGCACCTGATGCACGTGCGCTTCCGCCTCGCCCAGCCGCCGAAAGATTTTCTTCGCGCGCTCCGCCGCGCGCGGCGCGAGCCCCGCCGCGTCAATCATCTTCACAATTTCCGAAAGCCCGCGATGCGTTGAGTGGCTGTGATTGTGGGCATGGCCGCTCGAATGGTGGGAATCCCTTACCTCCACCATCACATGCGTCGCGAAAATCGCTTGCCGCTGCACCTTTTTCGCCGAAATCGTCCACCCCGGCAGGTTCAGCTTGCGCAGTTCCGCCTCGATGGCGGCCAGCTCCGCGCCGGCGTCGACCAGCGCGCCCAGGACCATGTCGCCGCTGATGCCCGAAAAGCAGTCGAAGTATGCGATCCTCATCGTCTTCATGTGCTTACAATCAATTCCACGCGCAAATCCGCAGAAAAACGATACTAGTCTGGCCTCCTACACCTGTCAAACCGAACGCGCGACGAGCCGCTTCATCTAGTCTGCGAGTTCGTGGCTGATGATTCGACTCCTCGCATCCTCGCAACGCGGATGGAGCGTGTCTTGCGCAACAGATGGGGATAACTGTGCAACGAAGTTTCGCTAACCGGCCGGCTGATTCCGACGCAAGGTACATCGATCAAGACTCAGCCTGTCTTCGAGATGGCGTAAGGCCCTGCCGGACAGGGACTTAACTGCGATTCCCGCAACCGCGCCGCGCGAGATGCACCGATTAGCAATCTGGCAGTCCAATTGCCACCAAGCTCCGAACTTCCGCCTGAGGCCGGTGAGACCCCAGCTGAATTGTGCCTTCGCGGACCTGGAGGAGCGCCCGTGAAAATGAACGTACGCACTGCCCGTCTTGTGATCTTCTTGAGCGCGTTGCTGTTGCTGGGACTTGGCGCTGCAACACCTTCCCTAGCGGATCCGCTGTATAGCAACCTGGGGCCCGGCAACACGTTCATCATCAATCGAGATTGGCAAACGAATTTTGATTTCATGGCGACCCCGTTTGTGACAACCTCCGGCGGGAACCTCGGAGACATTTTGACGCCGTTGTTCAGCCTCGATAACCCGGTTTCGATTGGCCTGTACACCGATTCAAGCGGTCAGCCCGGAACCCTGCTCGAAGGCTGGAGTATTGACGCTCCGGGTTTTCCGGGAATCCTTACGACCATTGCTTCCGTAACGAACCCACTCCTGAGCGCCGACACGCAGTACTGGCTCGTCATAACCCTGACCGATGCGCAAAAAAACGAACTGGCTTGGTACGAAAATGACCAGGGGATTGATGGAGGGATTTGGGCCGGCAACAGTCTCACGGGGTTGATAAGCTTTGAGCCTGCTTCTCCGGCTCCCGCGATTCAATTGGACATGGTCGGCTCGACGTCGGCGATGCCGGAACCTGGCAGCGGAACCTTGCTGGCCGGCCTGGCGCTCATCCTGATGCTCTCCCGCGCCGCCGGTCGCCGCGTGTGGCTGCGCGCCTGACGCCACCGCCAAGGCAAACCGAGCGCGTAGCGAGTTCTACGAGTACTAGTCCTTGACAACTGCCGTTAACTATGCTATACATCTCTATCCTCAATCATAAGAATAATTAATTGTGTGCAACCGGGATGCGCAGTTTGCGCCCTCGGTGAAACCGGGGTGCGCTCGCTGCACATAGGCAACGCCGGACGCCTGCCCGCCGGCTGTCTGGCGGGTGTGTCCGGAAAGGAGAGAGTTTGCTGATGAAGTTGTAGGGCTCCCCGCTAATTTAGACGTTCAGGGTCTCCGAGTTTAGGTCAGTTGCAAAAGCCAAGAAGGCCTCGTGCGGAGTGCGATTGTGGACTCCGCGATGCGGCCGGTCGTAATTGTACTCCTCGATCCAGCGGG